>DASUTB010000119.1:0-64592 GCA_036374835.1 Jiangellaceae bacterium | reverse complement strand
GATCGTCGCGCTGCCTCTACGATCGGGACCATGACTCAGCATGTACTGACGGCCGTGGCCTGGCCCTACGCCAACGGGCCACGCCACATCGGCCACGTATCCGGTTTCGGCGTCCCCTCCGACGTTTTCAGCCGGTACATGCGCATGGCCGGTCACGACGTGCTGATGGTCAGCGGCACGGACGAGCACGGCACGCCGATCCTGGTACAGGCCGAGAAGGAAGGCGTCGGCGCGCGGGAGCTCGCCGACCGCTACAACAGGCTGATCGTGAACGACCTGCACGACCTCGGGCTGACGTACGACCTGTTCACCCGGACGACGACCCATAACCACTACGCGGTCGCGCAGGAGCTGTTCCGGACCCTGCACCGCAACGGCTACATGATCGAGAAGACGACGCAGGGAGCGATCTCACCGTCCACCGGACGCACGCTGCCGGACCGGTTCATCGAGGGGACCTGCCCGATCTGCGGCTACGACGGCGCCCGCGGCGACCAGTGCGACAACTGCGGCAACCAGCTCGACCCGATCGAGCTCAAGGACCCGAGGAGCCGGATCAACGGCGAGGCGCCGAAGTTCATCGAGACCGAGCACTTCTTTCTCGACCTGCCGGCGCTGGTCGACTCGCTCGGCTCGTGGCTGCAGACCAGGACTGACTGGCGGCCGAACGTGCTCAAGTTCAGCCTGAACCTGCTCGACGACATGCGCCCGCGCGCGATGACCCGCGATATTGACTGGGGTGTCCCGGTGCCGCTACCTGGATGGGAGGACAACCCGAACAAGCGGCTCTACGTGTGGTTCGACGCGGTGATCGGGTACCTGTCGGCGTCCATCGAGTGGGCGCGTCGAAGCGGTGACGACGACGCGTGGCGGAACTGGTGGTGCGATCCGGATGCGCGGTCGTATTACTTCATGGGCAAGGACAACATCACGTTCCACTCGCAGATCTGGCCGGCCGAACTGCTCGGCTACAACGGGCAGGGCGCCCGCGGCGGCGAGCCCGGCCAGTACGGGACGCTCAATCTGCCGACCGAGGTGGTGTCGAGCGAGTTCCTGACCATGGAGGGCCGCAAGTTCTCGTCGTCCCGCGGCGTCGTGATCTACGTGAACGACGTGCTGTCCCGGTACGACGCGGACGCGCTGCGCTACTTCATCGCGGTCGCCGGACCGGAGACGCAGGACACCGACTTCACGTTCTCGGAGTTCGTCCGGCGGAACAACGACGAACTGGTCGCCGGGTGGGGCAACCTCGTCAACCGGACCGCCTCATTGATCGCGAAGAACATCGGCAGCATCCCCGAGCCCGGCGAGCTCGGCGATCCCGACCGTGCATTGCTGACCACGACGAAGGATGCTTTCGGCACCGTCGGCGAACTGATCGGCAAGCACCGGCAGAAGGCGGCCATCTCCGAGGCGATGCGCGTGGTGAGCGAGGCCAACGCGTATCTGTCGCAGCAGGAGCCGTGGAAGCTGAAGAACACTGATCCGGACCGCATGCGTACCGTGCTGCACGTCGCAGCTCAGGCTGCCGACGACTGCAAGGCGCTGCTCTCGCCGTTCCTGCCGCACTCGGCGGACAAGGTTCATGCCGCACTCGGCGGGACGGGACGCTGGTCGGACCGGCCCGAGGTTCGCGAGGTGGACGATCTGGACGGCGGGCCCGGTTATCCGGTGCTGATGCTGGACGACGAGCGTGGTGCGGCCCGCTGGGAGTCGACGCCGATCACGCCGGGTACGCCGATCGAGCGGCCGACGCCGGTGTTCACCAAGCTAGACACGTCGGTCGTCGACGAGGAGCTCGCCCGGCTGGAGAACCGTGTCCGTGCTTGACCGACCACCAGCTCCCGAACCGCTTCCCGGGCCGGTGACCGACACGCACTGCCACCTCGACATGTCGCGGGACGGCGGTGTGCACAGCGAGGGCGACTGGCAGCGGGCCGAACGCATCCTGACCGAGGCCGCGGCCGTGAACGTCCGGCGGGTGATGCAGGTCGGGACCGACCTGGACGGTTCGGCGTGGGCGGTGGAGGCGGCGACCCGGTTCGACACCGTGGTGGCCGCGGTCGCGCTGCATCCCAACGAGGCACCTCGACTCACCGTCCGCGGCAGTGCCGGACGCTCGCGCAGCGCGCTGGACGATGCACTGAACGAGATCGACGCAATCGCCGGCGCATCCGAACGCGTCCGCGCCATCGGCGAAACCGGGCTGGACTTCTTTCGCACCGGCCCGGAGGGGCGCGACGCTCAGGAGCAGTCGTTCCGCGCGCACATCGAGATCGCCCGCCGCCGCAACAAAGCCCTGGTGATCCACGACCGCGACGCGCACGAAGACGTGCTGCGCATCCTGGATGACTCGGCGTTGCCACCGGTCGTGATCTTTCATTGCTTCTCCGGCGACGCCGATTTCGCCGAGGTGTGTGCCGGGCGGGGCTGGTTCCTGTCGTTCGCCGGCCCGCTCACGTTCAAGAACAACGAGGCGCTTCGTGCGGCGCTGCGCGTGGTACCGCCTGGTCAGGTGCTCGTCGAGACCGACTCGCCGTTCCTCACACCCCATCCGCACCGGGGCAAGACGAACGCACCGTACCTCATGCCGCATACGGTCCGTACCGTGGCGGATGTGCTCGGGATGGGGCTGATTGAGACGTGCGCGGCCCTCGAAACCGCTACAAAAGCGGCGATAGGGGACTGGTAGTTTGGCATCCGTCGGAGAACCCGTTACCGTTCCGTGACGTTAGCCGGGCCTATATGAGCCGGACCGTACGATCTGGGTGGGATACGTTTGCGACCGTCCGTTACGACCATATTGATCAATGTTGCTGTGGTCACTGCGCTAGTTGGCGGTGCCACGGCTTATGCGACGTTCAACAACACCGTTGAACTGACGATCGACGGCAAGACCGAGACCGTGCACACCTTCGGTGAC
The DNA here is from genome assembly GCA_036374835.1 of Jiangellaceae bacterium. GTDB lineage: Bacteria > Actinomycetota > Actinomycetes > Jiangellales > Jiangellaceae > DASUTB01. Next base: position 61,669 of record DASUTB010000119.1, on the reverse strand, counting down.
ACGGTGGGGGACGTTCTGGCCGACCATGGTGTCGAACTCGGACCGAACGATCAGGTCGTCCCGTCGGAGGAAAGCCAGATCCAAGACGGCACCCAAGTCGACGTGCGATATGGCCGCCAGGTCGGCGTGGTGCTCGACGGTGTGCCGCGCGAGTTCTGGACGACCGCGCTGTCGGTCGACGAATTGCTGGTGGCGATGGGCATCCGCGCACCGGGCGCGGAGATTTCGGTCTCGCGGTCGCTCAGCATCGGCCGCCAAGGACTCGACCTCAAGATCCGCACGCCGAAGACGATCTCACTCGTGGTCGGCGGCGACGAACGTCAGGTGACGACGACGGCGATCACGGTTCGCCAGGCGCTGCGCGACCTCGAGGTCTCGCTCGGCGACCGGGACCGGGTCAAGCCCGCGCTCGAGTCGAGGGTGACGGCGGGTTCGACGGTGACCGTCGACCGCGTGACGACCGAGAAGGAGACCGTCACCGTCCCGATCGAGTACGAGACGGTGGAGGAGCCCGACGATTCGCTTTTCGTCGACCAGACGTCGGTTGAGCAGGAGGGCGCCGACGGTGAGAAGAAGCAGGTAATCGAGATCGTCTACGTCAACGGCGAGGAGACCGAGCGCGACGTGGTGTCCGAGGAGGTCGTGACCGAGCCGACCAACCGGATCGTGCGCGTCGGCACCCAGGAGCGTCCCGCAATCTCCGACGAGAGCGTGTGGGACGCGCTGGCGCAGTGCGAATCCGGCGGCAACTGGTCGATCAACACCGGCAACGGCTACTACGGCGGCCTGCAGTTCAACCTTCAGACGTGGCAGGCTTACGGCGGCTCGGGCTACCCGCACGAGAACAGCCGTGAGGAGCAGATCCGCATCGCCATCAAGCTGCGGGACGACCGCGGCGGGTACGGCGCCTGGCCGGCCTGCGCCGACAAGCTCGGCCTCCCGACCTAGCCGCATGTAGTTCGATCACGTTCGGCAGGCCCAGCCACATCGCACCATGCATGCGTGGGTGGTGTGATGTCGCTACGCCTAGTGGCGTGGCGACCCATAGAGTTGGGGGGTGCGCCTACTCGGTCCAGCTGACGTGCGCCGTCTGGCGGGCGAGTTGGGTATTCGGCCGACGAAGACCCGCGGGCAGAACTTCGTCGTCGACGCCAACACGGTGCGCCGGATCGTGCGCGTCGCCGACGTCGGGCCGAACGACGTGGTCGTGGAGGTCGGCCCCGGCCTCGGCTCGTTGACCTTGGCACTATTGCCCGAGGTGAAGCACGTCATCGCCATCGAGGTGGACGAGACGCTGGCCGAAGCGCTGCCGTCCACCGTGGCGGAGTTCGCGCCGGAGCTGGCCGACCGCCTCGACGTCGTCGCCGCCGACGCGATGCGGGTGACGTCCCTCCCGGGCCCACCGCCGACTGCGCTCGTCGCCAATCTCCCGTACAACGTGGCGGTGCCGGTGCTGCTACACCTGCTGGAGGCGTACCCGACGCTGAGCCGAGTACTGGTGATGGTGCAGAAGGAGGTCGCCGACCGGCTCGCCGCGCCACCTGGCTCGCGGACCTACGGTGTGCCGTCGGTGAAGGCGGCCTGGTACGCGGACGTGCGTCCTGCCGGGCTGGTGAGCCGGACGGTGTTCTGGCCGGCGCCGAACGTCGATTCCGGCCTGGTGGCCATGCGCCGGCGCGAACCGCCTTCGGAGGCGGATCGGGAGGCCGTGTTCGCCGTCGTCGACGCGGCTTTCGCGCAGCGACGCAAGACGCTGCGCGCCGCGCTGAGCTCTTGGGCGGGCTCGGCTGCCGCGGCGGAGGACGTGCTGCATGCGGCCGGCGTCGACCCGAAGACGCGCGGTGAGCAACTCTCCGTCGAGGATTTCGCGCGCATCGCCAGCCGAATGGCTTCGTAGCGCCGCCTTTGCGCGGCGTTTCCATGCTTTGCCCGTTCTACAGCCGTGGTTTGGCCGGGAAACGCCAGCTTTACGTGGTCATTCGGACCGTGGCGTGGCTGATTCGCGGCGGTGGAGATACGGTCGTTCCGACATGGAATCGGTACGGACGCGGGTGATCGCTCAGGCTCCCGCCAAGATCAATCTCGTGCTATCCGTCGGGCCGGTCAGGCCGGACGGATATCACGAGCTTGCCACGATCTTCCACGCCGTCTCGTTGCACGACCAGGTGGAGGCGCAGCACGGGGACGAGATCAGCGTGGAGGTCGATGGTCTGCAGGCCGACCGGGTGCCGACGGACGCGTCGAACCTCGCAGCACGTGCCGCGGCGGCGGTTGCCGAATACACCGGCGTGCACGCCGGCGCGCGACTGCACATCCGCAAGTCGATCCCCGTCGCCGGCGGGCTGGCCGGCGGCAGTGCGGACGCGGCCGCCGCACTTGTCGCGGTCGACGCGTTGTGGGAGACCGGCCTCGGGCGTGCCGAGATGTTCCGGCTGGCCGCGCGGCTCGGCAGCGACGTGCCGTTCTCCCTCGAGGGTGCGACGGCGCTGGGCACCGGCCGCGGCGAGCAGTTGACGTCCGTCATGGTGGACGGCGTCTTCCATTGGGTGCTGGCGGTCGCGACCGGCGGGCTGTCCACGCCGGCCGTGTACCGCGAGTTCGACCGGCTTCGGAAGGACCAGGACGTCCCGGCGCCGGCCGTCGGCCACGACATCGTCACCGCGCTGCGGGCCGGAGATCCGGATCGGCTCGCCGCCGCCCTGCACAACGATCTCGAGCAGGCCGCGTGCTCTCTCGAACCCGCCTTGCGAACCACGCTGGAGACGGGCATGGAGTTCGGTGCCATGGCAGGCATCGTCTCCGGCTCGGGGCCGACATGTGTCTTCCTCGCCCGCGACAGCGATCAAGCGCTTGACCTGTCCGTCGCACTGACATCTGCGTCAGTCGGCGCAGACGTCGTACGGGTTCGGGGTCCGGTGCCCGGCGCCCGCATCGTCGGATGACCCGGCACCTGGTCTCTTAACCATGTGCGGCCTGTGGTGCCGGACGGCACGAATCGCACACGATCAGGGAAGCGTGCACCGGATGAGAGAATGTCCGGCGTCATGGCGGTGAATCTGGTCAACCTCGAGTCGGCGACGCTCGACTACGGGACGCGGCCCGTGCTGCACGACCTGTCACTCGGCGTTGCAGCCGGTGAGCGCATCGGCGTCGTCGGCCGCAACGGCGCCGGCAAGTCCACGCTGCTACGTGTGCTGGCCCGGGACGTCGCGCCGGACTCGGGCCGCGTGACACACACCGGCGGCCTACGCGTCGGCCTGCTGAGCCAGTACGACACCCTCGACCCGGGAGCGACCGTTCGGACCGCCGTCGTCGGTGACCGTCCCGAGCACGAGTGGGCCGGAGACGCCCGGATCCGCGCCGTGCTCAACCACCTGCTGGCCGGCATCCCGCTGGCCACCGTGATCGGGCCACTGTCCGGCGGGGAGCGGCGACGTGTCGCGCTCGCCCGGCTGCTGGTGGCCGATCTCGACCTGCTGCTGCTCGACGAGCCGACGAATCACCTCGACATCGAGGTCATCGACTGGCTCGCACGGCATCTGGCCGCCTCGGCGATGGCCGTGGTCGTTGTATCGCACGACCGCTGGCTGCTGGACACCGTGTGCGGGAGCGTGTGGGAGATCGTCGGCGGCGACGTGAACACGTACGAGGGTGGCTACTCGGCGTACGTGTTGGCACGCGCCGAACGCGAGCGGATCGCCGCCGCGACCGAGGCCAAACGGACGAACCTGCTGCGCAAGGAACTTGCCTGGCTGCGCCGCGGCCCGCCGGCCCGCACGTCCAAACCCAAGTTCCGGATCGACGCGGCGAACGAGCTGATCGCCGGTGAGCCGCCGCCGCGCGACCGGTACGAGCTGGCCAGGTTCGCGACCGCCCGGCTCGGTAAGACGGTGTACGAGGTCGAGCACGCGTCGGTCCGGCTTCCGGACGGCCGCGCCCTACTGGACGGTGTGACCTGGCGGCTCGGCCCGGGCGATCGGGCCGGAATCGTCGGAGTCAACGGGTCGGGCAAGACGACCCTGCTGCGTCTGCTGGCCGGTCAGCTCCGTCCGGACGACGGCAAGGTCAGGGCGGGACGGACCGTCGTGCCGGCCTACCTCAGCCAAGAGGTGACCGAGCTGGACGGCGAGGCCCGCCTGCTCGAATCAGTAGAAGAGATCTCCCGCGTCGTGCGCGTCGGCCGCAAGGAGATGACGGCGGGTCAGCTGCTCGAGCGGTTCGGCTTCCCCGGCTCGGCGCAGTGGACGCCGGTGCGTGACCTTTCCGGAGGAGAGCGCCGCCGGCTGCAACTGATGCGCCTGCTGATGGCCGAGCCGAACGTCCTGTTGCTCGACGAGCCGACCAACGACCTCGATATCGAGACGCTGACCGTGCTCGAGGACCTGCTGGACGGCTGGCCCGGCACGATGGTCGTCGTCAGCCATGACAGGTACTTCCTGGAGCGGGTGACCGACTCGCTCTGGGCGCTGCCGGGTGACGGTTCCCTTGTGCACCTCCCGGGTGGTGTGGACGACTATGTGGAGCTGCGGCGTTCATCCGTCGAAGCCGACGATGCCGCCAGGGACGGGACGCCGTCCTTGGCCGACGGCCTGTCCGGATCGGAGCTGAGGGCGGCGCGCAAGGAGCTGGCCCGGCTCGAGCGTGACGTGGACAAACTCACCAAGCAGGAGACGTCCCTTCACGCCGAACTGGCCGAGCACGCGACGAATGCCGAGCGGGTTCAACAGCTCGACGCCACCCTTCGATCCGTCGTGGCCGAGCGGGAGGGCCTCGAGGAGCGCTGGCTCGAGCTGGCCGAGCTGCTCTCTCCGCAAGGGTGACGACCTCAGTGCGTGGTGTGAGCCGGGCCAGGTGTGTCACATTCGCCGTGTCTGAGGGTTCACCTCTGCGGGCCTGGCGATGGGATGGTGTGACCGATGGACGAGAACGAGTGGCTGGCCGCGCGCTTTGAGCAGCACCGACCCAGGCTGCGGGCGGTGGCCTATCGAATGCTCGGCTCGCTGGCTGACGCGGACGACGCTGTCCAGGATGCCTGGCTGCGGCTGAGCCGGTCCGATGCGGAGCAGATCGACAACCTCGGCGGATGGTTGACCACTGTCGTCGCCCGGGAGTGCCTGCACATGTTGCGCTCCCGCCGACGCCGCCGGGAGGAGTCATTCGCGCAGCTGCCCGATTTGGTGGTGATCCCGGACGGGGACCTCGACCCTGAGCAGGAGGCGTTGCTGGCCGACTCGGTGAGCTTGGCCCTGCTCGTCGTGCTCGACCAGCTCACTCCCGCCGAGCGGTTTGGCGTTCGTGCTGCACGACATGTTCGAACTGCCCTTCGAGGAGATCGCCGGCATCGTGGGCCGCACCGTGGCCGCCACGCGGCAACTCGCCAGCCGGGCACGGCGCCGGGTGCACGGTGCCGAGATCCCATCACCCGATCCGGATCTAGCCCGCCAGCGGCAGGTCGTCCGTGCCTTCTACGCTGCTGCGTGGAATGGCGACTTCGACGCCCTCATCCAGGTCCTCGACCCCGACGTCGTCCTGCGCACCGACTTCGGCGCCACCCGGCCGCCAACCGTCGTCCGGGGCGCGCCGGCCGTGGCCAAGCAGTCCCGCGCCCCACGTGGTGGCCAACTGCGCCCCGCCCTGGTCAACGGCGCGATCGGAACGTTGATCATCCGCGACGGGCGGCCGTTCTCCGTCATGGCCTTCACCGTCGCAGGTGACAAGATCGTCAGGATCGACGTTGTCCGCGGGTCCGACCGCGTCCACCGCCTCGCGTCCGCGCTCCTCAACCGAACGGAGCGGTGAACGGCGCTCTTTGCGCAACTCCATCTCGGCGTTCGGTTGAGGTCAACGACCGTCGGTGCCAAGTGAGATGGCGAGCCCTATTCCGACGAGTCGGGGGCCTGATGCCACGTGATTGGGCGGGGCGCGGAATCAGGGCAGGGACTCGAGATATTTCTGGGTTTCCGCGTTCTTGAAGTACTGCGCCCAGCCCGCCGGCTGCGCGTTGAACTCGGGTTCGCGGGAGGTGTGGTCGGCTCCGTGCTCGACCAGCAGGCGCGCGATCGACAACTCGCCCGCTGCCGCCGCATCGTGCAAGGCGGTGGCGCCGGCGGCGGTGACACCATTGACGCCGAAGCCAAGATCGATCAACAGCCGGACCGTTGACCAGTTGCGCGCCTCGGCCATCCGCGAAACCAGATCTGGGTGCCGATCGCGCAGCCCGGGATCGGCGGCCAGCATCGTCCGCATCGTCGCTTCGTCGGCGGCCTCGGCGGCTTCTACGAACTGCATTGTGTCCTCCTCGCGTGGTTGTACTCGTCCCTATGAGCCCAGACGACGAGCCGATGTGACAGGCGAGGTGCTCGAACGACTGCTGGCCGACGAGAACCACCGCAACTCGCCGCGCACCGTGCGACCGCGGGCCACGCCCGGAAAATGACAGGTCTTTCTATAACCGACAGGTAGCTCGACTAGATGTCGACGCCCATGTCGGCCATGAAGGGGCGGGGGTCGATCGCGCCGCCGCCGCTTGGATGCACCTCGAAGTGCAGGTGCGGCCCGGTCGAGTTGCCGGTGGAGCCGACCGCGCCGATCACGTCGCCCGGCGAGACGGTGCCGGAGCGCTGGATGATGCGGGACAGGTGGCAGTACCACGTCTCGGTTCCGTCCCAGTGCCGCACCACGATCTTGTAACCGTACGAACCGTCCCAGCCCGCGAAGATGATCTCACCGGTGGTTACCGACACGACACTGCTGCCGTAGCTGGCGGACAGGTCGATCCCGGTGTGTGCGCCGACCCAGAGTGAGCCGGTGGAGCCGAACGACGCCGAGACGCGGTAGCCCTCGAGCGGCCGGACATACTTGCGGGCTTCGCGGGTACGTCGGGCCTCCCGCTCGGCGGCCTTCTGGCGTTGCTCCTGCCGGATCGTTTCGTGGGCCTGCTCGATACCTTCGGTGCTTTCGCTGGCGATCGTGCCGCTGGCGGCGACGATCGCGTCGAGCGAACCCGTATCGGTGGCGGTGAGCCGAGTCCCCTGCAGCACCTGTTCGCTCTGCGGCCGATCTGGGGCGATCTTTCCCTCCGCGACGGCGGTGGACAACGCCTCCTCCGGCATGGTGACTACGCCTGTTGTGGCGGCGGCCACCGTGAACGTCCCGATGATTGCCGGGAACGAGACTCGCTGGCGTCGGCGACAGTGTCGACCGGAACTTGAGCGGCCTTGCGACACGGTATGTGCCTCTCGGTCTTGTTGCAGGGGTCCGGGTGACAATAACCGACGACGCGCAGATAGCCAAGCCCTGTCAGTGGAGAGTCGCAAAGGCACCGTTCCAGATGCACTTGTGGTGCGATGGGTACCAAACCGTGACCTTGTTGTGACCTGCAGTGACGTGACCGTAGGGCGGCATAGGTGCTGTCGTCTCAAATTTTGAGACTTTGGATCTTACCTAGACTGATCTTCGTTCCTTCGGGTCGCGGGAATCCGCTCGGACGGTTATCTTCGCCCTGGCCGAACTGATCGTTCGGGGTAGAAACGAACTCATGGGGGAAGATCACGATGCGCCCACGAGGGGGCTCGCACTGGGAGATCCGGGTCATTGCGGCGATAGCGTCGATCGCGATCGTCGGGGCAGCGATCGCGGGCTGCGGTGGTGACGGCACCTCCGAACCCGCAGGGTCCGGACCGAGCAAGGGAACCTACGTGAACGGCAGTTCTCCGGAGGAGTACTGCTCGGTGCTGGAGAGCGCGAAACCGAGCCTCAGTGCGGACATCGACGCCGATGACGAAGCGGTGTTGGCTGCGATACACACGATCAAAGACATCGAGCCGCTCGCGCCGGAGGAGACCAGGGCGGACTGGTCGCAGATGCGGCTGCTCATGCAGGCGGTGGCCGAAGCGAACGGCTCGGACACCGTTGGCACGATGAGCCGGGCCGAGGCCGGCGAGGCGTACGCGGAGCTCAGTGGACGTCTATCGGAGAGCGTGGCCGAGATCTGCGGGTTTCCACTGAGCTGACCGTAGCCATCACGGCAGGTAGGTGACACCCGCGCGCGACGAGCGATTACCCTGCAATTCATGATGAGTGAACGCCCACGCAGGGTTGTGGTGGCCAAGCCCGGCCTGGACGGGCACGATCGCGGCGCGAAGGTCGTGGCCCGGGCGCTGCGCGACGCCGGCGTCGAGGTGATCTACACCGGGCTGCACCAGACTCCGGAGCAGATCGTTGAGGCCGCGATTCAGGAGGACGCCGACGCCATCGGGCTCTCCGTGCTCTCCGGCGCACACATGACGCTGTTCGCGAAAGTCATCGAGCTACTGGCCGAGCGCGACGCCTCCGACATCGTGGTCTTCGGCGGCGGCATCATCCCCGAGGCGGACATCCCGTTGCTTGACGAACTCGGCGTGGCCAAGATCTTCACACCGGGTGCGTCGACGTCCGACATCGTCGACTGGGTGAACGCCCTCCCGACCGCCGCCTAAGAATGACCATGTTCGGCACGGACTTTCCGGCCAAGCCACGTCAGTATGCCGCGCAGCGCAGTTAATAGCCGCGCAACGGGACGGGCGTCACTCCGGCAATGTGTATCCGGCTTCGGTGGCTCGGACAAGACCGTCGGCTACCAGTGCGGCAAGGGCACGTCCGCGCTGTGCCGCGTCCGGCCATAACTGATCCAACTGATCCCGAGCCACCGGGCCGTCGGCCTCGCGCAACGCAGCCATGAGCCGTCCCCGCGCCTGCCGGTCGGTGCCTTTCCACGATTGAGCACGGCGGGACGGCGTCCCGTTCCCGGGGTAGCCGGCCGCACGCCACGCACAGCCGCCGGCGAGCGGGCACGCAGCACAGTCCGGGCTCCGAGCCGTGCATACCAGAGCGCCCAGTTCCATGGCGGCGACCGACCACAGGGCCGCGGCCGGCCCGTCGTCGGGCAGCAACGCCTCGGCCAGCGCGCGCTCGGCCGCCGTCGTCGAGGCGGGCGGTGACGCAGCACCGGTGACCGCGCGAGTGAGCACCCGCCGGACGTTCGTATCGAGCACGGCATGCCGCTCGCCGAACGCGAACACCGCCACGGCCGCGGCCGTGTAGTCACCGATCCCGGGAAGGGCTCGGAGTGCATCGAATGACCGTGGGACGGCACCCCCGTGGCGCTCGGTGATGATCGTCGCCGCCGAATGCAGCCGCAGCGCGCGGCGCGGATAGCCGAGCCGTCCCCACGCCCGGATGGCGTCAGCCGGTGTGTCGGCTGCCAGATCAGCCGGCGCCGGCCACCGGTCCAGCCAGTCCCGCCAGGCAGGCAGGACCCGCTGCACCGGGGTCTGCTGCAGCATGATCTCGCTGACCAGCACACCCCATGGTGTGCGATCGGCGGCACGCCACGGCAGGTCGCGGGCGTGGCGGTCGTACCAGCACGTCAGCGACGAAGCCGAGAGCGAGGAGGACGGCGTCACGCCCAGCATTGTTGCGCAGCCGACACGGCCGGTTCACACCCGCGCGCAACCGGGCGTGGCAGGCTAGGCGCCGTGAGCGAGCGCGAAGTCACCAACTGGCTGACCGACATGGACGGGGTTCTGATCTACGAGGGCCAAGCCATACCGGGAGCGGCGGAGTTCATTGACCGGCTCAAGGAGCGCGAGCGCCGATTCCTTGTCCTGACGAACAATTCGATCTACACGGCGCGAGACTTGCGTGCCCGGCTGGTGAACGCAGGTTTGGACGTGCCGGAGAACTCGATCTGGACGTCCGCCCTGGCGACCGCGAAGTTCCTCGACGACCAGCACCCCGGCGGCTCGGCGTACGTCATCGGCGAAGCCGGGCTGACGACCGCATTGCACAACATCGGCTATGTCATGACCGACATGAAGCCCGACTACGTCGTGCTCGGCGAGACGCGGACGTACTCGTTCGAGGCGGTCACGAAGGCCGTCCGGCTCATCGAGGCCGGTGCCCGATTCATCGCCACCAACCCCGACCCGACCGGGCCCTCGCCGGAAGGCTCCCTTCCGGCCACCGGCGCGGTCGCGGCGATGATCACCAAAGCGACCAAGGCCGAGCCGTATTACGTCGGCAAACCGAACCCGATGATGTTCCGCAGCGCGCTCAACCGGATCGACGCCCACTCCGAGGGGACGGCGATGGTCGGCGACCGCATGGACACCGACGTCGTCGCCGGTATCGAGGCGGGCCTGCTGACCTACCTCGTCCTTACCGGCTCGACCCGCCGCGAGGAGGTCGAGCGGTACCCCTACCGGCCGGCTCACGTCGTCAAGTCGGTCGCCGACTTGGTCGAGTTGGTCTGAGCGATCGCCACGTCCATGGCTGATCGCCAAGCGTTCCCGGATTCGCCGGTCAGACGTAGCGTTCGAGGATGCTGGACTCGGCCAGGCGGGACAGCCCTTCGCGGACGCTGCGGGCGCGGGATTCGCCGATGCCGCCGACGGCGGTGAGGTCGTCGACGCTGGACGCGAGCAGCTTCTGGAGCCCGCCGAAGTGCCGGACGAGGTTGTCGATGATGGACATCGGCAGCCGTGGAATGCGGGTGAGCAGCCGGTAGCCGCGAGGGCTGACCGCGGCGTCGAGCGCTTCGGGTGCGGTGGGGAATCCAAGTGCGCGGGCGACCGAGTCGAGGTCGAGCAGCCCGGTGGCGGACAGCGCGTCCAGCTGTTCGAGAGCCGCGGACGCGGCACGTTCGCCCGAGTCGCCGTTGACGTAGTCGCGGGCGATGAGTTCGCGGTCGTTGTCGACACCGGCGACGAGCTCGTCGAGCTGGAGGCTCAGCAGGCGTCCGTCGGTGCCGAGTTCCACGACGTAGCCGGTGATCTCGTCGGAGATGCGGCGGACCATCTCGAGGCGCTGTGCCACGGTGGCCACGTCCCGGACGGTGGCGAGGTCTTCGATCTCGAGTGCGGAGAGCGTTCCGGACACCTCGTCGAGGCGCAGTTTGTACCGCTCCAGCGTGGCGAGTGCCTGGTTCGCTCGGGACAGGATCTGGCCCGCGTCCTCCAGTACGTAACGAAGGTCCGTCACGTAGATCGCCACGATCTGCATCGACTGGCTGACCGAGATCACCGGGTAGCCGGTCTGCTTCGCGGTCCGCTCGGCGGTGCGGTGCCTGGTGCCGGACTCGTTCGTCCTGATCGTCGGGTCCGGGACGAGCTGGGTGGCGGCGTGCTCGATCCTCGTGCCGTCCTCGTTCAGGATGATCGCGCCGTCCATCTTGGCCAACTCGCGCAGGCCGGTCGCGGAGAACTCGACGTCGAGCGGGAAACCACCGGTGCAGATGGACTGGACCGTCGGGCTGTTGCCCAGGACGACGAGCGCACCGGTGCGGCCCCGCAGGATGCGTTCCAAGCCCTCCCGGAGCGCTGTGCCCGGAGCCACGGCGGCCAGGGCGCGCCGAAGCTCCGGTTCTGCTCTACCCCGCTCACTTGCTGCCACGAAATCCCCCATGTGACGTGTCGTCAGCGTTCCGCGACAGTTTACGGTCTTTGGTCAAGGTTGCCACCAGGCGCCATGCGGACATGAGTGTCTCTCTATTGTCCACGAGTACCGCCCGAAGGGCGAGTCCCGATTGAACGTTCCAACGCGTCGGCGGCGGAGCCGACTTCCACCACGTCGAGCCCGGCCGGCACCGGGCCCGGATCGGGCGGGACGAGCGCCCGGCGAAAGCCCATGCGCTCGGCCTCGGCCAGCCTTCGGCCAAGCCCCACCACGCGACGGATCTCACCGGCGAGCCCCACTTCGCCGATGGCCACCGTGCCGGGGGAAAGCGGGACGTCGTGGGCGGCACTCGCCAGGGCGAGCAGCAGTGCGAGATCGCCGGACGGCTCGGTGAGTCTGGCGCCGCCCACGGTCGAGGCGTACACGTCGTACCCACCGAGTGGCACCTCGGCCCGGCGGGCGAGCACCGCGATCACCATGGCCATCCGCGCGGAGTCGAGCCCGCTCACCGCCCGCCGGGGAGAGGCGAGGCTGGACTTCGCGACCAGCGCCTGCAACTCGGCCAGCAGGGGACGGCGTCCCTCCACGGTCACCGTGATGCAGGTGCCCGGCACGGCATCGGCGTGCCGGGAGACGAACAGCCCGGTCGGATCGGCCATGGACGCGATGCCGGAGTCGGACAGGTCGAAACAGCCGACCTCGTCGGCCGGGCCGTACCGGTTCTTCACGGTGCGCACCATGCGGAGGCGTGAGTGGCGGTCGCCCTCGAAGTGCAGGACGACATCCACCAGGTGCTCGAGGACTCGTGGGCCGGCGATCGACCCTTCCTTGGTCACGTGCCCGACCAGAACCGTGGCGATGCCGCGCTCTTTGGCCATGCGGATGAGCGCGTTGGCCACCGAGCGCACCTGGGTGACGCCGCCCGGCGCGCCGTCCACATCGGAGCGGGAGAACGTCTGAACCGAGTCGAGGACGACGAGACTGGGCGAGAGCGCCTCGATCTGGCCGAGCGCGGCCGCCACGTCGGTCTCGGCGGCCAGATACAGATCATCGGCGACCGCGCCGGTGCGCTCGGCGCGGAGCCGGACCTGCGCGGCGGACTCTTCTCCGGTGAGGTAGAGCGCCGGACCAGTGGTTAACGCCCACTTGGCCGCCACGTCGAGCAGCAGGGTCGACTTGCCGACGCCGGGCTCGCCGGCGAGCAGGCTGACCGCGCCGTGGACGAGCCCGCCGCCGAGCGCCCGGTCGAACTCGGCAACACCGGTCGGCCGGCTCTTTGCCGGCGACAGTTCGACCGAGCCGATCGGGCGTGCCGGTGCGCTGACCGTCCCTGGGCGGACGTCGGCGGGACGGCCGAGGCCGGCTTCGTCCACGGTGCCCCATGCCTGGCACTCGCCGCAGCGCCCGACCCACTTGGCCGCGGTCCAGCCGCACTCCACGCAGCGGTATACCTGAGCAACTTTCGCCATGGTCAGTGAGCGTAGAGGCGGCCCCTGACAATCTCAGAATGATCACGTAAAGCTGGCATTCCCCAGCCAAACCACGGCTGCAGACCGCGCAAAGCACGAAATCGCCGCGCATCGGTCGTGGGCAAGCTGATCATTCTGAGGTAGCGGGGTGGAGCGGGAGGTGGGCGTCGAGGTGGGCCTGGCAGTGCTTGGCGAGCTCGCCGTAGGCAAGGTCTCCGACCAGTTCGCGCAACTCGGGCTCGTAAGAGACGAACAGGGGCTCCACACCGACATGCGCCTCCGGCGCGCCGGTGCAGTACCAGTCCATGTCGTGCCCACCGGAGCCCCACGACCGCCGGTCATACTCGGTGATCGTGATCTCCAGGTACTCCGTCCCGTCCGGCCGCTCGACGTCACGGTAGGCCCGCCGGATCGGCAGCTGCCAGCACACGTCGGGTTTGGTCTCGAGCGGGTGGCGTCCGGTCCGCAACGCGAAGCGGTGTAGCGCGCAGCCCGTCCCGCCGGCAAAGCCGGGCCTGTTGTGGAACACGCACGCGCCGTCCACGACGCGCGTCTTCGGTGCGCCCTCTTCGTCGTTCTCGACCACGCCGCCGCGCAGGCCCTCGTCCCGGAGCTGCCAATCTTCGGCGGTCAGTTCGGCGGCGAATCGCCGTACCCGCTGCTGGTCGTCGTCGTCGGAGAAGTGCGCACCGTGGGTGCAGCAGCCGTCGTCCGGGCGGGACGCGTACACGCCCGGGCAACCGGCGCCGAAGATGCACGCCCACCTGGAGGTCAGCCACGTCAAGTCGCAGCGCAGCACCTGATCGGCGTTGCCGGGATCGGTGAATTCCACCCAGACGCGGGTGATGTCGAGCGGCGTTTCCACTCGGTCGATGGTAAGCCGTTTAGTGCCGAGAGCGCAGCGAGTACGGTCGGGTCATGCGAATGGGTGTGCTGGACGTCGGATCGAACACGCTGCATCTACTGCTCGTGGACGCCCACCGCGGAGCACGCCCATTGCCGGCCTATACCCACAAGGCCGAGCTACGCCTTGCCGCAATGCTCAACAAGAACGAGGAGATCTCCGAGGACGGTGTCGCGGAGATCGTCCGATTCTGCAACGAGGCGATGGAGATCGCCGAGGACAAGGGCGCCGAGTCGATGCTCGCGTTCGCCACGTCCGCGCTGCGCGATGCACGCAACGGCGACCGGGTGCTGGACGAGATCCGCGAGGCTACCGGGCTCGACCTCGAGGTACTCGCCGGCGAGGACGAGGCCCGGCTGACCTTCCTCGCGGTCCGCCGCTGGTACGGCTGGTCCAGCGGACGGCTGCTGTGCTTCGACATCGGAGGTGGTTCGTTGGAGATCGCCGGCGGAATCGACGAGGAACCGGACGTGGCGATCTCGATGCCGCTCGGCGCGGCCCGGTTGACGCGGTCCTGGTTCACCGGGGACCCACCTCCCGAGGACGAGCTACGCAAGCTGCGCAAGCACGTCCGGGCATCGGTGGCCTCGATCGTCGGCCGCGTCACCCGGTTCGGCCCTCCCGACCGGGTTGTCGCGACGAGCAAGACATTCCGATCTCTGGCCCGCGTTGCCGGTGCGGCGCCCTCGTCCGAAGGTCCGTACGTCCCTCGGACATTGGAAAGCAGCGCGGTGACCGATCTCGTCGACCGGCTCGCCGGACTGAGCAGTGAGGAGCGCGCCAAGCTTCCCGGAGTCTCATCCGGGCGGGCTACCCAACTGCTCGCCGGCGCGGTTGTCGCGGACGCGGTGATGGACCTGTTCGAGGTGGAGTCGTTGCATATCTGCCCGTGGGCGTTGCGCGAGGGCATCATCCTGCGGCGGCTGGATCAGCTGGCCGGCATCTGACACCGCGCTGGAGCCCCTGCCGGACGGAGATCGCACGTGATCACGCACGGCTCGAATCGACGTTGTGTAGCCTGCGCACGTGCGGACTGACGAATCGGCGGGCGACCTGCTGGCCACTGGCGCTGAGGCAATGATCGAAGCGGCGTTTCGGACCGGTGACTACGCCGACGCCGAGGAAATGCTGCAGTCAGCGCTGGAAGTCGCACGCGCCGACGGCGACCGGGTCACCGAGTCCGCAGCGCTCGATCGGCTGGGCTGGCTGTTGCACTTCCAGACGCTGGACCAGGGATTGGACAAGGCGGACGCGGACGCCGAGGAAGCGTTGTTCCAGCAGGCGCTCGCGATCAGGCGAGACACCGGAGACCTGGCCGGCGTGGCCGGGTCGCTGTTCGGCGTCGGGCTGGTGCATCAGGTGCTGCGAAACGACTGGGATGCCGCGATGCCGTACTACTGGGAGGCCCTTTCGCTCGCGGATGAGCACGCCGATGAGATCACCAGATCAGAGGTGCACCGGCACGTTGGCTTCTACTACCTGGTCAGGGATGTGCAGCCGGACAACGCGCGACACCATCTACTGATTTCCCAGCAACTGCGCGAGGAGCACGGCGACCCTCGCTGGATTCCGAGTGGGACGCTCGCGCTGGGCCAAGCCGAGTTGAGGCTGGGCAACCGCGCCCAGGCGGTGCGCCATCTGCGTGAAGCCGTACGTCAGGCGCGCGAGGCCGGACTGCGACGGCGACGGATTGAAGCGGCCGAGGAGGCGTTGCGGCAGGCCGAGGCGGACGACCCTCCCGACCGCCGCTGAGCGCGATCGGACGACGGGCAGCCGCCCGGGCCGTCCGCGCGCTTGGCAGCGACGGAATACCCTGGAACGCGTGAGCGCATCGCCCGACGAACGATCAGCCGTGAATTCGGCAGACGAGGGCGGCGCGCTCTGGCATCCTCCGGTCCGCGTACCCAACACCCGTATTGGCCTGTCGACCGCGTCGGTCTACCCCGAGGGCATCGCGACCGCCTTCGAGATGGCCAGGGACGTCGGGTACGACGGCATCGAGGTCATGGTGTGGACCGACCCGGTCAGCCAGGACATCGCCCGGGTCGCCAAGCTCTCGGACCGGTTCGACATGCCGGTGCTCGCGATCCACGCGCCGTGCCTGCTCATCACCCAGCGGGTCTGGTCGACCGATCCGTGGGAGCGGCTCCGGCGCTCGGTCGAAGCCGCGGACAAGCTCGGGGCGCCGACGGTCGTCGTCCATCCGCCGTTCCGTTGGCAGCGCGACTACGCCCGCGACTTCGTCGACGGCGTGGCCAGGCTCGAAGAGGAGTCCGGAATCGCCATCGCCGTCGAGAACATGTATCCGTGGCGGGCGGGCCGGCGTGAGATGCCCGCCTACGCCCCGCACTGGGACCCGACCGACCAGAAGTACGCGCACGTCACACTCGACCTGTCGCACACGGCGGTGTCCGGATCGAACGCACTGGCGATGGCCGAGGCGCTCGGCGATCGGCTCACACATCTGCACATGGCCGACGGCACGCCGTCGGCACGCGACGAGCACCTCATTCCAGGGCGGGGCAACCAGCCGTGTGTGGAGGTGCTCGAGCTGCTCGCACGGCGCGGCTGGTCAGGGACGATCATTCTGGAGATCGCCACCCGACGGGCGAGGAACGCCGCCGAGCGGGAAGCCGACCTCGCTGAAGCCTTGGCATTCACCCGGCTGCATCTGGCGGCGGCGATCGAGACGGCGTTCGCGGTCGGGATGGACGGCACGACGGAGCAGATCATCAGGGATATGCGGCAGTGAGCACGATGAAGAAGCGGGCGAACAGGGTGGGGCGGCGGCCCGGCCGACCGGACACTCGCACCGAGATCCTCGACGCGGCGGCGAAGCAGTTCGCCGAGCTCGGCTTCGACCGGGCCTCGATCCGAGGCATCGCGTCCGAGGCCGGCGTCGACGCCGCGCTCGTCCATCACTACTTCGGCACGAAAGAGCGGCTGTTCACCGCTGCGGTCGAGGTGCCCTTCGACCCGGCGACCGTGCTGGCAGTGGTCGAATCGGCCGAGCCGGACGCGCGTGGTTCGCAATTGGTGCGAACGTTCTTCTCGGTGTGGGAGAACCCATCGGCCCGTGCCCCGCTGCTGGCGCTGCTGCGCTCTGCGATCGCGCACGAATCGGCCGCGGCGCTGCTCCGGCAGTTCGGTTCGCGGATCATGCTGCCGCGACTGGTACCGCTGATCGAAGGTCCGGACGCCGAACTGCGTGCCGAGACCGCCGTGGCGCATATGTTCGGCGTGGCGGTGGCCCGCTACGTCATCAGACTTGAGCCGATGGCGTCGGCAAACATCGACGATCTGGTCGCACTGATCGGCCCGACCGTCCAACGCTACTTCGACGGTTGACGGGCGCGGTCGTGCGATAGGAGTCGGCAGCACGGCGGCCCGGTGATCAGCAAGCGCCGGCGCCCGTCACCGCGATGGGCTGGGCATGGCGCGCGCCGGTGAGCCGGGGAATAGCACGGCATATCCCCGCGTTCTGATACATGCAAACGCATATATCGGCTCCAGCACGACGGAGGTTACCTTGCAGATCGGAGTGTTCTCGGTCAGCGACATCACTCGGAACCCGGTTTCCGGTGCGACCCCGAGCGAGGCTGAACGGATCGATGCGATCACGCGGATTGCCCAGAAGACCGAAGAAGTGGGCCTCGACGTGTTCGCGATCGGCGAGCACCACAACCCACCGTTCTTCTCGTCGTCGCCGACGACACTGCTGTCGTACATCGCGGCTCGGACCGAACGCCTCATCATGAGCACGGCGACGACGCTGATCACGACGAACGACCCGGTGCGCATCGCCGAGGAGTACGCGATGCTGCAGCACCTTTCCAAGGGCCGGGTGGACCTGATGCTGGGTCGCGGCAACACCGCACCGGTGTATCCGTGGTTCGGCCAGGACATCCGCCAGGGGCTGGCGCTGGCGCTGGAGAACTACAACCTGCTGCACAAGCTGTGGCGCGAGGACGTGGTGTCGTGGGAAGGCAAGTTCCGCACCCCGCTGGAGAGCTTCACCTCGATCCCGCGTCCGCTGGACGACGTGCCGCCGTTCGTATGGCACGGCTCCATTCGTACTCCGGAGATCGCCGAACAGGCCGCCTATTACGGCAACGGCTTTTTCGCCAACAACATCTTCTGGCCGAAGGAGCACTACCAGCGCCTGATCGAGTTCTACCGCCGCCGCTACGCCCACTACGGCCATGGCACCGAGAAGCAGGCGATCGTCGGCCTGGGCGGTCAGGCGTACATCGCACGCAAGTCTCAGGACGCCAAGCGGGAGTTCCGCCCGTACTTCGACGAGGCTCCGGTCTACGGACACGGGCCGTCGATGGAGGACTTCATGGAGATGACGCCGTTGTCGGTGGGCAGCCCGCAGGAGGTCATCGACAAGACGCTGACCTTCCGCGAGCACTTCGGCGACTACCAGCGTCAGCTCTTCTTGATCGATCACGCCGGCCTGCCGCTGAAGACCGTGTTGAACCAGTTGGACCTGCTCGGCGAGGAGGTCGTGCCCACCCTGCGCAAGGAGTTCGCCGCCCGGCGTGACCCCGAAGTTCCCGACGCTCCCACCCATGCCGGCCTGGTCAAGGCCAAGTACGGCGACGCGGCGCCGCGCCAGCCGCGCCCCAACGCCAATCGCGGCGACAACGTGACCGGTGGGTCCCCGTACCGGGACACCGAGGCCGTCCAAGCCGGCAGCACGGGCTTGTGATGGCCGGCAGGGCGGTACTCGCCAACCTCACGTGGGGGGCGCAAGGCTGGGCCGGTGTCCGCGATGGGTGAGCGCGTACTGGCCAATTCTGCGTGGGAGGCGCTGCTGTCTGCGCATGCCGT
Source organism: Jiangellaceae bacterium (assembly GCA_036374835.1). Lineage (GTDB taxonomy): Bacteria > Actinomycetota > Actinomycetes > Jiangellales > Jiangellaceae > DASUTB01. Next base: position 43,027 of record DASUTB010000119.1, on the reverse strand, counting down.
GCTGATGAAGGAGTTCGCGGCCGAGGACGTGTGGCAGGACGTGTCGATGCGGGAGTACGACGTGCTCTACACGCTGTCCAAGCGCGACGAGCCGCTCCCGATGAGTGAGCTGTACCGGCACGTCCTGCTCAGCCAGCCGGCGCTGTCCCGTATGGTGCAGCGGCTCCTCGACCGTGAACTCGTCGAGCGCTGCGACGACCCCGACGATCGGCGCCGTGCACGCCTGTCGCTCACCGCCGCGGGCAGGGAAATGCAGCGACGGATCGGGCAACGCCACGCCCGCAGCGTGGCACGAGCCGTCATCGCCGAGCTGAGCGTTGACGAGATCCACCAACTGGAAACGATCGGCCGAAAGCTGGCCGGCCGATCCGCCGGCAACGATTCGACGAGTAGCGGGAAGACCGAGGGGGCACGCACATGACCAGCACCGACAAACGGCCATTCCGTCTGGTGGCCGTGACGGCCGGAACCAGCGATCCCTCCTCCACCAGGCTGCTGGCCGACCGGATCACGCGGCGCGTCACGACGTTGGCGAACCGGCGCGGGAACGAGGTTTCCGTGCAGGTGATCGATCTGCGCGAGCTCGCCACCGACGTCTCGAGCGCGCTGGTCTCCCAGTTGGTCGGGCCGAAGCTGGGTAAGGCGATCGATGCGCTGGCCGAGGCCGATGGCATCGTCGCCAGCACTCCGGTCTACAAGGCAGGCAGTAGCGGCCTGTTCACCGCGTTCTTCCAGGTGCTGGACGACGACCTGCTGATCGCCAAGCCCGTTGTTCTCGCCGCGACCGCGGGGACCGCGAGGCATTCCCTGGTGGTCGATGAGCAGATGCGCTCGTTGTTCGCGTACCTGCGCGCGACCACCGTCCCGACGTCGGTTTTCGCCGCTCCGGAGGACTGGAGTGACCCGCAACTGGGCGAGCGGATAGACCGGGCGGCGCTCGAGCTCGTACTCCTCTTGGAGAACGGTTTCGCACAGCAGGTCAGGGACGAGTCCTGGCACAGTTACCAGCACGAATTCGGCAGCGCAAACGGAGCCGAGGTGTCCGTCGACCTCGACTCCGACATGATGCGACTGGCGACCGGAGGTTCCGCCGACTGACGCTGTAGTCGAACTACCTGCCACACGTGATCAGGCGGGCCCGCTGGCACCGGATTGCTCTCCTGGGTGATGCTGGAGACATGTGCCGGAACATCAGAACCCTTCACAACTTCGAGCCGCCGGCGACCGACGAGGAGGTTCAGGCCGCCGCGCTGCAGTACGTCCGGAAGGTCAGCGGCTCCACCAAGCCGTCTCAGGCCAACGCGGAGGCGTTCGACATCGCGGTGGAGGCTGTCGCCGCGGCCACTCGCGAGTTGCTCGACAGCCTCGTCACCAAGGCACCGCCACGCGATCGTGAGGTGGAGGCCGCCAGGGCCCGCGCCCGGGCCGCCGAGCGCTACTCAGCCGCGTGATCGGAGTCAGTCGCTCTACGAACTACGTAAAAGGACTAAGTTGGACTGCGAATCAAAAGCAGCGCTACCGTCGGTCACTGTCGTGCTGGGCGCGATGGATCCGGCGTGGGGTGGCGATGACGCGTCACTCGACCGGCTGGAGTGCGGACGTCACGACGATCACGCCCTCGCCGTAGCGGTCGTCGAGTTCAGCCTGTAACGAGCCATCGTCCAGGATGACCGACACCTGCACCCGGCCCGCCGGTGTGTCCACGCCTGAACTGAGCAGTCCGTCGTACTCCTCGTGAAGCTCCTGCTGGATGGCTCGCAGCTGTAGCTCGGTGTGGTCGGCCTGCACGACGCACAGCGCGCCGCCCCAGAACTCGCGAAGCTTCGCCTCATGCTGCTCCAGGTTGCTGGTGAAGGCTACGTTGAGCACCAGTCTGGTCGGGTCGTTCGCGATGTCTTCGATCTCGTCGTCGGACGCGTCGGCCAGCTCCTCGTTGATCGACTGGTCCAGCCAGACGCCGGCGAATTCGCTCTGCTCGTTCGCGTAGGTGATCGCCGCGTTCATCCCCTCCTCGGTCGCGGTCGCCTCGTTGGTGACAGCCCAGCCGCCGTCCGGTTCCTCACACGGGGTGCCGAGATTCGAGGGGGGTTCCGTGTTCGGGATCGAAGACGGCGGCTGGGCCGGCTCGGTGAGGGTGAACGCCGTGCCGTCGTACGTCCCCACCACCGTGTAGGTGCCCCACATGGTGCCGGACGCCGACTCGGACTCGAGGTCGGACCAGTCCCAGTTCGTGATGTCCGGACCGCCGCACTGCGGTGGCAGCGATTCGTTCACGCCGCCGAGGCACAGTTGCGGGCCGTGGTCCGGGCTCTCGAGGACGGTCGCCGTTGCCGTATAGGTCTGCTCGCCGGTCCCGGACGTCGTGTCCGGGGCGGATTCGTCACCGCAGGCGGACAGTATGAGGACGAAGGAACCCACCACAGCACCAAGAAGTCGCATGAGACTTGGACGTGCGAGGCGCCGGCACGGTTCCGGTTCGCCGCGCACCTTCCCGGTTGCCGCCTGCGTCGATCGTGCCGATGCCGGTAGCCTGACGCCAGGCGTCGAATTCAAGGAGGGCACACGTGCTAGGACGCGTCCTGCAAGGGGCATCGCGCAGCGACCGGCTCCGTCGCCTGACCGAGAAGGCACCGGTGTCGCGCAGCGTTGTGGCCCGGTTCATCGCGGGGGACGACGCGGACAGCGCCGTTAGGGTCGCGGGTGAACTCGCCGGGCAGAACCTGGCGGTCTCGGTCGACCATCTCGGTGAGGACATCGTCACCCTTGAGTACGCCCAACAAATCCGAACCGAGTACCTCACGCTGCTCGGAAAGCTCGACGAGGCAGGGCTGACCGGCTCGGCCGAGGTGTCGGTCAAGTTGTCCGCCGTCGGCCAGTCATTGCCCGACGACGGCGAGAAGATCGCCCTGGAACACGCCAGGCAGATCTGCCAGGCGGCGTCGGACGTCGGTACGACGGTGACGCTCGACATGGAGGACCACACCACCACCGATTCGACGCTCGGCATTCTCGAGGATCTGCGTAAAGACTTCCCGGCGACCGGTGCGGTGCTGCAGGCGTATCTCTACCGCACCGAGGAAGACTGCAAGGCGCTGGCCCACGCCGGATCGCGGGTGCGGCTGTGCAAAGGCGCCTACAAGGAGCCGGTCGGCGTCGCGTTCCAGGACGAGAATGACGTCGACCGTTCGTACGTGCGGTGCATGAAGGTGCTGCTCGGCGGAGAGGGCTACCCGATGCTGGCCACGCACGACCCGCGGCTGATCGAGATCGCCGGCTCGCTCGCGGCGCGGTACCGGCGCGAGCAGGGGAGCTACGAGTTCCAGATGTTGTACGGCGTCCGGCCGAACGAGCAGCAGCGCCTCGTGCAGGCGGGCGAGCGGGTACGGGTGTACGTCCCGTACGGCGAGGACTGGTACGGCTACATGATGCGCCGGATGGCCGAGCGCCCGGCCAACGTCGCGTTCTTCCTGCGTGCGATTGCGACGAAGAAATGACCATCGCGATACTCGGCGCCGGCGGTATGGGCGAGGCCCTGCTGTCGGGGTTGCTGCGCGCCGGGCGGCGTGCCGAGGACCTGCTGGTGACGCGGCGCCGGGTCGAACGCGGCCAAGAGCTCGTCGACCGGTACGGCGTGGAACTGGTCGGCAACGCCGAGGCCGCGCGCAAGGCCGACACTCTGATCATCGCGGTCAAGCCGCAGGACATGGCGGCGTTGCTGGACGAAATCTCGTCCGACGTACACACTGGCCAGCTGATCGTCTCGCTGGCCGCCGGCGTCACGACGTCGTTCATCGAATCTCGCCTGCCGGACGGGGTTGCCGTCGTCCGTGTCATGCCGAACACGCCTGCCCTCGTCGACGAGGGCATGGCGGCGATCGCTCCCGGCGCCCATTGCGACGATCGCCACCTCGAAGAGGCCGAGAACCTGCTGCGCGCCACCGGCAAGGTCGTTCGGGTGCCGGAGAAGCAGCTTGACGCGGTGACGGCCGTGGCCGGAACCGGTCCGGCGTATGTCTTCTACGTCGTCGAGGCCATGATCGAAGCGGGTGTCCACCTCGGCCTGCCGCGCAGCACCGCGACCGAGATGGTGGTACAAACTGTCGTCGGCTCGGCCAAGCTGTTGCGCGAGTCCGGCGAGCACCCGACCGTGTTGCGCGAGCAGGTGACCTCGCCGGGTGGGACCACCGCTGCGGCCGTCCGGCTGCTCGAGGAGGGCCGGGTCCGCGCCGATTTCCTAGCCGCGATCGAAGCCGCTCGCGACCGCGCCCGCGAACTGGGCAGCGGCGGCTGACGATCACCTGATCGTTTGCTTGCCGACGATCAGGTGGCAAGACCTGGCAATAGACGTGCTGTTCCTCACCTGATCACCGGGTTGACCCTGGGTGGGCCGGACTCGATCAGCGCCCGGAGGTCGGCGTCCGAGCCTTCCGGGTCGGGCCCTTCGATCGCCCACGTGGCGCCGGCCGCTTCCAGGTCACTCGGCGAGTAGTCCCGGCCCAGCGCGGCGACGACGTCGAACCCGGTCGGCGCGTCCAACGCCGCGACGAGGTCGTTCAGCTCGTCCGGGCTGGCCGGTCGGAGCCCCGCGGGCGACAGGGCCAGCGGGAACACGCCGTCACACCGTAGCGCTCGGCGCAGCGGACCGTCGCGGCCGATCGTCGCGGCCGCCCAGATCGGTGGCCGTGGCCGCTGCACGGCCGGAGGACCGAGTTGGGTATGGACGTGGTAGTACTCGCCGTCGTGGTCAACCGGCTCGCCGCGCAGGAATCGGTCGAGCAGTGGCAGCGCCTCGTCCAGCATCGCAGCGTGCGTCCGCTGATCAGCCGGTTCGCCGAACGCGGCATACTCCTCGTGCGGCGGGGTGCCGAGGCCGACGCCGAGCACCGCCCGCCCGCCGCTGAGATGGTCCAGCGTCGTCACCTCCTTGGCCAGCTTCCACGGCCGGCGCCGGGGCACCGGTGTGACCAGCGTGCCGAGCCGCACCCGCGACGTACGAGCCGCCATAGCGCCAAGCAGAACCCATGGATCGAAGTTGACCGGGAACGCATTGATGTGGTCCCACAGGAAGAAGCCGTCCCAGCCGGATCGCTCTGCCGCGACCGCCAACTCGACGAGCGTCGCGGCGTCCGTGTTCGGAACGCTAATACCGAATCTCATGGCCACCTGTCTACTACGGTCCACTGACAAGCCAGCTAGGGTCGGGAGTCATGAGCAAGTCGGTGCAGTTCGTATGGGACGACGAGCTGACGGAGTACGATTTCGGCCCGAGCCATCCGTTGAATCCGGTCCGGCTCGACCTCACCGTCCGCCTGGCCCGTGCGCTCGGCGTGCTCGATCTGCCCAACGTGACGCTCGTGTCGCCGGACCTTCCGGACGACGATCTCATCGCTTCGGTCCACGCCCGCGACTACATCGAAGCGGTCCGCCAGGCCGCCGCCGACCCCGACCGGCCCAACCTGCGCTATGGCCTGGGGACCGAGGACAACCCGTGCTTTCCCGCGATGCACGAAGCCAGCGCCCGGGTTGTGGCCGGGACGGTCGCCGTCGCCCGTGCCGTATGGGACGGAGCGGCCGAACACGGCGTCAACATCGCCGGCGGACTGCACCACGCGATGCCCGCCAACGCCTCCGGATTCTGCATCTACAACGACGTCGCGGCCGGCATCCGGGCGTTGCTGGACGCCGGCGCCGAGCGGGTGGCGTACGTGGACGTGGACGTGCATCACGGCGACGGTGTTCAGGCCGTCTTCTGGGACGACCCGCGGGTACTGACCATCAGCCTGCACGAGACTCCGCGCACCCTCTTTCCCGGTACCGGATTCCCGGACGAGATCGGTGCCCCCGGCGCCGAGGGCAGTGTGGTCAACGTCGCGTTGCCGCCGGGCACGACGGACGCTGGCTGGCACCGGGCGTTCGACGCTGTGGTGCCGCCGTTGCTGCGCGCCTGGCGACCCGAGATCCTCGTCACCCAACACGGCTGCGACACACACATGGAGGACCCGCTCGCGCACCTTGCGCTGAGCGTTGACGGCCAGCGCGCAGCGTACGCCGCCTTGCACAAGCTGGCACACGAGATCTGCGACGGCCGATGGATCGCCACCGGGGGCGGGGGTTACGCGTTGGCGGACGTCGTCCCCCGGGCCTGGACGCATCTGATCGCCGAGGCGGTCGGCGCTCCGATCGACCCGACGACTGAGACACCGGACAGTTGGCGGGACTACGTGAGTACGAAGATGAACCTGTCGCCCCCGCGGCGCATGACGGACGGGGTTACCCTCGAATACAGGGAATGGAGCGAAGGTTACGATCCCGCCGACTGGTTGGATCGCGCCGTTATCGCTACCCAGAAGGCCGTGTTCGCTTGGCATGGAATCAATCCAGATTGGTGATCGCTCTTCCCCATCAGTCACATCCGCCACTACGATGCCAAGAACCGGGTATCCGAATCGGCCCGGCGCGGAGGTCGGACGATGAGCATGCAGCAGCAGGACGGGCCGCTCGGCGAGATGCGGTTCCTCACGGTCGCCGAGGTCGCCGAGGCGATGAGGGTGTCGAAGATGACCGTGTACCGCCTCGTGCACGCCGGCACGCTTCCAGCTGTGCAGGTCGGCCGGTCGTTCCGTATTCCGGAGCGCGCGGTGTCGGACTACCTGGAGCAGTCGTACGTCCAGGGAGCCGAAGCGAGCTGACCGGTGCTGCCGGTACGCTAAGCCTGGGCGCGGTCCACGTGGCCGCGCCGACTATTGCTGGTAGACCGCAAAGACGTGAGGATGCCTACGTGGGCTCTGTAGTAAAGAAGCGCCGCAAGCGAATGGCGAAGAAGAAGCATCGCAAACTGCTGCGGCGCACGCGCGTGCAACGACGCAAGCTCGGCAAGTAGCCGGCCGATCTCCTCGGAGGTGTCCGGCGGCGGTCGCCGACCCGCCGTACATGCTCACGGGGCCGACGAGTGCAGGAGGCATAGACCGTGCCCCACGTCGTGTTGGTGACCGGAGTGGCCCGGTACCTCGGCGCCCGGTTCGCCAAGAAGCTCAGCGAGCGTCCTGACGCACCGAAGGTCATCGGTGTTGACTTCGTCCAGCCCGCACTCGATCTCGGCAACGCGGAGTTCATTCAGGTGGATATCCGCGAACCGGTGACGGCACCGCTGCTCGACAGGTACGGCGTGGACACCGTCGTGCACATGAACGTGCTGGCAACGCCACGCGACGCCGGCGGGCGGGTGCCGCAGAAAGAGATCAACGTCATCGGAACGATGCAGCTGCTGGCCGGCTGCCAGCGCGCCGAGTCGGTGCGGAACCTGATCGTCAAGTCGTCGACCACCGTGTACGGCGCGAGTCCACGCGATCCCGCGATGTTCACCGAGGACATGGCACCCAAGGTCTCGCCACGGTCCGGCTTCGCGAAGGATTCCCTCGAGGTCGAGGGGTACGTGCGGGGGTTCGCCCGCCGCCGACCGGATGTGCGCGTGACGATGCTGCGGTTCGCGAACTTCATCGGACCGGACGTCCGTACCCCGCTGACCGAGTATTTCGCGTTGCCGGTCGTTCCGGTCGTGCTCGGCCACGACGCCCGGCTGCAGTTCATTCATGAGGACGACGGGCTTGGCGCGATCGCGCACGCGACGACGAACGAGATCGCCGGCACGTTCAACATCGCCGGTGACGGCGTGCTCATGCTCAGCCAGGCGGTCCGGATCGCCGGCCGTCCGGCCATCCCGTTGCCTGCCTTGTCCAGGGGCGTCGTCGGTGGGCTGCTGACCCGGGCCGATCTGGCGAGCTTCTCGCCCGAGCAGGTGCAGTTCCTGACGTTCGGCCGCGGCGTGGACACGGCCAGAATGCGCTCGGAGTTCGGTTTCGAGCCGGGCTACCCGACTCCTGCGGCGTTCGAGTCATTCGTGGCCGCTAGGTGCCGGAACGGACTGCTCGACCGGGACCGGGTGAACCGGGTCGAGCGCACGATCAGTGCCCTCTTGGATGTGAACCGTGGCTGACCACGACGAGAGGCCGGCCAAGAAGGTGCCGGCCAAGAAGGTGCCGGCCAAGAAGACCGTTCCCCGGACGAAGGCCGCCGTCCCCGCCGAAGATGCCGAGCCCACCGGCGAGCGTGGCGCTGTCGCGAGCCCGGTCGAATCCCTCATCACCATGCTGGCCGAGATCGCCGACTCGTTCGTCGGCGACGACTCCCGCGAACGCGTCCGCGACGCACTGGAGTTCCTGCGACGCCGCCTCACCGGGGAGTACGAGGTCGACATGTTCGGCTTCGACCCGGATTTCACCGACGCCGTTCTGCTTCCGATGCTTCGCCCGCTCTACCGCTCATGGTTCCGCGTCGAGTGCCGGGGGGTGGAGAACATCCCGGACGAGGGCGGAGCGCTCGTCGTGGCGAACCACTCGGGGACCGTTCCGGTGGATTCATTGATGACGCAGGTCGCCGTCCACGACCGGCATCCGCGGCGACGGCACCTGCGGATGCTCGGTGCGGACCTCGTCTTTGACCTGCCGGTCATCGCCGATCTCGCGCGCAAGAGCGGTACCACGCTCGCCTGCAACGAAGATGCACTGCGGTTGCTGCGGTCGGGTGAGCTCGTCGGCGTATGGCCGGAGGGTTTCAAAGGTGTGGGTAAGCCGTTCGCGGAGCGCTACCGGCTGCAGCGGTTCGGCCGGGGCGGGTTCGTGACGGCCGCCGTCCGGTCCGGCACGCCGATCGTGCCGTGCTCGATCGTCGGCGCCGAGGAGATCTATCCGCTGATCGGCAACATCAAGCCGCTGGCCCGGTTGCTCGGCCTTCCCTATATCCCGGTGACGCCGACGTTCCCGTGGCTCGGCCCGCTCGGCCTGGTGCCGCTGCCGTCGAAGTGGATCATCGAATTCAGCGAGCCGATCCCGACGCACGAGCTCGATCCGGTCGCGGCCGAAGACCCGATGGTCGTGTTCGACCTGACCGACCGGGTGCGCGACACGATCCAGCGCCGCCTGAAGGCGCTCGTCGCCGAACGCGGCAATCCCTTCGGCTAGTGCCCGCCCGCCGATGCCCGTCCTCGCGTCCTCGCGTGGACATCGCGTGAACCGTGCCCAGAGAAATGGGGCAAGCCGTACGAATCACGTCGGCGAAGTGCGCGAATCTCCGCGAGGTGCGTGGATCCGTGCCAGGTGGCCATGCGGCGCTGTAAGCCGCGTGCGCCGGGGTCACTAGCATCGTGCCTCATGGACCCACGTGTACGCCTGCTGTCCCGACCCGGGTGTCATCTCTGCGACGACGCCAGGGTGGTGATCGAATCGGTGTGCGCTGAGCTCGGTGTCGGCTGGGAGGAGCGCGACATCACCAGCGACGAGAAGCTGACCCGCGAGTACGGTGAGAAGATCCCGGTCGTCTTCGTGGACGGCGAGCAGCACGCCATCTGGCATCTCGACCCGGACCGCTTCCGCGCGGCCCTCGCCCAGGATGCCAAGTGATCATTCCGAAGCCGTCGGCCGTCGCCGGTGAGTGTGCCGAGATGTACCATCTTCTCGCTCGCGGAGGCAGCATCGAAGTCAAAGCCGATCAGCCGGCGGGACGGTTCTACGGCCAGCGAACCGCAGACCAGTTGCGTGCCGCGGGGCCGGTGCCGGACCTGTCCATCGAAGACAGCCCGCGTTTCGGGTGGCGGGGCCTCATGCTGGACGTCGCCCGGCACTTCTTCGACGTCGGTACGGTCAAGCACGTGATCGATCTCATGGCGGCGTACAAGCTGAACGTGCTGCACCTGCACCTCACCGACGACCAGGGCTGGCGAATCGAGATCGACTCCTGGCCGAAGCTCACCGCGGTCGGCGGCGCCACTCAGGTGGGAGGCGGGCGTGGCGGCTTCTACACCAAGGCCGACTACGCCGAGATCGTCGGCTACGCCGCTGAGCGTTTCATCACCGTCGTGCCGGAGGTGGACGTCCCCGGCCACACCAATGCCGCGCTGGCCTCCTATCCGGAACTGACCGCCGACGGTGCCCCGGTCGCCCCGTACACCGGAACCGATGTCGGGTTCAGCGCCCTCGTTCCGGGCAAGCCCGGTAACGAGCGGTTCTTCGCGGACGTATTCGGTGAGATTGCCGAGATGACGCCGGGACCGTACCTGCATATCGGCGGAGACGAAGCCCACACGCTGTCCGAAGCGGACTACATCGCGGCGGTAACACGGATACACGAGATCGTCGCCAGGACCGGCAAACGCGTTATCGGCTGGCAGGAGACGGCCGTCGCGGAGCTGCCCACCGGCTCGATCGTCCAGTACTGGAACCCGCACGAGAGTCCGGACGCCGTTCGCCGAGCGGCGGCGGCCGGCAATCAAGTGATCATGTCTCCGGCCGGCCATACGTACCTCGACATGAAATACGACGCCGGTACTGAGCTGGGCCAGGACTGGGCCGGACATGTCAGCGTCCAGGACGCCTACGACTGGGACCCCGCGTCGGTCGTCGAGGGCGTCGACGAGAGACACATCCTCGGCGTCGAGGCCGCCCTGTGGACCGAAACCGTCGATACGCGCGCCGACATCGAGCACCTACTGCTGCCGCGGCTGGCCGCGGTCGCCGAGGTGGCATGGTCGAGTGGCGCGAAGGACTGGGACGAGTTCCGCGCCCGGCTCGCCGTCCATGCCGGTTCGTGGGCCGACCAGGGCCTCAATTTCCGCTCTGAACCGCATTTGTGATCGCGTCAAGATCGACGCCCGACACCCAATGGAGCAGATGTCCTCGCGTTGTGGCAGGTCGGGACGAATGCGACCGGTCCATTGGGTGTTGCGCGTTGATCTTGACCTGCGCGGGCAAGGTCAGCTGGGGGGTAAAAGGGGCGTATCATACAACACGATTCCTGACTTTGTGCAGCGGTTCACAAGTCACCTAGGCTAAGCAGCGACGCAGGTAACGCCGCCGGTCGTTGGGACACGGTCCCATCGCCCGGCCAGACCGGGAGCATCGTGACCCGTAGTACGCGCCCGAAGGAAGCCGCGACGCCGCCAGGCGGCGCGGCGTTGGCAAGCGCATCACAGTCCGAGCCGGTGACCCAGCCCGATACCACCGGTGACCGTGGCGTGCCCGAGGCCACGGTGGCGCGTCTTCCGCTTTATCTTAGGGCGCTGACCAGCCTGGCCGAGCGCGGAGTAGCCACCGTCTCATCCGAGCAACTCGCGGCCTCGTCAGGGGTCAACCCTGCGCAGTTGCGCAAGGATCTGTCCTACCTCGGTTCGTACGGGACTCGCGGCGTCGGTTATCAGGTCGACTTCCTGCGACACCAGATCTCCCGAGAGGTCGGGCTCACGCACGACTGGCCGGTGGTCATCGTCGGTATCGGAAATCTCGGCCACGCCCTGGCGACCTATACCGGCTTCAAGTCTCGCGGGTTCCGGATCGCCGCCCTCATCGACGCCGATCCGGAGAAGGCGGGCGAACAGATCGCCGGCCTGACCGTCGAACCCGCCGATGATCTAGAGCGGGTCATCGAGGAGAACGACATCGCGATCGGCGTCATCGCTACGCCCGGCCGGGCCGCCCAGGGGGTCTGTGATCGTCTGGTCGCGGCCGGCGTCACGAGTGTGCTGAATTTCGCGCCGGTGGTGCTCACCGTGCCCGACGGTGTCGATCTTCGCAAGGTGGACCTTTCGATCGAGTTGCAGATCTTGGCCTACCACGAGCAACGTAAGAACGGCACTGCGCTGGCGCTTACGCCGGAGCAGGCTGTCGAACTTGCCGAGGCGGTGCGGGGATGAGCTATCTCGTTGTCGGAATGTCCCATCGGAGTGCACCGGTGGAGCTGCTCGAACGCGCCGCGCTGGGACGGTCGGCCGTCACGAAGGTGCTCGACGAGATCCACGACAGCGACCACCTGGCCGAGGCCGCGGCGCTGGCAACGTGTAACCGGGTCGAACTCTATGCCGATGTAGCGACGTTCCACGGCGGTGTCGACGAGGCAACCGCGCTGCTGTCCCGCCACAGCGACGTTCCGCGCGACGAGCTAGTCGACCATCTGTACGTCCACTACGAGGAGCGCGCGGTCTCGCACCTGTTCTCCGTCGTATGCGGGCTGGACTCGATGGTCGTCGGCGAGAGCCAGATCCTCGGCCAGGTTCGCGACGCGTTCCGCCTCGCGCAGACGTCGGACGCGACCGGCCGCGCGCTTGGCGAGCTGTTCTCGACGGCGTTGCGGGTCGGCAAGCGGGCCCACACCGAGACCGGGATCGACGGGGCGGGACGTTCGCTCGTCTCGGTCGGTGTTTCCGAGATCGCGCCGGATGGCGTGGCCGGCCGGCGCGCGCTCGTGGTCGGCGCCGGTTCGATGGCGGCGCTGGCGGTGACGACCCTGGCCCGAGCGGGCGCCGAGGTGGCGATCTCGAGCCGGACGTACGACAAGGCGCTGCGCCTCGCGGAGTCAGCCGCCGGCTCGGCGATCAGCATGCCGAACATGCAGGTCGCGCTCGGCGACGCCGATCTCGTCGTATCGTGCACCGGCGCATCGAGCGTCGTGCTGAGCCACGAGATGCTCGCCGGCGCGATGAGCGAGCGGGACGGCCGTCCCCTTGCGGTGCTCGACCTGGCGATGCCACGGGACGTCGACCCCGGCGCGCGCGAGTTGCCCGGCCTGACGCTGGTCGATCTGGAGACGATCAACTCGATGGCCGACGCGGCGGCCCCGGCCGAGAACGAGATGTCGGCGGTACGCGCGATCATCGCGGACGAGCTCACCGGCTTTGCCAACAGCCGCCGGCAGGCCCGCGTGGCACCCACCGTCGTTGCGTTGCGGGCCATGGCGGACGACGTCGTGGAAGCCGAGCTCTCCCGGCTGAGCGGACGTCTCCCGGACGTGGACGACAAGACGACCAAGGAGATCGCGTCGACCGTCCGCCGTGTCGTCGACAAGCTACTGCACGAGCCCACCGTCCGCGTCAAGGAACTGGCTTCGTCCCCGGACGGAGCCACCTACGAGTTCGCACTGCGCGAGCTGTTCGCACTCGACCCGGCGACGATCGATGCCGTGTCCGATCCGGCGGTGCAGGATGTGTTCGCCGAGCCGGCCGAAGGCGACGACGTCACACGGCTCCCCCGGCAGCGCGAGGACGGAGGGGCGGCGTGAGCACCATCCGGATCGGGACGCGCGGCAGCAAGCTCGCGTTGATCCAAGCCAATTCGGTCGCGAACGCCCTCGCCGCCTCGGGCCGGGAGACCGAACTGGTCGAGATCACGACGCACGGCGACATCTCCCGTGCGCCGCTGACGCAGATCGGCGGCACCGGGGTGTTCGTCAGCGCACTGCGTGATGCGTTGCTGGACGGCGTCGCCGACATCGCTGTTCATTCACTCAAGGACCTTCCGACCGCGCCGGCCGAAGGCCTGATCATCGCCGCGATTCCGGAACGGGCGGACCCCCGCGACGCATTGTGCGCCAGGGACGGTCTGACGCTGGGCGAGTTGCCGGCCGGCGCGCGGATCGGGACCGGAGCACCCCGGCGCGCCGCTCAGCTCGCCGCGCTCGGGCTCGGCCTGGATATCGTCCCGGTGCGCGGAAACGTCGACACCCGGCTCGGCAAGGTGGCCGGAGGCACACTCGACGCGGTCGTGCTGGCGCGCGCCGGTCTCAACCGGCTGAACCGGACCGCCGAGATCACCGAGACCCTCGACCCCGTACAGGTTCTGCCCGCACCGGGCCAGGGTGCCCTTGCGGTCGAGTGCCGGGCCGACGACGAACTCGTCCCGCTGCTCGCCGCGATCGACGATCCCGCAGCCCGTTCCGCGGTCACCGCGGAACGTACCCTGCTCGCCGCGCTCGAGGCCGGCTGCACCGCTCCGGTCGGTGCACTCGCCGACGTGGCGGACGGGGAACTCTACCTCCGTGCCGTCGTGGCTTCGCTGGACGGCTCGGTGAGCATTCGCAAGTCCGCCTTCGGTTCGCCGTCGGACGCGGAGCAACTCGGCAGCGACCTCGCCGCCGAGATGCTGGCCGACGGTGCCGGGGCAGTCATGGGTGCCGATCCCTCAGGCACCGAAGAAGGAGAACGTACGTGACTACTCCGAATAACATCCCAGGACATGTCATCTTCGTCGGCGCCGGACCTGGCGACCCGGGCTTACTGACCCTGCGCGCGGTCGACGTGCTGGCCGAGGCGGACGCGATCGTCATCGACCACGAATGTCAACAAGAGCTGCTTGCACACGCCAAGGACGACGTGGAGATCATCGACGTCGGCAGCGATGGCGACGGTTATCCACTGACCGCTGCGGTGCGTGGGCGCAAGATCGTATCGGCCAGCAAGGGCGGGCGGCGCGTCGTCCGGTTGCTCGACGGTGACCCGTTCACCCATCCGACCGGTGCGGACGAGGCGCTGGCCTGCGCGAAGGGCGGCGTCCCGTTCGAGATCGTCCCCGGTGTGTCCAACCTGACCGCGGTGCCTAGCCACGCGGGCATTCCGCTGGTCGCCGGCCGCCGCCGCGGCGTCGCGATCGTCGACGTCAACGGCAAGATCGACTGGAAGAAGCACACCGCCGACACGTTGGTTCTCCTGCGCGCCGGTGAGCAGCTGGAGGACGTCGCGACCTCACTCATCGAGGCCGGACGTGCGGCCGACCTACCGGCCGCCGCGATCACGTCCGGCACGACGGTGCAGCAAAGGACTGTCGTATCCACTCTCGACAAGATCGCCTCGGCGGTCAACGGGTCCCCGGTGCCGCCGTCCATCGTGGTCGTCGGCGACGTGGTGAACCACCGCGACCAGCTGTCCTGGTTCGAGACCAAGCCGCTGTTCGGCTGGCGGGTGCTGGTGCCCCGGACGAAGGAGCAGGCCGGCACACTCGTCGCCGCGCTGCGCCGCTCCGGGGCAGTGCCCGAGGAAGTGCCGACGATCTCGGTCGAGCCGCCGCGCAACCCGCAGCAGATCGACAAGGCGGTCCGTGGCATGGTCGAGGGCCGATACGAGTGGATCGCGTTCACCTCGTACAACGCGCTGCGCGCGGTCCGGGAGAAGCTCACCGAGTACGGCCTCGACGCGCGCGCGATGTCCGGGCTGAAGGTCGCAGCGGTCGGCGAGAAGACCGCCGGCGCGCTTCGCGACTGGGGCATCGAGCCGGACCTCGTCCCGTCCGGTGAGCAGTCCGCCCGCGGTCTGCTCGCGGACTGGCCGCCGTACGACGAGGTGCTCGACCCGATCAACCGGGTGTTCCTGCCGCGCGCCGACATCGCCACCGAGACGCTCGCAGCCGGACTGGTCGATCTTGGCTGGGAGGTCGACGACGTGACCGCCTACCGGACGGTGCGCGCCGCGCCGCCGCCGGCCGAGACCCGCGAAGCGATCAAGTCCGGCAAGTTCGACGCCGTGGTGTTCACATCGTCGTCGACGGTGCGGAACCTGGTCGGTATCGCCGGCAAGCCGCACGCCTGCACGGTGATCGCCTGCATCGGCCCGGCAACGGCCAAGACCGCCGAGGAGCACGGCCTTCGGGTGGACGTGCTCGCGCCGGAGCCGTCCGCTGAGCTGCTGGCCGACGCGCTGGCCGATTTCGGCGCGTCTCGCCGGCTGTCGCTGATCGAGGCCGGTGAGCCGGTGACGCGTCCTTCCGAGCGTCGCCGCCGCCGTGGTGGTGCCCGCCGCAAAGCCTGATCCGTTGTAGTTCGATCACGTTCACCACCCGTAGCGACATCACACCACCCACGCATGCATGGTGTGATGCCGCTACGGGTGGTGAACGTGATCGAACTACCTCAGCTCAGCGGCGCAGGTGCTCGGCGAGGAACGCCATCGCCGCGGGGTAAGCGTCGAGCCGGTTGACGCGCTTGGCCAGGCCGTGGCCCTCGTCGTCGTACACCTTGAGGGTGCAGGGCACGCCCTTGGCGTCGAGCGCCGCTCGGATCTGCTCGGACTCGCTGAGCGGGACGCGCGGGTCGTTCGCTCCGTGGATGACGAAAAGCGGCGTGTCCATCGCGTCCAGGTAGGTCAGTGGCGACGCCTTCTCCAGGAACTCCCGGTCGCGCTCCAGGCTGCCGTACTCGCGCTCTCGCACGGCGCGCCGGTAGTCGGACGTGTTCTTCAGGAAGCTGACCAGCGACGATATGCCCACGATGTCGACGCCGGCCGCCCACCGGCCGGGGTGCATCGCGAGGCCCGCGAGCACCATGTAGCCGCCGTAGCTGCCGCCGTACAACGCCACCCGATCCGGGTCGGCGCCGATCGTCGGCACCCAGTCGCGGATGTCGACGAGGTCGTGCACGGACTCGAGCCGCAACTCGACATCGTCCAGGGAGTACCAGCGCTTGCCGTAACCGGTCGAACCACGCACGTTCGGCACGAGCACGGTGTGGCCGGCCGCGGCCATGGCCTGCGTCACCGGGTTGAAGACACGCTGGGCCTGCGCTTCGGGACCACCGTGAATGTTCACGACGACCGAACCGGCCAGCTCGTCGACCGCCTCGGCCGGCTGGTACACGAAGCACGGAATCGACTCGCCGTCCCGCGCCGGGATCCGCACGCTCGTAGGTTCGGCCAGCGCACCGCGCATCGCCCGGCTCATCTGGTCGGTGCCGTCCACGAGCAAACGGACGTCGCCGGTCGTGGCGTCGACGAGCAGGACATCGCCCGGGCTGGTGGGGGAGCTCAACCCGACCGCGATGTATGCCGCATTGCGCGACCACACGGCGGTTGCCACACCCGGCCGCGGCGTCTCGATCCGGGTGCGCAGCCGCCCGTCCATCTCGTGGACGGCCAACTCGTGCGCGCCGTCGATGTTCCGGATCACAAGCAGGCCCGAGCCGTCCGGTGCCGGCAATGCGCTCACGTCGTGATCGGCCTCCTCGAGGACGGTTCGCCACTCGCCCGACTCCTCGACGCGCACCACCGCCTGGAAGTCGCGGCCGTGATTGGACGCCATCAGCACGACATTCGTACCTGGGAGGATGCCTACCGAGTCGTGCATCGCGTGATCGTCGGCATCGGTGATGTCGGTCAGGACGCCGTCGCGCACCATCCGGACGTGGGTCGATGCCGGCTGCAGCGACAGCAGCGTGACGGCCACCGTCTCGCCGTCGACGTCGACCTCACCGACCATGCCGCCGTCGTCGTACACCACCTGCTCGGCGCCATCGGCGATGCGGCGCACGACCACGTCGAAGTCCACGTTGTTCCGCCGGTTGGTGCTGTAGATCACCGCGTCCTCGGTGACATCGACGAGCATGTGCAGGTACTCGGGGTCGTGGACCAACGGCTCCAACTCGGCGAGTGTCGCCGGCTCGGCCCGGCCGGCCTTGACGAGCGAGAGCTGGGCTCGCTCGTTGCCGTCGCTATCGTGCTGGACCACGACCAGCCGCTGCCCGGGCACGTAGCGGCCCGAGCATGCTCCCGGCAACGCGGTGAGGGGACGGTGCGAACCGTCGCTATCGATCTCCACGAGTTGCATCGAGCCGCTCGCGTCCGAGCCGGCGAGGACCCGGCCCTCATCGTCGACGTCGAACACCGTCCAGGCGTGGAGTTCAAGGAAATCTTTGATCGAAGGTTTCGCCGAATCCGTCACGTTCGCACCCTAGCCCGGTGAGCGGACGCACGGCGTTCGGGGCAGTATGGGGGGGTGAGCTTTCCAATCGAACGTCCGCGCAGACTGCGGACCACGCCGGCGATGCGGCGGCTCGTCGCCGAGACGACGCTGGTGCCGCGCAACCTGATACTGCCGATGTTCGTCCGCGAAGGGGCGTCCGAGCCCAAGCCGATTCCGTCGATGCCGGGCGTCGTCCAGCACACACGGGACACGCTGCGCAAGGCGGCGCTCGAAGCGGTCGAGTCGGGCGTCGGCGGGCTGATGCTGTTCGGCATACCCGACTCGCGCGACCCCGAGGGCAGTGCCGGTGTCGACCCGAACGGTGTGCTCAACACCGCGATCCGCGACGTCGCCGCCGAGGTGGGCGACGCCACCGTAGTCATGTCCGACCTGTGCCTCGACGAGTTCACCTCCCACGGCCACTGCGGTGTGCTGGCCGAAGACGGCGCGGTCGACAACGACGCGACCTTGCGGATCTACGGGGAGATGGCGGTGGCCCAGGCCGAAGCGGGCGCGCACCTGGTCGGCACCTCCGGGATGATGGACGGCCAGGTCGGCGCCGCGCGTGCCGCGCTCGATGCGGCCGGCCGTCAGGACGTCGGGGTGCTCGCCTATGCGGCGAAGTACGCGTCGGCGTTCTTCGGCCCGTTCCGCGATGCGGTCGAGTCGGCGCTGGAGGGCGACCGGCGCACCTACCAGCAAGATCCTGCGAACGGCCGCGAGGCGCTGCGGGAGACCCGGCTCGACGTCGACGAGGGCGCGGACATCGTGATGGTCAAGCCCGCGATGGCGTACCTGGACGTCTTAACGCGGGTTAGGGACGCCGTGGACGTCCCTGTGGCCGCGTACCAGGTGTCCGGCGAGTACGCGATGATCGAAGCGGCGGCCGCGAACGGCTGGCTGGACCGCGACCGGGTCATCGACGAGTCGCTGACGGCGATCCGCCGCGCCGGGGCGGACCTCATCCTCACCTACTGGGCCGCCGAGGTCGCCCGCCGCCTCCGCTGATCAACTCCGTGGCACGCGCCGCGGCGACACAAAGCCACCCGTTTGGTCCCGTGTTTTCCGGGTACAGATTGCGGCGGAACTGCCACACAAGGTGGAGTTGAGCGCCGGCGTCGGCGCAGTGCTCAACGGGGAGCAGGCGATGAGCCAGCGTGAGCAGTGGGGAACCCGGGCCGGGTTCATTCTGGCCGCGGTCGGATCGGCGATCGGCCTCGGAAACATCTGGCGTTTTCCGTACGTGACGTACGAGAACGGCGGTGGGGCGTTCATCGTCCCCTATCTCGTGGCGTTGCTGACCGCGGGCATTCCGTTGCTGGTGCTCGAATACACGATCGGACACAAGTACCGCGGCTCCGCGCCGCTGTCGTTCTATCGGATGTCCCGTCCGGTGTCGGCGATCGGCTGGTGGCAGGCCGCGGTGTGCTTCGTGATCGCCGTGTACTACCCGCTGATCATCGCCTGGGCGCTGCGCTATACGGGCTTCTCGCTATCGCTCGGCTGGGGCAATGACCCGGACGCCTTTTTGTTCGAGAACTTCCTGAACGTCGCCGAAGAGCCGGGATTCGTCTCGTCGTACGTCGGCGGGGTCTTCTGGCCGCTCGTGATCGTGTGGGTGATCGTGCTGGGCCTGTTGCTGCTCGGTGTTCACAACGGCATCGAGCGGGCGAACAAGGTGTTCATCCCGCTGTTGGTGCTCATGTTCGGCGTCCTTGTCGTGCGCGCGATCACGTTGGACGGTGCGTCGCTCGGCCTTGACGCGCTGTTCGCGCCGGACTGGTCCGCATTGGGCAACGGCACGGTCTGGGTCGCGGCGTACGGGCAGGTGTTCTTCTCGCTCTCGGTCGGCTTCGGCGTGATGGTGACGTACGCGTCGTACCTGCGGCGTCGATCGGATCTGACCGGCTCGGCGGTCGTCGCGGGTTTCGCGAACAGTTCGTTCGAGATCCTGGCCGGCATCGGTGTGTTCGCGACGATCGGATTCCTTGCGGCGAGTTCAGGTGTCGGCATCGGCGAGGTGGCGACGGACGGTCTCGGCCTTGCGTTCGTGGCGTTCCCGACGATCATCTCCACGCTGCCGACGGCCCCCGAGCTGTTCGGCGTGCTGTTCTTCGGTTCACTCGTGCTCGCCGGGCTGACGTCTCTCATCAGTCTCGTCCAGATGATCGTCGCTGCTATCGAGGACCGGTTCAACATGGCACGCACGCCCGCCGTGCTCCTCGTTGGCGGCGGTGCGGCGGCCGTCTCCCTGCTTCTACTGCCGACGAGGGAGGGCCTCTACATCCTGGACTCCGCCGACCACTTCATCAACGCGTACGGCATCGTCGCCGTGGCGCTGGCGCTGGTGATCGCGGTGGCCTGGGTCCTGCGCCGGCTCGAGCCGCTGCGCGCGCATGCGAACGAGACGTCCGCCGTTCCACTCGGCCGCTGGTGGTTGTTCATGCTCGGTGTGGTCACGCCGGTCATGCTCGGCTGGATTCTGTTGGACAGTCTGCGTACCGAA
This sequence comes from Jiangellaceae bacterium, assembly GCA_036374835.1. Taxonomy (GTDB): domain Bacteria; phylum Actinomycetota; class Actinomycetes; order Jiangellales; family Jiangellaceae; genus DASUTB01. Next base: position 22,978 of record DASUTB010000119.1, on the reverse strand, counting down.
CTGGCGGAGAATTATGAGGGCTACCCGACGGTCTTCCTGCTGGTCACCGGCGGCGGTGTTGTCGTCGGCGCGCTCGTGATCGGAATTCTGGCGGCCTTGCCGCGCTGGCCGGAGGACAGAGCCGCCGAGGAACCGGTCGCCTGGTCCAGGGCTGGAAGGGGATGACCGTCAATGTCCGGTGAAGCCGTCATCATGATGATCGTTGCCATCATTGTTGTCTGGGGCGGGCTGGTCGCAGGCGTTGTCGCGCTGCACCGTCATCCGGACGAGCCGGAAGACGCGGACTGACACCCCCGGCTCGGTCGTGAACGCCGGACGGCGAGCGTCCCGCCCGCGCTCGTTCCTTGCTCGCTAACGCCCGGCCACACCCCGGCCCCCGCGGTCCCGCGTTTGCGTGATCGGCCGGACCGGCCGTGTGGCAGAGTGGGCAGCATGAGTCAGGCACTCCCCGACGCAGAAGTCCAGAACGCGTTGCCCGGCTGGCGGGTTCTCTACGGCAGAGTCTTCTCGACCTTCCGGACCGGGTCGTTCGCACGGGGAACGGAGTTCGTCAACGGGATCACCGAACTCGCCGAAGCGGCGAACCACCATCCGGACATCGTGTTGCGGTACCCGTCGGTCGGCGTCAGTCTGGTCAGCCACGACGTTGGCGCGTTGACCTCGCGCGACGTTGACCTCGCGGCCAAGATCACAGCACTTGCCGCCGACTTGGGAATCGAATCGGATCTCGCCGCGCCGCAGGTCGTCGAGTTCGCCATCGACGCAATGGACATTCCCGCGGTGCTGCCGTTCTGGCAGGCGATTCTCGGTTACCGCACGGTGGACGGCCTTACCGACCTGGTCGATCCTCGTGGCATCGGGCCGACGGTGTGGTTCCAGCAGATGGACGCGCCGCGTCCGGAACGCAATCGCATCCATATCGACATCGCCGTGCCGCACGATCTGGCCGAGGAGCGGGTGGCGGCCGCGATCGAAGCCGGCGGACGCCTCGTGACCGACGAACACGCGCCGGCGTGGTGGGTGCTCGCCGACGTCGAGGGGAACGAGGCCTGCATCACCACCTGGCAGGGAAGGTAAACGGCGCCAAGTGCGACAATGCCCGCTGTGACATATCCCGACGAGGCACCGTCCAGCGCAGCACTCTTCGAGCGGGCGAGCGCGGTGACCCCGGGTGGGGTGAACTCGCCGGTCCGCGCCTACCGGGCGGTAGGCGGCACACCGCGATTCATCATCCGCGCCGACGGTCCGTACCTCTACGACGCCGACGGCCGCGAGTATGTGGACCTCGTGGGTTCGTGGGGCCCGATGATCCTGGGTCACGCGCACCCCGACGTCACCGATGCCGTGCAGGCGCAGGTGGCCCGCGGGACCTCGTACGGGACGCCGACCCAGACCGAGGTGGAACTGGCCGAGGAGATCGCCGCGCGGACGTCCACCGACCAGGTGCGGCTGACGACGAGCGGCACCGAGGCGACCATGTCGGCGATCCGGCTCGCGCGTGCGGCGACCGGACGGGACGTCGTGCTCAAGTTCGCCGGCCACTACCACGGGCACGTGGACGCGCTGCTGGCCAGCGCGGGCAGCGGCGTGGCGACGTTCGGGCTGCCCGGCACGCCCGGCGTCACGGCGGCGACCGCGCACGACACGATCGTGGTCCCGTACAACGACCGCGCCGCCGTGGAGGCGACGTTCGCCGAGCACGGCGACCGGGTGGCGGCGGTCATCGCCGAAGCCGCGGCGGGCAACATGGGCGCCGTCCCGCCGGACGACGGGTTCAATGCCTTCCTGCTCGACATCGCGCACCGGCACGGCGCACTGCTGATCCTCGACGAGGTCATGACCGGTTTCCGCGTTCACCGATCCGGGTGGTTCGGGTTGGATGGCGTGGCGGCGGACATCACAACGTTCGGCAAGGTCATGGGCGGCGGGTTTCCGGCTGCCGCGTTCGGCGGGCGCGCCGACCTGATGGCCGAGCTGGCACCGTCCGGGCCGGTGTACCAGGCCGGAACACTGGCCGGCAACCCGGTCGCCACCACCGCGGGCCTGGCCACGCTGCGGCGGTGCGACGCAGCTGTCTACGAGCATCTCAATGATGCGGCGCGCGCCGTCGGCGAGATGGTGAGCAAGGCGTTGACGGCCGAAGGCGTGCCGCACGTGCTGTCCTACGCGGGGAATCTGTTCAGCGTCTTCTTCGTTGACCCGCAGGACGGTCCGGTCACCGACTTCGCGCGCGCCGGCCAGACCGACACGGATCGGTATCGCGCCTTCTTCCACGCGATGCTCTCTCGTGGCGTGCATCTGCCGCCGTCGAACTTCGAGGCCTGGTTCGTGTCGGCCGCGCACGACGAGCGGGCCCTTGACCGGATCGCCGACGCACTTCCGGTGGCCGCCGCCGAGGCCGCACGAATCGAGGAGTACGGGTGACGACACGGGTCCATCTGCTGCGCCATGGCGAGGTGCACAACCCCTCGGGGGTGCTGTACGGCCGACTGGCCGGCTACCACCTGTCCGAGCGCGGCCGCGCGATGGCCGAACGGATCGCCAAGCACGTGGCGGACCGTGACATCACCCACCTGGTGAGCTCTCCGCTGGAGCGTGCCCGGGAGACGGCCGCGCCGATCGCCGCCGAGCTTAGCCTCGACGTCGTCATCGACGAGCGGGTGATCGAGGCCGGCAACGTGTTCGAGGGCCTGACGTTCGGGGTCGGGGACGGGTCGCTGCGCCACACCCGGCACTGGAAGCACCTTCGCAACCCGTTTCGCCCGTCGTGGGGTGAGCCCTACACCGAGATCGCGGCGCGAATGCGCAAGGCGATGAACGCCGCCGCCGCCGCGGCCGATGGCCACGAGGCGCTGATCGTCTCGCACCAGTTGCCGATCTGGATCCTCCGCTCGGTGGTGGAGGGACGGCGGCTATGGCACCACCCGCGCAACCGGGAGTGCTCGCTCGCCAGCTTGACGACGTTCAGCTACGACGGCCGGGACATCGTGTCGGTCCGCTACACCGAGCCGGCCGCCGACCTGCTGCCGGGTGCACGCGACTACACCGCTAGAGCATGAGCATGCGCAAGATTCTCACCGCCGCTGTACTCGTCTTCGGTCTGCTGCTCACGGCCTGCACCGACGGCCAGGTGCAGCGTGCCGACGCGGACAACATCGGCTACATCGAAGGCGACGGTGCGGTGACGACCGTCCCTGTGGACGAGCGCGAGCCTGCTCCCGAGTTCGGCGGACCCCTGCTCGGTTCGGACGACAGAGAGTTCTGGCTGGCCGACGCCGCCGGTGAGGTGGTCGTCCTGAACGTGTGGGGATCCTGGTGCCCGCCGTGCCGCAAGGAAGCGCCGGACTTCCAGGCGGTCTGGGAGGACGTCGCCGAGGACGGGATTCGCTTCGTCGGCGTCAATACCCGCGACAACGAGACCGACGCGCTCGGTTTCGTGGAGGACTTCGGCATCACGTTCCCGAGCGTGGTCGATACCGATGGTCGCAAGATGCTCGCCTTCCGGGACTCACTGCCGCCGGCCGCGATCCCCAGCACCCTGATCATCGATCAGAATGGCCGGTTGGCCGCTCGGGCGGTCGGTGCGATCGGTGAGTCGACGCTCCGCGGGCTGATCGAGGACGTGCAGGCCGAGGCTTCCCCATGATCACCGGCATTCTTCACATCGTCAGTGTGAAAACCGCCGGTGATCACGGGAGTTGCCGGGAGTGCTGATGGGGGAGTCGTTCGGAGACGTCATCCTGAGCGGGTCGGTGCTGCTGGCGATCCCGGTGGCACTGCTTGCCGGCGTCGTGTCATTCGCGTCGCCATGCGTCGTCCCGCTGGTGCCGGGGTATCTCGCGTACGTCACCGGGTTGTCCGGAGCCGATCTGATGGACGGTCGCCGCGGTCGGGTACTGCTCGGGGCAGTCCTGTTCGTGCTCGGCTTCACCGCCGTGTTCGTGTCGTACGGCCTGCTGTTCGGCGGGCTCGGCGCAGAACTGATCGAACACCAGGAGCCGATCACGCGGGTGCTGGGTGTGCTGACCATCGGGCTCGGTGTGGTCTTCGCCGGCTGGCTGCCGGCGATGGGCCGGGAATGGCGGGTCCGGGCGATGCCGTCGGTCGGGCTCGCCGGCGCGCCGGTACTCGGTGCGCTGTTCGGGATCGGCTGGACTCCATGTATCGGGCCGACGCTCGCCGCGGTACAGATCCTCGCGTTCGACGAAGCGAGTGCCGGCCGCGGCGCATTGCTGTCCGTGATGTACGCACTCGGTCTGGGGATCCCGTTCGTCTTTGCCGCCGTGGCGTACCGCAGGGCGCTGGGCGCGTTCGGGTGGATCCGGCAGCATCAGGTCTGGGTCATGCGGATCGGCGGAGGTCTGCTCATCGTGCTCGGCGTGATGCTCGTGACGGGCGCGTGGTCGTCGCTGGTTGCGTCCATGCAGGGTTGGATCTACGGGTTCGAGGTGGTCATTTGACGTCGCCCGTCCCCACGTCCGCGCCGCCGCGACGCAAGCCGACCGGGCCGGCCCCGGCGCTGTCCGTCGCCGAGTTCGCTCGCTGGTTCTGGCGCCAACTGACCTCGATGCGGGTCGCGCTGATGCTGCTGTTACTGCTGGCGCTGGCCGCGATTCCCGGCTCGGTCATCCCGCAGCGCAGTGTCGACCCGGTGCTCGTCGACGACTTCGCCGAGCGCAATCCGGAGCTGGCGCGCTGGTATGACCGGCTCGGGCTCTTCGACGTGTTCGCCTCGCCGTGGTTCGCGGCGATCTACCTCGCGCTGCTGGTATCGCTGGTCGGCTGCATCCTGCCGCGGTCGCTGGAGCACTGGCGTGCGATGCGGGCCCGCCCGCCCCGGACGCCGAGCCGGCTCGAACGGCTTCCCGCACACGAGCGCTTCTACGTGGACGCCTCCGCGGACGAGGCGCTCGACGCTGCCGCCGCGGATTTGCGTGGACGCCACTTCCGCGTCGATCGGCGGGACGGTTCGGTCGCCGCCGAGGCCGGACATCTGCGTGAGACCGGGAACCTCGTGTTCCACCTGGCACTGGTCGTCGTGCTGCTGGCGGTGGCGGTGGGCGCGTTGTTCGGGTATCGCGGGACGGTGATCGTCCCCGAGAAAGGTGGGTTCGCCAACCTGCCGGTGCAGTACGACAACCTGTCCGGTGGCGCGCTGTTCGACCCGACATCGCTGCCGCCGTTCGCGCTCGAGGTCGATGAATTCGTCATGGAGTTCTACGAGTCCGGGCCGTCGCGCGGTTCGCCGGAGAACTTCGAGGCGCGGGTCCGGTTCGAATCCGAGCCGGGGGCCGAACCGGTCGAGGAGACGATCCGGGTCAATGAGCCGCTCAACGTGGACGGCACCCTCATTCACATTCTGAATCCCGGCTATGCCCCTGCGCTCACGGTGCGCGACGCCCAGGGCAACATCCTCGCCGAAGGGCCGGTGCCGTTCCTTCCGCGGGACGAGATGTTCGCCTCAGCGGGCGTCCGTAAGGTCTCGGTGGGCGAGGGGCGCGGGGCCGGTGAGGACATCGGCATCGACGCGCGCTTCTACCCGACGGCGGTCGCGGACGGCGCGGGCCTCGCCTCCGCCTTCCCGGGCGTGTCGAACCCCGTGCTCGAATTGACCGGGTACCACGGCGACCTCGGCATCGACGACGGCACACCGCAGTCGCTCTACCGCCTCGACACGTCGGAGATGACGCAGTTCGAGACCGCAGATGGCGATCCGTTCCTGGCCTTGCTCGAGGTGGGGGAGACCGTCGAGTTGCCGGACGGGTACGGCACCGTCACCTTCGACGGCTATGTGACGTGGGTGAATCTGCAGATCAGCCGGAGCTCAGGCAAGGAGATCGCGCTGGCCGGTGCGCTGCTGGCGGTCGCCGGGCTGATCGCGTCGTTGTACGTGCGGCGCCGTCGGGTCTGGGTCAAGGCGGGTTCCGACGGCGACGGGCGTACCGTGGTGGAGGTCGCCGGGCTGGCGAAGTCCGACAGCGGCGACCTCGGGGCTGAAGTGTCGGAGATCGCGGAGTCGCTGAGGAACAGGTTGGGTCGTGAATAGGGGTTGGCTGCGATCAGGTGAGGAAATGGCCCCCTGCGGGCCGAGTTGGTCGCCTGATCGCAAGCAGAAAGGGTCGTGATGGACGCAGCACAGCTTGGTGAGTGGAGCCGCCTTCTGGTGAGCGGCTCGCTCCTGGCCTTTCTCGTCGCCTGGCTCGCGTTCGGCGCGGATCACGTCGCTCGCCGGCGCCGGCCGGTTCGCGAGTTGGCCGGCGTGGCCGCGGACGGCCCGGACTCTGTCGGCGATACTCCGGAGACCGCCCGAGAGGCGAGGCGAGGTCTTGACGCCGAGAAGGCGGCCGGCATCGGGTGGTCGGTGTCGATCCTGGCGACGGCGCTGCTCGCCGCCGGTGTGCTGACCCGAGCGCTGGCGGTCGAGCGGGCACCGTGGGCGAACATGCACGAGTTCTCCATCACCGGCACGCTGATCGCCGCGGCGGTGTTCCTCGGCTTCGGCCGGACCCGCATTGGCCGCGAGCTCGCGATGTGGATCGTGTTGCTGTTCGTCGTCACGCTGGCGCTGGCCGTGACTATTCTGTATGTCGCACCTGGACCGCTCGTTCCGGCACTCGATTCATACTGGCTCGTGATTCACGTCGGCATGGCCGTGACCGCGTTCGCTCTCTTCACCATCGCCGCCGTCGTGAGCGGGCTGCAGATCGCGGCGGCACGTGCGCAGCGGCTGGGGCGGCCGTCCAATCTGCCGACCGCGGCGTCCCTTGACAAGCTCGCCTACCGGCTGATCGCGATCGCGTTTCCGATCTGGACCATCGGCCCGCTCATTCTCGGTGCGATCTGGGCCGAGGTGTCGTGGGGCAGGTACTGGGGCTGGGACCCGAAAGAGGTGTGGGCACTGATCACCTGGTTGGCCTACGCGGCGTATCTGCACGCCCGGGCGACGGCCGGCTGGAGTGGCGTGCGGGCATCGGTTGTCTCATTGATCGGGTTCGCGACGCTGCTGTTCAGCTACTTCGCGGTCAACATCGTCTTCAACGGCCTGCACTCCTACGGCGGCGTCTAGAGAATGATCACGTAAAGCTTGCGAGTCTTTACGCGGGTTGTTCCTACTTTGCTCGTTCTACAGCCGTGGTTTGGCCGGGGAGTGCCAGCTTTACGTGATCATCCTTCTCGTCGATTTGGTGCGGGTCGGCACAGCGCCGTATCCTCGGGGGAGCCAAAGACCGCCGGTCATCGGTCCCCATGGGCCGGGCGAAGGTTCGCGACATGCGACGGCCTGCGCAGGTAAGAGCTAAGCGGTACGCCAGTATGCCTGAACGAGCCGTCCGCCCCGCGCCTGCGCCGGGGCGTTTTGTGTTGGTGCTCCTTCGCCGCACCGGTGGCCCGAACCACGAAGGAGTCCCATGGCGAGGCCTGACAAGGCAGCCGCGGTCGCCGAACTCACCAACGCGTTCCGTGAGTCCTCGGCCATCGTGCTGACCGACTATCGCGGACTCACCGTCAAGCAGCTGACGGACTTGCGTCGGTCGCTCGGTGCGAACGCGTCCTACGCCGTGGTGAAGAACACGCTGACCAAGATCGCGGCCAAGGAGGCCGGGGTCGAAGGGCTGGACGAGCACCTCGTCGGGCCGTCCGCCATCGCGTTCGTCAAGGGCGACCCGGTGGAGGCGGCCAAGGGTCTTCGTGACTTCGCCAAGGATAATTCCGTCCTCGTCATCAAGGGCGGCTTGCTCGAGGGCGAGCTCGCCACCGCTGACGAGTTCAAGAAGCTCGCCGACCTCGAGTCGCGTGAGGTTCTGCTGGCCAAGCTCGCCGGTGCCATGAAGGCGTCGATGTCGGGTGCGGCCGCGCTGTTCTCCGCTCCGCTGTCGCAGACCGCCCGCTTGGTCGAGGCGCTGCGCCAGAAGCAGGAGTCCGGCGACGAGGGCTGATTCCGAGCCATCCGGAGCCCACATCGATAACCCGGCATCAGCCGACAACACGAAAGGACCGCCACAATGGCGAAGCTGAGCACTGACGAGCTCCTTGACGCATTCAAGGAGATGTCCCTGATCGAGCTCTCCGAGTTCGTCAAGAAGTTCGAGGAGACGTTCGACGTCACCGCGGCCGCGCCGGTCGCAGCGGTTGCCGCCGCCCCGGCCGCGGGCGAAGGTGGCGCCGCCGGCGCTGCTGAGGAGCAGGCCGAGTTCGACGTCGTCCTCGAGTCTGCGGGTGAGAAGAAGATCCAGGTCATCAAGGAGGTCCGTGCGCTGACCTCGCTCGGCCTCAAGGAGGCCAAGGACCTGGTCGACGGCACTCCGAAGCCCGTTCTGGAGAAGGTCGACAAGGAGGCCGCCGACAAGGCCAAGGAGCAGCTCGAGGGAGCCGGCGCCACCGTCACGGTCAAGTAGCGCTCCAAGGTGTCGGCACTACGCCGGCTCGCGCAGGGCCCGGGGCACCCGCTCCCGGGCTCTTTCCCTTTCCCGGCGGCCGGGAGCGGGCCGGGTGGAGCCCACGATGGCGGGATTCGCTCACCTCGACGAGATTCGTATGCGGCAAACAGGGCATTAAAGACGAAATACTACTGTCGAAGTGAGCGAATCTCGTTGAGGTGAGCGAATTTCGGTGACGATCAGGCGATGCGACGGCGACGTAAGGTGATAATTCGGATGTTTTCCACCGCAGAGGCTTGACGCGACACTCCAATCCGGCCATGCTGCTATGTATTGACCTTCACTAGAAGGAGGGTCTGACTGAGGGCATGGAGAACACGTGACGGTTTTGGGGGAACCGCCACTTGGCAGCAGTGGGCCGCATAGGCTAGACTGCCATTTTGCGCTGCCCTGATCCTTCCACACTGCGGATAGGTCGGCTGCGCAACGAATTCCGACCGTGAGCCCTCGGAAGGACCCACTCTTGGCCGTCACGCGCACCGCTTCCCAGACCACCAACGGCTCGCGCCGAATCTCCTTCGCCAAGATCCAGGAGCCCCTCAAGGTACCAAACCTTCTGGCGCTCCAGATGGATAGCTTCGACTGGCTGCTCGGCAACGAGCGCTGGCAGGCTCGGCTTGATGCTGCTGAGGCGGAGGGTCGCGACGATCTTCCCGCCGCCGGCGGACTGCAGGAGATCCTCGACGAGATCAGCCCGATCGAAGACTTCGCGGGCACCATGTCGCTGTCGTTCTCGAACCCACGGTTCGACGAACCGAAGAACAGCATGGACGAATGCAAGATGCGCGACTTCACGTATTCCGCGCCGCTGTTCGTCACCGCCGAGTTCATCAACAACGAGACCGGCGAGATCAAGTCCCAGACCGTGTTCATGGGCGACTTCCCGCTCATGACCGACAAGGGCACGTTCATCATCAACGGAACCGAGCGCGTCGTCGTGTCGCAGCTCGTGCGAAGCCCGGGGGTGTACTTCGAGCGCACGCTCGACAAGACGTCCGACAAGGACGTGTACACCGCCAAGGTCATCCCGTCCCGGGGTGCCTGGCTGGAGTTCGAGATCGACAAGCGCGACACCGTCGGTGTCCGCCTCGACCGCAAGCGTAAGCAGCACGTCACGGTGCTGCTCAAGGCGCTGGGCTGGACGAACGAGCAGATCCTCGACGAGTTCGGCGACTTCGAGTCGATGCGCACAACCCTGGAGAAGGACCACACCACCACCCAGGACGAGGCGCTGCTCGACATCTACCGCAAGATGCGTCCGGGCGAGCCGCCGACGCGCGAGGCCGCCGAGCAACTGCTCGAGAACGCCTACTTCAACCCGAAGCGGTACGACCTCGCCAAGGTCGGCCGGTACAAGGCGAACAAGAAGCTCGGTCTCGACCTCGAGCTCGGGCAGAACACGCTGACCGTCGACGACATCGTCGCGACGCTGCACTACATGGTGCGGTTGCACGCCGGTGAGGCGTCGTACACCCGCAACGGGCGCGAGCTCCGGGTGGAGACCGATGAGATCGACCACTTCGGCAACCGCCGGATCCGCACGGTCGGCGAACTGATCCAGAACCAGGTCCGCACCGGCCTGTCCCGGATGGAGCGGGTCGTGCGCGAGCGCATGACGACACAGGACGTCGAGGCGATCACGCCGCAGACGCTGATCAACATCCGCCCGGTGGTGGCTGCGATCAAGGAGTTCTTCGGGACGTCGCAGCTGTCGCAGTTCATGGACCAGACGAACCCGATCGCCGGGCTGACGCACAAGCGCCGACTCAACTCGCTCGGCCCGGGTGGCCTGTCGCGGGAACGCGCCGGCATGGAGGTCCGGGACGTCCACCCGTCGCACTACGGCCGGATGTGCCCGATCGAGACGCCGGAAGGCCCGAACATCGGTCTGATCGGCTCACTGGCGACGTATGGCCGGATCAACCCCTTCGGCTTCATCGAGACGCCGTACCGCAAGGTCCGCGGCGGCGTGGTCACCGACCAGGTCGACTACCTGACCGCCGACGAGGAGGACGACTACGTCATCGCGCAGGCCAACGCCGTCGTCCGTGACGACGGGCGGTTCGCGGATGAGCGAGTTCTCGCTCGTAAGCGCGGCGGTGAGTTCGAGTCCGTGCCGGCCGAGACGGTCGACTACATGGACGTCTCCCCGCGCCAGATGGTGTCGGTCGCGACGTCGATGATCCCGTTCCTCGAGCACGACGACTCGAACCGTGCGCTGATGGGTTCGAACATGCAGCGCCAAGCCGTGCCGCTGCTGCAGGCCGAGGCGCCGCTGGTCGGAACCGGCATGGAATACAACGCGGCCGTCGATGCCGGTGACGTCACCACCGCCGAGCAGGCGGGTGTAGTCACCGAGGTGTCCGCGGACACGATCACCGTCGAGGCGGACGACGGCACGTCCCGCACCTACCAGCTCGCCAAGTACGAGCGCTCCAACGCCGGCACCTGCATGACCCAGAAGCCACTGGTGGACGACGGGCAGCGAGTGGAGGCCGGCCAGGTGATCGCCGACGGCCCGTCCACTGAGAGCGGCGAGATGGCGCTGGGTAAGAACCTGCTCGTGGCGTTCATGTCATGGGAGGGTCACAACTACGAGGACGCGATCATCCTTTCGCAGCGTCTGGTACAAGATGATGTGCTGACGTCCATTCATATTGACGAGCACGAGGTCGACGCCCGCGACACCAAGCTGGGTCCGGAGGAGATCACGCGGGACATCCCGAACGTCTCCGATGACGTGCTCGCCAACCTGGACGAGCGCGGCATCATCCGGATCGGTGCCGAGGTGCGCGACGGCGACATCCTCGTCGGCAAGGTCACCCCGAAGGGTGAGACCGAGCTGACCCCGGAGGAGCGGCTGCTGCGCGCGATCTTCGGTGAGAAGGCGCGCGAGGTCCGCGACACGTCGCTGAAGGTGCCGCACGGCGAGTCCGGCAAGGTCATCGGCGTCCGGGTGTTCGACCGCGACGAGGGTGACGAGCTGCCGCCGGGTGTCAACCAGCTGGTCCGGGTGTACGTGGCGCAGATGCGCAAGATCACCGACGGCGACAAGCTCGCCGGCCGGCACGGCAACAAGGGCGTCATCTCGAAGATCCTGCCGGTGGAGGACATGCCGTTCCTGCCGGACGGCACGCCGGTCGACATCGTGCTGAATCCGCTCGGTGTGCCGAGCCGGATGAACCTCGGTCAGGTGCTCGAGACACACCTCGGCTGGATCGCGAAGTCCGGCTGGAAGGTCGAAGGTGACGACGCCGAGTGGAAGAAGCGGCTCAACGAGATCGGAGCAGCCGAGGGCGAACCCGGTACCAACGTCGCCACGCCGGTGTTCGACGGTGCCCGCGAGGATGAGATCACCGGACTGCTCACGTCGACGCTGCCGAACCGCGATGGCGACCACCTGGTCGGCCACGACGGCAAGGCAGTGCTGTACGACGGGCGCTCCGGCGAGCCGTTCCCGGGCTCGGTGGCCGTGGGCTTCATGTACATGCTGAAGCTGAACCACCTGGTGGACGACAAGATCCACGCTCGGTCGACCGGTCCGTACTCGATGATTACCCAGCAGCCGCTGGGCGGTAAGGCCCAGTTCGGTGGCCAGCGGTTCGGTGAGATGGAGGTCTGGGCGCTGCAGGCCTACGGCGCGGCGTACGCGCTGCAGGAGCTGCTGACGATCAAGTCCGACGACATCCTCGGCCGGGTCAAGGTCTACGAGGCGATCGTCAAGGGCGAGAACGTGCCGGAACCGGGTATCCCGGAGTCGTTCAAGGTCTTGATCAAGGAAATGCAGTCGCTGTGTCTCAATGTCGAGGTGCTGTCCAGCGACGGCATGCAGATCGAGATGCGTGAGACCGATGAGGACGTCTTCCGCGCCGCGGAGGAGCTTGGTATCGACCTGTCCAGGCAGGAACCGAGCAGCGTCGAAGAGGTCTAGTGAGAGGTAGTGGGACGGCGTCCTGCGCCCCTCACTCGACACAGACCCCACCAGGCATTACCTAGAAACAGAGAAGAAGGACATAGTCTTGCTGGACGTCAATTTCTTCGACGAGCTCCGCATTGGCCTCGCCACCGCTGATGTCATTCGGGGGTGGTCGCACGGTGAGGTCAAGAAGCCGGAGACCATCAACTACCGCACCCTGAAGCCGGAGAAGGACGGGCTCTTCTGTGAGAAGATCTTCGGCCCGACCCGCGACTGGGAATGCTACTGCGGCAAGTACAAGCGGGTGCGCTTCAAGGGCATCATCTGCGAGCGCTGCGGCGTCGAGGTCACTCGTGCCAAGGTGCGGCGCGAGCGTATGGGCCACATCGAGCTGGCCGCGCCGGTGACGCACATCTGGTACTTCAAGGGCGTGCCGTCCCGCCTCGGCTACCTGCTCGATCTGGCGCCGAAGGACCTGGAGAAGGTCATTTACTTCGCCGCCTACATGATTACGTGGGTCGACGAGGACGCGCGGCACCGCGACATGTCGTCCCTCGAGGCGCAGATCGACGTCGAGCGCAAGCAGATCGAGCAGCGCCGCGACGCCGACATCGAGGCCCGGGCGAAGAAGCTCGAGGAGGACCTCGCCGAACTCGAGGCCGAGGGTGCCAAGGGCGACGCGCGCCGCAAGGTCCGCGAGTCCGCCGAGCGGGAGATGTCGCAGCTGCGCAAGCGGGCCGAGGCCGATCTCGATCACGTCAACGCGGTGTGGGACCGCTTCCGCGTCCTCAAGGTCCAAGATCTCGAGGGTGACGAGCGGCTCTACCGCGACATGGAGATGCGCTTCGGGATGTACTTCCGCGGCGGCATGGGGGCGCAGGCGATCAAGGACCGGCTGGACAGTTTCGACCTCGAGGCAGAGGCACAGGCGCTGCGGGAGGTCATCCAGACCGGTAAGGGTCAGAAGAAGACCCGTGCGCTCAAGCGGCTCAAGGTCGTGTCGGCGTTCCTGACCACGCGCAACGACCCGCGCGGCATGGTGCTGGACGCGGTGCCGGTCATTCCGCCGGACCTGAGGCCCATGGTGCAGCTGGACGGTGGCCGCTTCGCGACCTCGGACCTGAACGATCTCTATCGCAGGGTGATCAACCGGAACAACCGGCTCAAGCGGCTGCTCGACCTCGGCGCGCCCGAGATCATCGTCAACAACGAGAAGCGCATGCTGCAGGAGTCGGTCGACGCGCTGTTCGACAACGGGCGGCGCGGCCGTCCGGTCACCGGACCGGGCAATCGTCCACTCAAGTCGATCTCCGACATGCTCAAGGGCAAGCAGGGCCGGTTCCGCCAGAATCTGCTCGGCAAGCGCGTCGACTACTCCGGTCGTTCGGTGATCGTCGTCGGGCCGCAGCTCAAGCTGCACCAGTGCGGTCTGCCGAAGCAGATGGCCCTCGAGCTGTTCAAGCCGTTCGTGATGAAGCGCCTGGTCGACCTGAACCACGCGCAGAACATCAAGAGCGCCAAGCGGATGGTCGAGCGGGCCCGTCCGGTCGTGTGGGACGTGCTCGAGGAGGTCATCGCCGAGCACCCGGTGCTGCTCAACCGGGCGCCGACGCTGCACCGTCTCGGTATCCAGGCCTTCGAGCCGCAGCTGATCGAGGGCAAGGCGATCCAGATTCACCCGCTGGTCTGCACCGCGTTCAACGCGGACTTCGACGGCGACCAGATGGCCGTCCACCTGCCGTTGTCGGCCGAGGCGCAGGCCGAGGCTCGGATCCTGATGCTGTCGTCGAACAACATCCTGAAGCCGGCCGACGGACGTCCGGTCACCATGCCGACCCAGGACATGGTGCTCGGCATCTACGTGCTGACCTCCGAGCGGGCCGACCAGCCGGGCGAGAACCGCGCGTTCTCGTCCATCGCCGAGGCGATCAACGCGTTCGACCTGGGGCAGATCACGACGCAGACGCCGATCCGGATTCGGTTGAAGAACATCGTCCCGCCTGCGGTTTGGGAGGCTCCGGAAGGCTGGGAGCCGGGCGCGCCGGTGACGCTGACGACAACTCTGGGCAGGGCGCTGTTCAATGAACTGCTGCCAGACGACTTCGAGTACGTCAACGCGGTCGTTGACCGCAAGCGGCTCGGTACGATCGTCAACGAGCTGGCCGAGCGCTACCCGAAGGTGGAGGTCGCGGCCACGCTGGACGGGCTGAAGGAGGCCGGGTTCCACTGGGCGACGCGCTCCGGCGTCACGATCGCGGTGAACGACGTGAGCGCGCCCGAGGAGAAGCAGCGCATTCTCGACGAGTACGAGAAGAAGGCGCAGAAGGTCGAGAAGAACTTCGAGCGTGGCGTCATCTCCAGCGGCGAGCGTCGCGAAGAGCTGATCGACATCTGGACCGACGCCACAACCAAGGTCGATGACGCGATCAAGGATGCGTTCGACTCGCAGAACTCGATCGACATCATGGTCAACTCCGGCGCACGGGGTAACTGGATGCAGATCCGGCAGCTTTCCGGTATGCGTGGCCTGGTGGCCAACCCGAAGGGTGAGACCATCCCGCGTCCGATCAAGAAGAGCTTCCGTGAGGGTCTGTCGGTGCTGGAGTTCTTCATCTCCACGCACGGTGCCCGCAAGGGTCTGGCCGATACCGCGCTGCGGACGGCCGACTCCGGTTACCTGACCCGGCGGCTGGTCGACGTCTCGCAGGACGTCATCATCCGCGAGGTCGACTGCGGCACCGAACGCGGTCTGGTTCTCGACATCGCCACCAAGGACCCCGAGGGCAATCTCGTGGTGCACGAGAACGCGGAGTCGACCGTCTACGCGCGGACGCTGGCCGAGGACGTCGAGGACGCCGACGGCAAGGTCGTGGCCACCGCCGGCTCCGACCTCGGCGACGCGGAGATCCGTGCGCTGGTCGCCGCCGGCGTCGAGAAGGTGCGGGTGCGCAGCGTGCTGACGTGTGAGGGCGCCAGCGGCGTCTGCGCGATGTGCTATGGACGGTCGCTGGCCACCGGCAAGCTGGTGGACGTCGGTGAGGCCGTGGGCATCATCGCCGCCCAGTCGATCGGTGAGCCGGGCACTCAGCTGACCATGCGGACGTTCCACACCGGCGGCGTTGCCGGTGAGGACATCACGCACGGCTTGCCGCGTGTCGTCGAGCTGTTCGAAGCGCGCGCGCCAAAGGGCAAGGCGCCGATCTCGGAGGCGGCCGGCCGGGTCCGGGTGGACGAGGAGGGCCGCGGTCCGCGGCTGGTCGTCGTGCCGGACGACGGCTCGGACGAGCAGACGTTCCCGATCTCGCGCCGTGTCTTCGAGTGGACGGCCCGGCGCAGCCCCGGCATCGCCCAGTGGCGGGTCCAGGACGGCGACCGGGTCGAGGTCGGCGAGCTGCTGCACGCCGGTACCGAGGACCCGCACGACGTGCTACGCGTGCTCGGCCAGCGCGCCGTTCAGGTCTTCCTCACCGAGCAGGTGCAGGAGGTCTACCGGTCCCAGGGCGTCGGCATCCACGACAAGCACGTGGAGATCATCGTTCGGCAGATGCTGCGGCGGATCACCGTGCTGGAGAGCGGCGACACCGAACTGCTGCCCGGTGAGCTCGTCGAGCGGTCCCGTTTCGAGTCCGAGAATCGTCGCGTGGTGGCCGAGGGCGGTATCCCCGCGTCCGGCCGGCCGCAGCTGATGGGCATCACCAAGGCGTCGCTGGCGACGGATTCGTGGCTGTCCGCCGCGTCCTTCCAGGAGACGACCCGGGTGCTGACCGAGGCTGCGATCAACGCCAAGTCCGACCCGCTGATCGGTCTGAAGGAGAACGTCATCCTCGGTAAGCTGATCCCGGCCGGTACCGGCCTGTCGATGTACCGCAACCTGCGGGTCGAGCCGACCGAGGAGGCCAAGGCCGCCATGTACTCCATGGTCGACTACGGCGCCGACTACGGTGACTACGAATTCGGCGCCGGGTCCGGCGAAGCAGTTCGGCTGGAGGACTACGACTTCGGCTCCTACAGCTGAATGATCACGTAAAGCTGGGATTTCCCTGCCTTACGCAGCCTGACGGCCGCGTAAGGCAGGGAATTCCCGCGTATCGGTACTCCGCCTAGTCGTTCAAGATCACATGTAGTCGCGACACAACCGCGACCTCGTTCAGATACAGGTCAACGGATGGGAAGTACAGCATCGACCCGTCGGCCAGAACCAGGTCATCCGGTAGTGCGCCGTCGGACCAGTAGTTGCCGACGATCTGCTCGGCGGCGGCGTCGACCTGGATCAACCACGACCTTCCCCGCCGGGACGTGAACTCGGCGTCCAGGAACCGGCGGCGTCCGTCGTTGTCGGTACGAACGGTGCGGCCACGCGGCTTGGGCAGTCCGTGCTGGCGAGCCAAGCGCGGCAGGTCGACTGTGCAAAGGGCTTCCGGCCCACCCGCGACGTCGTGCAACACCGTCATCAGGATGCGCCGGTGTCGCCGCGGGCCGTGTTCGGCTATCTCGGCGATCAACGCCGGCACCGTGCATATACGTTGCCGGACCGCCGTTACGATGATCGCGCAGGCCCGGCGCGGGCTGGCGGACCAGGCGGCGGCGTCGATCACGCTCCGTGCCGAACGGGTCATGGGCATGGCCGCATCCGGGTCCAGGTCGGTGTCCGGCTCGCAACGGCGTGACTCGTGCACTCGGACGGGCAGCGGTAGACCCGGCGGACGGGCGCCACGTGGGACGAGCACGTGGATCTGGCCATCGTCCATGCCCTCGAGACCGTGGTGGGCGGCGGCGCTGAGGCCACACAGCGCGGCCCGCCGTCCGGCGCCGGCGATCGCGGCCCACTCGCGCTGCTCCCTGTTCAGGGAGTCGGTGGTCGTGACCAGACGCGAGCCGAACCGGTGCAAGGAGCCCGCGTCGACGCGACGCGCAATGGCATCCCAGCTCAGACCGACCGAATGCAACTGATCGACGTGGGCGACGCCGGCCTGTGCCGCAAGCAGTTCTGCAACAGGATCGACGATCTCTCGCGTAGGCATGCGCGCTATACTCCCGTTTCAACGTGCATTCTGCATCAAACAAACGGAAACTGTGGATAATCGCTGTGGATAGACTCGGCGCCAGGAGGGCGTGACGACCCGGGCCGTCGTCAGGTACCGTGCATCGGGACCTACCTGACGATGGGCAGCAAGGGGCCCGCATGGCAGGGTGGCCGCCGCAGCGCGGCAGCCCGATCCGATGCTACGAGCCTCTGCGGGTCTCGCTTTTTGACCTGCATGCCCTGTAGCGGGTAGTCTCAATCCTCGTGCCTGGAGTGTTCCGGGCAATCCGCTGTGCCCTCGGCCCGGTGCCGAGGTGAGTACGGGGGAACCAACGACCACGACGCCTGGTTACGGCGACGTCGGGCTGGCCGGGCGACACGCCCGACCGCGGGGGCCGTTTACTTCGAGGGTGGACGGCTGTGCCGCGCGGGGCGGTGTCCCGTCGGTCCACGGCGAGGTGACCAGGTAAGCCCGGACATACCAGCAGTACACCGAACGACAACGGAGACGTAGTGCCAACCATCCAGCAGCTGGTCCGCAAGGGCCGCGAGGACAAGGCCGTGAAGAACACCAAAGCGGCCCTCAAGGGAAGCCCGCAGCGCCGGGGCGTCTGCCTGCGTGTTTACACGACGACGCCCAAGAAGCCGAATTCGGCGCTGCGCAAGGTGGCGCGTGTCCGGCTGACCAGCAATGTCGAGGTCACCGCATACATCCCGGGTGTTGGCCACAATCTCCAGGAGCACTCGATGGTGCTCGTTCGCGGTGGCCGGGTGCGTGATCTTCCCGGCGTCCGTTACAAGATCGTTCGCGGCGCACTCGACACCCAGGGTGTCAAGGGCCGCAAGCAGGCACGCAGCCGGTACGGCGCGAAGAAGGAGAAGAGCTAATGCCGCGCAAGGGCCCGGCCCCGAAGCGACCGGTCGTCATCGACCCGGTCTACAACTCGCCGCTGGTCAGCCAGCTGGTCAACAAGGTGCTGGTGGACGGCAAGAAGGCCGTCGCCGAACGCACCGTCTACGGCGCCCTGGAAGGCTGCCGTGAAAAGACCAACTCCGACCCGGTCATCACGCTCAAGCGCGCACTGGACAACGTCAAGCCCGCAATCGAAGTGAAGAGCCGCCGCGTCGGTGGTGCCACCTACCAGGTTCCGGTCGAGGTCAAAGCCGGCCGGAGTACGACGTTGGCCCTACGTTGGTTGGTCACCTACTCCCGTCAGCGCCGTGAGAAGACCATGACCGAGCGGCTGATGAACGAAATCCTCGATGCTTCCAACGGCCTGGGCGCCAGCGTGAAGCGTCGCGAGGACACGCACAAGATGGCCGACTCCAACAAGGCCTTCGCACACTACCGCTGGTAGCCCGAGCGGAATACAGACTGACTTTAGGAAGACAGTAGCTACGATGGCGACCGACCTTCGCGCGACCGACCTGGCCAAGGTCCGAAACATCGGGATCATGGCCCATATCGACGCGGGCAAAACCACGACGACCGAGCGCATCCTCTACTACACCGGTATCAACTACAAGATCGGTGAGGTCCACGACGGCGCGGCCACGATGGACTGGATGGAGCAGGAGCAGGAGCGGGGTATCACGATTACCTCGGCCGCGACGACCTGCGAGTGGGACGGCCACACGATCAACATCATCGACACGCCCGGCCACGTCGACTTCACCGTTGAGGTGGAGCGCAGCTTGCGCGTGCTCGACGGTGCGATCGCCGTATTCGACGGCGTGGCCGGCGTCGAGCCGCAGTCCGAGCAGGTCTGGCGCCAGGCCACGAAGTACGGCGTCCCGCGCATCTGCTTCGTGAACAAGCTGGATCGCACCGGCGCGGAGTTCCACCGCTGCGTCGACATGATCGTTTCGCGGCTGCACGCAACGCCGCTGGTCGTCCAGCTTCCGATCGGCGCCGAGGCGGATTTCCGCGGTGTAGTCGACCTGGTGTCGATGAAGGCGCTCGTCTGGAGCGAGGAGGCCAAGCTCGGCGAGATGTACGACACGGTCGACATCCCCGACACCCACGTGGAGGCGGCTGCCGAGTACCGCGACAAGCTGCTCGAGACCCTCGCCGAGAACGACGAGGAGATGATGGAGCTCTACCTCGAAGGGCAGGAGCCCGACGAGCAAGCGCTTATCGCGGGAATCCGGCGGGCCACCATCGCCGGCAACCTCACTCCGGTGCTGTGCGGCACCGCGTTCAAGAACAAGGGTGTTCAGCCGCTGCTCGATGCGGTCGTGCGCTTCCTGCCCGCGCCAACGGACGTGGGGGAGGTCGAGGGTCACCCGGTCGGCAACCTCGAGGAGGTCGTCACGCGTCCGGCGAAGAAGGACGCCCCTGCGTCCGCGCTGGCCTTCAAGATCATGAGTGACCAGCACCTCGGCAAACTGACGTTCGTCCGCGTCTACTCCGGGACCATCAAGGCCGGTACCCAGGTGCTGAACAGCACCAAGGGCCACAAGGAGCGCATCGGCAAGATCTACCGGATGCACGCGAACAAGCGTGAGGAGATCGAGACCGCCAGTGCCGGGCAGATCGTCGCGGTCATGGGACTGAAGAACACCACGACCGGCGACACGCTCAGCGACGCGTCCGACCCGGTCATCCTCGAGTCCATGACGTTCCCGGCGCCGGTCATCCACGTCGCGGTCGAGCCGAAGACCAAGAGCGACCAGGAGAAGCTGTCGATGGCCATCCAGCGGCTCGCCGAGGAGGACCCGACGTTCCAGGTCCGCACCGACGAGGACACCGGGCAGACGATCATCTCCGGAATGGGCGAGTTGCACCTCGAGGTGCTGGTCGACCGGATGAAGCGCGAGTTCAAAGTCGAGGCCAATGTCGGCAAGCCGCAGGTCGCGTACCGCGAGACCATCCGGCGCAAGGTCGATAAGGTCGAGTACACGCACAAGAAGCAGACCGGTGGCTCGGGCCAGTTCGGCCGGGTCATCATCGACATCGAGCCGACCGGCGGCGACGGCGACGGCGGCTACGAGTTCGTCAACAACATCACTGGTGGCCGGATCCCGCGGGAGTACATTCCCTCGGTGGACGAGGGCTGCCAGGAGGCCATGGAATTCGGCGTGCTCGCCGGGTTCCCGCTGGTCGATGTCAAGGTCACGCTCCAGGACGGGGCGTACCACGACGTGGACTCCTCGGAGCTCGCGTTCAAGATCGCTGGTTCGATGGCGTTCAAGGAAGCTGCCCGCAGGGCCAGCCCCGTGCTGCTCGAGCCGGTCTTCGCCGTCGAGGTCACGACACCCGAGGACTACATGGGTGATGTGATCGGCGACCTCAACTCCCGCCGTGGCCAAGTCCAGGCCATGGAGGAGCGCACCGGCGCCCGTCTCATCAAGGCGATCGTCCCGCTGTCCGAGATGTTCGGTTACGTGGGCGATCTCCGTAGCAAGACCCAGGGCCGGGCGAGCTATTCGATGCACTTCGACTCCTACGCCGAGGTTCCGCAGAACGTCGCGGAGGAGATCATCAAGAAGGCCCGGGGCGAGTAATCTAACCCGCCACGGACCTTCAAACCCGGCCAACAATAGAAGAACCAAAGTACAAGTCCTAAACAGGAGGACGCACAGTGGCGAAGGCGAAGTTCGAGCGGACCAAGCCGCACGTCAACATCGGCACCATCGGTCACATCGACCATGGCAAGACGACGCTGACCGCGGCGATCACCAAGGTCCTGCACGACCAGCACCCGGACCTCAACCCGTTCACGCCGTTCGACGAGATCGACAAGGCGCCGGAGGAGAAGCAGCGCGGCATCACGATCACGATCGCGCATGTCGAGTATCAGACCGAGGCGCGGCATTATGCGCACGTCGACTGCCCTGGTCACGCCGACTACATCAAGAACATGATCACCGGTGCGGCGCAGATGGACGGCGCGATCCTCGTCGTCGCCGCCACTGACGGCCCGATGCCGCAGACGAAGGAGCACGTGCTGCTGGCCCGCCAAGTCGGCGTGCCGGCGATCGTCGTGGCGCTGAACAAGGCCGACATGGTCGACGACGAGGAGATCCTCGAGCTCGTCGAGCTCGAGGTCCGTGAACTGCTCACCGAGTACGAGTTCCCGGGTGACGACGCTCCGGTCGTGAAGGTCTCCGCGCTCAAGGCGCTGGAGGGCGACGCCGAAGAGGGCGAAAAGATCATGGAGCTCATGAACGCGGTCGACGAGTTCATTCCGGAGCCGGAGCGGGACACCGACAAGCCGTTCCTGATGCCGATCGAGGACGTGTTCACGATCACCGGCCGCGGCACGGTCGTCACCGGCCGGGTCGAGCGTGGTGTGCTGAAGGTGAACCAGGAGGTCGAGCTCGTCGGCATCCGCGAGGGTGCGGCGCAGAAGACGGTCGTCACCGGCGTCGAGATGTTCCGCAAGCTGCTCGACGAGGCGCGCGCCGGCGAGAACGTCGGCCTACTCCTGCGCGGCACCAAGAAGGAGGACGTGGAGCGCGGCATGGTCGTCACCAAGCCGGGTTCGACGACGCCGCACACCGAGTTCGAGGCGCAGGTGTACATCCTGTCCAAGGACGAGGGCGGCCGGCACACGCCGTTCTTCAACAACTACCGTCCGCAGTTCTACTTCCGGACGACCGACGTGACCGGTGTGGTGAGCCTGCCCGAGGGCACCGAGATGGTCATGCCCGGTGACAACACGCAGATGAAGGTCGAGCTCATCCAGCCCATCGCGATGGAGGAGAACCTCAAGTTCGCCATCCGCGAGGGTGGCCGCACCGTCGGTGCCGGCCAGGTGACAAAGATCCTCAAGTAAGGCGTACGTGCGGCGGGCCGTCCCCCGAGAATCGGACGGACGGCCCGCCACACGGAATCGTCTGCCACCACAGAATGATCACGTAAAGCTGGCATTTCCCGGCCAAACGTGGCTTGAAGTCCATGCTGCGGCGGGGATTCGGAGCTTAACGTGATCATTCTGGATGGGACAAGCAAGGATTGGCCAGGGGGCCGACTCCTCTGGCATACTAGACAGGTTGCTCGGCGGAGGCCGCCGGGGCCGCACGATGGTGCTGCCGCTACGGAGACCTCTCGCGCTGACACCACTTGGCCGGTTCCGGTCAGGTGAGCCTACGGCCCAACACCACCACGTTCGAGTGGTCGCCGCGCTGTGAGCACAGTGCCCGACACGCCCGACCGCGGGGGTCGGAGGTGGCCAGCCCGGGCACCTGATCGGTTCGCCCAGCGGTACGAGAGAAGGACGAGACAAGCAGCCATGGCGGGACAGAAGATCCGCATCCGGCTCAAGGCCTATGACCACGAGGTCATCGATTCGTCGGCGCGCAAGATCGTCGACACGGTGACCCGTACTGGTGCGCAGGTCGCGGGCCCGGTGCCGCTGCCAACCGAGAAGAACGTGTACTGCGTTATCCGTTCGCCGCACAAGTACAAGGACAGCCGCGAGCACTTCGAGATGCGCACGCACAAGCGGCTCATCGACATCGTCGACCCGACGCCCAAGACGGTGGACTCGCTCATGCGGCTCGACCTGCCCGCGGGCGTCGACATCGAGATCAAGCTATAAGGGACCCTCATGGCCAAGCAGATCAAGGGGATCCTGGGCGAGAAGCTCGGCATGACCC
>DASUTB010000118.1:0-6764 GCA_036374835.1 Jiangellaceae bacterium | reverse complement strand
ACAGGGACGTAGCGGTAAGCTCTCGTCCTATGCGTGCCCTGGTGATCACTGTCGTCCACAATCCGGATGACTCGCGCATCCGGTTCCGGGAGATCAACGCGCTGCTCGACGCCGGGTGGCACGTCACCTATGCCGCACCGTTCACCGGCTACGGTCTCACCGTCCCCGAGAGCGACAATCCTGCCTGCCTCGACGTGCCAAGGGCGCAGGGGCGCAGCAGGGCAAAGGCATGGCGCGGCGCTCGCGAGATCCTCAAGCGGCACGGGGCGGACCACGATCTCATCGTGCTGCACGACCCCGAGTTGCTCACCGCGCTGCGCGGGCTCACGCTCCCGCCCGTCGTGTGGGACGTACACGAAGACACCGCGGCGGCCGTCACGCTCAAACCGTGGTTGCCGAGGGTGCTGCGCCGGCCGGTCCGGTGGGCGTACGCGCGAGCGGAACGAGCCGCCGAGAAGCGCATCGAACTCATCCTGGCCGAGTACGCCTACAGCGACAGGTTCGTGAGGAACCACATCGTGGTGCCGAACGTGACCGGGGTGCCGGCCACCGTCCCGCCGCCGGACGAACCCCGCGTCATGTACGTGGGCAGCATGACGGCCGCCCGCGGGACGGCCGAAATGGTGCAGACGGCTCGGATCATCCATGAGGCGACCGGTGGTGCGGTCACGACCGAGCTGATCGGCCCGGCGTCGCCCGATGTCGAACCGCTGCTTCGGCGAGGCGCGGCCGAAGGTGTCCTCACCTGGCCGGGCGTCCTGCCCAACGATCAGGCGATGGCGCGGCTCGACGGAGCGCTCGCCGGCTTGTCCCTCCTGCGCGACCACCCGAATTACCGCGTCAGCATGCCGACCAAGGTCACCGACTACATCGCGCACGGCGTCCCGGTGATCACCACGCCGCTTCCGCTCGCCGAGAGCCTCGTCAACGATTCCCAGTGCGGCATCGTCGTCCCCTTCAACGACGCGCAGGCCGCGGCGGACGCCGTCCTTGCGCTCTGGAACACGCCGGAGAAGAGGCGCGCGATGGGCCGGGCCGGGCACGAGACCGCGAGGGCCCACTACGACTGGACGGCGCACGCCGAGCGCTTCGCCCGCGAGCTCGAACGCATCGCCAAGTCGAGGCTGTAGCCCGGCCCATGTCCGGCGACGGAAGGTCTTCGGCTAGCCTCTCCTGCGATGCCTCGCCCGCCGCTCGCCGAGAAGCTCGACCTTGCTCCGCACCCCGAAGGTGGGTGGTTCCGCGAGACCTGGCGATCCCCCGTCGCATTCACGCCCGGCGGGTACGAAGGCCCGCGCGCTTCGGCGACGTGCATCTACTTCCTGCTCGAGCCCGGCGAGCGGTCACAGTGGCATCGGGTGCGCTCCACCGAGATCTGGTTGTGGCACGACGGCGGGCCGCTGACGATCAGCCTCGGCGGGACGGCCGACGAGGCCGCCGCCGAGCCGCGCGAGATCATGCTCGGCCCGGACGTCGCCGCCGGCCAGTCGCCGCAGGTGGTCGTCCCCGCCGGTGAGTGGCAGGCCGCGAACCCGGCCGGTGCCAAGCATGTGCTGGTCTCCTGCGTGGTGTCACCAGGGTTCGACTTCGACGACTTCGAGTTGCTCGAACGCAGCAGTGATCGAGGGCTCCATGCCCACCGATGCTAGGACTCTCCTAGCGTTGCTCGGATTACAAGCGGCGTTTGGCCGGGGAAACGGTGCCTAACATGGTCATTCTGGAGGGTCGTTTTCGGGCCACGGGTTGGGTTTGCAGCCCTCCAGCGACTTGGTCTGCTGCACCATCACCGGGGACGGCTTGCCGTCGGCCGGGCAATTGACGTGACCATGGCCGAGCGCGTGCCCGACCTCGTGATTGATCAGGTATTCGCGGTAGGCCAGCAGATCGTCACCGAAGGTTTCCGCACCCACACCCCACCGCAGCGCATTGATCACCGCGCGCGCGCCGTTCCAGCACGAGACCTTGCCAAGAGTGCGCAGCGGGTAGCACTGCTCGTCGGTCAGGTCGGGGCTGGACAGCGACACCCGGAATCGCACGTCGCCGGAATCGACCCGCTCGAACACGGCATCATGTTCGGGACCCCAGCCTCGCGGATCGTTCAGAATGCGATGGACCTCGGCGGCGAACTCGTCCGGGTCGAACGGCAGCCCGTCCTCGACCTCGACCTTGTAGCGGATCACGTTCTTGCGATCGCCGGCGCCGGGTGCGCTCCCGCCGGCCACGGTGTAGGTGCCGTCACCGGCCTGCGGCGGCTCGACGCGCTCGGGTTGCGTCCTACCGTTCACGATCGGCCCGCTGATCGTGGCGCTGGCCGTCGGCCCGGTCGTCGGGCTGCCCTCGCCTTGTGGCTCCGCGCGGTCGGCACCCCGCGACGCCGGCTCAGGACGTTCGGCGTCGGCGCCGGCCTTGACCGTCACGGTGTCGTCGCGGCTGGGGCCGCCGTCCACGACTGTGTTGGCGACGACGAACGCGGCGACGGGAACCGCGAGTACGGCGAGCACCCGGCGCCCGCCACGACGGCGCCGACGGCCCAGGGGGCGATACCGGCCTTTGATCACGCTACTCATGGGTGCCCACGAGAATACCGCGCTTGTCCACTATCGGATCAGGTGACCGCCGAGCTTTTCTGCGAGGCCGTTGCTCACCTGATCGTCGCGGCAGAAACGATCAGGTGACCAGCCACTCCCGTAGTCGCCCGGCCAGCTCAGGATCGAGCGCCGCTTCGGCGTGCCCGAACCCCGGTACCAGCCACACCTCGCCGTTCGCCGCGGCATCGGCGATCCGCTCCGCGTGCCACGTCGGGAACAGGTCGTCCATGTCGCCGTGCACAACGAGCACGGGGACGGTGGCCATCCGCGCGGCGGCGGTGGGATCGATCGGCAGCGGGTCGGGCCAGTCCTGCGAGGTGATGCGCGTGCGCCGGAGCGTCCGGACGGCGAACCGGCCCGGCGCGGTCAGCACCAGGTGGTGCATGAAGCGCATCCGGGCGGTGCCGCGGAAGAACCACTGGCCCGGTCCGCTGACCGCCGCCACCCGGTCCACTCCCCCGATCAGCGCGGCGTGCCGCAGCACGACGGCGGCACCGAGCGAGAAGCCCAGCGTGACGACCTTCGCATAACCGAGGGCGCGGGCCCACTGCACGGCGGCGGCCACGTCCAGCACTTCATACCAGCCCAGCGTCGAGACACCGTTGGAGCGACCGTGTCCGCGCATGTCGAGAAGGATCAGACCGGGATCGACGACCGGCTCGGACGGGTCGTCCACAGCGGGTGCGGTGCGGACGACATCAGCCATGTCAGCGCCACCGTCCAGCCAGCCGGCGACACGTCGCATATACGGATGCGACGAGTGCAGCATAAACCCGTGCACGATGACGATCGCAGCGCTACGCTTGCCGGATGTCGGTGGCCGATGCTCGGCCCGCACTACGGTTCCGTCGTCGGCGATCAGGCGCTGGTGCACCGGGTTTCCGCGTCCCGGAACGCTCGCCATAGATCCCGCCCACTCTGTGAGATTCTCGTTTTCAGGACAACATATCTACTTTACCCGACGCCAGTTGGCCGGTTTCAATCACCCCCCGAATCGGTCTCACCGCACATGTCGGATGAGCGGCAAATGTGCAGGTCAGACTCCAATTACTCGCTCAGTGTTGATATGTCATGCGGCATCACCTAACGTGAAGGGAACGCGCCGACGGACCCAACCGAGGGAGAGAAAGAAGCATGCCTTCAACTGAGCAAGACTTCGGATCCGAGCCGCTCGAAGTCCGGGAGACGGACCACTACGTCGCGGAATACGTTAAGAGTTTCGTGGAAAAGTGGGACGAGCTCATCGATTGGAAGAAGCGCTACGAATCCGAAGGAAGCTTCTTTATCAATCAATTAAAGGCCCGCGGCGTCAAGTCCGTTCTGGACGTGGCGACCGGTACCGGATTCCATTCGGTACGTCTCATCGAAGAAGGCTTCGAAACCGTCAGCGCCGACGGAAGCCCTGAGATGCTGGCCAAAGCATTCGCGAACGGTTTCAACTACGGCGGACATGTTCTGCGCACGGTCTGCGCGGACTGGCGATGGCTCAACCGGGATGTACACGGTGAGTACGACGCCATCATCTGCCTGGGCAACTCGTTCACCCACCTGTTCTCCGAGCGCGATCGCCGTAAGGCACTCGCCGAGTTCTACGCCATGCTCAAGCACGACGGTGTGCTGATTATCGATCATCGGAACTACGACCAGATTCTGGACGACGGGTTCAAGAGTAAGCACACGTACTACTACGCCGGCGAAGATGTCGAAGCGTTTCCGGAGTATGTGGACGAGGGCCTGGCCCGCTTCCGCTATACATTCCCGGACAAGTCTGTTTACCACCTCAATATGTATCCGTTGCGCAAAGATTATATGCGCCGGCTGCTGCGTGAGGTGGGATTCCAGCAGATTGATTCATTCGCCGATTTTCAAGAAACGCATGCCGAGGACGATCCGGATTTCTACATTCACGTAGCGGAGAAGAAGTACCTACGGGATGAGGAGCTGACCAACGTGTATTCCACGACCGTCGAGACGGCACGGGACTACTACAACTCTTCCGACGCAGACAATTTCTACGCCACCATTTGGGGCGGCGAGGACATCCACATCGGGCTGTACAAGAGCACCGACGAGCCCATCGCCGACGCGAGCCGCCGCACCGTCGAAAGGCTCGCCGCAGCGGCCGCACCTTCGGCCGACAGCAAGGTCCTTGATCTCGGTGCCGGCTACGGCGGTGCCGCGCGCTACCTCGCCGAGAAGTACCGGTCGAGGGTCACGTGCCTGAACCTCAGCGAGATCGAGAACGAGCGCAACCGGGAGCTGAATCGGGAGCAGAGCCTCGACCACCTGATCGAGGTGGTGGACGGCTCGTTCGAGAACCTTCCGTTCGAGGACAACGCCTACGACATCGTCTGGTCCCAGGACGCGTTCCTGCACAGCGGTGACCGGGCGAGGGTGCTCGAGGAGGTGGCTCGCGTGCTGCGCCCCGGCGGCTTGCTGGTCTTCACCGACCCGATGGCGAGCCCGGGATGCCCGCCGGACGTCGCGACGCCGATCCTGCGCCGGCTGCACCTCGAAACGCTGGGCACGCCGGTTTTCTATGAGCGCGAGCTCACCCGGCTCGGCTTCACCGACATTGAGTTCGACGACCAGACCGCACAGCTGGCGGCCCACTACCAGCGCGTGCTCGACGAGTCCGAGCGGCGCGCGGACGACCTGAACGGGCTGGTCAGCTCGGACTACATCGAGCGGATGAAGACCGGCCTGCGGCATTGGGTGGAAGGCGGCAAGTCGCGCAACCTCGCGTGGGGCGTGTTCACCGCCCGGCTGTCCTAGAGCCACGTCCTAGCTGCACGCCAGCCCGAAACATGCGTCCAACCTGGGGGACGCAAGCGTCCACATGGCGAGCATGCAGTACCTGCGGCATCCTGTCGCAATACCTTAGCCCCTAGTTTCGTCTTAGATTTATTGAGGACGAGTAAGGATACAACCATGACTCACAAGAGGCTTTTCACCAGCGAGTCGGTCACCGAGGGCCATCCGGACAAGATGTGCGACGCGATCAGCGACTCCATCCTGGACGCGATGCTCGCCGACGACCCCGGTTCGCGGGTCGCGGTCGAGACGATGATCACGACGGGACAGGTCCACATCGCCGGCGAGGTGACGACCAAGACCTACGTCGACATCCCGTCCGTCGTCCGGGACCGGATCCTGAAGATCGGCTACGACTCGTCGGCGAAGGGCTTCGACGGCGCGTCCTGCGGCGTCAGCGTCTCGATCGGCCAGCAGTCGCCCGACATCGCGCAAGGTGTGGACACTGCGCACGAGAAGCGGGTCGAGGGCTCGGACGACGAGATCGCGGCGCAGGGCGCCGGTGACCAGGGCCTGATGTTCGGTTTCGCCTGCCGCGAGACGCCGGAGCTGATGCCGCTGCCGATCGCGCTGGCCCACCGGCTGGCCCGACGGCTCAGCGACGTGCGCAATGCGGGCACCGTGCCCTACCTGCGCCCGGACGGCAAGACGCAGGTGACGGTCGTCTACGAGGGCAACCGCCCGGTCGGCCTGGACACGGTCGTGGTCTCCAGCCAGCATGCCGCCGACGTCGACCTCGACTCGATGCTGGCGGTCGATGTGCGCAAGCACGTCGTGGACCCGGAGATCGAGGCGCTCGGTCTGGACGCCACCGACGCCCGGTTGCTCGTCAATCCGACCGGCCGGTTCGTCACCGGCGGGCCGATGGGCGACGCGGGCCTGACCGGGCGCAAGATCATCGTCGACACGTACGGCGGCTACGCGCGTCACGGCGGTGGCGCGTTCTCCGGCAAGGACCCGTCCAAGGTGGACCGCTCGGCAACGTATGCGATGCGTTGGGTGGCCAAGAACGTCGTCGCCGCCGAGCTGGCCGAGCGTGCCGAGGTGCAGGTCGCGTACGCGATCGGCAAGGCCGCCCCGGTCGGTCTGTTCGTGGAGACGTTCGGCTCCGAGGCCGTCGACCCCGAGAAGATCCAGCACGCGATCAACGAGGTGTTCGACCTGCGGCCCGCGGCGATCATCCGCGACCTGGACCTGCTGCGTCCGATCTACGCTCCCACCGCGGCGTACGGCCATTTCGGCCGCAACGACCTCGACGTGCCATGGGAGCGCACGGATCGGGCAGAAGCGCTGCGCGAAGCCGCGCAAGCCTGAGGGGGGCCCATGCGAATCGCTGTCACCGGATCAATTGCCACCGACCAT
>DASUTB010000117.1:0-2777 GCA_036374835.1 Jiangellaceae bacterium | reverse complement strand
AGTTCGTCGGCGGCATCTCGTCGACCGCGGTCTGCACGGTCGGCCACGACATCCGGTACGTGCGGGCCGCCTCACTGACATTGCGGCCGTCGGCGTGTCCGTGGCCATGAAAAAGTCCCCATTGGTGGCCAAGTCGAGGTCCCCACTGGTGGCCAGATAGAAGTCCCCACTCTTCGCGTGTCGTACGTCGGTTTGTGAGCCCTGCGTGGTGACGGTGGCGGTGCCAACCAGTCGCCGAGCACCACGCAGGGGCTTCCATTGAAGAACGCGAAGGAACGAATGGACGTGATTGCCGCCTACCGAGATGTAGGCACGTATCGAGGAGCGGCCGCTATGTGCGGGACGACCCACAAGACGGTCAAGCGGATCATCGAGGCGCATGAGGCTGCTAGCAGGGGCGATGCGCCGGCGCCGCGGGCCCAGCGGGGCAAGAACTATGAGAGCGTGACCGAGTTGGTCGCGGCGAAGGTCAAGGCGACATCGGGTCGGATCAGCGCGAAGCGGCTGCTCCCGGCGGCGCGGGCGGCCGGGTATGAGGGGTCGGACCGCAACTTCCGGCGGTTGGTCGCCGATGCGAAGCAGCAGTGGCGAGCTGGTCATGCCCGTACCGGTGGTCGGCGTCCGGCGGTGTGGTCCCCGGGTGAGGTGTTGGCCATCGACTGGGGCACCGAGAAGATCGCCGGCCGTACGGTGCACGTGTTCTGCGGGGTGCTGGCCTGGTCAAGGTTCCGGTTCGTCCGGTTTGCCGCAGACGAGAAGCAGGCCACCACGCTGGGACTGCTGGCTGAGTTTTTCGAGGTCCTCGGCGGCGTTCCGAAGGTGGTGCTCGCGGACCGGATGGCGTGCCTGAAGGGTGGCGTGGTCGCGAACGTGGTCGTGCCATCGCCGGATTACGTGCGGTTCGCGGCTCACTACCGGTTCCGGCCCGATTTCTGTCACGCCGCTGATCCGGAGTCCAAGGGCATCGTGGAGCATCTGGTCGGCTACGCCAAGGACGACCTGCTCGTCCCGTTCGAGCTGGACCATGACCCCTGGGGCGATGGTCTGGCAGGGCTGAACACCCGGGCCGTGGCCTGGTGTGAGCAGGTCAATGGTCGGCGCCACAGCGAGATCGCCGCGATCCCCGCCTACCGACTGCGCGGCGACGACGGGACCGGTGGCGGGGAGGCCGAGTTGCTCGGCGATCTGCCGTCGCTGCAGCTCGACGTCGGCCCGAAGCCGATCACCCGCAAGGTCGACAAGTTGTCCTGCATCCGGTTCGGATCCGGCCGCTACTCGGTGCCCAACCGGCTGATCGGCACGACGGTGACGGTGCTGGTTGACGACCGTGACCGGGTGCTGCGCGTGGTCGAGCCGGTCACCGGGCAAGTCCATGCCGAACACGCCTTGGTGGCCCCGGGTGAGGTCAGCATCGACGATGCCCATTACGACCGGCCGCGGCCGGCCACACCCCGTCGGGCGGCACGGCCCAGGACCGCGGCGGAGCGGGAGTTCCTCGCGCTGGGGCCGGTCGCCGAACAGTTCCTGGTCGGGGCCGCGGCGGCCGGAGTCACCAAGCTGGGCACCGAGGTCGACGACCTGCTCACCCTGGCCGCCGCCCACGGAACCGACGCGCTGGTCACGGCGCTGGAACGCGCGGTGGCGTTTGGCCGGTGGCGTGCCGACGATGTCCGTTCGATCCTGGCCACCAACGGTCACGCCCCGCACCCACGAGCAGCTGGCCAGGCGCTGGTGATGACCCTGCCCACGGTGCCCACCAGGTCGCTGGACGCCTACCGGATCAGCGGACACACCAGCGAGCCGATCGACGAGGGCGGTGAGGTGTCGTGACCGAGACGAGCCCGCCGCCACTGCCCGCAGACCTCAACGATGGGCTGAAGCGGTTGAAGATGGCCGCGATGCGCACGCTGGCACCCGAGCTGCTGGTCACCGCAAAGACCCAGCGGTGGAAGCCCGAGGAGTTCCTCCGCACCCTGGTCGAGGCCGAGATCGCCTCACGTGATGAATCCAACCGGCGCGCCCGGATGCGACAAGCCGCCTTCCCGGTGACCAAACGGCTCGAAGAATTCGACGTCGCCGCCTCATCGATCCCGGCCGCGACGTTCGACTACCTCGCATCCCTGGAGTGGATCCGCGCCACCGAGAACATCTGCCTGATCGGACCCGCCGGCACCGGCAAATCCCACGTCCTTGTCGCGGCCGGGATCGCCGCCGTCGAGGCCGGGCACCGGGTCCGCTACTTCACCGCCGCCGACCTCGTCGAGACCCTCTACCGCGGGCTCGCCGACAACTCCGTCGGGAAACTCATCGAGAACCTGCTGCGCAACGACCTTCTCCTGGTCGACGAACTCGGGTTCGCGCCCCTGGACGACACCGGCGCACAACTGCTGTTCCGGCTCGTCGCGGCCGCCTACGAACGCCGTTCGCTCGGCATCGCGTCGCACTGGCCCTTCGAGTCCTGGGGACGGTTCCTACCCGAACACACCACCGCGGTCAGCATGCTCGACCGGCTTCTGCACCACTGCCACACCGTCATCACCGACGGCGACTCCTACCGGATGAAACAAGCACGAGCGAAAGGAGGAACCCGACTCAAGACCAGCTGAACATCAGCGAAGGGTGGGGACTTTCCATTGGCCACCAACGGGGACCACGAACTGGCCGTTGACAAGTGTCGGCATCTGACGCAGGGAGGCAAGATGAGCTCCTACCCGGAGATCATTGACATTCTGGAAGACGAGCTGACGAAGATCGAGAAGGTCTTTCGCGGACTGACC
>DASUTB010000116.1:0-7630 GCA_036374835.1 Jiangellaceae bacterium | reverse complement strand
GGTCAGTCCGGGGCAGTGACCGTGCAGCGGCGTTCCGCGACGCGTGAACAGGCTGCGACGCCAACCGGGCGGCAAGGCCGCGTATGCCGACTGGCCTAAGGTGGCTGCATGAGCGCTGAGATGGTGTCGCAACTCGATTTCGGCAGATGGGACGAGCCCCCCGTTTCAACGGATATGCGCGAGGTGCTCACCGGCTGGCTGAACTACCAGCGCCACGAGTTCTGCCGGAAGCTCCGCGACCTGACTCCCGAGGGGCTCGTGGCATGGTCGGTCCCGCCCGTCGAGTTGTCCGTGCTCGGTCTCGTCCGGCACATGCAGCAGATGGAGCACGTCTACCTCGCGTGGGGGCTTGGCGGGGGCGAGCGGGAGTCGAGCTACGGGGACGAAGACTACGCCGGCGGATCCGTCGAGACGATCGACGCCGACCTGCGGCGCTACCTCGACGAGGTCGAAAGGGCCGATGTCGCCATCGCCGCGCTACCGTCGCTCGACTCCCCGGGCCTCGGCCATGGCGAACCCCTTGGCGCGACGCTCGTGAAGATGATCGACGAGTATGCGTTGCACAGCGGGCAGGCTCATATGTTGCGCTTCGCGGCACTGGGGGAGATCGTCCGCTAGTCACATCTTTCAAAGCAGGCGACGGCGAACGTCCAGAGCGCTTACAGTCGGACCGGTGGCGCACTCCGTCACCCTGGGGGAAGGGGGACTTCCATGTTCATCCAGGTCATCGAGGGCCGGGTGCACGACGCTGCGGACGCCATCGCCGCCGTCGACCGGTGGTATGCCGACGTCCGGCCCAACGCCCGTGGTTGGCTCGGACTCACGCTCGGTGTGACCGGCGACGACACGCTGGTCAACATCGTGCGATTCGAATCCGAGCAGGCGGCGAGAGAGAACAGCGACCGACCCGAGCAACAGCAGTGGTGGACCGAAACGTCCGAAATCTTCACCGAGGAGCCGACGTTCTACGACTGCACCGATGTGGAGCAATGGCTCGGCGGCGGCTCGGACGACGCCGGCTTCGTCCAGGTCATTCAGGGCCGGCTGCTCGATCCGGAGCGCTTCAAGCAGGTCAATCACGACCTGGAGGTGTCCGTGGCAAGCCTCCGACCGGAGATCATCGGTGGCACCGTCGCCCTGACCGATGACGGCCAGTGCATCCAGACGGTGTACTTCACCTCGGAGGAGGCCGCCCGCGAAGGGGAAAGCAAGGAGCCACCCCCGGAGATCGCCGCCGCCATGGAGACGTGGCGAGGGCTCTACGACGGCGAACCCATCTACTTCGACCTACGTGATCCGCGGATGTACTCGGCCTGACCTTCATCCGGGAGCTCGGGCCGGACGGTCGTCCGTACCGAGCCGGTGAGTGAGGTCCGCCAGCAGGATCTTGAGCAGGTTTGCCAGATCCGATCGCTGATCGGGTGTAAGGGCCGCGAGCAGCGTCTCCTCGTGGCGCAGCAACTCGT
The DNA here is from genome assembly GCA_036374835.1 of Jiangellaceae bacterium. Classification (GTDB taxonomy): domain Bacteria; phylum Actinomycetota; class Actinomycetes; order Jiangellales; family Jiangellaceae; genus DASUTB01. The sequence goes on along the minus strand of DASUTB010000116.1, from coordinate 6,164 downwards.
CCACCGTTCGCTCGGTGAGATCGTGCCCGTCCGGAGTGAGCTCCACGATGACCCCGCGACCGTCCGTACCCGATGGCAGCCGGCGGACGAGTCCGGCATTCTCGGCGCGGGAAAGACGCTGCGAGACCGCGCCGGCGCTGACCATCGACCGGGCGGCGATCGTGCCGGGCGCGAGCCGGTACGGCGGACCGGCTCGGCGCAGCGTGCTCAGCAGATCGAGCGTGCTCGCGTCGACGCCGAGGCGCTCGTGAGTGCGGCGACGTTCCTCGCCGAGAAGCTTTCCGATCCGCCATATACGAGTGATGACGCCGATCGACGAGACGGGCGTCTCCGGGCGCTCGCGCCGCCAGGCCTGCGCGATGCGGTCGGCTCCGTCCATATCGTCAACGGATGGCTGTGTGCTAGCGTCCATGGAAGTAGTTTAGAGCTAAAGGAGATTCCATGCGACAGGTTGTGATCACCGGAGGCGGCACCGGGATCGGCTACGCGATCGCCGAAATATTCGTCGCCGGCGGCGATCAGGTGACGATCACCGGGCGTCGCGTCGATGTTCTGCAGGCAGCGGCGGACAAACTCGGCGCGGACGCCGTCCCGTTCGACGCCTCCGATCCGGACGCAATCATCGCGGCGCTGCCGCAGCTGCCCACGCGAGTCGACGTCCTGATCAACAACGCCGGCGGGAACACCGACTTCGACCGCGACGACGGCGCCGATCTCGCTGCCGTCGCTGCGCGGTGGCGGGCGAACTTCGACGCCAACGTCCTGTCCGCGGTTCTGGTGACGGACGCCCTGTCCGGCCGGCTGGCCGACGACGCACGTGTCGTGACGATCGGTTCGATCGCCGCACGGATCGGCGCCGGACCGTACGGCGCAGCCAAGGCTGCTATCGAAGCGTGGACGGCAAGTATCGCCGGCGAGCTCGGCCAGCGCGGCATCACGGCCAACGTGGTCGCCCCCGGTCTGATCGTCGACACCGAGTTCTTCCGCGGCAGGCTGACCGAGCAGGGAATCGAACGCCGAGTCGCGGCGACTCGCAACGGCCGTGCCGGCGTACCGGCCGACGTCGCCGCGACCGTGCGGTTCCTCGCATCGCCGGACGCCGGGCACCTCACCGGGCAGGTCATCCACGTCAACGGCGGCGCCTACCTCGGACGCTGAAAGGCGGCTGCGGGCGCTTCGCCGCACCGCGCTTGGGACCGACCCGGTGCGGCGACGGTCGTCCGGCGTCCCGTCGACGGCGTGCCACCTGCTGGGCGGTTTCGCTGCGTCAGTAGGCTGGCTACCGTGGATAGCGAAGATCGGATGGCCGTCTTTCTGGACTACGAGAACCTGGCGCTCGGCGTACGAGACAGCCTTGGTGGGATGCTGTTCGACTTCGAACCGATCGCGGACGCGCTCGCCGAGCGGGGGCGGGTCGTGGTCCGGCGCGCCTACGCCGATTGGTCGTACTTCGACAAGGATCGGCGGACGCTCACCCGCTCACACGTCGAACTGATCGAAATGCCGCAGCACATGGGTGCGTCCCGGAAGAACGCCGCGGACATCAAGATGGTGGTGGACGCGATCGAGATGGCGTTCGAGCGCGACTACATCTCCACCTTCGTGATCTGCACCGGCGACAGCGACTTCACACCTCTGGTGCACAAACTGCGCGAGCTGAACAAGCGGGTCATCGGTGTCGGGGTGGAGCAGTCGACGTCGCGGTTGTTGCCGCCGGCGTGCGACGAGTTCCTGTATTACGACCGGCTCGAAGGCATCGAGATCCCCGAGCCGGAGGAACGCCCGAAGAACCGCGCCCGCGCGGATGCCGACACGTCGGCCGATGAGAAGCCGAGCGAGGCCGGTCAGGTCGACGCTCTTGCGGTCCGCGTCGCCCAGACGCTGGCCGGCCTGGAGCAGACCCGGGGCACCGTCACGTCGTCCATCCTCAAGGGCACGTTGCTGCGCAAGGACCCCACGTTCAGCGAGACCGACTACGGCTTCCGCGGGTTCGGCGAGCTGTTGCGGCACCTGGCGTCCCGGAACGTCGTGGAGCTCGGCGAGGGCCCGGCCAAAGGTGATCCGGAGGTGTCCCTGCCGGAGCAAGGGGACCGGGACGACGCGTTCGGGCTGCTGCGCGCCGTTGTCGCCGACGGGGGGTCGCCGGTGGCGCTGTCCGGGCTCAAGAACAGGTTGCGCAAGGCCCGACCGGGATTCAGCGAGAAGAAGCTCGGATACCGCAGCTTCCTGCAGTTCTGCAAAGCCGCCGATGCGGCCGGCGCGGTCAAGCTCGGCTGGGACGACAAGTCCGGCGACTACCTGTTGACTGCGGCGAAGTGACATACGTCCGGCACGGTGTGAACGCGCTGTATGGATAACCGTCCGGGTAGGAGCCCCGCCATGGGGAGGGACGATGCGTGCACTCACAGTGGAACCGAGGCGAGCCGGTTCGGCGGAGGTGGGCGAGGTCCCCGACCCGGAGCCTGCCGACGACGAGCTGCTGGTCCGCGGCCTGGCTCTGGGTATCTGCGGCACGGACAGGGAGATCGCCGACGGCGAGTTCGGCGAGGCACCGCCTGGTCGTGAGCGGCTCGTCCTCGGGCACGAGTCGCTGGGCCGTGTGCAGCACGCACCATCAGGCAGCGGTTTCACGGAGGGCGACCTCGTCGTCGGCGTGGTACGGCGGCCGGATCCGGAGCCGTGCGGTGCGTGCGCCCACGGCGAGTTCGACATGTGCCGCAACGGCAGGTACACCGAACGGGGCATCAAGGAGATCGACGGCTTCGGCAGTGAGATGTGGAACATCGAGCCGGGTTATGCCGTGGCGCTTGATCGGCGGTTGGAGGACGTCGGCGTCCTGATCGAGCCCACGTCGGTGGTCGCCAAGGCCTGGGAACAGTGTGAGCGGATCGGCGCGCGAGCCTGGTTCGACCCGCGCCGCGTCCTGGTCACCGGCGCCGGTCCGATCGGGCTGCTGGCCGCTCTTCTCGGCGTCCAGCGCGGCCTGGACGTGCACGTCCTCGACCTGGTCCGTGACGGACCGAAGCCCGATGCGGTCAGAGCGCTCGGCGCCGTGTACCACTGCGACGGCATGGAGGACGCGCTGACGCGCGCCAGGCCGGACATCATCATCGAGGCGACCGGTGTGTCCAAGCTGGTCGTCGAAGCAATCGCCGGCACCGAGCCGTACGGCATCGTCTGCCTTACCGGCGTATCGACCGGGGGTCGCGAGGTCTCCGTGGACGTCGGCGCCGCCAACCGTGGGATCGTGCTGGAGAACGATGCCCTCGTCGGCTCGGTCAACGCCAACCTGCGCCACTACCGTGCCGCCGCGTCGTCGCTCGTGGAGGCGGACCTCGACTGGCTGGGCCGGCTGATCAGTCGCCGGGTTCCATTGGGTAGGGCCGCGGAGGCACTCGAACCGCGCGAGAACGACATCAAGGTCGTCGTCACCCTCGACGACGGGTGACGTCGGCACGGCCGGGCGCGAATGCACGCCGGACGGGCCGTGGCGGTACGATCGGCGGCGAATCCACATCGCTTACCACCGAGGAGCAGTCGTGTCCGAACAGATCCGCATCGTCGTCGCCGGGGTCGAGCGACAGGTCGACGCGGGCACGACGGCCGCCGACCTGTTCGCCGACGACCGGGACGTGATCGCCGCACGCATCGACGCCCACCTCGTCGACCTGGCGCACGAACTCGCCGACGGCGACCAGATCGAGCCGGTGGCGATCGGCTCGGACGAGGGACGCGCGATCTTGCGGCACTCGACGGCGCACGTGATGGCCCAGGCCGTCCAAGAGCTCTTCCCGGACGCGAAACTCGGCATCGGCCCGCCGGTGGAGAACGGCTTCTACTACGACTTCGATGTGCCCGAGCCGTTCCATCCGGACGACGTGAAGCAGATCGACAGGCGCATGCAGCGCATCATCAAGGAGGGCCAGGCGTTCGTCCGCCGTCCCGTCACCGACGACGCGGCCGCCGAAGAGCTCGCGGACGAGCCGTACAAGCTCGAGCTGATCGGCCTCAAGGGCAATGCGGCCGAGGCAGCCGAGGGTGCGTCCGCCGAGGTCGGCGGGGAAGAGCTGACCATATATGACAACGTTCGGCGCGGGGGAGAGGTCGCCTGGAAGGACCTGTGCCGCGGGCCGCACCTACCGTCCACGAGGCACATCCCGGCGTTCAAGTTGATGCGCGTCGCCGGCGCGTACTGGCGCGGCGATGAGAACAACAAGCAGCTCCAGCGGATCTACGGCACCGCGTGGGAGAGCAAGGACGCGCAGAAGGAGTACCTCGACCGGCTCGCCGAGGCCGAGCGGCGCGATCATCGCAAGCTCGGCGCGGAGCTCGACCTGTTCAGCTTCCCGGAGGAGATCGGCTCCGGCCTCGCGGTGTTCCACCCGAAGGGCGGGGTCGTCCGCAAGACGATGGAGGACTACTCGCGCCGGCGGCACGAGGAAGCCGGGTACGAGTTCGTGTTCAGCCCGCACATCACCAAGTCGGCGCTATTCGAGACCTCCGGTCACCTGGAGTGGTACGCGGACGGCATGTTCCCGGCGATGCACCTCGACGCCGAATACAACCAGGACGGCACGGTGCGCAAGCCCGGGCAGGACTACTACCTGAAGCCGATGAACTGCCCGATGCACAACCTGATCTACAAGGCGCGCGGGCGGTCCTACCGGGAGCTGCCGCTGCGGCTGTTCGAGTTCGGCAGCGTCTACCGGTACGAGAAGTCCGGCACCGTGCACGGGCTGACCCGGGTGCGCGGGTTCACCCAGGACGATTCGCATATCTACTGCACACCCGACCAGCTGCAGGATGAGCTGGCCGGCCTGCTCGACTTCGTACTCGGCCTGCTGCGGGACTACGGGCTCACCGACTTCGAGGCGGAGCTGTCGACCCGTCCGGACAAGTTCGTCGGCGACATCGAGGACTGGAACACCGCCGAGGCCGCCTTGGAGGAAGCGCTCAAGCGGGCCGAGATCCCGTACCGGATCGGGCACGGTGAGGGCACCTTCTATGCGCCGAAGATCGACGTCCACGTCAAGGACGCGATCGGCCGGTCGTGGCAGCTCTCGACGCTGCAGGTCGACTTCCAGCTGCCGGTGCGGTTCGACCTGGAGTATCAGGGCGCGGACGGCGAACGCCACCGGCCGTACATGATCCACCGGGCATTGTTCGGCTCGATCGAGCGGTTCTTCGGCATCTTGACCGAGCACTACGCGGGCGCGTTCCCGCCGTGGCTCGCGCCGGTGCAGGTCATCGGCATTCCGATCACCGACGAGCACGTGCCGTACCTGGAGGACGTGGCGTCCCGGCTGCGGTCGCAGGGTATCCGCGTCGAGGTGGACGCCGGCGACGACCGGATGCAGAAGAAGATCCGCACGGCGCAGAAGCAGAAGGTGCCGTACATGCTGCTGGCCGGGGACGAGGACCGGGCCAAGAATGCGGTCTCGTTCCGGTACCGGGACGGATCGCAGAACAACGGCGTGCCGATCGATGATGCCGTTTTTGAGATCGTGTCCGCCGTCGAGCAGCGGATACAGGTCTGACGGGGTCGTTGGCGGTGACCGACGATGGGGTTGCAGAGCGTGATGCCACTGTGACAGATGGCGACGTCGCAGGGCACGACGGGACGGCGGACTCCGCGGGCGATCGGCTGCAGCGGCTCTGGACGCCGTATCGGATGGCCTACATCAAGGGCGAGGCCGCGGCGCGCCGCGATGATGGGGCGGAGTGCCCGCTGTGCCGGATCCCGACGCTGGACGACGCAGCGGGTCTGGTGCTGGCGCGCGGCGAGCACGTGTACGCCGTCCTCAACCTGCATCCGTACAACCCGGGCCACCTGATGGTCGTGACGTACCGGCACGTCGCCGATCTCGAGTCGCTCACCGCCGGCGAGATTGCCGAGCTGTCGGCCATGACGATCGACGCCGTCCGCGCGGTCAAGGCCGCGTCCCGTCCCCACGGATTCAACATCGGGCTGAACCTCGGCGGCATCGCCGGCGGGTCGTTGTCGGATCACCTGCACCAGCACGTCGTACCCCGTTGGGGTGGCGATGCCAACTTCATGACCATCCTGAGCGAGACCAAGGTCATGCCGCAGTTGCTGAGCCAGACCCGCGACCTCCTGGCCTCCACGTGGCCCGACGAATGATCACGTTCGGCATGAGTCACGT
>DASUTB010000115.1:0-2215 GCA_036374835.1 Jiangellaceae bacterium | reverse complement strand
GGTGTCGTACGTGGGTGCGGCGCGCGCAGTTCGTGATCCGGCCGGCGGCCTCGCCGCGGTGCTGGCACTCGTCGTCGGGCTGACCGTCGGGGTCCTGTCCACGGTTCTGTGGGCGACCACCCAGCACGGCGCCGAAGTGGCGGCCGAGGAGTCGGTCGGAGCGGATCTGCGCGCCGACGGGCCGGCATTCACCCAAGCCGAGCTGGATGCGGTCGGCGCGCTGCCGGGCGTAACGTCGGTAGCGGGTGTGAGCAGTCTCGGTCGGATCGCCATGACGAGTGAAGACGGGTCGTCCGAGACGGTCGACGTGTACGTGGCCGATCTGGCGGCGCTCGCCGACATCCAGAGCGGATTCGCCGATGGTCTGGACGTGCCTGCCGAAGCCATCGCAAGCGGCGGTGACACGGTGCCGGTGATCGCCTCGGACGATGTCGGGCGGGCCGGTTTCGGCGCGAGTCTGAACTACACCAGAACCTTCGACATCCGCGTCGTCGGCACCGACTCGAGCGTGCCCGGAATCACCCGTGCCGACCGATGGCTGCTGATCGACCAGGACGTGCTGAACGAGGGCACCGGCACCAACGCCGGATCGCGGCCGCGAACCCTGCTCGTCGGCGTGGACGGTGACGCCGGTCGGCAAACGGACCCGGTTGCCGAGGTCCTGCCGCCGCAGACGCAGGTGAAGACCCAGGCCGACGCGGAGCGCGAGGCGACTGGCGGCGCGATCGGCACCGGGCTGCGTGGCGCGTTCACCGTGGCCGCCGCGGTCGGCGGCGCGCTGGCCGCCGCAGCGGTGATCATCACGATGGTGATCGCGGCACCGGCTCGCGGCCGGTTGTTCTCGCAATTGCGCACGCTCGGGTTGTCGAGCCGGCAGGCGCGTGGCCTCGCGACGTGGGAGCTCGCGCCGCTGGCGGTGACGGCGATCCTGTCCGGTGGTCTGCTCGGCTTGGCGATTCCGTGGCTGTTGCTGCCGTCGGTCGATCTGCGCGGATTGACCGGTGGTACATCACAACCGGGTATGAGCGTCGATTGGACGCTCGTCGGCGGAGCGGTCGGTTCGTTCGTGTTGGTGGCGGTGCTGGCGATGTCGGTGGCGGTGGCGACCAGCCGGCGGCTGCGGCTCGGGACGGTGCTTCGAGTGGGTGAGGAAGTATGAGTGCGATGATTCAGTGTCAGAGTCTGGTGCGGATCTTCAAGGCCGACGGCATCGAGGTCCAGGCGCTGCAAGGGCTCGAGCTCGAGGTGGCCGGCGGCGACATGGTCGCGCTGGTCGGCGCGTCCGGCTCAGGGAAATCCACGTTGCTGAACATCCTTGCCGGGCTGGACCGGCCAACGGCCGGGGATGCGGTCGTGTCCGGGCACAACCTGCTGTCGATGGCTGCTCGCGAACGGGTGCGATATCAGCGCCACACGGTCGGATTCGTCTGGCAGCAGACGTCCCGCAACCTGCTGCCGTATCTGACCGCTGCCGAGAACGTGGCCGTTCCGATGGTGCTGTCCGGCAAAGGCCGTGCCCGGACCCGCCGGGCACGGGTGGATGAGTTGCTCGAGCTGTTCGGCATCGGCTATTGCCGCGACCGCAAGCCGCGGGAGCTGTCCGGCGGCGAGCAGCAGCGCGTCGCGATCGCAACGGCGCTGGCCAATGGACCGGACGTGCTGCTCGCCGACGAGCCCACCGGAGAGCTGGACGAGGCCAATTCGGACAACGTGCTGGCCGCGATGGAACACGCCAACGCGGAGCTCGGCGTCACCGTGCTGATGGTCACCCATGACCCGGCGGTCTCCCAGCATGTGCGGCGTACCGTACAGATCCGGGACGGGCGCACCTCCACTGAGGTGCTGCGCCGCCGTGAGGTCGATGAGCACGGTGAGGAGCAGCACGTTCATGAGGAGTTCGCCGTGCTGGACCGGGTCGGTCGGCTGCAGCTGCCGGCCGAGTTCACCTCCGCGCTCGATATGCGCGACCGCGTTCGGCTCGCGTTGGAGACGGACCACATCGGCGTGTGGCCGGATGCGCCCGGTCGGGTCGCGGCGGACGATGCGGCTAGGGACGGAGGCGACCGATGAGTGAGCCTGCCGGGCACGCCGTGATGCCGGACGCGAAGCTCCGCGCGGTGGACATCTCGCGTACCTACGGGTCGGGCCGGACGGCGGTCCACGCGTGCCGGGAGGTGAGCCTGTCGGCGTCGGCCGGCGAGCTGGTCGTCGTCAA
>DASUTB010000114.1:0-38840 GCA_036374835.1 Jiangellaceae bacterium | reverse complement strand
GTGGTCTGCAGACCACGTGTGGCACGGAAACACCAGCCAAACATGGTCATTCTGCGCGCGGTCGATCATCGGGTCACCCCCGTGGGCTCGGGAGTCGCCGCGGAGCTGAGTGCGCCGAAACGGCTGTGGGTGTGCCGCCCCCAGCTGTGGATCCGCCACTTCTTACGTTTGGCGTGCCGGTAGAGCGAGGCGTCCGGATTGACCGCCTGCGGGTTCCCGACCAGTTCCAGCCAGGCCCGGTCCGAGTGGCTGTCGCCGTACGCGTAGGACTGGTCCAGGTCGATTCCCGCGGTCGCGGCATAGCCGCGCAGCCATGCCGCACGTGCCTCGTCGACGAGCGGGGGCCGGTCGAGGTAGCCGGTCCATACACCGTCCCGGTTGTGCATCCGGCCGGCGACGACCTCGTCGAACAGCGGCGCGAGCGGCTCGACGAGAATGTCGATGGTCCCGGTGATGAGCACGGTTCGGTGGCCGGCGTCGCGGTGCGCGCGGATCCGCCGGATCGCGTCCGGCATGGCGCGCTGCAGCAGGGCGTCTCCGACCGTATCCTCGACCAGCCTGCGCAGCTCGGCCTCGTTGACACCCTCGTACCGGCGCATGAACGTGCGAATGAAGTCCCCGCGGTCGCGCCGCTCCGCCCGCAGATAACGCGGGAGGCTGCGTAGGAGGTCGACGAGCTCGCCCGGCCAGTCGGACGGCGCCAGACTTGCCAGCTTGGTCCAGAGGTACTGCTCGACCATGTTGGACGCAACGACCGTGCCCTCGAGGTCGAAGAACGCCGCGGCCTCGTTGCTCTCCGGCAACGCGCTCTCCGCACCGGCTCGTCCGCGCCGCCGCCCGGAGAATGCACGCATCAACTCGGTGACGCTCGGGTAGTGCACTTCTTGGAGGTAGTGCTCCCAGTCGATCTCCGCCGAGTCGAAGCCGTGATCGCGTTGCCGGTCGGCGGGCAGCGACCGGTGCAGAGCCAGCGTCGCGCTGTCGTCGTAGATGACCTCGGCCTGGGTGTATGCCTGGTACAGGTCCGCGTATTTGCGGAGGAGCTCGAGTTCCTGGGTGCGACGGTGCACGTCACCTTGCCACTTACGGGTGCGGTCGCTCGCGGGTATCCGCAGCAGGATCCGATCCGCGAGATCGACCGCCTGCTCGCCGAGCCGCAATGTCCGCATCACCTGGGTGCTACCCGGGAAGCGCCACGCCGGCACCTGGATGTGGCCGCGTTCGGAGTCCGGCATCGGGTGCCTCGTGAAGTACGCATAGACGTGCTCGTACATCTCCCGGAACGGCAGCGGATTGCGGGCGCCGGAGCTGACGTGGAAATACTGCGGCTTGCGCGGCTCCGGCGGATTGGCCGCGACGGCGAGCGTGGCGTTGACGACGTGATCCACCGGAATCAGGTCCATCACACTGTCCGGAAGCCCCGGGAACTCCGGGAGGATGCCCCGCCCGTAGGCCAGGATCAAGGGATCGGCCATCTTGAACCCGTCGATCCAGCCCGGGTACGGATGGCGCAGTGCGCTTTCGACGATGGCCGGTCGCACGATCGAGAGGCGATGTCCGGCATCTGCCCACAGGTTCTCGGCAGCGCGCTCGCCGAGCGCCTTGGTGAGTGTGTAGACGTCGGGCCAGCCGAGACTCTGGGCGCGGGTTCGCCCGTAGTCGACGAGCCGGTCGCTCACCCACTCCTTTCGCGCGGGTTCGGCGGCCTGGACGACGGCCTGCGGCCCGGCCTTGCCGTGGTGATGACGTGCCGCGGCCATCGCCTTGCGCAACACCTCGGGTCGGCGGGACGCGGCCTCGACCTCGTCCCGCGCAGCCCGTGCGGCAGCCGCCTCGGAGCGCCAGTCGACGTCGTGGGTCAGGGGTGCCTCGCGGACTACGCCTTTGCGCACACCGGCCACGTATGCGGTCGAGATGTGCACGACATGCGGATCGGATCCGGAGCGTTCCAGCGCTCCGTAGAGATTGACGACGCCGGCGACGTTCGTCGCGAAAGCCTCGTCGATCGGCGGGTCGAAGGAGACCGTCGACGCGCCGTTGATCACCACATCGATGTCGCCGGGCAGGTCGACCAGGGCGTCGTCGCTCACATCGCCCTCGATGACGGTGACGCGTTCTCGGAGGACGGCGGCGACGGCTTCCTCACTTCCGACCCGCTCGCGCCACGTCCGGAACACCGGTTTGCGAATCAGGCCGGGCAACCGTTCTGCGGCGGGTTGGCTTCCCTTGGACCTGATGAGCAGCGAGATCCGTGCTTCGGGATAGGCCGAGAGCAGCTTCTCGAGGGTGGCTTGGCCGAGGAAGCCGGTGACGCCGGTCAGCAGAACGTGCTGGCCCTCGAGGTATCTGCCGGGCTTCTCGCTGCGTGCCACCGTGTGAGACCTCACCTTCGCGCGGTTTCTCCGCATCTGAGCCTATGTCGTCAGTTGTTCGGTCGCTACGCGCCCCGCACCTCGAAGCGACCGTGGTTCCTGGCCACGAGCCTACGGCTCGGCGCGTCCCGACCGCACGAGCAGGCATGTATCGGCCCGGACCGAAGTGGAAGAGATCGCAGACCCCTTGTCGAGCCAGCGGAACCTGATTAGGGTGTCGAGATCGTGGATCGTGATCAGCGCGGGTCATGGGGATCAACGTCTGCGCCAATCAGCGGGGTGTACCGAGCCTTCGTTGACACGCGCGGCTCGGAGCGCACGTAATGAGCGGGTATCGAAGGGGAAATGGCTGAAACCACCGGAGCCTTGACCGGCTTTTCGGGTGACGCGAGCTCGTCCCGCGAAACGCCGAGTGGGCCGCGCCACGCCCCGCGTAAGCCCGGCTCCGAGCGATCGCCGCGCCGGCGCGGACGGGGCTTGCGATCGGTCCGTGCCAGGGTCGTGGCGATCGTGACGGTGCCCGTTGTCTCGCTGCTCGCGCTGTCGACATATGGCGCGGTCACGACCATCCAAGATGTCGCCGCGCAGCGTGCCGCCCGAGAGGTCAACGCGGATGTGCTCGTGCCGTTGCGGCAATACATCGAAGCCGTGCAGGCCGAGCGGACGGCCGTCTCGAGTCACCTTGCCGCCGAGGCACCCGCCGTGGAAGACGTGACGTCCGCTGCCGAGCGGACCGAGGCGGCGATCACCGCGCTCGACGACGGGATCGCGGCGGCGCGTACCGCGGCAGCCGAGTTGGATCAGGGTATCCCGGCAGCGATCGACGCAACGCTGGAGTCCGCACGTGCGCTCGAGTCGTTGCGGGAGTCCGCGGTGGCGCGCAATGTCAGCTGGGACGAGGCGTACCGGCGCTACACCGACGTTGTCGAGTCCGCCTTCCGCGCGCGGGCCGGCCTGTCCACCGTTCCCGTGGCCGAGGATGCGCCGGACCAGCGTGTCGTCTATGAGTTGGTGTACGGCCGCGAGATGCTCGCGCGGGTGGACGCTGTCATGGCGGCGGCCGGTGCGAACGGAACGATGACCACCGAGCAGTACGCCGAGGTGGTCGGTGCGGCTTCGACGAGCGAAGCGCTCTTGGCGCCGCTGACCGAACTGCGTGGGACCGAGATGGCCGCGTACCGGAGCGTGGCCGAGTCCGAGTCGTACGCCCGGCTCGGCAGCCTCGTCGAGGCGATCGTCGCGGCCGGCCCGGATAATGCCGTCGTCGCCGGGCAGAACTGGGACAGCGCGGCCGACGTCGTCCTCGCGGATCTAGCCGACGCGGAGGCCGTGTCGACGGCGCTGGCCGATGGGGGCGTGTTAACGCCCGGAGCCTTCGGGACGCTCGGGCCCGTCGTCGCGATGGGTCTGGCCGGTGCGCTCCTGTCCTTGCTGATCTATGTGTTGGCCGGTCGGTTGCTGTTCAGGGATCTGGTCAGGCTGCGGTATGCGGCCTTGGATCTGGCGACGAACAAACTGCCCGACACGCTTCGGCGGCTCAACGACGGCGCCGAGGTCGATCTCGACACAGAGGCGCCTCCGACGCAGCAGAGCAGTGACGAGATCGGTCAGATCAACGCGGCCCTCAACGCGGTTCACCGCGCTGCGATCAGCATGGCGATCGAGCGGGCGCACGTGGTCAGAAGCCTCTCGGGCGTGTACGTCAGTCTCGCGCGGCGCAGCCAGGTGCTGCTGCATCGCCAGCTCGCGCTGCTCGACGACATGGAGCGCCGTACGGAGAACCCGCAGGATCTCGAGGACCTGTTCCGGCTCGACCACCTGACGATACGGATGCGCAGGCAGGCCGAGAGTCTGATAATCCTGTCCGGCGCCAGCCCCGCCCGACGCTGGCGATACCCGGTTCCGGTGATCGACGTCGTCCGCGGCGCCGTCGCCGAGGTCGAGGACTTCGCCAGGGTGGATGTACGCGAGATGCCCGACATCAGTGTCGTCGGGGCGTCGGTCGCCGACCTCACCCACATGATCGCCGAGCTGGTGGACAACGCCCTCGCATTTTCGCCGCCGCACACCAGGCCGGTCGTCCGAGGGTTCCTCGCCGGCTCCAGCCTGGCCATCGAGATCGAGGATCAGGGGCTCGGCATGAGTCGGCAAGCGATGGCGGACGCGAACGAGCGCATCCAGGATGCCGGAAAGGTCGACCTTACCGCGGCCGACCAGCTCGGGCTCCTTGTGGTGAACCGGCTCGCGCACCGGCAGAACGCACGGGTCGCGCTGCGCCGTTCGCCGCGCGGTGGTGTGGCGGCGACGGTGCTCATTCCGGACGGCGTATTGGAGGCTCGCGTTGTCGCGGCGAGGCGTTTCGTGCCCGATCTGCAGCACGCGAGCGGGGCCGATGATGGCCGGGCGCGTGGCGTCCGCTCCAGGCCGCGGGAGTTCATCGCTCCCGATCCGAGCACCGTGCCGGCCGGCGACGCGCGCCCCGCTTCCGCCGATACGTGGACGGAGGATCCGGTGAGTCCGGCCACACCTCGCTCGCACGACACGGGGGGCGCTCAGTTCTCGCAGCAGGTGGTCGCTGCTGCCAACGAGCCGCTCGGCACCGCGGATGAGCTGCCGCGCCGGGTTCGGCAAGCCAACCTTGCTCCGGAACTGCGAGCCGAGGCACAGCAGGGAAAGGTTACGGCTCCGGCCCGGCCGAGCCGTACTCCGGAACAAGCGCGAGCGACACTCGTGGCGCTGCGCACAGGATGGCTTCGCGGGCTTAACGAGACCGATGACCATCAGGGGAAGAGTGGATGAATCAATCGTACACACCGAATCTCGAGATCAACTGGCTGCTCGACGACCTGGCGAACCGGCTCTCCGAGATCCGCCACGCAATCGTGCTCAGCGGTGACGGCCTCGCGGTGGCGGCATCGTCCGGCCTCGACCGTGAAGAGCGTGAACGCTTCGCGGCCATCGCGTCCGGCCTACACAGCCTGGCCAAGGGCTCAGGCCGTTCGTTCGAGGCGGGGAGCGTGGTCTCGACCCTGGTCGAGCTCGAAGGCGGATTCCTGTTCGTCGTGGCCGCCGGGGAGCGGTCGTGCCTGGCGGTCTTCGGTGAGGCGGACGCCGATCTCGGGTTGGTGGGATATGAGATGGCACGCCTCGTCAAGCGGGTGAGCGAGCACCTGGGCGTGACGACCCGGCCCGAACTATCCGCGACGGACTAAAGGCTGCGGCACCTATGAGGCCCGAGGAGGAGTGGTACGACAACGACGCGGGACCGCTCGTCCGGCTGTACGTCCTGACGTCCGGGCGAGCACGCGAGTCCGGGCCCGTGTTCGATCTGTTGGCCGCGGTGCAGGCGACCGGCTACGAGCCCGCTCCGCAGCCGCTCTCGCCCGAGCAGCGGCTCTTGTTGCGGATCTGCCAACGGCCGCAGACCGTTGCGGATATCGCTTCCGAATCGAACCTGCCGGTCAGCGTCGTGCGCGTCCTTCTCGGTGACCTTCGGAACGCCGGACTGATCACCGCGAGCCGCCCGAGCCGCTCGTCCCATGTACCCGACCAGCGAATACTCCAGGAAGTGATCGATGGCCTCCGCGCACTCTGAACTCCCCGCCGGTGCCGATGAATTCATCGCACTCAAGATCGTCATCGCCGGCGGATTCGGTGTGGGCAAGACCACACTCGTCGGCTCGGTAAGCGAGGTCAGACCCCTGCAAACGGATGAGCCGATGACCGAGCCGGGCCTGTCGGTCGATGACATCCGCGGCGTCGAGCGCAAGGCGACGACGACCGTTGCGCTGGACTACGGACGGATCACCATCCGCGACGGACTGTGCCTGTACCTGTTCGGCACGCCGGGTCAGGACCGGTTCTGGTTCATGTGGGACGAACTGACCAGAGGCGCGCTCGCCGCCGTGGTACTCGCGGACACGCGCCGTCTCGAGGCCTGCTTTCCGGCCGTGGACTACTTCGAGAACCGATCCGTCCCGTTCGTGGTCGGCGTCAACTGCTTCGAGGGAGCCCGGCGGTATACCGAGGCGAGCGTCAGCGCTGCGCTGGACCTCGATCCGGGCACTCCGGTTGTCATGTGCGATGCACGTGTCCGTGAGTCCGTCAAGAACCTTCTGATCGCGACCGTGCAGTACGCCGGCCGGCACGCCAAACTCGTCGCCGCGACGTCACCCACCACCGCGGAATGACCACCCGGTCAGCTGCTCGTCGACTGGAACCCCGCGGCCGGACCGCCCGTTCGAACAGGGCGAGCGTCCGGCGGGCGGTCCAACTGCCGCGCAGGATGCCCGCCAGCGTGGCGGAGCCTTGAGTCACCTGCGAGAAGGCGGTCCAAGCCGGTCGCACACCGACCAGCGTGGTGTGCACCAGTCGGGGGTGACGCGCGAACACCGCCAGCAGCCGACGGCCGACGCTCATCTCCTCGCCCAGTTCCGATTCGATCGCGGAGGCGTAGTTGAGTGCTCGGCGCCGTACCTGTGCGGCGTCGTCCGCCTCAGCGATGCGCGCCGCCCATTCACCCGCGAGGCGGCCGGAGCGCAGCGCGTAGGAGATGCCCTCACGTGTCAATGGGTCCAGCAGACCGGCGGCGTCCCCGCAGACCAGCACCCTGCCGCGGGTAAGCGGTGAGTCGTCGGTGCGGCACCGGGTGAGGTGACCCGAGAAGATGCTGGGCTCGACGTCGGACAGGCCCAGTCGAGTGGTGAAGTCCCGTAGGTAACGCCGGGTGGTCGCGCCGTCGCCACGGGCCGAGATGACCCCGACGGTGAGGGTGTCACCTTTGGGAAAGACCCAACCGTAGGAGCCTGGCAACGGCCCCCAATCGATCAACACCCGGCCGGTCCAGCTCGCAGCGACCTCCGAAGGGACGGGGATCTCGGCCTCCAGGCCGAGGTCCACCTGATCGAGGCGCACGCCGACGTGGCCGGCGATCCGGCTGGCGCTGCCGTCCGCGCCCACGACGGCGTGGGCCAGTAGCGTCTCACCACTGGAGAGCGCAACGGCAACGGCTCGCTGGTCGGTGCCGCGGTCCTGATCCACCCGCTGCACCAAGGCGCGGGTGCGGAGCTCGGCCCCGGCCGCGACCGCATGTTCGACCAGTCGACGGTCGAACTCCGGGCGGTTCACCAGTCCGAACAGCATGCGGCGCGACCTGCGAGTACGCGCGAGGCGGCCGTTCAGCGCGAAGGTGACTGCGTAGACGCGGTCTCGCAGCGGCAGTTCGAAACTTGAGGGCAGCGCGTCACGCGATAGGCCGATGATGCCGCCCCCGCAGGTCTTGTAACGGGGCAGTTCGGACTTCTCCAGCAGCAGCGTCCGGCGACCCGTCTCGGCAGCGGCCAACGCGGCGGCGGCGCCCGCAGGCCCCCCGCCGACGACGACCACATCCCACACCGGAGGGCCCTCGGTCGTGCTCTCGCCCATCACGATTCGCCGTCGCTCCCGCCACTGTCGCGTTGGCACTTGTCCGGCATCCTACGGGCGCGAGGCGCCGGTTCGAGCGAACGAGGACACCTGCCCGCCACCGCTCGGTCCGGCCCGGCCGGACCGAAACGGTCGACGGCTTACGGTACGCCGTCACTGGATGTAGGCTGCATCCCCTTTGCTCGAGATTTACGAGGGGGTGCAAGGGATGTCCGTTGACAAGAATGAAGATCAGGTTGACGGCGGCGTAATTCGTGACGATCGCGTGCTACTCGTGACCCGGGTCGCGGCCGCAACGGTGGCAATCGTCCTCGGGCTGGCCTGGTGGGTGCTCTATCTGGATCCGGTCGAGGGTGCCGAGCGCTTCGCATGGCCCGTCCGGCCGGAGATGACGGCGGTCCTCATGGGTTCCGGTTACGGATCCGCGGTGATCTTCTTCCTGGCGGTCCTTGTCGGACGTCGGTGGCATCGGGTGGCGCTCGGCTTCTTGCCGACGACCGTGTTCATCTGGCTCGTCTCGATCGCGACTCTGCTGCATTGGGACCGGTTCAGTCACGGAGAGCCGCTGTTCCTGATCTGGGCCTGGACCTATGCGATCACCGCGTTCGCCGTACCGGTGCTCTGGCTGCTCAACCACCGCCGCGACCCCGGTAGGGCGGAGGAACGGGATGCGACCATCGGCGGCGTTCTCCGAACGGTGCTGTTGGGCGCGGGCTTGGTCCTCGCGGCGATTGCGTTGGTGATGTACATCGCCCCCGCCGTAGTGATCGACGTCTGGCCCTGGCAGTTGACGGAGCTGACCGCGCGGACGGTGGCCGCATTCGTCTCGCTGCCCGCGGTGGCGTGGCTGGCCATGGCGTTCGACCGTCGGTGGAGTGCGGCGCGCGTGATGGTCATGACGATCGCGGTGGGCTTGGTGATGCTGTTGATCGGCGTCGGGCGGACGTGGGACGACTTCGACCAGGAGAACTGGCTCACCTACGTGTACGTGGGCGGTCTGGCGGCGACCCTGGGCTTGCTCATTGCCATGGCGGCGTGGCTGGAGCGCTCCGCTGCTCGCCGGGTCCCTGGTGAGGAACCTTCCGCCGGAGTGCCGGGCGGCAGGGCCTGAACGGCGCGTGCCCGGCCGGCCGGGGATTCGGACGTGGCCGGCCGTTGCCATCTGCCGGCCACACGGGGAGCGCGAAACCGCAGAACCCACAATCGTGGGTTCATGGGTTTCCGATGTCTTGAGACATCACATGGGGTGACTGACGGGATTTGAACCCGCGACATCCTGGACCACAACCAGGTGCTCTACCAACTGAGCTACAGCCACCATGCACAACCGACCCCGGCGATCCCGGAAGGGCTGGCCGCACAAGTATACGGTCTGGAACGGGCTCGTCGGTAATCGGTAGTTCCCGCCGCGGTGGGGCTACTGGCCGGTCGGCTCGGTGGCGCCGTTCGCGGGGTTGCTGCCCTCGCTTCGCGGGTCGTCGTTCACGCCGGCGATGATCGCCGCGGCCACGGCCCGGGACTCGTCGGTCGATGGTCCGGGCATCGGGACGAACACTGTGTTGCGGTAATAGCGCAGCTCGGCGATGGAGTCCTGAATGTCGCCGAGCGCTCGGTGGTTGCCCGTCTTGTCGGGGCTCGCGTAGTAGGCGCGGGGGTACCAGCGACGGGCGAGTTCTTTGATCGACGAGACGTCGACGTTGCGGTAGTGCAGCCAGCCTTCGACCTCGGGGAGATCGCGGGCGAGGAACAACCGGTCCATGTGCACGGTGTTGCCCGCGAGTGGTGCCTTGCCGGGTTCAGGTACGTGCGTTCGGATGTAGCGCAGGATCGTGTCATTGGCCTCGGCGAGGGTGACTCCGCCGTCGAGCTCGGTTAGCAGCCCACTGGTGGTGTGCATCTCGCGAACCACTTCGGGCATCGCGTCGATCGCCCCGGCCGGCGGTCGGATGACCAGATCAACACCGTCACCCAGCACGTTGAGCTCGCCGTCGGTGACGAGCACGGCGACTTCGATCAGTGCGTCGCGGGACAGGTCCAGACCGGTCATCTCGCAGTCGATCCAGACCAGGCGGTCACTGTTCACAGTCGTCGGCCCTCACGTCGGGTGCAGGTATCGGGATAACCGACCATAGCGTTTCTCGCGTCTTGTTCGACTCATCGGCGTCGTCGCCCGCGATTGGCTCGACGTCCTCGTGATGCCGATCTGGTGGTGGAAAGACCGAAATCTCTGGATGTCGCGGGGCGCTCGGGCGGTGCCGGATTGACGTACTCGCGTGCGGTCACCGGTGGCGGATCGGGCGAGATGGGCGGGACGGCGTCCTCCTTGTCCGGCATACGCAGCCGTGGCGCGATCACGACGAGAGTGAGGAGTAGGGCCAGGATCGCTCCGGCGATGATCGCGATATCGCGCGGCGGCTGGCCGTCCAGGTACAGGACGCCGGCGGCGACGCCGGTGGCCAGCAGACCGTATCCGATGATCTCGCCGGATCCGGGAGTGTTGGGTGGCACAGAGCTCGCGGACCGATGCTCGTCCACCGGTGGTGCGACGGGTGGACGCGGGGCGGCCCGACGCCGTTTCCCAGCGCGCCTGTGCTTGCTCAGTGGAGGCTCCTTCGATGGTGACGCGCGCCTGGAGGGATTCGAACCCCCGACCCGTGGTTTAGAAGACCACCGCTCTATCCGACTGAGCTACAGGCGCCGGCAGCGCCTCTATTGTGCGCCAATGGCACGTTCAGTGCCTATCTGGCCAACCCATCGACGACCTCGGCGCCCGGCCACGCCGCAAGCACTTTACCGGGTACGAGCAGTTTCGACTTGCGTAGACCGCTTCCTATCACCGCGTAGGGAAGCTCGGCGACCGCGGCGTCCACCAGGATCGGCCACTCGCTCGGCAGGCCGATGGGGGTGATACCGCCGAACTCCATGCCGGTGAGCTCGACCGCGTCGGCGGTGGGCAGGAACGACGCTTTGCGTACGTCGAGACGTTTGCGCACGACGTTGTTGATGTCCGCCCGGGTGGTGGCCAGGATCAGGCACGCCGCGATCCGTTGCTCACCGCCGCGTTTACCGGAGACCACGACACAGTTCGCGGACACGTCGAGCGGCACGTCGTAGGCATCGCAGAGCGCCGCGGTATCGGCGAGGTCCGGGTCGATCTCGGCCACGAGTGTCGCCGCGGACGGGTTCGCAGTCAACGCTCGCGCCACCGGCTCGGCCAGCAGATCGAGCCGGTGCGCCGCCGGTACCGGGTCAAGCGTGCCGAACGTCTCCACCCGCCCGATGCTAGCCCCTACAGAATGATCACGTTAAGCGGGCAATTCCCAGCCATACGGTGTCTGCAAGCCCGGCGTCGCACGGACAGTCTGAGCATCGGTCACCGTGTCAGTGTCGGCCGTTACGATGCGGCCATGCCGACGACACTGCGTCTCGACGATCACGTGGCGGCTATCGGAACGGCGGCGGACGTCCTACTTGACGCCGCGGAGCGGGCCGGGCTGGAAACGAAGGTGCCGACTTGCCCGGCGTGGGACGTCCGCCAGCTCGTCACACACCTGGGCATGGTGCACCGATGGGCGGCGGCGAGTCTACGCGGCGACACCGGCCACCGCACCGATGACTCTGTCGCCGCGGCCGCAGCGGCGCCCCATCTGCTGACATGGTTCCGCGAAGGGACCGACGCGCTGCGGGCCGCCATCGCCGAGGCGCCGGACGACGTCGAAGCGATGGTGTTCCTGCGAGACGCACCGCCACCGAGGCGGTTCTGGGCCCGCCGCCAAGCCCACGAGACGACGATCCATGGCGTCGACGCGATCGGCGCGGCACTCGGGCGGACGCCGACGGCCGCCGAGCTGGACATCGACCGTGATATCGCGATCGACGGTATCGACGAACTCTTGTGCGGGTTCATCACGCGCGGCAAAGGGAAGCTTCGCTCCGAGGAGCCGTACACCATCGCCGTCGCACCCGCGGGCGGTGAGCGGGCGTGGACGGTCGCCGTCAGTGACGGCTCGGTGGTGACGACACCGGGCGATCCGGAGTCCCCCGATGCCACATTCACCGGCACGGCCGTCCAGTTGTACACCGGGCTGTGGAATCGCGGCGATGAGATCGTGAGCACCGGCCGGCCGGACGCCCTCGACATGTGGCATCGGCAGGTGAAGGTCCGCTGGAGTTGACCGACACGCCCTACGTCAGTTCTCGGACTCCCTTCCGGACCTCGGTAGCGTGGCGGTCATGACGGACTGCCCGGCGCCGGCCGACCTGTGCCCGCAGTGCAGCGCTGCGGCACTTCGACCGTATGGGAACGGCTCCAAATGGATATGTCCGGAGTGCTATTTCCTGATCCCGTGCTGTGAGGGCGGCGACCTGTCGCGCACCTAACCCAGCCCTCAGGAAGAACGCGGTTAACCCGTGCCTTGCTCGGCGTTCCGGCCTGTGCTGCCGAAGTCCCGGCTTTGGCATGGCTAGATGACACGTAAGGCTGGTGATTACCAGCTTTACATGATCATTCTTGTGAGGTGGTGGGGTTAGTGGGAGTAGACGGGGACCACCATGCCGCGGGCGAGTGTGTGGAACACCAGGTTGAACGACACGACGGCATTGGACGCCTCGGGCGGCACACCGAGACTCTCGACGTCGACCGCGTGGACGACGAAGAAGTAGCGGTGCGCAACATCCCCGGCCGGTGGTGCGGCGCCGGCGTAGCCGATGCTCCCGGTGTCGTTGCGCACCGCGAACGCCGGCTCGGGTGGCGTCGCACCGCGCTCGAGCGACGTCACTGACGCCGGAATGTCGACGACGCACCAGTGCCAGAACCCGCTCGGCGTCGGTGCGTCCGGGTCGAAGCAGGTGACGGCGAAGCTGCGCGTCCCCTCCGGGGCTCCGGACCACGACAGCTGCGGGCTGAGGTTGTCACCTGTCATGCCCCAGTCGTTGAATACGTGCTCCTTGGCCAGTTGCCGACCGTCCTGGACGTCGGTGCTCGTCACCGTCATCGCGGGAACGGGTGGCAGTAGTTCGTACGGGTTCGGAGCGGTGGGGCGATCTAACGACATCTTCTCCTCCTGCGTCATACTCGACTAGACCTGACGTTAGTCGCCATCAGGTCTCAACCCCATACCTAAATATTGTGTTCACTTGGCCTCAAGCGGTCACTACAGGCAGGATCAACCCGTGACGATCTCGGACCGAACCGACGCACTGCTCAGGGCGCTCACAGTGCTGCGCGAGCGGGTCGCGTCACTGCGCTTTCCATTGGAGCTGGAAGACGTTGCCGAGGCCAGGCGGGGACGGCGTGAAGTGGTCGCCCAGTTGGACGATTACGTCCTACCCCGGATCGTCAGCCTGGAGGCGCCGCTGCTGGCCGTGGTCGGCGGATCGACCGGTGCCGGCAAGTCGACGCTGGTGAATGCGATCATCGGACGCCAGGTCACGCAGACCGGCGTGCTCCGCCCCACGACGCGAGCACCGGTGCTCGTATGTCATCCCGACGACGTGGACTGGTTCAACACCGACCGGATCCTGCCCGATCTCGTCCGCCGGGACCCGGACCACACGGCAGGCCCGGGCGAGCTGTACCTGATCACTGATGAGGCGGTGCCCTCGGGGCTCGCGCTGCTCGACGCCCCAGACATCGACTCGGTCGTCGTAGAGAACCGAGTGCTGTCGGCCCAGTTACTCGCCGCCGCCGACTTGTGGATCTTCCTGACGACCGCCGCCCGGTACGCCGATGCCGTGCCTTGGGACTTTCTGCTCGACGCCGCCCAGCGAAGTGCGGCCATCGCGGTTGTGCTCAATCGCGTGACGGTTGAGGCCGTGGCAGAGGTACGGCACCATCTCGCCACCATGCTCGACTCACGTGGGCTCGGCGATTCGCCGATGTTCATCGTCGAGGAGACGCCGCTCGGCCATGACCGCATGCTGCCGACTGAGCAGGTGGCGCCGATCGTGGCATGGCTACAGAATCTGTCCGCCAGCGCCGAGGGGCGCAGTGAGATCGTGCGGCGGACGCTGGACGGCGCGATCGGCGACCTGACCAGACGGACGCCACCGCTTGCCGCGGCGTCGGACCTGCAGGCCGCGACCGGCGATCATCTTCGGACGCTGGCGGTCACCGCATACGACGACGCCCTCATCAGCATCGACCGCGCGAGCCGGAACGGCAGCATGCTGCGCGGTGAGGTGCTCGCACGCTGGCAGGACTTCGTCGGCACGGGCGAGTTCTTCCGCTCCCTCGAGGAACGGGTCGGCAAGATTCGCGACCGGATCGAGACGTACCTGCGCGGCAAGACACAGCGGGCCGAGGCGGTCGAGAACGCGATCAGCCATGGTCTCGAGGCGCTCTTCGTCGGCGAGGCGGACTCCGCGTCCGAACGGGTGGCCACGTCCTGGCAGGGGGACATGGCCGGCAAGGTCCTGCTCGGCAAGGACGATCTGTCACGTTCCTCGCCGGACTTCGGCGAGCGCGCCGCGGCCGAGATCGCGCAATGGCAGGCCGCCCTGTTCGAGATGGTCAAGACCGAGGGTCAAGACCGGCGTAGCACCGCACGGTTCATGTCCTTCGGGGTGAACGGGATCGCCGTTGCGCTGATGGTGACCGTCTTCGCGTCGACCGGCGGGCTGACCGGCGCCGAGGTCGGCATCGCCGGCGGGACGGCCGTCGTCGGCCAGCGGTTACTCGAAGCGATCTTCGGAGATGACGCTGTGCGCCGCATGGCCGAATCGGCCCGCAAGGACTTGAACCATCGTGCTGAGACGCTGCTGTCCGGCGAGCTTGTACGGTTCACCGAACGGATCGACGTGCTGGCCATCGAACCGAACGCCAGCGCCGCCGTTCGGCAAGCGTTGGCCGACGTAGAGCGCACCCGACTGCTGGAGCGTGACCTGTGAAGTTGCTACGCCGCACCAGTCGAGCAGAGCTCCCTGAGCGGTTGGATGCACTTGCTTCGGCAGTCGCCAGTGGCGAGAACTGGCTGCCCGGCGACCTCATCGCCGAGGCCCGGCGGGTGGTGGAGCGGGCCGGCGAGCGGCGTCGACTCTCCAGCGGGCACACGGTCGTCGCGCTGGCCGGCTCGACCGGTAGCGGTAAGTCGTCGCTGTTCAACGCGACGACAGGGCTGGAGATCGCGCGGGTCGGTGTCCGGCGTCCGACGACCTCCGAACCGCTGGCCTGCATCTGGGGCAGCTACGGTGCCGGTGAACTGCTCGACTGGCTGGGTATTCCGCCGCGGCACCGTATTCCCAAGGAGAGCGTGCTCGATTCGGCGGAGGCCGACGCGCTCGACGGGTTGGTTCTGCTGGATCTGCCGGACCACGACTCGGCGGTGCGCAGCCACCAGCTGCAGGTCGACCGGCTCGTCAAGCGGGTGGACGTCTTCGTGTGGGTGGTCGATCCGCAGAAGTACGCGGACGCCGCTTTACACGAGCACTACCTGCGCCCGATGGCCGACCACGCCGCGGTGACGGTTGTTGTGCTGAACCAGATCGACCTGCTCAGCCATGACGATGTGAAGGCCTGCGTCGCGGACATGGAACGGATTCTCACCGAGGAGGGCCTGCCCAAGATTCCTATCTTCCCCATGTCGGCCGTCACCGGTGACGGAATCGGCGACTTCATCGAACTCGTGCGCAGCACGGTCGCGCGGCGGCGGGCCGCGGAGGACCGGATCGGCGCCGATGTCAGAGGCGCCGCCGACGCGCTTCTGGCAGCAGCCGGTTCCGGTACGCCCAAAGGTCCGGTCAAGGAGACCAAGGCGCAGCTGGTGGCGACGTTCGCTGACGCTGCGGGCATTGATGTCGTCGCGGACGCGGTCGGTGGCTCGTACCGAAGGCGCGCCCACGCGGCGACCGGGTGGCCGTTCACGAAGTGGCTGGGTAGGTTGCGGCGGGATCCGTTGCGCCGGCTCGGGCTGCGGCGTGAGGCCGTCTCGAGCGGACTGGCGCTGCCGCGTCCAACGCCCGTGCAGCGTAGCCGGGCGGACGCGGCGGTGCGGGCGTTCACCGACGCGGCGGTCGCAGGAGGGCCGAAGCCGTGGATCGCGCAGGTTCGCGCCGTGTCCAACTCGGCGGCCAACCGCCTTCCCGATGAGCTCGACCGTGAGGTGGCCGGCACCAACGTGGATATCGAGCATCGGCCGCGGTGGTGGCTGGCCGTCGGCATCGTGCAGCAGGTGCTGACGCTGGGCACCCTGGTGGGCCTCGGCTGGCTGGCCGCCTTGGCCGCCGGCCGCTGGCTGCAGCTGCCCGAGATCCCGACACCTGAGATTGGCGCGTTGCCGGTGCCGACCGTTCTGGTGCTCGGCGGGGTGGTGCTCGGCGTCATCACCGCCGTGTTGTCCCGGTTGTTCGCCCGCACCGGGGCACGTCGGCGGGCTGGGTTGGTGCGACGAAAGTTGCACGCCGCCGTGGAGGCGACGGTGTCCACCGAAGTGATCAAACCGGTGGCCCACGAAGTGGAGCGACTCGAAGCGTTCCGGGCGTCCGCGAAGGTCGCGAAGGCTTAGCTCTTCTGACACTTGTCGCCAAACGGCCGAGTTATCCACAACTTGGCTCGGCGGGGTCGCCATTGCTCGGTGTGCGCGAGCACGCTGATCGGGACATGCACTCGATCAGCGCTGGAGGCGCACCATGGCCAAACCGCACGTCACCATCACGGGAAATGTCGGCAACGAACCGTTCCAAACCACGACCAGTAACGGGACGCCGATCACGCTGTTCTCGGTTGCCCAGAACCACTGGAGGCCCGGTCCCAGGAACACCTGGGAGGACGCCGGCACGTCCTGGTACCACGTCGTCTGCCGGTGGGGATGGTCGGAGAACGTCGCGAATTCCCTGGAGAAGGGTGATCCGGTCGTCGTCGTGGGCAAGCTGAGGATCAACGACCGCGTGACCGACCACGGCGAGCGGCGCGTCACCGCTGAGATCGACGCGATCAGCGTGGGACACGACCTTCGCCGGGGCGTTTCCAAGTTCTCGAAGGTGGAGCGCGCCCGGAACCAGATGCCCAACGACGAGGACGAGATCAGCGACCTGCTGGAAGAGTCCAGGCCGAATCAGGAAGACCCCTTCCCGCCACCGTCCACAGCGGCCGACGGTTCGCAGGAGCCTTCGGCCGATCCGCCTGCCGGGGACGAGCACACCGATGGCGGCCGGCAGCCGGAGAACCGGTCGTCCGACTTCGAAGGCGGCGAAGGCTTCCCCACTGAAGACGGCCGGACGCTTAACCCGGTGTAGCTCATTCCAAGGCCGGCGCGTGATCGCGGGCGTTCTCCGTCATGACCGCCACCCATAACTCGCCCGCGATCACGCGCTCCCGGTGATTTCGGCGGTCCACGGCAGAGCCCGTAAACTTGACTCGCTATGGCCGAATTCATTTACGTGATGCGCAAGGCGCGCAAGGCGCACGGCGACAAAGTCATTCTTGACGACGTCACCCTCGCGTTCCTGCCTGGCGCGAAGATTGGCGTCGTCGGCCCGAACGGCGCCGGCAAGTCGAGTGTGCTCAAGATCATGGCCGGCGTCGACCAGCCGTCCAACGGTGAGGCGTATCTGACGCCTGGCTACACCGTCGGATTCCTGCCCCAGGAGCCCTCGCTCAATGAGGACAAGACGGTGCTCGGCAACGTCGAAGAGGGCGTCGGTGAGACCAAGGCGATGCTCGACCGGTTCAACGAGATCGCCGAGAAGATGGCGGTCGAGTACTCCGACGAGCTGCTCAACGAAATGGGCCGGCTCCAGGAGCAACTCGACCACCGCAACGCGTGGGATCTCGATTCCCAGCTCGAGCAGGCGATGGATGCGCTGCGCTGCCCGCCCGGCGACATGCCCGTCACGCACCTGTCCGGAGGCGAGCGGCGGCGCGTCGCGCTCTGCAAGCTTCTGCTGGAAAAGCCCGACCTCCTCCTGCTCGACGAGCCGACCAACCATCTCGACGCCGAGAGTGTGCAGTGGCTCGAACAGCACCTGGAGAAGTACGAGGGGACGGTCGTCGCGGTCACCCACGACCGGTACTTCCTCGACCATGTGGCCGAGTGGATCGCCGAGGTCGACCGCGGCCGCGTCCACGGCTACCAGGGCAACTACACGACGTACCTGGAGAACAAGCAGACCCGGCTCAAGGTCGAGGGCCAGAAGGACGCGAAGCGGGCACGGCGCATGGCCGAGGAACTCGAGTGGGTCCGGTCGAACCCGAGGGGCCGGCAGGCCAAGCAGCGCGCTCGTCTGAACAGGTACGACGAGATGGCCACCGAGGCCGAGAAGGCCAAGAAACTCGACTTCGACGAGATCCAGATCCCGCCCGGTCCGCGGCTCGGCACGCAAGTGGTCGAGGCCGAGGACGTCGCGAAGGGCTTCGGCGACCGGCTACTCATACACGACCTGTCGTTCTCGCTGCCGCGCAACGGCATCGTCGGTGTGATCGGCCCGAACGGCGTGGGTAAGACGACCCTGTTCAAGATGATCGTGGGCGAGGAGCAGCCGGATTCCGGTGAGCTCATCGTCGGCGACACCGTCAAGTTGTCGTACGTCGACCAGAACCGAGCCGGTATCGCGCCGGGCAAGTCGGTGTGGGAGGTCGTCTCCGAGGGCCTGGATCACATCAAGGTGGGCCACGTCGAGATGCCCAGCCGGGCGTACATCGCGGCGTTCGGTTTCAAGGGGCCCGATCAGCAGAAGCCGGCCGACGTGTTGTCCGGTGGCGAGCGGAACCGGCTGAACCTCGCGCTCACCCTCAAGCAGGGCGGCAACCTGATCCTGCTCGACGAGCCGACCAACGACCTCGACGTCGAGACGCTCCAGTCGCTGGAGAACGCATTGCTCCAGTTCCCGGGCTGCGCGGTGATCACGTCGCATGACCGGTGGTTCCTCGACCGCGTCGCTACCCACATCCTGGCGTGGGAGGGCGATGAGCAGGATCCGGCGAAGTGGTTCTGGTTCGAGGGCAACTTCGACGCGTACGAGAAGAACAAGGTCGAGCGCCTCGGGGCCGAGGCCGCCCGCCCGCACCGGGTGACGTACCGCAAGCTCACCCGCGACTGAGGCCGCTCGATCGTTACCAGGCGCAGCGACGCCATACCATGTCTGCACGCATGGTACGACGTCGCTACGCCTACTGAACGTGATCGAACCACAATGTGAGGATGGGACGATGGCCCGTCACGTCTCGTCCGTCCCCGTCCGGTGGTCCGACATCGACCGGCTCGGTCATGTCAACAACGTCGTGCTGCTGCGGTACCTACAGGAAGCACGTGTCGACATGCTGTTCCGTGACGCCGCCGGTCGTGGGACCGCCGGTCTGGCATCCGGTGTGCTGATCCACCGGCACGACGTGACGTACCGGTCGCCGATCCGCATCGACGCAGGCCCGGACGGCCGCCCACACCCGGTGCGCGTCGACACGCGAATCGGCCGGGTGACCGCGGCATCGTTCGAGGTCGGGTACGAGGTGCGCGACAGCGCCGGGACGGTCTGCGCCACCGCGACGTCGGTGGTCGTCCCCTACGATCTGGGCGGCGACCACCTCAGGCGGCTCACCACGGCCGAGCGCACGGTCCTGGACGGCTTTCGCGACGACATGATGGCGGGTGACGGGCATAGTCCCGCGCCCGCGATGGAGGACGCAACGTTCAGTACAGAATGCGCCGTCCGGTTCGACGATCTCGACTCGTACGGCCATGTCAACAACGTGACCATCGCCGAATATCTTCAGCAGGCCCGCATCGATCTCGGACGGGCACACCTCGACGGTCACCGCGAAGAGCATCAGCGGCAGGTTATCGCCCGGCTCGTGATCGACTACGCTCGCCCGATCCCGTTCCGGACCGAGCCGGTCCGCGTCGATCTCGTCGTCACCAGGATCGGCACCTCGTCGGTCGATCTCGCCTACACGGTGCGCGACGACGACGCCGTCTACGCCCGCGCCGCGAGCACGATGGTCGCCTACGACGTCCGGGCCGCCGAGTCGCGGCCGCTGGGAGAGGGCGAACGCGACGCCCTCGAGCAGCTGCGGGCGCCGGTCCGGACGGTCATCGGCCACCGCGAGGCCGCCCGATGACCGTCCTGATTCCGCGCCACCCGGGAGCTGCGGCCGACCTCGCCGTATTCGCCACCCGGGTCGCCCGGTTCGAGGCCGAGGCCGCGATCCGCATCGTTGCCGGTGGCCCGGTTGCCGGATGTTTCGCCGAGACACCCTTCGACGTGCTCGCGTTGCGCGCCGTTGAGCTTGCCGAACCGCTCTCGCTGGACGTCGTGGTCGAAGCCGGCACCCTTGCCGCCCGTGCGGTCGGCGACCATGGCGAGCTCGAGCTTCCGCCGACGCTGCCGGCGCTGCGCTGGACCGCCAGCCTGCCGCCGCGGACCGGGTGGGAGGAACTGGCCCGAATTCCGGTCGGCGATGTCGCGTCCCGGGTGCGGGCCGGCGTGGCCGAGTTCCGGTCCCGTGCACCGGACCTGACGTCCGATATGGACCGCCGTGCGGCGCGGACCGAGTTGGACCGGCTCGCCGCCGAGGTGTGGGACGGCGAGCTGGCCGCCGGCGTCCCGCTGCGGCTGGCACACGCCGCCGACTCGTACGGATTCCTTGCCGCCGAGTCCGGCGATGTCACCCTGCGCAGCAGTGGCTCATGGTGGCGGCTCGACGCGCCGCACGGGTCGATCGTCGCCCGCAGCGGCCTTGCCCTGTTCGCCCTCTAGCTTTCGGTGACCGGCGCCGCGTCCGCCGGTGGAACGCCGGCGAATGTCGCGGGATCGTGCGGCGGCGCCGGTTCGGCGGTCAGCCAGGCCTGCACGATCCGATCTGTGCGGAACCACCGCGGTGCGCTGCGCAACCGGCAGTACCCGATGAGGTACCAGTGACCGTGTGTCGCCGCCAGCGCCACCGGCTCGACCGCTCGGTTCGTCGTCGCACCGGATGATCCCCGGTGGACGATCGAGACGACGACCTGCCGGCGCAGCGCCTCCTCGACGGTGCGCACCGCGGGCGTCCGGGCCGGGCCGGTGTGGCCACGGGTCCACACGCGGCCACCTAGTTCCATGGCATGCTCGCGGGCGGCGCGCGGCATGGCGTCGAGCACCTTGGTCAGGGCGGTACGCCCGTGCACGGCGAACGGCAGGTCTCGCCCGACGGTGAGCGCCACCGCGAGAGCGACGGCTTCGGCCTCGGTGAAATTCACCGGCGGCAGGCTGGCCCGGCCGTCGAGTACGTAGCCACCGCCCGGTCCGGCCTGCGCCCAGATCGGCACACCGGCCTGCTGCAGAGCCGAGACGTCACGCTTGACCGTGCGAACCGACACTTCGAGACGGTGGGCGAGCCGCTGCGCGGTCCGCCCCCGTCGGCCGGCCGATCGCAGCTCTTCGGCAAGTGCGTACAGCCGGTCGGTGCGGTTCACGTGCGGCTCCGGATCTGGCTGGAAAATGGTGACAGTACGGTGTCACCAGGCCTCCTTGAGAATATCCGCATGACACAACGAATCGAAACCGCGACCGACCCGACGACACGCCTTGTGCCGGTGGCGCCGGACCGCCGCGTCGCCGTGCACGAGATCCCTGGCGATGGCGATCGTGCGGTCGTGATGTTCCATCCCGCGCCGGGAGCCGGGCTCTTCGACCCGGACCCGGGGCAGACGGCTGGCCGTGGTGTGACCCTGATCGAGATCGACCGACCGGGCTACGGCGACTCGGACCCGCTCGACACGAGTCGTTGGGCGACGGTCTCGTCGGCGGCCGAGGATGCGGCGGCGGTCCTTGACGAGCGAGGGCTCGGCTCCGTCGGCGTAGTGGGATGGTCGGCCGGCGGGCGGGTGGCCATGGCGCTGGCGGCGAAGCGTCCCGACCTGGTCGACCGGGTGGTCGTCGTGGCTACACCGGCACCGCACGAGCAGGTCCCGTGGATGCCCGAGGAGGTGAGCGCCGCTGTGGACGCGCTTGCCGGCATGCCGGCCGCAGTGGTTCACGAGGCGATGAACGAGCAGCTGTCCGGCTTCGCCGCGGCGGTGGCCGACGACCCGCGCGCCGGCATCGAGATGCTGGGAGGCAGCGAGGCCGACCGCGCCGTGCTCGAGGACTCTGCCGCGGTCGCACGGGTCAGCGGCCTCGTGGCGGCCGCTGTTGCGCAGGGGACGGCCGGGCTGGTCAGCGACATGGCGGGCTACACGCTGCGGCCATGGGGTTTCGAACCACAGGATGTCCGTGCGAAGACGTTGCTGCTCTACGGTTCGGCCGATCCGATCGCCGGGTCGAAGCACGGGCGGTGGTGGCAGCGGCAGCTGCCGGATGCTCGGCTCGAGATGGTACCCGGCGCCGGGCACCTGCTGATCGTCCCCATGTGGAAGCGAGTGCTCGCGCATCTGGCACCGCGGTGAGCCGCTACACGACGAGCCACGCTGCGGTGTCCGGAGGCAGCAGACCCTCGTCGAGTGGGTTGCTGGTCAGGAGCAAGCGCTGATGGTCCGGTAGCGGGACGGCCGCCGTCCCCAGGTTCACCACACACATGAACTCCGGCTCACGAGTGAACACAAGGAGACTGTCGCCGGGCTCGGACAGCCACGTCATCTCGCCGTTGCCCAGCGCGGGCAGCTCGCGTCGTAGCCGCAGCGCCGCACGGTAGAGCGACAGAGTCGAACCAGGGTCGTCGCGTTGAACCTGCACCGAAAGGCGCCCCCAGTCGACCGGCTGCGGCAACCATGCCCGGCCTACACCGAAACCGAACGATGGCCCGCTGGCCAGCCACGGCAGCGGAACCCGGGAGCCGTCGCGGCCGCGCTGGGTGTGTCCGGACCGGACCCAGACCGGGTCCTGCAGCATGTTCTCCGGGATGTCGAGGACCTCGGGCAGGCCCAGTTCCTCGCCCTGGTACACGTACGCGCTACCGGGCAACGCCAGTGTGAGAAGTGCGGCCGCGCGGGCGCGGCGAAGGCCGAGTTCCAGGTCGACCGGCCCGGGATCGTCCGGCCTGGAAGCGCCGATGCCGGCCGCGGTCTCGGCTCGGCCGTAACGAGTAACGTGGCGCTCGACGTCGTGGTTCGACAACACCCACGTGGCCGGCGCGCCGACCGCTGACATGGCGGCGATGGTCGCGTCGATCGTCTCGCGCAGCTCCGGTGCTGACCACGGGGTCCGCAGGTAGCCGAAGTTGAACGCGGTGTGCAGCTCGTCGGGACGGACGTACGCGGCCAGCCGTTCGAGCGATTCCACCCACGCCTCGGCGACGAACACCGGACGATGATCGAATTCGTCGGCGATCTTGCGCCACCGCCGGTAGATCTCGTGCACGCCGTCCCGATCCAGATACGGATGGTCTGCGATCTCGGCCGGCTCGAGGGGGGTGCCGTCGGCGGCGGTGGGCAGATCGGGCAATCCGGCCGCTTTGACCAGGCCGTTCGCCACGTCTATCCGGATACCGTCCACACCGCGGTCGAACCAGAACCGCAGGATGTCGTCGAACTCCGCGCGGACCTCCTCGTTGTTCCAGTTGAGGTCCGGCTGCGATGAGTCGAACAGGTGCAGGTACCACTCACCGGGCGTGCCGTCACGTTCGGTGATCCTGGTCCACGCGGGGCCGCCGAAAACGCTGTTCCAGTTGTTCGGCGGGGAGTCGCCGGACGGGCCACGTCCCGGCCGGAAGATATACCGATCACGCTCGGGCGAGCCCGGCCCCGCAGCGCGGGCCGCGGCGAACCACGCGTGCCGGAAGGACGTGTGGTTGGGCACGATGTCGATGATGACGCGCAGCCCGTGCTCATGCGCGTCGTCGATGAACCGCTCGGCTTCGGCGAGGGTGCCGAAGAGCTCGGCGATACCGCGGTAATCGGATACGTCGTAGCCGCCGTCCCGCATCGGAGACGGGTACCAGGGCGTGATCCAGATCGCGTCGACACCGAGATCGCGGAGATAATCGAGCCGCGACCTCATTCCGCGGATGTCGCCGACGCCGGTGCCCGTCCCGTCGGCGAACGACCGGATGTAGATCTGGTAGATGGCGGCGCTACGCCACCATGGAGTCTGCGGATCGCTCACCCGCCGAGCTTATCGACCACGGCTCGGCGGGACGATCCTCAATCCAAGCGCAACCCGCGTCACCGTTCGATCACGTTCGGCAGGCGTAGCAACATCACAAGAGGCATGCAGGCATGGTGTGATGTCGCTACGCATGGTAAGGCAGCGAAGTGATCACTCGTCGAACGTGTTGACCAGGGAGAACGCGGCGCGCTGGAGGTAGTCCCAGAGCATCTCGTGCTGCTCGGCCGGCAGCTCGAGCTCATCCACGGCGATCTTCATGTGGTGCAGCCACCGGTCGCGAGCAGCCGGGTTGACCTTGAACGGCGCATGCCGCATCCGCAGGCGTGGGTGGCCGCGCTGCTCGGAGTACGTTGTCGGCCCGCCCCAGTACTGCTCCAGGAACATCCGCAACCGCACCTCGGCGCCGGACAGGTCCTCCTCCGGGTAGAGCGGACGCAGCACCGGATCGTCGGCGACCCCTTCGTAGAAGCGGTGGACGAGGCGAACGAAGGCGTCGTGCCCGCCGACCGCGTCGTAGAAAGTCTGTGCCCGGGTGCCCGTTTCGTGCTGTGTCACGTAGTCATTCTCTCAGGTCGGGTCGTGCGGTTAGATGGGTGGCGAACGCACTAGTGAGGCAACACCGAACGCGAAGGAGTTCTTCCATGGCTACGACACGCACGGCGAAGACGCACTGGGAAGGCAACCTGTTCGACGGCGCCGGGCGAGTGAGCCTCGAATCGTCCGGCCTCGGGACCTACGACGTCAGCTGGCCGGCGCGGGCCGAGGCACCCAACGGCAAGACGTCCCCCGAAGAGCTGATCGCGGCGGCGCACTCGGCGTGCTACTCGATGGCCCTTTCCAACGGGCTGGACAAGGCCGGCACGCCGCCGACCGCAGTCGACGTACAGGCCGACGTGACGTTCCAGCCCGGCGAAGGAATCACGCGCATTCACCTGATCGTGCGTGCGAGCGTGCCCGGTATCAACAGCCAGGACTTCGCCGCTGCGGCCGAGGCGGCCAAGGTCGGCTGCCCGGTAAGCCAGGCGCTGACCGGCACGTCCATCACCCTCGAGGCCTCCCTCGCCGAATGATCACGTGAAGCTGCTGCTCGCCAGCCATACGTGCCCCGTAGGCGACGTAAAGGAGCCTTGCGGAGATTAGGCCTGCTTTGCTGGGCCTGTAGCCGACGTGAAGTCGGGATTCCGGAGCTTTACGTGATCATTCTGATCAGGACCTCGTGGAGGGGTTTGCGTTCGATGTCCGGGACGGTGGCGTCCTCGGCCGGGTGGCCGACCGGGATGACCAGGTAGGGACGTTCGTTACGCGGCCGGTCCAGGATCTCGCGAAGGAACCCCATCGGGCTCGGCGTGTGCGTCAGCGTCGCGAGCCCGGCACGTTGCAGCGACGCCAGCAGCAGGCCGCAGGC
The DNA here is from genome assembly GCA_036374835.1 of Jiangellaceae bacterium. Classification (GTDB taxonomy): domain Bacteria; phylum Actinomycetota; class Actinomycetes; order Jiangellales; family Jiangellaceae; genus DASUTB01. The sequence continues at coordinate 13,628 of DASUTB010000114.1, read as the reverse complement.
GATGCCGACCGACTCCTGAACGTAGTAGTGCTTGCGGGTGTATCCGTCCGGTCCGGCGTAGTGCGCCTGCGCGAACACCACGATCACGTAGGGGGCGTCGGTGAGGTGCGCCTTGACGTCGTCCGTCCCGAGCCGGCGCAGCGCCCGCAGCCAGTCGTCGGGCATGCGGCTTTCGTACGAGCGTCGTTCCTCGGCCTCGGCGGCTTCGCGGATCGCCGCCTTGCGGGCCGGGTCCGAGACCACGACGAACGTCCACGGCTGCGCGTGCGCACCGCTCGGCGCCGTCGCGGCGGTCGCAACGGCGTTCTCGATCAGCTCATAGGGAACGGGTTCGGTCGAGAACATGCGTACCGACCGCCGGGCCTCCATGTCGGAGCGGAACTCGCGCGAGCGCGCGAGCGCCTCGTCCAACGCGAGACGGCCGGGCCGATGCGGGACCGGGCGGTACTCGCCGTCCAGCGGGTCGCGGGGGTCGTGCGGCGGTCCGGGACGGTCCATGGCTCAGGTTTCCACCTCGGGCTCGGGCTGTCGCGCCGAACTGGTCCGAGGCTTGGATGGCGCCGGCGACTCCGGCTCGGATGCCGGTGCCGGCGCAGGCGGCTCGACGGTGCCCCGGTGCCAGACGGTGCGCTGCGGGAACGGAATCTCGATGCCCTCGGCGTCGAAGCGATTCTTGATCCGCTCCTTGAGCTCGCGGCTGACGCCCCACTGCTCCAGCGGTTCGGTCTTGACGACGGTCCGCACCACGACCGAGTCCGCGCCGAGCATCTCGACGCCCCACACTTCCGGCTCTTCGAGGATCAGCCGACCCCACTGGGGATCGGCGGCCAGCTCGTTGGCGACCTCGAGGAGCAGCTGACGGACGCGCGCGGTGTTCTCGCCGTACGCGACGCCCACGTCGACGACGGCCCGCGCCCAGTCCTGGCTCGAGTTGCCGACCCGTACGACTTCGCCGTTGCGGACGTACCAGACGGTGCCGTCGATCGCCCGGATCCGCGTCACCCGCATGCCGATGCCCTCGACGATACCGGTCGCCTCGCCGAGATCGACCACGTCGCCGATGCCGAACTGGTCCTCCATCATCATCATGACGCCGGAAAGGAAGTCCTTGACCAGGCTCTGCGCCCCAAAGCCCAAAGCGACGCCGACGATCCCGGCCGAGGCGATCAGCGGCCCGACCGCGACACCCAGCGTGCCGAGGATCATGATCACGACCGAGACGAAGATGATGACCGTCGCAATGCTCTTGAACAGCGAGGCGAGCGTTTGTGCCCGGGCGGCGCGACGTGCGGAGTACATGCCCGAGCCCTGGAAAACGGCGCGGGCCATCCGCTTGGATCCGAGCAGCCGATCCGGGGGCGTTGTTTCCTCGGTTCTGCTGGCCAACCCGTCGATGAGCTTGTGGACGATATAACGTACGACGAACGCACCGACGATCAGCCCGAGTATCAGCAACGGCGTTCCGACGAGAATGCTCAGCCAAAAGTCGGCTCCGCAGCATTCGGGCCCGTTGTCCTGATCGTTCGTGTCTTGAAGGATGATCACTTACACCACCCCGTTGAGATGATGGTCCAAGAACGCCAGCTGATCGGCGGACAGCTCGACGGTGCGGGACACCGCCCGAGCGCCGTGACCGACGTCCTTCTCGGCACGTAGCAGGATCGGGTACGTGCCGGGAGTTCTGCTCGTGGCCGCCTGTAACGCCGCGCACATCTTGCGGGCGTGCATCGTATCGACGCGGGTGTCCCCGTCGAAGACCGTGAACAGCACGGCCGGATACGGCGTCCCGTCCCTGACGTGGTGGTACGGGGAGTAGCCGAGCAGCCATTCGAGTTCGTCGGGGACGGCGACCGTCCCGTACTCGTCGTTCCATGTGGCGCCGAGCCCGAACCGCTCGTACCGGATCATGTCGAGCAACGGCGCCGAGCACACGACCGCGCGGAACAGTTCCGGACGCTGGGTCAGTGCCGCACCGACGAGCAGCCCGCCGTTCGAGCCGCCCATGATGCCGAGCCGGTCCGGCGTCGTCCAGCCTTGATCGATGAGATATTCGGCGGCGGCGGCGAAGTCGTCGAACACGTTCTGCTTGTTCTCGCGCATGCCGGCGCGGTGCCACGCCTCGCCCTCCTCCGATCCGCCGCGCAGGTTGGCGATCGCCCACACTCCGCCGGACTCGACCCACGACAGGATGCTCGCCGAGTATGCGGGAGTCTGCGCGATGTTGAATCCGCCGTAGCCGTAGAGGACCGTGGGGCGGGGTTGCGGTGGCTCGCCGCCGTCCCCGACCGGTGCGATGATCACCATGCGGACCGCCGTCCCGTCCTTCGACTCGTAGACGACCTGCTGAGATGTCACGGCCGGGACGTCCACCGTCCCCGGGCTCAGCGCCCACGTGTCGAGAACGCCTGCCCGTGCGTCGTACCGCAAGACTTTCACCGGCGTGCTGTGATCGGTGTAGGCGAACCACATCTCATGACCGCCTTCGGGACGTTCGACGAGACCGCCGATGGTGCCGAGGCCGGGAAGGTCGAGTGCGCCGGTGCGCGCGCCGCTGGCCAGGTCGTGGGTGCTGATCTCGGCGAGTGCGTGCCGCGTCCATGACACTGCGAGCAGGGGTTCGTCGAGCTCATCGAGGATCGCGAAGTCTTCCAGAACGGCCTCGTCGTCCTCAGGAACGAGGTCGTTCCAATTCTCCGGTGCGGGGTCGGCCGGATCGGCGACGGCGAGCCGGCCGCGCGGTGCGTTCAGGTCGGTCCAGACGTAGAGCCGCCCGTCGCGACCGACATGCGGCGACGTCTGGGCGTCCACCCCGATCATCACCGGCACGAGGGCCGGCGCGGCCGGATCGACGTCGGCGAGGTCGGCGAGCCACAGATCGTTGCGCGGCGCGGTGCCCTGCGACGCGGTGACGATGAGCCATCGCCCGTCCCGGCTGACCGAGACCCCGTAGTAGTTGGTCTTGTCCAAGCCGGCGCCGTGGATCTCCGCGTCGTCGTCCGATCCGAGGCGGTGTAGGTACACCCGCCGGTGATACTGCTGCTCGTCCTCGGGAACCTGGTCCGGCGGGAGCCGCCGCACGTAGTAGAACGCGCTGTTGTCCGGGAGCCACGCGACGGGGGAGTACCGCGCGCGATCGATCGGCCCGTCGACGTCGTCGCCGGTCGCGACGTCCATGACCCGCAGGGTCGACTCTTCGGTACCGCCCTCGGACAGCTGGTACGCAAGCAGCGTGCCGTCCTTGGACGGCTGCCAGGCGTCCAGCGTCGTGGTGCCGGACGGGTCGATGGCGATCGGGTCGATGAGCGTGCGCTCCGTGCCGTCCGGGTCGGTCGTCAGCAGGACGGCGTGTTCCTGTTCGGCGGTCCGTCTCGTGTGGAACGCTCGCTCCCTCCGCCAGATGGGCGTACCGACCGATCCGGCGCCGAGGAGCTCGGTGAGCCGGGCGGCGAAGTGGTCGCGTGCGCGCCAAGTATCCCGGTGGGTCGCGAACAGCTCGTCCTGGGCCTTGGACCAGGCGACGGTCTCCGGTGCGTGCGGGTCTTCGAGCATCCGGTAGGGGTCTGGAATCGTGTGGCCGAACAGCTGGTCCGCGTCGGCACTGCGCGGAGCGGCCGGGTAAGAACTCACCCAGCGACCATACCCGCCCCAGAATGATCACGTTAAGCTGGGAATTCCCGCCCATACGCTGCTTACAGGCCCTGTATCGCACGTAGTCGCCGAGCAAGGCCTATGGTCGAGTTGTGAATCAGCCGAAGGTAAGAGTCACCATGCCCGACGACGTCCTGCCGGGCGCGTACGCCGACTTCGTCAGCGTCTGGCACACCGCCGACGTCTTCACGTTCGACTTCGCGGCGCTGTCGCGTCCCCCGACGCGGGTGGAGGGGGACGAGGGCGAGTCGACCACCCAGGCGCAGGCCCGTGTGGTCGCCCGTGTGCGCGTGCCACCGAGCCAGGTCTTCGAGATCATGAAGGCCCTCGAACGCCAGCTCACGGCCTGGGAGAACGAGACGGGACGGCGCCCGCCGCGCCCGCCGGCGACCCCTGAGCACCCCGAGTAGCCGTTCGACCCTGGCCCAGTCACGCCGACGGGCGGCGGCTACACCTGCCCTGCGCGGCCGGTGCGGAGTCGGCCGGGATCGCTCACACTCGGTCGCGACGCCCGTCCGGATCCGCCCCGCTCGGACGGGCGCAACCAGCAATCCCGGTCGTCTGCAAGGGAGCCCAAGATCAACGTTCAACACCCAATAGTAGAAGTTGATCTAGCAGTTGGCTGGGTAGAGGTACTCCTTGGCGTCCATTGGGTGTCCTGTGTTGATCTTGGCGGCTATGCTCCGGCGAATGAATCTTCGCGAGCTCTTCAAGCAGGCGCCGGGTAATGTTCTCACAATCGCTGAACTGCGTCCGTACGTATCGTCAGCGCAGCTCGCGACGTTGGTCGGCAAAGGTGTGATCAAGTACGACGGGCAGGGGACATACCGGCTCAAGAACGTTCCACTCGAATATGCGATCGCCAGGCGATTACGCGGCGTACTCTCACACCGGTCCGCTGCGGTGTATTGGCGGCTTCAGCTGGTCGAAGCCGTCACGACGCCGGAGATCACTGTCGACCGGCGGCGCAAGCGGGCCGGCACACCGGATGGTGTGCGAGTGTATTTTCGTGACCTGCGCCCGGACGAGCGTGTCGGCGACGTCACAACGATCGTGCGGACGATCCTCGACTGCTCTCGTGTGCTCGATGTGCCGGCCGCACTCGCCATGTCTGACGCGGCCGTTCGGGCTGGTCATGCCGACGTGGATGAGCTCGCGGAGGCGGCGTCCAGGCTGCGTGGCCCGGGCAGCGCTCGTGTTCGCCGGCTGGTCGGCTGGATCGACCCTCGGTCCGCATCGGTGCTTGAGTCGGTAACTCGTGGAGTGCTGTTGGACGGAGGCATCACTGGGTTCGAACCTCAGTTCCCGGTGAAGATTTCGACCGGTGAGATACGACATGCGGATCTTGGCCACGAGGAGGCGCGTCTCCTCATCGAAGCGGAGAGCTTCATGGCTCATACCGGCCCGGTCATGGAGCGTGATGCGCTCCGCTACACCGAGTTCGCCGCGGCGGGATACACCGTGATGCGGTTTACCTGGTCCAACGTTATGCACCGGCGCCCGTGGGTGGTGGAGATGGTCCGCAGTGCTCTGGAGCGCCGAGTCAGGTCCTCCTGACACTCGCTGTGCCGGAGCTGCCGGATTTGGGCAGGTTTGAAGGGTGGCTTCAAGCTGCAAGATCAATGAACGACACCCAATAGAGATTCTGCGTGAGCGTTTCCCCAGGTCGAAGTAGTTCTCAAGCGTCTTTTGGGTGTTGAACGTTGATCTTGATGGTGGACTACGGGTAGCCCTGAGTTGCGATCTTCGAACAAACGTTCGATAGAATGATGGCGTGGCTACTCCGGTCCTCGCCGAGTTGCGCCGTCCCGCCGGGCGGGATGGCGCCAGGTCAGAGGTGAGAAGCGCCGCTCGAGCCGGTGTTGCATCGGGGGCGGTGCCGGACGGTGTTGCGCCGGTGAGCAAGCCGGCAGGGCTACCGGTGCTTCCGGCGCTGGAGCGGCTGCTTCCGGGCGGACTGCCGCTCGGGCAAGCCGTGACGGTGGACGGCGTCGGTGCGCTGCCGCTGGCGCTGATCGCCGGAGCGGTGGCGGCTCGCCGTCCCACTGAACCCGGGCCGGAGCACTGGTGTGCCGTCGTCGGGCTTCCCGACGCCGGAGTGCTGGCCGCCGCCGAGATGGGTGCGGATCTGGACCGGATTCTGCTGGTCGACGAACCGGGTGAGCGCTGGGCGGAGATCGTCGCGACCTTGGTCACCGCGGTAGATGTGGTCCTGATGCGACCACCGTCCCCGCCACCGGCCGGAACGGTCCGGCGACTGATGGCCTTGGCCAGGCGACACGGTGTGGCACTCGTGGTCGTCGGGGGATGGGACGGTGCCGCGTCCCGGCTCCAGGTGACGGCGTCGTTGTGGACGGGCTTGGGGGACGGCCACGGGCACCTGCGGGGGCGGCGGGTTCAGGTTGTCGCGGACGGGCGAGGTGCGGGACGGCGCCCCCGCTCGGCCTGGCTGTGGCTCCCTGGGCCGGACGGTACGGTGGCCCCGGCCGATCTGGAGGCCGTGGCGTGAACCCGCCAGTGGATTCACGGGCAAGCGGGTGATCAGGTGAGCCGAGTACTCGTGGTGTGGTGCCCGGATTGGCCGGTCGTGGCGGCCGGGGCGGATCCACGAGCGCTCGTCGCAGTGATCGCCGGCGGGCGGGTGGCGGCATGTACTCCCGTGGCGCGCGAAGCCGGGGTCCGGCGTGGGATGAAGCTGCGAGACGCCCAACGACGGTGCGCTGACCTGGCCATCTACCCGGACGATCCGGATGCTCAGGGGCGAGCGTTCGAAAGAGTCATCGCGGTGGTCGAAGAACTGTGCCCGCGGGTGGAGGTGGTCCGCCCCGGGCTGATCGCCGTCCCCGCCCGTGGGCCGTCCCGCTATTACGGCGGGGAGGAACAAGTGGCCGCGGCCATTCGAAGTGCGCTCGCCGAAGCGGGTTTCGACGCCTCGGTCGGCGTCGCGGACGGGACGTTCGCCGCCACGCTGGCCGCACGCGTCCATCCGTCCGGCGCGGTGATCCCGACCGGGGAGACAACCGCGTTCCTGGCACCGCAGCCGGTCTCGGTGCTGGACCGTCCGGAACTGGCCGGAACCCTGATCAGGCTCGGGATCAGGACACTCGGAGAACTGGCCACAATGCCGGCGCGAGACGTCGCGTCCCGGTTCGGACCGGACGGCGCGGTGGCGCGCCGGCTGGCCATCGGGGCGGACGCCCGCCCGCCGGCCACTCGCCGTCCGGTCGAAGACCTGTCGGTGAGCTGCGAGTTCGATCCGCCCCGTGATGCCGAGCCGGTCGTATTCGCGGCCAAGACGCTTGCCGACGAGTTTCACGAGGGCATGCGCAGCCGCGGGCTGGCCTGTGTCCGGGTCGAGGTGGAGGTCACGCTGTCGGACGGCCGGACGCGGAACCGCCTCTGGCGCCATGACGGTGCGTTGTCGTCACTGGCGCTGGCCGAGCGGGTTCGCTGGCAGCTGTCGCCCATGATCACCGGCACTTTTCACACGCATGATGGGAAAAGTGCCGGTGATCATGGGGACGAGCGGGGTGTGGCGCGGCTGCGGCTGGCGCCGGACCAGATCGTCACCGACGGCGGGCGGCAACTGGAACTGTGGGGAGCCGGCGACGTCAGCGGCGTGGTCGACCGGGCGGCGTCCCGGATCCAGGTGATGCTCGGCCATGCCGGCGTCACCCGGCCGGTGCGCTCCGGAGGACGCGGGCCGGGGGAGCGCATCGTCCGGGTTCCGTGGGGAGACCGGCGGACGACGGACGTTCCGGCGGATCTGCCGTGGCCTGGCCGGCTGCCGGCGCCGGCTCCCGCGGTCGTTCCACAACAGCCGCGTTGGGCCGACGTGCTGGACGACGCCGGTCGGCCGGTAAGCGTCAGCGGTCGTTGCGTCGTATCCGCTCCACCGGCGACGGTGGTTCTGGACGGGGAGGAGCTTGCGGTGACCGGGTGGGCCGGGCCGTGGCCGGTACGCGACCGGTGGTGGGATCCGGCGCAGGTGCAGCGTGTCGTCCGATTTCAGGTGGCGACCGGCGACGGACGGGCGCTGCTGCTCGTCCTCGACGACGGCCGGTGGTCGGTGGAAGGAATTTATGACTAGGGGTAGGCAAGAACCCGAACCGCGGGCATAATTCTCGCTCATTGAGACATGATCATCCGGGGAGCGGGGATGTCCGCGGTCGAGATCATCGACGCTGAAGTACGTGATGTCGTGCGCCGCCAGGGCTTGGACCCTGTGGCCGACCGGAACGGCGTCCAGAAGATCATCAACGACGTTCTCGCTGAGTACGACGAACGCAGCCTCACCCGTTCGCTGCCGCCGCTGAACGATCATGCCCAAACGGCTAAGCAGGTGCTCGACGCGGTCGCCGGGTTCGGGCCGCTGCAGCGGTATCTCGACGATCCGGACGTTGAGGAGATCTGGGTCAATGAGCCCAGCCGGGTCTTCATCGCCAAGCACGGGCGCAGCGAGCTCACCACGACGATCCTGCAGCCCGCCGAGGTGCGCGACCTCGTCGAGCGCATGCTGAAGAGTTCGGGCAGGCGCATCGACCTGTCCAGCCCTTTCGTCGACGCGACGCTGCCGGACGGCAGCCGGCTGCACGTCGTCATCCCGGACATCACCGCCGAGCACTGGGCCGTCAACATTCGAAAGTTCGTCGTCCGAGCCACCACGCTGGACGAACTGGTGGGGCTCGGAACAGTGACTCGGCATGCGGCGTCGTTCCTTGCCGGCTGTGTGGCGGCCGGGCTGAACATCGTCGTCGCCGGTGGCACCCAGGCGGGTAAGACGACACTGCTCAACTGCCTGCTCAGCGCGGTTCCGGCCCGCGAGCGCGTCATCACCTGCGAGGAGGTGTTCGAGCTCAAGGTGCAGTTGCCGGACATCGTCCGGATGCAGACCAGGCAGCCGAGCCTGGAGGGGACCGGCGAGGTGACGCTGCGCAACCTCGTCCGGGAGGCGCTCCGGATGCGGCCGCAGCGAATCGTGGTCGGCGAGGTTCGCCAGGCCGAATGCCTCGACCTGCTGATCGCGTTGAACTCCGGCATGCCCGGCATGTCGAGCATTCACGCGAACACGGCCCGCGAAGCGGTGACCAAGCTTTGCACGTTGCCGCTGCTCGCGGGCGAGAACATCGGGAGCCGCTTCGTGGTTCCGACCGTGGCCGCCGCGGTAGATGTCGTGATCCACATCGCGACTGAAGCGGACGGCGTGCGGCGCGTCCGCGAGATCGTCGGTGTTCCGGGCCGGACCGAGGGCGAGCAGATCGAGCTGGAGCCGATTTTCAGCGACCGCGGCGGAACGCTGGAGCGGGACGGCGGGTTTCCGCCGCATCCGGAGCGCTTCGCCCGGGCCGGAATCGACCTGCCGGCGCTGCTCGGTGCGCCTCGAGGCGTGGTCTGATGGGTGCGCTGCTCGGGCTGACCTTCGGCGTGGGGCTGGTACTGATCGTGCAGTCGGTCACCGGCGCACCGCCGTGGGGCGCACGCCGGCCGAGGCAGCGTCGCCCTGGACGGCTGGCCGAGCTGATCTCGGCAGCCGGCGTCGAGGCGGTGCGGCCGCGCCAGATCGTGGTGACGTCCGCCGGGTTGGGCTTCGCCATTGGGCTCGGGTTCCTTGGCCTGTCCCGCACCTGGCCGATAGCGCTCGTGTTCGGTGCGTTCGCCGCGTACGCCCCGGTGCTACTGCTGCGAGTCCGTGCCCGCAAACGCCGTGCCGAGTTGCGCGAGCTGTGGCCGGACGCGGTGGACAGCCTCGCCTCGGCGGTTCGGGCCGGGCTCTCGCTGCCCGAGGCGTTGACCCAGCTCGGCACCCGCGGACCGCCGGCATTGCGCGACCCGTTCGAGCGGTTCGGCGAGGACTACCGCGCCACCGGACGGTTCGAGGACTCGCTCAACCGGCTGCGCGACCGGCTCGGCGATCCGACCGGCGACCGCATCTGCGAGTCGTTGCGGATCGCCCGCGATGTCGGCGGAACCGATCTTGGCCGGTTGCTGCGGACCTTGTCGGAGTTCTTGCGGGACGACGTCCGCACCCGTTCGGAACTCGAGGCGCGGCAGAGCTGGGTCATCAACGCCGCCCGGCTCGCCGTCGCGGCTCCGTGGGTGATGCTGGCCCTACTGTCGCTGCGGACCGAGGCGATCCAAGCGTTCAACAATCCGTCCGGCGTGCTCGTGCTGGCGATCGGCGGCGGTGTCTGCGCGGTCGCCTATCGGCTGATGGCCAGGCTCGGCCGGCTGCCCGCCGAGCAGCGGGTGCTGCGGTGACGGCGGTCGGGGCGGCGCTCGGGCTGGTGGCCGGGCTCGGGCTCGTGCTGATCTGGACGCGGCTGCCGTTCCGCCGCGACGTGGGCTTGGCTGAGCGCGTCTCGCCGTACGTCACGGACGTGCGTGAGGTGGGCTGGACGTCCGGCGCCGCGGGCGGGGAGCGAACCGTGACACCACTGCCGACGCTGGAGCGGCTCGTCCGTCCCTACCTGTCGGCGGGCGCGGACGCGCTGGAGCGGGTACTGGGCGGGAGCGCGTCCGTGCGGCGGCGGCTCGACCAGGCCGGGTCGTCCATGTCGGTACACCAGTTCCGGATCGAGCAGCTGGTGTGGGGCGCGCTCGCGTTCGCCGGGGCGGTGATGGTGAGCCTGGTGCTACAGGCCGGGGGCCGATCCCCGGCCGCGCTGGTCGTGTTCTGCGTCGCCGCGGCCGTGTCCGGCGTTGTAGCGCGAGACCAGAAGTTGACCAGGGACGTCCGCCATCGTGAGCAGCAGATGATGGCCGAGTTCCCCGCGGTCGCCGACCTGCTCGCGCTTGCGGTAGCGGCCGGCGAGGCACCGGTCAATGCGCTGGAGAGGGTCTCCCGAACCAGCCACGGTGAGCTGGGCGCTGAGCTCAACCGGGCGCTCGCCGAGACCCGGACCGGGACCGGCCTGATCGAGGCGCTGGACCGGATCGGCGCTCGGACGAGCTTGCCGCAACTGGCCCGGTTCACCGACGGCATCGCGGTGGCGCTCGAGCGTGGCACGCCATTGGCGGACGTGTTGCGTGCCCAGGCCGCCGACGTCCGGGAAGCGCGCAAGCGGCACCTGATGGAAGTGGGCGGACGAAAGGAGATCGCGATGATGATCCCCGTCGTCTTCCTGATCTTGCCGGTGACCGTGCTCTTCGCGCTTTACCCCGGCTTGATCCAGATCAACGCCATCGTTCCGTAGAGGAGAGTCAATGAGTAGGCGTATCCGACAGGTTGACCGCGAACGCGGGGACGTACCCGGTTGGGTGCTGGTCACGATCATGACCGCCGGCCTGGTTGCCGTGCTGTGGCAGTTCGCCGAACCGTATCTGCGCGACATCCTGGAGCGCGCCCTCGAGGCCGTCGTGTCGTGACGGTTGCGCGTCTGCGTGCCGGGCGCGAACGTGGTTCATCGGTCGTCGAGTTCACGCTCGTCTCGATCGTGCTGGTCACGCTGTTCCTGGGCATCGTGCAACTCGGCCTGGTGATCCACGTCCGCAATACGCTCGTCGCGTCGGCGTCCGAGGGCGCGCGGCATGCCGCCAGCGCGAACCGCACCCTCGCCGACGGGGAACGGCGCACCCGTGAGCTGATCGCCGAGTCGTTGTCCGAGGATCTGGCCCAAGGGGTCACGTCGCGGGTGGTCGATGTTGGCGGCGTGGACGCGGTGGAGGTCGAGGTCACCGCGACGCTGCCGCTGTTCGGACTGCTCGGTATCGAGCGCGTGCTGACCGTCACCGGCCATGCCGTCGACGAGGAGTCGCTGTGACGCGTCGCCCCGGCGAGAGTGGAAGCGCGATCGTCGAATTTTACTTCCTCGGAATCTTGCTGCTGGTACCACTCGTCTACGTCATGCTGACCTTGCTCGACGTCCAGCGCACGGCCTACGGCGTCACCCAGGCCGCCCGCGAGGCGGGCCGGCTGCTCGCGGCGACCGGCGATGAGGAAGCGGCGCGGACGGCGGCCGCGATCGCGCTGGACGATCAGGGCGTCGAGCCTACTGACGTGGAGCTGACGTTCGAGTGCACGACCGACCCGTGCTTCGCGCCCGGCGGTGAGATCACGGTGACGGTGGCGGCGACCGTCCAGTTGCCGCTGCTGCCCGACGTGCTCGCCGACACGGTGAACGCCGAGATCCCGGTGCAAGGCACCCATGCCGCCCCGGTCGACCGCTACTGGAGCGGGTCGTGAGTGCCGCGCAAGCGGGCCGGCGTGAGCAAGGGCAGCTGACGCCGATGCTGATCGGTTTCGTGGCGATCGTGCTGGTCGCCATCGTGGTCGTGGCGAACGCGTCGAAGGCCTTTCTCTATCGACGGTCGCTCGCGTCGTGGGCGGACGGCGCGGCGATCGCCGCGGCACAGGAGGTCGCCGAGGCCGCGATCTATTCAGGGGAGTTCGGCGACGTGCTGCCGCTCGCGGCCGGCGACGCCCATGACGAGGTTGGCGCGTACGCGGCCCGGCACGGGCTCGCCGGCCGGTTCGACGAGTTCACCATCGCCGACGTGACCGTTTCCGACGACGGCACCGTGACGGTCGAGCTGAGCGCGCGGATGGACTTCGTGTGGGCGGTCGGGACGGACACCGGCGTCACCGTGACCGCACATGCCAGTGCGATCGCCCCCATCGAATGATCACGCAAAGCTGGCGTTTCTCGGCCAAACGACGGCTACAAGGCTGGCAAGGTCGCTTTGCTCGGCTTGTGTGTGCTTTGCTGTGCCTGAAGCCCGGGTTTGGCGGGGAAATGCGTGCTTAACGTGGTCATTCGCAGGGCGGGTAGTCTTGTGTGACGTGAGCACTACCGACTTCGACGCCGAGATCAGCGATCTCGAACAGACTCTCACCAGCATCGAACAGGTACTGAACCCTGAGCAGATGCGGGCCGAGGTCGCCGAACTCGAAGCCAAGTCGGCCGACCCGGGCTTGTGGGACGACGTCAAGCATGCGCAGCAGGTCACGAGCAAGCTCTCGAGCCTCCAGGCGCAGCTGCGCAAGTTCACCGAGCTGCGCCAGCGGCTCGATGACCTGCCCATCCTCGTCGAACTGGCGCGCGAAGAGAACGACGCCGACGCGATCGCCGACGCCGGGCGCGAGCTCGAGGCGGTCTCCAAACTGGTCTCCGAACTCGAGGTCCGAACCTTGCTCGCCGGTGAGTATGACCAGCGCGACGCGGTCGTCACGATCCGCGCCGAGGCCGGCGGGGTGGACGCGGCGGACTGGGCCGAGATGCTGATGCGCATGTACCTGCGCTGGGCCGAGCGCAACGGTTACAAGACCGAGGTGTACGACACCTCCTACGCCGAGGAGGCGGGCATCAAGTCCGCGACGTTCGTCGTGCACGCCCCCTACGCGTACGGCACCCTCTCGGTGGAGCAGGGCACCCACCGACTCGTGCGGATCAGCCCGTTCGACAACCAGGGTCGCCGGCAGACGTCGTTCGCCGGGGTCGAGGTGCTGCCCGTCGTGGAACAGACCGACCACATCGAGATCCCGGAGACGGAGATCCGGGTCGACGTGTTCCGCTCGTCGGGACCCGGCGGACAGAGCGTCAATACGACCGACTCCGCGGTACGGATCACCCACCTGCCGACCGGAATCGTGGTCTCCTGCCAGAACGAGAAGTCGCAGCTACAGAACAAGGCGTCGGCGATGAACGTCCTGCAGGCCAAGCTGCTCGAGCGCAAGCGGCAGGAAGAGCAGGCGGCGCTCGACGCGCTGAAGGGCGACGGTTCCTCGTGGGGCAATCAGATGCGCTCGTACGTCCTGCACCCGTATCAGATGGTCAAGGATCTGCGCACCGAGTATGAGGTGGGAAACCCGCAGGCCGTGCTCGACGGCGACATCGACGGCTTCCTCGAGGCGGCCATCCGCTGGCGCAAGCAGCAGTAGCCGTCGAGGCGAACGCCCTGGACGTGTGCTGCCTGGTAGCCGGGTGACAGGTCGCGCCTGGCGGCGGCCGAAGCCCTCGGCACCACTGCCGGAACGCCCGGCC
>DASUTB010000113.1:0-4456 GCA_036374835.1 Jiangellaceae bacterium | reverse complement strand
GCCGTCGCACCGATCTGGAACGCCAGCGCGGCGTCCCGGTCACCGTCCGAGCCGAACCGGACGCCGGGAACGATCGCTCGTAGATGGGCTGCGGTTCGGGCATTCGCGGTCGGCCCACCCACACAGAACTCGGTTCGCCGGCCGATCCCTTCGGCGACGGCGTCCTCGGCGAGAATCTCGACCTTGCCGCCACACTCGTTGACGATGGTGGCGAGCTCGACGAGCGCGGCCGTGTCGCGGCGGTGGACGCTGTGCGGTTGGGACGACGAGAAGTGCCGCGGCGACACAAGGACACACGTGGCACCCGGCGTCACTCCGAAGAATGCACGCTTGCGTGCGATCCGTTGGTATTGGAGCAGCCGCTGGACGAGCCAGACCGCCGTACCCGTGACGACGCTCGCTATCAGGCTCAGAATCACTTCACGCACCGCCACCACCCTGGTCCACAACCCGGCAAGATCCCCACGGATTCTGTCGCACGAAGCACGGTGGCCACCATCCCGTCAGGCATGTCGCAAGGGTGACATCCCACTAAAGAAAGCGGGCCAGAGCGGATAACGTCCGCTCGGCCCCCGGATCCCCCGCCGTCGCCGGATCAAGCACGATCTCATCCAGACCTGCGGCCGCGTATTCGTCGAGACGGGCACGGATCGCGTCGACGTCACCCACCAGGCCGATGTTGCGCGCCGCGTCGTCCGGCATCGCCGCGATCAGCTCGTCGTGCGTCGCACCCTCCTGAGCCAGCTCGACCGCTCGGCCGAAGCCGGCAGCGGTGAACATCTCGCCGTAACCGGCCACCTCGAGGTAGCCGGCCAAGCTCGACATCAACTCGCCGAGCGACTCCGGATCGGGATCCACGGCAGCCGGGATCCACGCGGCCAAGGTCGGTGACGGACGTCCCGCCTCTTCTGCCGCGGCGTCGAGCTTGGCGCGATACCGCCGCACCATCGCCGGCGAGACGAGATCCAGCACCATCCGATCGGCGTAGGACGCGGCGGTGGCGATCGCCTTGTCACCGAACGCGGCCACCGTGAGTTGGCCCCCGGGAGGATCTAGGCGCAGCCGGTAGCCGTGCGTCGACAGCACCGCACCGGCGAAGTCGGTCTGCTCACCGCTCATCAACGAACGCACCGCCTGCGCGCTCTCGGCAAGCGCGGTCACCGGACGGTACCGCGTGCGACCGTGCAGGCCTTCGACGAACCGGACGCTCGACGTGCCCAATGCGACTCCGACCCGCTGGCCGGACAGGGCCGCCGTCGAAGCCGCGGACATCGCGATTATCGCCGGATCACGCACCGACACAGGTATCGGCCCTACGGTCAGCGTGCTGTGCTCGATCGCCATCCCGATCGCCGTCGCCAGGGCGAACGGATCCCACACCCAACCCTCACCGATCCACAGCTCGTTATAGCCGAGCCGGTCGGCGGTGACGGCCGTTCGCAGACACTCCTTCGGATCTCGGTTGGGACGGGACGCGACGACGACGCTGATCTCCACGTGCCCAATTGTCACAAGACGATGGCCTCAGCAGAACGAGGCGCGCGGACGCCTTGTGCGCCGTGATCAGTAGGTTCCACGTAGCTTCACGAGGCATGCACGCCTGGGGAAGCTACGTCACGCCTGGCGAAGTTGACGGTACCTCGTGGTGCAGCCAGGTCAGCAGGTCTGCCGGTGCCAGACGTGCGGTGCGATCCGCGTAAAGGGCCAACTCCTCCTCGGTCAGAATCTCCCGCGCGGCACCCGATCGTCCTCGGCGGAAGAATGCGGACCGGTCTTTCAGCACACTCGACGGGTCCGGTGCGAGGTCGTGAGCATTGCCGCGCATGTGCTCGAAAGTCGCGGCGCCGACCAGCTCCGGCCACTTGCGGTCAGCCACCGCGATGCCGAGCGTGGACGCCAGCCGGCGCATCTCACCTTCAAGATCAGCAGACAGATCGTCGTAGTGAACGAGAATGACGTTCGGCTCGGCGCGCCGTGCCCACGCGTCGGCCAAGTGCCACATCACTCCGGGCAACGAGTCCAGCTCATCGCGTGGCTCAGCGTCACTCCGGATCCACGAAAGCAGCCAGTCCCGCAACGCCGGTCGCGGCTTGGGCCGCACGTCCGCCGCGGCAGCGCCGGTGACCTGGCGGAGCCGCTCCCGGTCGATGTTGTTCCCCTGGTGATACAACGAGACCGCCATGTCGAGCGGGTGCCGCGCGACCACTATGTACGACGCTCGCCGGTCGAAGGGGATACCGTCGAGCGGGGTGTGGGTCTTGATGAATCGGCGGTGGGTCTGCGCCTCGAGTCTGGCAGTAACGTCATGCTTTAACTCACCCAGGAAGTCCAGCCAGGGCGAGAGCGCCGGCAGCGGCTCGGGTAGGTCAGGACGCTGGAAGATCAGAAGAGCACAGATCATCTGCATCCATGTCGTCCCGCTCTTGGAACGCGTGCTGATGACGATGTCGCCGTCCCGGAACTGGAAGTCCGCCCAGCGGCCACTGTCCTCGTCTGGAGAGCGGTAGCGGAAAGGTGCATCAGTCACCTACGGAGTCTACGGTTCGCACCTGAAGATCAGAATGTGAGCACAAGGCGACCTCGAACGCCGCCGGCTTCCATGCGACGGTGCGCCTCGGCCGCCTGCTCGGCGGGGAATGTCTGCGCCACCCGCGGGGTGAGAATGCCGGCCGCCGCCAGCTCGGTGAGCTCGGCGAGCTTGTCCGTACGGTGTGCATAATCCGCCACCAGGACCTTGTGCACACTGATGCCGCGGCCGGGATCACCGTCCCAACCGCGCACGACCGCGAAGCCACCACCGTCCCGGACCGCTGGTGTGAGCTGCTCATGCAACAGCGCAGCGTCGACCGCCCCGTCCGCACCACCCGGGACGAGGGCGAGAACGCGCTGGACGATGTCATCGCCACGTGGAACAAACTCATGCGGGGCCAGCGACGCCAGCAGCTCCCGGTCGTCCTCGGAGGAGATGGCGATGACCCGCAGTCCACGGTGCGCTGCCGTCTGCAGGACGTAGCCGCCCAGCGCCCCCGCCGCGCCGGAAATCACCAGGCTCGCCCCGGCCGGAAGATCGAGCATGTCCAGCGCCAGCGCGGCGGTGAGCCCGTTCATCGGCAGGGTCGCGGCATGGATCAGATCGATTCCGCTCGGGGCCCTGGTCGCCTGCTCGGCATCGAGGACCAGCTGCTCGCGGTATGCGCCCCCGATCGTCGGCAGCGCGATGGCCATCACCCGGTCGCCGACCGCCAAGTGTTCCACCCCCTCACCGACCTGGTCGACAATGCCGGCGGCCTCCATCCCGGGCACGATGTAGCCGCGGCTCGGTAGGTCGTATCCGGGTCGCGAGGAGGCACGGGTGGCAAGATCGGTGGGATTGACCGTCGCAGCTGCTACCCGGATGCGGACCTGGCCAGGGCCGGCCTCGAGCTCCGGGAGGTCCACAACC
Organism: Jiangellaceae bacterium; assembly: GCA_036374835.1. GTDB lineage: Bacteria > Actinomycetota > Actinomycetes > Jiangellales > Jiangellaceae > DASUTB01. The sequence continues at coordinate 1,014 of DASUTB010000113.1, read as the reverse complement.
TCGAGAACGTCCGGGCCACCGTGGTGGCGGATCACAACAGCTCTCATGTTGCGACACGTCCCGACCCGTCACCGATTCGTCGCGGCCGGCCAGGCGAAACGAAACTCGCGGTCCCACCCTTGGGAGCAGACCCCGGCACCTTCGGCGACCTCCTGCCAGCGGAGCCCGGTTTCGGACGGTACGCGGCAACGACGCTGAACTCCATTCGCCCAATTGTCACAGGACGGTGGGCCGACGCCAGGACCACCTCCGGCACGCAATGGCGCTCAGCTGAGTGCCTTATCTGACAAGTAAGAGTTGTTGGACTTCTAGATTATGGATTCCTAGGGTGCCGATATACGTCGGCTTCGCACCTGCCGTCGCGGCAGCCGCGGGAACTTCGGCGTGTCACCCGTCCAGCCCAAAGGAGAGCAACCGATGAAGCAGCGTGCTATCGGCGGCCGGAACGTCTCGGCGATCGGCCTCGGTGCCATGCCCATGTCGATCGAGGGACGTCCCGACGCCGCCCAGTCGATCAGGACGATCCACGCGGCGCTCGACGCGGGCGTCACCCTGATCGACACCGCCGATGCCTACCATCGCGACGCCGGAGAGGTCGGCCACAACGAGGAGCTCATCGCCAGGGCGCTGCGCGAATACGGTCGCGGTGCCGACGATGTGCTGGTCGCCACCAAGGGCGGCCATCTACGGCCGGGCGACGGCAGCTGGACCCGGAACGGCCGTCCGGAGTACCTCAAGGAGGCGGCGAAGGCCTCGGCGAGACGGCTCGGGGTCGAGGCGATCGGCCTGTACCAGTTCCACCGTCCCGACCCGCGGGTGCCGTACGCCGACTCGATCGGCGCCATCCGCGACCTGCTCGATGATGGCGTGATAGTGATGGCCGGCATCTCGAACGCGAACGTCGAGCAGATCGATCAGGCGAACGAGATCCTCGGCGGCCGGCTCGCCTCGGTGCAGAACCAGTTCTCGCCGGCGTTCCGGTCCAGCGAGGGCGAGCTCGAGCACTGCGCGAAG
>DASUTB010000112.1:0-16498 GCA_036374835.1 Jiangellaceae bacterium | reverse complement strand
GCAGGGATGACCTCGTCGAGATAGTGGCGCTTGGCGGTGACGGGATCGGTGCCCGCGTACACCCGCACGCGCACCGAACCGTTCTTGAGCTGCTTGATGCTGCCGCGTGGTCTGGTGCGCTGCCGAGCACCCATGAAGATCATCGTAGCAGAAATTTCGCACCATGAATGATGACACGCGATCTTGTCGGGGCCTGTTCCAGCTTGTTGCCTCCGCAAAACCCCTGGTAGTGGAAGCGCCCCCGGCAGGATTCGAACCTGCGACACCCGCTTTAGGAGAGCGGTGCTCTATCCCCTGAGCTACGGAGGCATTGGCCGCGTCTGGGCTGACAATGGGTGCACTTCCTGACGCTATAGCGGCAGCAGGTGCACCTGCTGTTCCCTGGCCCCGATCTGAAGGTCACAGCACGGCAGCGAGCGCCAGCATAGCCCGCTGAGGCGTTGCACCGAGAATCCGTGCCGCGCACTCAGCTCGTCGGGCAGGAGGCTCCGACCGCGACGAGGGCGTCGAGGAACTCGTGGGTCAGTGCGGTGGCGTTGCCGACCTGCGTCTGATTGGAGTTCTCCGCGTCGACCGTGGCGGCGCCGCCCCACGCTTGCTCGGCCAGTTCACCGACCGCGATCACGGACATGGCCTGACTGTACTCCGAGGCCGCCGTTGGCGAGGGCAGCGCGCGCAGCCCGTCGGCGAGCGTCCGGACTCCGGCTTCGATCTCAGCCGGCTCGGCACCGTCGGTGGCCAGGACCGCCGGGTTGGACGCCACCGTTTCGGCGCAAGCGTCCGACGCGCCGTCGAGCCACTCCGCCAACGACACGTCGGCGTCCACCACGGTGTTGGCGGCGTCCTCATTGGCTGCGGCGACAGTGTCTTCGTCGCCGCCACTTCCGTTGAGGACGAGCACCAGCCCGACACCGAGCATGATGACCAGAACAACAACACCGCCGACGATGGCGGCGACAGGTCTGTGCCGCGCCTCGACGACCTCTTCGGTGGGCAGATCTGTGAGCAGGTTCACGTACGCCCTCCCTTGATGCGGACGAGGCTACTGTAAGCAAGCCCGCCCGATGGGCCAAATACCAGCCGCCATCATGCCTTGTCTGTGGCTTATCCGCACGCGCCCCGCCGCGCCTCCACGGCATCGTCCCTGTACGCAGCTAATCTCGGGCGGGATAGGGCCATGCACGTAGGGAACGGGGGTTGAGCCTTGACGACGGTCAACGACCCAGCCGTCGCTGCCGCGCGCCCGCCTGCGAGCAAGGCGGAGACCGAAACGCCGGGCGCACTCGCCCGGAGCGGCGCCTCGCCGAGCGCCCACGGCACAGGTGGTGAACAGGGCCGCGGAGGCGGCCCTCCGTATGGTGCACCGGACGAAACACTGCCGGTCGGTCCGCAGAGCCGGGCGACGCAGGTGGCGGCGGCGGTGAACCGCTGGGTGTCCGAGCTGGCGGGTCTGAACGGGCGCGACCCGTTGTTGCACTATCGCGACCTCAAGATCGGCACTCTAGACCTCGCCGCGGCTGATCCGGACAATCGCGCTCGCCTGCTGGACGGCGACCCGGTCCCGGTTTCGAGGCTGTTCCCGTATGAGCCGTTGCGCAGCTCGGCGTTGCGTACCGCCCGCAAGATCCGCGACGTCTCCCGCGAGCTTGCCGAGGAGCACGGCGTCGAGGCAGCGCACCTCGTCATCGGCATTGCGACGTGGGCGAACCCGTACGCGGCGCATCGCCCTTCGGTACCGGTGCTGCTGCGGTCCGCCTCGGTGGTGGCGAGGGATCCGGCCGAGACGGACTTCGTGATCACGATCTCGCAAGCGGCGGACGTCAATCCACTGCTGCTCGACGAGATGGACCGTCAGCTCGGCCTGCGCTTCACGATCGACGATCTACGCGATCCGGACGGCCGGCTGCGCTATCCAGGGGTGGTGAAGCGGCTGCGCGAGTTCGCGCCGCCGCACGTCGTCGATGGTTTCACCATCGTGCACCGCGCGGTGTTGGGCCGGTTCGCGCGTGAACCATTGGCGCAGGCGGCCGACGTCCGCACGCTGGCCGCCGACTTGGAAAACAACGATGTCATCGCCGCACTCGCCGGTGACTTGGAGGCTGCGGCGTCGCTCAATGACCGAGCGCGTACCACCTACCGCACGGAAAGCCTCGTTCTGGAGTCGGATCCGGCACAACGTGCGGCGGTGGAGGCGATCGTCGGGGGTCGCAACGTCCGGGTGGTGGCGCCGCCGGGAACCGGCCGGACGCAGACCATCGCTGCCGCGGCCGCCGAACTGGTCGCCGACGGGCGACGAGTGCTGATCGTGAGCCCGAAGCGGGCATCGCTGCACGATCTGAGGCAACGGCTCGAGTGCGCAGGTGTCGGCGATCTGGTGGCCGACGGTTCGGGACGTGGCGCGGCCGAGACGTTCGGCGGTCGGATCGCCGAGGCCGTCGCCGCGCTCAGCGAGGGCGAAGCGGCCGACGCGGACGCCGAGCCCGAGTCGCCGCCCCCGCCGACGGCCGGCGGTACCGTCCAGCGGTACCTTGACGCGCTGCACCGTCGCCGCGACCCCTGGGGGGCGAGCGCGCACGAGCTGATGGCCGCGCTCACTGTGGCGCCGCCGGAGATCCGCACCACGACCCGTCTCGACGGTGAAACGCTGCAGCGCATGGGCGACACGTTGTTCCAGGAACTGCGTGCCAAGATCAGCGAGTTGGCACAGCTGGACGGTCTGGCCCCAGCCTCGGAAGAATCACCATGGCGAGCCGCGCAGGTGCCTTCAGAGGACACTGCCGAAGCCGTGTGCGAGGCGGTCCGGTCGCTGCGCTCGTCGACGCTGCCGGCGCTTAAGGACATGGCCACCCGGGCTGCTGTGGAAGTCGGCCTCGCGGGGCCGGCAACGCCGGCCGAGGCCCTCGCCACGGTCGACCTGCTCGCCGGGGTGGCCGCCACCAAGTCGATGTTCGTGCCCCAACTGTGGGACGCGCCGATCGGTGACTATGTCGCTGCCGCCGCGCCGCGGGGCCGGCGCAAAGGAGCCGGCGGACCGATCAGCCGCCGGCGGCTGCGGCTCCAGGTCATGGACCTGATGGTGCCGGACGCGGATCGTCCCGGGCGTCCGAACCGCGATCAGCTGTATACCAGCCTGGTCGGGGCGCGCGACCAACTCGCGACGTGGCGGGAGAAGTCGCGAGACGGACGCCCGCCCCGCACCGGCGAACACCTGCCGGCTGCCATCGCGGTCGCCACCGCGATGCGCGACCAGTTGGCAACTCTCGCGTCGGTGGATCCGTCCGCCGACGGGCTCGTGGACCTTCCGTTCGCCGAGGCCGCACGCCGCCTTCACAGGTACGCCGATGCCGAGGCCGAGCTGGTGGCGCTTCCCCGCCGCAGCGAGTTGCGGCGTGAACTGGTCGAGGCCGGGCTGGAGGACCTGCTCCTCGAGCTGCGCGACGGCCCGATCGCTGCGGACCGCGCGGCCGAGGCGCTGACGTTCACATGGCAGGCGTCTCTGGTGGATCTCTGGCGCTCCCAGGACACCGCGTTGCGCGACGCCGACCCGGCCGAACTCGAGGCCGACCTCTTCGCGTCGGGCGATACCGACGGCGACCGGGTACGTGCCGCGGCACGGGCGCACGCCGGGCGGGCGCGGCTGTTCGCCGAACTCGGCGCGGACCATGAAGGCGAGGTGTCGGTTGTCGAATCGGCCGGCTCCGGCCCGGTCGCGGTGCGCGATCTCGTTGCCGTCTCGCCGGAGGTTGCGACCGCCGCGCTGCCGATCTGGCTGACGTCTCCACTGGCCGTGCCGATGCTGCTGCCGCCGCGCCGCATGTTCGACGTGGTGATCGTTGAGGACGCCGGGCTCGTGCCGCCGGCGCACGGTGTTTCGGCGCTGGCCCGCTCGGCACGTGCCGTGCTGGTGGGGGACGCCGAGCAGCTACCGTCCACGGCGTTCGCCACGTCGGATGCGGCAACCGAAGATCTCGAGACCGGGCCGCTCACGGCGCCGCCGGCCTCCCTCGTCGAAGCGTTGGCCGAGTCGCTGCCGTCGTTGCCATTGCCGACGCAACACCGGGTGCGGGACGACCGCCTGGTGCGCTTCGCCGCCGATTCCGTGTACGAAGGCCGAATGACGTTGTTGCCGGCCGCATACGAGCCCGCGCGGCTGCAGCACGAGCTCGTCGACCCGGGTGAGGCCCAGCCGGACAGCTCCGAAGCTGAAGTGGCACGGGTCGTCGAGCTGGTGCTGGAGCACGCCCGCACCCGCCCGCACGAAAGCCTCGGTGTCGTGACGCTCAGCGGGCCGCACGCGTCCCGGGTTGAGGCGGCCCTGCGTGCCGCGTTGATCCGGAACCCGGACGTCGCGCGGTTCCTCGACGAGGGCCGGGCCGAACCGTTCTTCATCAAGGACGTCTCGCGGGTGGCCGGCGATGTCCGGGACGCGATCATCCTGACACTCGGCTTCGGGCGGTCGGTGGACGGCCGCGTCCTCTACCGATTCGGTGCGCTCGACCGTCCCGGCGGTGACCGGCGGCTGACCGCGGCCACGACCAGGTCGCGCGAGCGGACGACCGTCGTCTCGTGCTTCGGCGCGGAGGACCTGAGCCCTCGCCGGCTGACGACCCCGGGCGGCCGGGCGCTGCGCGAGTTCCTGGCCTACACGGCCGAGCCGTGGCAGCCCGCCGGCGATGAGTCGACCGATCCACTGGCCGATGCGATCGCGAGCCGGCTCGAGGCGGCCGGCGCGTCCGTGGTGCGCGCGTACGGTGATCCGAGCGGCCAGGTGGAGATCGCCGTCCGGCACCCGAAACGGCATGGCCGGATGGTTCTGGCGGTGGAGACCGACGGTGGCCCGGGTGGTGCGCAGCTGGCCGGCTGGCGGCACGATCAGCTGAACCGGCTCGGCTGGTCGGTGCACCGGGTGTGGTCTGCGGCGTGGTCGGCCGATCCGGACCGCGAGGCGGCGCGGCTGGTCAAGGCGTACAAGAAGGCCGTTGCCGCGGCCGACGTGTTCGACTGGGGCGGGGCCGCGGTGGAGGCGGACATCGTCGCCGGCATTCCGAACGACGAGGCGGATGAGAAGAAGGCGTCCGGCAAGAAGGGCAGGTCGCGCGGGCCCAAGAAGCGCGGTCCTCGCCCGGATGTGACGCCGGGGCGGGAGATCAGCGCGTACAGCAGGCAGGAGATCGCGGCGATCGCCGCCTGGGTGGAGCGCGACGGCGTCGCGCGGACCGAGGACGAGGTCATCGCCGAACTGGTCACCGAGATCAGGCCGTGCGGCTACTCCGAGCCCGGCGATGCGCGCAGCAACGACATCCTCCGGTACGCCGTGCGCCTGTCCCGCGCCCGCCGTTAACCCATGATCACCGGCACTTTTCACATGGATGGCGTGAAAAGTGCCGGTGATCATGGGGTTAGGCCCAGTGGGGCGGGCGCTCCGCGAGGAGCTTCTCGTCGTTCGATTCGTCCTCGTCGTCGCGCTCGTCGGACGTCGTTTCCGGCAGAATTTCGAAGTCGCCAGCCCAACCGCTCATGACACCCAGCCTCTCACGTGATCACCGGCACTTTTCACACACATGACGCGGAAAGTGCCGGTGATCATGGAGGAGATCACGCGGCACGGTGTTTCATCATCGCAGCAGGAAGGGTGCAGTCGTCTGCGCACCGGCGCGGCTGGCCGGACCATCCCCGCTGCTGCAGCACGACGGCCTGTTCAGCCGCAACCAGACACGGACTGCCGAAGACATCGGCGTGACCGTAGCGCAGCGTCCACCGCCCACCGACCGTCCCGAGGTTGTCCCGCCTGCGGTCGCGGAACGCGGAGATCGCGTCACTATGGCCGACGCGGCCGTCGAGCTCGACCCGGGTTGCGAATTCCTCGTAGTCGACATCGATCCAGATGACTCGCTCGCCGGCCACGCGCCGCTGTCGCGTGCCGAGCGGTAGCCCGTGGGCACGCTCGACCCGCCGCAGGTGCTCAACTTCGAGCATGGAATGAGCACCCTGCGCGGCGTCCACCAGGATGGCTTCTGACGCGGCACGCCACTTGATCTTCTTGCGGCCTGCGAGACGATCCGCGAGGCGGGACGGCGTCGTCCGGCGTTGCTGAATGGCGGTGATGATCCATGCGGCCGCGGACATCGCAGTTCGACTCGTGTCGACGAGATCGAGCACGGTGTCCTCGATACGGGTCTGCGGCGGAGTCTTCACCGGGTGGCGGGTAAGTGGCAGCCGGTTCGCGTAGTGAACTCGAATGCCGATCACCGGGCCGCGGACCCGGCGATCACCCTCGACAGTCACATGGACGCGGTCGTCGATCTGACCACACAGGCCATCGAGTTCCGCAGCGGTCTCGTGGCTGGCGACGGCGTCACTGCCGCATCGGAGAAGCGCAGCCCAGATTGCGCCAGAACGGTCGAGTTCTCCGCTGAAGGCGGCATAGACCCGGCGATGGATCTGCTGCCATCTACCGGCCGCAACGCGAGCCCGGGCGAAGTTCGGTGACAGCCCGGCGTCGGCGAGTTGGGCCGTCGTCACCACGCCGCGCTGCAGGTCGGCAACGTGGTGCAGACTCGGTTGGTCTGGGAGGTCAAATCGCCCCATGATCACCGGCACTTTCCGCGTCATGTGTGTGACAAGTGCCGGTGATCACGGGGACGCTCGTGATCATCGGCTGGTGAGTGCGATGGACAGGCGCGATGTCACGGACGCGCCGGCCAGCTCGCGCACCTGCGCCGGGGTCGCGGCGACGACGAGCAGGGCGCCGTCCGCCGGCATGCCGGCGTCGCTCCCGGAGGGGACGGCGAGCACCGGCACACCTGCGGCCAGCACGTGAGCGCCGCCGGCGCCGGATACGTCCGCGGCGATGATGTCGATCACATCGCCGGGCCGGGCGAGCCGGACCGCCGCCGGGTCGGCGATCCGCACCGGCACCGCGGCCAGGTCCGGACCCCAGCCGTCGAGCAGTGACCTACCGACCAGCCGCACATCGGTGAAGATCTCGCCGGCCCGCACCGGCCCGGAGATCTGCTGGCCGGCGAGGTCGGAGAGGGACGAGACCGCGCCGTCGGGCACGGCGTCGTCGGGCACATGTGTGACCGCGAGATCGTCCTCCTGCAGAAGCGTCGAGCCGGGCAGGTCGTTGGCGGCCGTGACCACCGGGACACCGGGTTCCGGGGACGGTTCCAGCGCATGAATCGTGAGCGCCACGGCTCCCGCGGCAAGCCCGCCCGCGACGAGCCGGCGATGCCACGTGACCGTGCGTGATAGCTGGACGATGAACTCAGGTAGCCGCATGGCCGGCGACGCTAGCCGCAGCACAACCGCCTGTGGGCGTTATCCACAGGTGGATCGAAGGTGTCAGAACTCAGACGGTCGACGGCTGCTTGGCGGTAGAGCCGGACTCCTTCGTCGCGGCCTTGCTCTCGCTACCGGTGCTCTTCGTATCCGAGCCGGTGGACGACTCGCTCGACGAGCTCTCGGAACCGTTCTTGCTCGTGCCGTTGCCAGAAGGCGTGCTCGATGTGCGGCTGTCGGTGCGGTAGAAGCCGGAGCCCTTGAACACGACACCGACCGCCGAGAACACCTTGCGGAACTGGCCCTCGCAGACGGGGCACACGGTCAAGGCGTCGTCGGAGAAACTCTGTACGACGTCACGTTCCGCGCCGCAGTCGGCGCAGCGGTACTGATAGGTGGGCACGGTGTTCAGGTCCTCTCGCCATCGGAGTGATTAGCACTCCAGACTCCTGACTGCTAATGATGCGACGAAACCGTGTCGGTTGTCCAAGCGGGACCTGCCGCCTTTACCCTGTACCGCGTGACTCGACGCGACGTTCTCACATTTTTGTCACGAATTGTCGGACTCGTCGTGGTGGCGGCAGTCGTCGCCGCAACCGTCTATGCGATCTATTCGGTGCGGCGGCCCTTTCCGGAGTACGACGGAACCAATCGGGTCGTGGGCCTGCGGGCCGACGTCGAGGTCATCCGGGACGAATACGGGATTCCACACATCTATGCCGATACCGCCGAGGACCTCTTTCGCGCGCAGGGCTACGTCCATTCGATGGATCGGTTCTGGGAGATGGATCTGCGTCGTCACATCACGTCCGGCCGGCTCGCCGAGTTGTTCGGTGAAAGCGAGGTCGAGACCGACGCCTTCCTGCGTACGCTGGGCTGGCGCCGCGTCGCCCAGCAGGAGCTTCCCATGCTCGACCCGTCGAGCCGGCGATATCTGCAGGCCTACTCGGGCGGAGTCAACGCCTGGCTGAGTCAGCACTCCGGCGGCGAGCTAGGGGTCGCCTACACGTTGCTCGATCTCACCGGTGGCGATGACACCCCGGCACCCTGGAATCCCGTCCACTCCCTGGCGTGGCTCAAGGCCATGGCCTGGGACCTGCGCGGCAACGTCGAGCAGGAGACCACGCGCGCGCTGCTCGCCGCGGATCTGCCGATCGAGCAGGTGAACGGGCTGTTCCCGGACTACCCGTACGACTTGAACCCGCCGATCGTGCCGGATGCCTACCTGCCTGAAGGTGAACCGCCGCTGCCGGTCGACGATGCGGGCGAGCCGGTGTCGCGCGATGCTCTCGGTGCGATCGCACAGGCGGCCGGTGCGCTGACGAGCTTCGAGGGTCCGCTCGGCTCCGGCGACGGGCTGGGCTCCAATTCGTGGGTGGTGGACGGCACCCGCACCGAATCCGGCATGCCGATGCTGGCCAACGACCCGCACCTCGGCCCGGCGATGCCGTCCATCTGGTACCAGGTCGGCCTGCACTGCCGGACGATCTCCGCCGAGTGCCCGTTCGACGTCACCGGGTTCTCGTTCTCCGGCGTTCCCGGCGTCATCATCGGCCACAACAGATGGATCGGGTGGGGCTTCACGAACCTGGGCCCGGATGTCACCGACCTGTACCTGGAGCGCGTGCGAGAGGACACCTACCAGGTCGGCACGCGGTTCGTGCCGATGGAGCTGCGGACCGAGACGATCAATGTCGCCGGTGGTGACCCCGTGCGGATCACGGTGCGCGAAACCCGGCACGGGCCGATCATCTCCGATGCCAGCGATCAGTTCGCGGACGTTGGCCGCAGCGCGCCGCTGCCCGACGAACTCTCCGCCGCCGAGGGTGACTCCGAGGACGGTGACTCCGGCGAGGGCGGTGCCGCCGGCAGCGACGGCGCTTCGACGAGAGCCTCCCGTGACTACGCGGTCGCGCTGCGCTGGACGGCCCTGGACCCGGGCCGGACCGCCGACGCGATCTTCGCACTGAACGCGGCGCAGGACTGGGAAGGATTCCGGCACGCGGCGTCCTTGTTCGAGGTGCCGGCCCAGAATCTCGTCTACGCCGATGTCGAGGGCAACATCGGCTACCAGGCACCCGGTAAGGTCCCGGTGCGCCGGAACGGTGACGGACGGTGGCCCGTCCCCGGCTGGACCAACGAGTACGAGTGGATCGGCTACATCCCGTTCGACGCGTTGCCGCGAGTGTTCAATCCCGACGAGGGCTACATCGTCACCGCGAACCAGCCCGTCACGTCCCGGGAATATCCGTTCCTGCTGACCGAGGACTTCGGCTACGGCTGGCGTGGTGAACGGATCAATGAGCTCATCGAGCAGGCGGGTCCGCTGGACGCCGAGGCCATGACGGCGATCCAGATGGACACGCACAACCCGATGGCCGAGATCCTCACGCCGTACCTGCTCGACCTCGAGCCGCTCGGCGACTACTACGGCGACGGCATCGAGTTGCTGCGCGACTGGGACTACCGCCAGGAGATCGACTCGGCGCCGGCGGCCTACTTCAACGGCGTGTGGCGCGAGTTGCTGCGTCTTACGTTCCACGACGAGCTACCCGAGGACGAGTGGCCGAGCGGCGGTGGGCGCTGGTTCGAGGTGGTGCGCCTGATGCTCGAGGAGCCGGGGCATCCCAGCTGGGACGATGTCGAGACGCCCGACACGATCGAGACGCGCGACGACATCCTGACCGAAGCGGCCCTCGCCGCGCGCGACGAGTTGACCCGCCGGCAGGGCAAAGACCCGCAGAAGTGGGAGTGGGGACGGCTGCACGCGTTGACCATCGCGGAGCAGAGCTTCGGCGGCTCCGGTATCAGGCCGGTCGAGTGGCTTTTCAACACCGGTCCGGTCAGCGTCGGCGGCGGTTCGTCCATCGTGCATGCGAACGGCTGGAACGCCGTCGAGGGCTACGAGACGGACTGGGTGCCGTCCATGCGGATGGTGCTGGATCTCGCGGACCTCGACGAGTCGACCTGGATCGACCTGACCGGCGTGAGCGGCCACCCGTTCCACGAGCACTACGGCGACCAGACGGAGCTGTGGGCAACCGGTGGCACACTGCCGATGCGCTCGGACGCCGAGTCGATCCGGTCCGAGGCAGCGCACCGCATGACACTCACCCCCACCGACAACCTCTAACCCGAATGGCCATGTTTGGCCGGAAATTCTCGGCCATACCTACCTTGTAGACCACGCATCGTGGGTGAACACCGCGTAACGGCCAAGAAGACTGAGCCGGCTCTGAAAGTTTCAGGCTCCATGTGCGCATTCAGGCAGGTCATAGAGGTATCTCTGCGGAACAAGGAACGTATCATTGCCGAAAGTTCCGGGCATGCCTACGGTTCGGGGCATGTCGGTTTCGTTGATGTACCTTCGCCGCGCCGCCCTGTTAACCGCTGCCCTGCTCGTGCTCACGTTCGCCGTGGCGGCCTCGCCCGTTCAGGCACAGGAGACGCTGCGCGCCGCGGCCGATGCTCAAGGGCTGCGGATCGGCGCCGCGGTGGCGACCGGCCCGCTGGCCGGCGAGGCGCAGTACCGCGACACTCTGGCTGCGGAGTTCAACTCCGTGACCGCTGAGAACGCGATGAAGTGGGAGTCACTCCAGCCGAACCAGGGCCAGTTCACCTGGGACCAGGCGGACGCCATCGTGGATTTCGCCCAGCAGAACGGTCAGGCGGTGTACGGCCACACCCTCGTCTGGCACAGCCAGACGCCGGGCTGGGTTCAGAGCCTGCCACCCGCTGACCTGGCCGAAGCGATGGAAACACACATCTCGACGGTGGTCGGCCGCTACGCGGACGACGTAGAGGCGTGGGACGTCGCGAACGAGGTCATTGACGACAACGCCAACCTGCGCAACTCGTTCTGGCTGCAGCAGCTCGGGCCGGGCTACATCGCGGATGCGTTCGAACTCGCCCGCGCCGCGGACCCGGACGCCAAGCTGTACATCAACGACTACAACATCGAGGGCATCAACGCGAAGAGCGACGCGTACTACAACCTGGTGCAGGATCTGCTCGCCGCCGGCGTCCCGATCGACGGCATCGGCATGCAAGGGCACCTGATCCTCGGGCAGGTTCCCAGCTCCATCCAGGCGAACATTGAGCGGTTCGCCGACCTCGGCCTCGAGGTGCGGATCACTGAGCTCGACATCCGGATCCAGCTGCCGGCGGACTCCAACGAGCTGGAGCAGCAGGCCGCCGACTACGCCGCGGTTGTCGACGCCTGTTCGGCCGTTGACGGCTGCGTGGGTATCACGACCTGGGGCTTCACCGACGCCCACTCCTGGGTGCCTGGCTTCTTCGACGGTCAAGGCGCCGCGCTGCCCTTCGACGAGTCGTACACGAAGAAGCCGGCGTACTTCGCGATGCTCGAGGAGCTCGGCGGAGAGGTCGAGCCGGACACGGTGCCGCCGTCGCAGCCCGGGGTGCCGGTACTCGAGGAGGTGACCGCGACCACCGCGACTTTGTCGTGGGCGGCGTCGACGGACGAGGGCGGCAGCGGCCTGGCCGGCTATGACGTCTACCTCGACGGCGAACCGGCGGCAACCATGAGCGTGCCATCGGTAACGCTGACCGGGCTTACCCCCGAGACCTCCTACGAGGTCGCGGTGATTGCCAGCGACGGTGCGGGCAACGTCTCCCCGCCGTCACCCACCGAGGAGTTCACCACCGACGCCGGCGCCGCCACAGCCTGCACGATCGGCTACGACGCCGCGCCGTGGACCGAGCAGCCCGGGCAAGGCGGCTACACCGCCCACATCACCATCACCAACACCGGCGCCACCGGCATTGATGGATGGGCACTGACGTTCGACCTGCCCACCGGACAGGCACTCACCCACGGCTGGTCGGCCGACTGGACGGTCAACGGCCAGACCCTGACCGCCACCAACCTCACCTGGAACCAGTCCATCCCGGCCGGCGGCGCTACCACCATCGGCTTCAACGGCTCGTGGACCGGAACGTATACAGATCCGGAAAGCTTCACCCTCAACGGAGAACCCTGCGGCGTCAGCTAACGGGTCTCGAAGTAACGGTTAGCGCCTCGTCGACGGGTCGCTATGCATCGCCGAGGGTCGTTTACGTGGTCATTCAGCGGAGGCGTTGGACGCCGGACGGCGTGGCGACCGCATGGACGGGCACGTCGTGCAGATCCCGCGGCAGCGGCAGATCGAGCAGTTCGCCTTCGTGTAGCAAGGCGCACGTGAACGCCCGTCCGGCCACCCGGGCAAGGGCGCGGTCGTAGCAGCCACCGCCCTGTCCCAGGCGGTACCCACTCCGGTCCACGGCCAGCGCGGGTACGAGAATGACGTCCGCCGTGGTCACCGCGTCCGGGCCGAGCGGCTTAGCGGACGGTTCGAGTAGCCCACGTGTCGCGGTGACCAGCGCTTTGGACCCGGTATACGGTGCCCAGTCCAGATCGAGGTCGGGCAGCACCACCGGCAGCAGGACGGTAACGCCGCGATCGGCCAGCGCATCCAAGATCTGACCCGTGCCCGGCTCGCGTCCCACTGAGACATACGCGGCGATCCGCGTCGCCACTTGCACCTCGGGCAGGCCTAGAACGACGTCGCGTAGGCCACGCGCGGCCTGCCCGAGCAGGAGAGGATCAAGGCTCCTACGCGTATCGACGACGCGCCGCCGCAAGGCGGCCTTGGAATCTGCGATGCTGGGATCAGCGGGATGGGCCACGTCCTCAACGGTAGCCCGCGGCGCAGCCGCTGGTGTGGTCGGCGGGACCGGACGCGCCAGCGGTGGTCCCGCGTGGCTGAGGTTACTGGCGGGGATAAGAGGAGTGCTGTGAAACGAGTTGCCGATCATCTCTCCGAAATACTGTCAGTGGTCCGCCCGCTGAACCCGATCGACGTACAACTGCTGGACGCGCACGGCTGCGTCCTGACCGACGACGTCGCCGCGCCGTGGTCGCTGCCGCAGTTCGACAACTCGTCGATGGACGGGTACGCCGTCCGGGCCGAAGACGTCGCCGCGGCGACCAAGGACAAACCGGTCGAGCTGCCGGTGGTCACGGACATCGCCGCCGGGTCGACGACGCATGAGGCGATCGGGCCGGGCCACGCGGCCAGGATCATGACCGGCGCGCCCATGCCCAAGGGCGCCGACGCGGTCGTTCCGGTCGAGCAGACCGACAGTGGAACGGTCCGGGTGAAGATCACCGCGCCGGTGCCGGAAGGCAAGTTCGTCCGGCGTACCGGCGAGGACGTCAAAGCCGGCGACACCGTGCTGACCACCGGCACCCTGCTCGGTGCGGCGCAGATCGGCCTGTTGGCCGCAGTCGGACGCGAACGGGTTGTGGTCCGTCCCAGGCCGCGGGTCGTGGTGATCTCGACCGGTGACGAGCTCGTCGAGCCGGGCCATCCGATCAAGAAGGGGCAGATTACCGACTCCAACTCGTTCATGCTCGCCGCGGCCGCTCGCGAGGCCGGCGCGATCGCGTACCGCGTGCCACCGGCGACCGACGACCCCAGCACGTTGCTCGGGCTGATCGAAGACCAGCTGGTTCGCGCCGACCTAGTCGTCACCAGCGGCGGCGTCAGCGCGGGCGCCTATGACGTGGTCAAAGAGGTGCTCTCCAAGCAGGGCGACGTGCGGTTCGACCAGGTCGCGATGCAGCCGGGCAAGCCACAGGGGTTCGGCACGATCGGGAGCACCCGGACGCCGATCTTCACGCTGCCGGGCAATCCGGTCAGTGCGTTCGTCTCGTTCGAGGTCTTCGTGCGTCCCGCGATCCGGAAGATGGTCGGCGCGTCGACGCTGCACCGGCAGTCGGTCAAAGCCGTGCTGCAGGCGGGAATCCGATCCCCGGAGGGACGTCGGCAGTTCGCCCGCGGACGGTTGCAGACCGCCAGTGACGGTTCGCACCAGGTCAAACCGCTGCACGGGCAGGCGTCACACATGCTCGCCGACCTCGCGTACGCGAATTCGCTTATCGTGATTCCGGAGCAGGTCACCGAGATGGAGCCCGGACAGCTGGTGGACGCCGTCCTGCTCGAACGCCCGAAGGAGTGAGCGATGGACGCACCTCGACTGACCCACCTCGATGATCGCGGTGCTGCGCGGATGGTGGACGTCACCGCCAAGGACGTCACGGTGCGCTCCGCCACGGCCAGCGGACGGGTGGTGGTCTCGCCCGAGGTCGTGTCGCTGCTGCGCGGCGAGGGCCTGCCGAAAGGCGACGTGCTCGCGGTCGCGCGCATCGCCGGAATTCAGGGCGCCAAACGCACGCCGGACCTCGTCCCCCTCTGCCATCCGGTGGCGCTGCACGGCGTGGACGTCGACCTTCGCGTGGCCGACGACTCGGTCGAAATCACCGCGACAGCCCGCACCGCCGATCGCACCGGCGTGGAAATGGAGGCGCTGACCGCGGTGTCAGCCGCGGCGCTGACCGTGATCGATATGGTCAAGGCGGTGGACCGGGCGGCATATATCGCGGGCGTCCGGCTCGAGGAGAAGTCCGGCGGCAGGTCGGGCACGTGGCGACGGGAGGGCGAGTCGTGACGTTCGGTGACGGGGTGGCCTGGCCGGTGCGACTCACGCATGGCGCCGTTGAGCTGCGCCAGCTGCGCTACCGCGACGCCCGCGCCTGGGCGCAGCTGCGCCGCCGCAACGAGAAATGGCTACGGGAATGGGAGTCGACGACGCCACCCGATGCGGCACGCCGTCCCCTCTCGTACCGCCAGATGGTCCGCAGGTTCAACGCGCAGGCGAGGGCGGGTGAGGCGTTGCCGTGGGTCGTCACCTATGACGGCGAACTGGCCGGGCAGTTGAACGTGTCGAACATCGTGTGGGGGTCGGGCCGGATGGCCACGGTCGGATACTGGGTGGACGAGCGGCTGGCCGGGCGCGGCATCATCCCGACGGCGCTGGCGCTCGGCGTGGATTACTGCTTCACGGTGCTCGGCTTGCACCGGATAGAGGTGAACATCCGGCCGGAGAATCACGCATCGCTTCGTGTTGTGCACAAGCTCGGCTTCCGGGAAGAGGGACGGCGCGCCCGATACCTGCACATCAACGGTGACTGGCGTGACCACTTGTCATTCGCGCTGACCGTCGACGAGGTGCCCGGTGGCCTGTTGCGGCGCTGGACCGAGTCCGAGCACTCGACTACGTGACAAGGGTTTGCGGTGGCGGAGTTCCCGCATATGGCGACACACCGCACGGGATCCCTCCAGGTCGGGCCGATACATCGTAGCGTTTTAGGCTGTGGGGTACAGCGGCCTAATTTACGCGGTGATCGTCGCCGGCTGGGCCGCCCTTCTTGCCCCCAGGTGGATTCGTCGCAACGAAGAGATCGAGCGTGCGCGTGAGGCGGACGCCGCTCGCGGAGTGCGCGTCTTGGAACGCCGCCAGGGGCGGGTACGTGGCGGCCACGTCAGCGCCTCGGCCCGCGCGCTCGGTCGAGCGAGCTTCTCCGCACGTTCGCCGGGCGCATCGAGCGGCCGAAGCGATCCGGACGTCGAGCGCACCTCTTCGGAGACGGCGCCGTTGCGCGCCGGGCGTGCCGCAGCCGAACCGGCAGACGTTTCGGCGCGAGCTCCGCGCTCGGCAGATGCCGGAACCGGACGAACGAACCCGCGCCGGGTGTCCGCCGCAACGCGGCGTCGCCGTGCACTGACGCTGCTCACTCTGATCATGGGCGGTGTGCTCGGGTTCGCGATCTACGGAACGATCAGTGTGTGGTGGACGGCCGTGCCGTTTGCCCTGCTGCTGATGTTCGTCCTGGTGGCTCGACGGGCGGTCGTCATCGAGAGCCGCCGTGCTCGTGCCGCCCGGATCGCGGCGCGGCGCCGCGAACTCGCCGAACCGCTGCCGAAGCGGGTCGCGGTATACGACCCGGACACGGCCCCGCCGCTCGACCCCGACGCCTGGACGCCGCAGCCGGTTCCGCGCCCGACCTACCTGTCCAAGCCGAAGGCGTCATCGCCGCAAGCGCGCCGGATCGACCTGTCCAGCGCAGGGGCCTGGACGTCCGGACGGCTCGATTCGCCGGCGCGCGACTATCCGGGTCGGCGGGCTCAGGCTCCCCGGAACCGCCGGGGCGGGGACGACTTCGACGATCGTCGCGCGATGGGCGACTAGCGGCGCACGGCCGCCGTGACGGTCGGCCGGTGGATGCCGCGGCTGGCTTGTTGACCTGGGCGCACCGATGCGCCCAGCCAGCCAGACCGCGACTTTCGCCGCTATCCCCATGCAAGATCGAATT
>DASUTB010000111.1:0-84146 GCA_036374835.1 Jiangellaceae bacterium | reverse complement strand
GGCCTGCGTCGGCCCGGTTACCGCCGCCCCGCTCGACGCGAAAGGTATCCCTACCGTGCAGCCGAGCCGAGCGAGGCTCGGCGCGATGGTGCGCGAGATCGTCTCCGCGCTGCCCGCGCGATGCCGCACCTTACGCGCCGGCGGGCACGAGATTGAGGTGCGTGGGCACGCGGTCGTCGTCGACGGCCGGGCCCGGGAACTGGCACCGGGCCCGATGGCGGTGATGAACGCGCTGACGAAGCGTCCCGGCGTGGTCCTGCCGCGCTCCCGGCTGCTCGAGATACTTCCCGGTGGCGGGAGTAATGAGCACGCGGTGGAGATGGCCGTCACTCGGTTGCGCGGAGCCGTCGGATCCGGCGTCGTGGAGACGGTCGTCAAGCGGGGATATCGGCTTGCGTCTCCGGAGGCAACTGCTAGCGATTGAGCGCCTGGTACTTGCGTACCGCGAGCGGGGCGAAGATCGCGATGAACACGAGCGGCCAGGCTACGGCCAGCAGCATGGCGTGGTCGGTGGGCCACGAACCGCCGTCCACTCCCGGGTTTCCGAACAACTCGCGGGCTCCGGCGACGGTCGCTGACATGGGATTCCACTCGGCGATCGTGCCGAGCCACTCCGGGAGCAGTACCGGTGCGACGAACACGTTGGACACGGCCGTCAGCGGGAATACCAGCGGAAAGACGATGACCGAGACGGTGTCGGGATTCGGCACGGCAAGGCCGAGATAGATTCCGATCCAGGTGATCGCGACCCGCAGCAGGATCAACAGCCCGATCGCGAGGAGTGCGTCACCGATTCCGCGATGCCATCCCCACCCGACGAGCAGGCCGCAGCCGACGAGTACCGCCAGTTCGAGGCTCGCCCGGAACAGATCCGCGGTGCTACGCCCGACGACCAGCGCAGAGCGGGCCATCGGCATGGAGCGGAACCGGTCGACGACACCCCGGTTGACGTCCATCGCCACGCCGGTCGCAGTCGCGCCCATCCCCTGCAGCATGGCCATCGCGAAGACGCCCGGAAGCAGGAACTCGCGGTACGAGCCGCCGCCGGGCACGGCCATGCCACTGCCGAAGACATACCCGAAGACCAGCACGAACATGATCGGGAGGGAGAAGTACAGCACGATCTCTTCGGGGGCCCGGAGCACGTGCGACAGGTTGCGATTGGTCATCGTCCAGCCGTCCCGGACGGTACGGCGGCGGCGGCCGGTGGACGGCGTGGCGTCGGCTGTGCCGGTCATCCGGCGGTCTCCTGCTTCTGCGTGGCCTGGCCGGTGAGGTTGAGGAACGCTTCGTCGAGCGTGGGTCGGCGAATGCCGATGTCCTCCGCCTCGACCCCGGCGTCCTGGAGGGCGGTGACGGCGCCGGCCAGAGCGGCCATGCGGTCGGTGACAGCGACGCTCGCGCTACGCCGGTCGGGGTCGGTGTCCACGTCACCGTTTCCGATCCGACCCAGGACGCGCGAGGCGGTGCTCAGGTCCGAGGCGTCGCGCACGATCACCTCGATGCGATCCCCGCCGGCCCGCCGCTTGAGCTCGTCCGGGCTTCCTTCGGCGACCACCCGGCCGTGGTCGATCACGGAGACCGCGTCGGCAAGCTGGTCCGCTTCTTCGAGGTACTGCGTTGTCAGGAGCACCGTGGTGCCGCCGGCGACGATCGCGCGGACGGCCGCCCACAGCTCGTTGCGGGTTCGCGGATCGAGCCCGGTCGTCGGTTCGTCGAGGAAGAGGACGTACGGCGCCCGGATGAGGCTGGCAGCGAGGTCGAGACGCCGCCGCATGCCTCCGGAATACTGCCCGGCCGACCGGTCCGCCGTGTCGGTGAGGCCGAACTCCTCGAGCAGCTCATCCGCCCGGCGACGTGCCTGGCGAGGTCCGAGTCCGAACAGCCGGCCGAACATCGTCAGGTTCTGCCGTCCGGACAGGATCTCGTCGACGGCCGCGTATTGGCCGGTCAGGGCGATCCGCTCGCGCACCTCGCCCGGCTGCCTGGCCACGTCGAACCCGGCCACCTCGACCCGACCCGCGTCGTACCGAAGAAGGGTCGAGAGCACTCGAACGACGGTCGTCTTGCCGGCGCCGTTCGGGCCGAGCAGGCCGTGCACGGAGCCTTCGGCAACGGTGAGGTCGAGTCCGGCGAGTGCCCTGATCGCTCCGTAGCGCTTGACGACTCTCTCCATGACGATCACGGTCATCGGATCCCCTAATAGTTTATACCGTAGACTTTATATACGGTATAAACAGTAATAGGATGCTGTCAACTATGGGAGATCCGGAACGTCTACTCGACCTGCTGTGGGGTGCGGCCGAGCCACCGAAGCGAGGGCCGAAACCGAGCCTTACCGTGCGGCAGATCGTCACGACCGCGATCGAGGTCGCCGATGCCGAAGGACTCGGTGCGGTGTCGATGCACCGGATCGGCAAGGAACTCGACGTCACCCCGATGTCGCTGTACCGCTACGTGCCCAGCAAGCACGACCTGCTGGAGTTGATGTTCGATACCGCTGTCGGGCGACCGCCGAGCGATCTCGTCGGTGACGGGCCGTGGCGCGCTGAGCTGGCGCGGTGGGCGCGGCTGCAGAAGGACTTCTGCCGCCGTCGGCCGTGGACCGTGGAGTTGCCGATATCCGGGCCTCCGATGGGACCGAACAATCTGGCGTGGATGAACGTCGCCCT
Organism: Jiangellaceae bacterium; assembly: GCA_036374835.1. GTDB lineage: Bacteria > Actinomycetota > Actinomycetes > Jiangellales > Jiangellaceae > DASUTB01. Next base: position 81,474 of record DASUTB010000111.1, on the reverse strand, counting down.
CGAAGCACTGGCCGGCACCGGGCTGACCGAGGCGGACAAGCTCCTGATCCTGCTGATGCTGACCGTCTATGTGCGTGGTGAGTCGACGTTGGGCCTACAGATCAGCGAGGCATCGACTCGAACCGGTGTGAGCGAACAAGAGCGGTACCGCGTCTATGCCACCCTCATGCAGCGGATCGCCGAAGGCAACCGCTTTCCGGCGATCGCTCGCCTCGCGCGTTCAGGAATCTTCGAGGAAGAGGACACCGATCCGGACGGAGACTTCGAGTTCGGCCTTGAGCGCATTCTGGACGGAGTTCAAGTCCTGATCGACAACCGGTCGAGAGCGTAGACATCAACACATCACACAGATTATGATTTGATGCATGCGAACGACTTTGTCGTTGGACGACGACGTAGCAGCTCAGCTCCGGCGTATCCAAGTGGAGTCCGGACGCACGTGGAAGGACGTCGTCAACGACCTTGTCCGGCTCGGCCTCCGGGCGTATACGGATGAGCGGCGACGGCCGGCGACGGCGCGAAGGACGGAGAGCGTCCGGCTCGGCAGGCCGTTCTTCGATGACATCAGCAATGTTCACGAGACACTCACCTTGGCAGACGGCGAGTTCCGGCGATGATGCTCGTCGATGCGAACATTCTGGTCTACGCACACGTCGAGGACTTCGCGCATCACGAGCGCGCGCGAGACTGGCTGGACGAGTGCCTGGCCGGGCCGGCTCGCGTCGGCTTGCCGTGGGAGAGCCTTACCGCGTACCTGCGTATCGTGACGAACCCGCGCATCTTTCCTAGGCCGCTGCCCGCGGCGGCGGCAATGGCGCAAGTTCGTGAGTGGCTCGAGCGGGAAGCGGCCTGGACGCCGACCCCGACCGAACGCCACACCGAGTTCCTCAGCGAGAACTTGGAGGTCGACGGCGTCCGTGCCGATCTCATCCCGGGCGCTCATCTCGCCGCGATCGCGCGCGGTCACGGCCTGACCGTTATGTCCAATGACAGCGACTTCGCAAGGTTCCCAGGCGTGCGGTGGGAGAACCCACTCGCCGAACCGGACGAATAGCCAGTTACGGCACTACGATGCCGGTAGACAACGGGGCGCAAAGGAGGTGCGACCTGTGTCCGCCGGACGCCGGTTGGAGTCACTGACGCTGGACAACATCGACGACATCCAGGACCCGTGCCGATCGTGTGTCTTCTGGGAGTTCGACCAGCTCGCCGCGGATCGCGCACTCGAAGAAGGCGATCCGTCGCTCGAGAAGGAGGCCTGGGTGTCGGCCACCCTCCTGGAGTGGGGCTCGTGCGGCACGGTCGCGTACGTGGACGACGTCCCGGTCGGCCATGTTCTCTTCGCGCCACCGGCGTTCGTCCCGCGTGCGACCATGTTCCCGACCAGCCCGATCGCGGCAGATGCGGTACAGCTCGTCACCGCCCGAGTCGTCCCGACGATGCGCGGTGAAGGCCTGGGACGCACGCTCATCCAGTCCGCCGCACGCGGTCTGCTGCGTCGCGGGTACCGCGCGATCGAGGCGTTCGGCGACGCGACCAAGGCCGAACCGAGCTGCCTGGTACCGGCGGCGTTCCTGGTCAGCGTAGGTTTCAAGACGGTACGCCCGCACCGGCGCTGGCCGCGGCTGCGGATGGATCTGCGAACCAGCGCACCACTGAGCGCCGAGGTCGAGGTCGCCATCGACAGGCTGATCGAAGCGGTGTCACCGGATCCGGTGCTACGCCCGGTCTAGCGCGGGAAACGGGGCCGAAGGTGGTCAACCCGTGAGGTCGCGGAGCTGGAGAACGCCAGTGGTGGCGTCTTCGTGGGACGGCAGGTAGATCCGCTGTACGGCGACGACGATCGCCTCGGCGACCACGTCGCGGAACTGCGGGTCGGCCAGCCGCGCGGCGTCGCCGGGATTCGTGATGTAGCCGAGCTCGAGCCGGACCGCGGGCATTTTCGTGTAGCGAAGCAGGTCCCACGTCTTTGCATGGGTGCAGCAGTCGACGAGGTCGGTGCGCGCCACGATCTCACGCTTGATCAGCCCGGCGAACGTCTCGCCGATCGCGCTCGTCGTTCCCGGACGAGCAGTGCCGTAGTAGTACGCGGCGACGCCGGACGCAACAGGATTGTGATGCCGGTCGACATGGAGCGAGAGCATGAGATTCGCCCCGGACTCGTTCGCGAACGTCGCGCGCGTCACCTCATCCAGGTCGCGATCGAGAGCAGGGCCGCGGGTGAGATACACCTGCACGCCGGTGGCGGCGAGCCGTCCCTCCACCCGCGCGGCGAGGTCCTCGACGATGGCCGCCTCCTCGAGGCCGTTGCCCGTTGCGCCGCGATCCGGGCCGCCGTGGCCCGGATCGATGACGACGACCTTGCCGGGCAGCCGTTTGCCGGCGCGGCGCAGCACCTCCTCGGCGCGAAGATCGTCGGGACGCCCACCCGTGACGATCGGTGCGAGTCGGTGCAGGGCCTTGAATGTGATGGGGCCGCAGGTGCCGTCCGCCGGAAGCCCGACGTTGCGCTGGAAGTCGCGCACCGCCTCGCCGGTGCGCTGTCCGAAGACACCATCGGTGTCGCCGACGTCGAAGCCGAGCTCGGTGAGGCGGCGCTGAAGGGTGAGCACGTCGTCCCCGGATAGCGGATTCGCGACGACGTACGAGAGCAGCCGGTCACCGAGCCGCCAGCGTGCCTCGTCCAGCACCCGATAGGTGCCCGGGCCGACGATGCCGTCCGCGGTGAGGCCGCGCTCCTGCTGGAACTGCCGAACGGCACGGTCGACGTCCGCGTCGAAGGTGTCGAGCGGGACGCCGGATTCGGTGTGGTCGAGCAGACCGAGCTGCGCGAGCCGGACTCGGATCTCCGCAACGGTAGGTCCGGAGTCACCGAGGCGGTAGCGCAGTCTTGCCTGTTCCATGCCGTCCTCCCGCTGGTCGTCCGATCACGTTAGCGATCGCAGGGGGCGCTTGGCTACGGGTCAACCCTTCCGGTGGTGGAGACGGCGGTGCGGTCAGTTGACGAAGCCGTCGAGATCTTTGAGCAGGGCGGCTTTCGGCTTGGCTCCGATGATCTCCTTGACGACCTCGCCGCCGGAGAACACCTTGAGCGCGGGGATGGACGTGATGCGGTACTGCGCAACGGTCAGCGGGTTCTCGTCGGTGTTCAGCTTGACGATGTCGAGCTTGTCCTGCTGACCCGCGATCTCTTCGAGCACCGGCGCGATCATCCGGCACGGACCGCACCACTCCGCCCAGAAGTCCACGAGAACGGGCTTGTCGTTCTTGAGAACCTTCTCGTCGAAGTCGGCGTCGGTCACGTGCGTGATTGCACTCATATCGATCCCTTCGATGTGTCGTTCTGTACCGCTATGCGACGGCTTGGCTTGTGGAGTCGGCGTCCGTCGTTGATCGTGTCGGCTCCGCCGCGGCTGCCACGTCGTCCAGTTCGACGAGGTAGCGTTCGGCGTCGAGCGCGGCCTGGCATCCGGTGCCCGCAGCCGTGACGGCCTGCCGGTAGATGTGGTCGACCAGATCACCGCTGGCGAAGACACCGGGGAGGTTGGTTCTGGTCGACGGGTGCTCGACCAGAACGTAGCCGTCGGCGTCGAGTTCGACCTGCCCGCGGAGCAGTTCGGAGCGGGGGTCGTGCCCGATCGCCACGAAGAGGCCGGTGACGTCCAGCTTCTCCTCGACCTTGGTCTTGATGTTGCGCAGGACCAGGCCGTTGACCTTGTCGTCGCCGAGTACGTCCACGACCTCGGTGTCCCAGATGAACTCGATCTTGTCGTTGGCGAACGCCCGCTCCTGCATCACTTTGGAGGCACGAAGCTCGTCCCGGCGGTGGATGACGTAGACCTTACGTGCGAACCGGGTGAGGAACGTCGCCTCCTCCATTGCGGAGTCGCCGCCACCGACGACGGCGATGTCCTGCTCGCGGAAGAAGAACCCGTCGCACGTCGCACACCACGAGACGCCGTGCCCGGAGAGCCGCTTCTCGTTCTCCAGGCCCAGCTCCCGGTAGCCGGAACCGGTGGCCAGGATGACGGCGCGAGTACGGTACTCGTTGCCCGAGCCGTCCTTGACGATCTTGACATCGCCGGTCAGATCAACGTCGACCACATCATCGGTAATGATCCGCGCGCCGAACCGTTCGGCCTGCGCACGCATCTCCTGCATGAGGTCGGGACCCATGATGCCGTCCCGGAAACCGGGATAGTTCTCCACGTCGGTGGTGTTCATGAGCGCACCGCCCCACGTGACCGATCCCTCCAGAACCACCGGGTCGAGGCGCGCGCGTGCGGCATAGATCGCAGCGGTGTACCCGGCGGGGCCGGAGCCGATGATAACGAGGTTGCCGATGTCGGTCACAGTCGCAAAGCCCTTCATTCGTTGCCTGCTAGGAATCAACCGATCCTACGGGCGTCACATTCCCCGGCGTCGGCCCAGCAGGGACGCGGCGATCGTCAGCGCCTGATCCGCTGCCGGCGCGCAACATCAACGCGGCTGCCGGCTCGCCGACGTGCCGAACACCTCCTCCACGACATATTCGGCGATGGCCAGCGACGATGTGGCGGCCGGCGACGGTGCGTTGCGGATTGTGGTGATCGGACCGAGGTGATGGATTCGGAAGTCGTCCACCAGGCTGCCGTCACGGTCGAGTGCTTGCGCGCGCACGCCGGATCGGGCCCGCTCGACGTCGCGCGGCCCGATGTCCGGGACGTAACGTTGCGCCGCCCGCAGGTAGGCGCGTTTGGACAGCGATCCGTACATTTCCCTGATACCGGTCCGCCAATGCCGGCGCGCCATACGCCACATTCCTGGCCAACCCCCGATATCACGCAGGTCACGAGGTCGGATGTCGCGCCACCGGTAGCCTTCGCGGGCGAGGGCCAGCACGGCGTTCGGGCCGATTTCCACGTCGCCGGAGACCATCCGCGTGAAATGCACCCCGAGGAACGGATAGCGGGGGTCCGGAACCGGGTAGATCAGGCCGCGGACCCGATCCGCCTTGTGCGGTAGCACGCGAAGGTACTCGCCGCGGAACGGAATGATCCTCGGCTCGGCCGAATCACCGGCAAGGCCGGCGACCGCATCGGAGTGCAGGCCGCTGCAGACGACGAGGCGGTTCACGCTCAGCGCGGCGTCGCCGGACTCCACTTCGAGCTTGCCACCCGACGACGTGATCCGGCTGACCGGAAAGCCCAGCCGGATCTCCCCGCCGGCGTTCACGATGTCGTCGGCGTACGACCTGGCGACCTGTACGAAGTCGGTGATGGCTGTGCGGGGCGAATGCAGGGCGGCCAGGCCGGTGGCGTGCGGCTCGATCTCCTTGATCTCGTCCCCGCTGATGCGGCGCAGCCCTGGCACAGCATTCACATCCGCCCGGGCGTGGAGCGCGTCGAGCCGTTCGAGGTCGGCCTCGGTAACGGCGACGACGAGCTTTCCGCACTCGTCGTACGGAAGGCGGCGCTGCGCGCAGTACTCGCGGAGCAGGGAAACGCCACGTGTGCACAGCTGTGCTTTGAGGCTGCCCGGTGCGTAGTAGATGCCGGCATGGACGACACCGGAGTTGTGGCCCGTCTGATGCATCGCCACCCGGTCTTCCTTCTCCATTACGACCACGCGTGTCCCTGGCCGCCGGAGGGTGATCTCCCGGCCTACGGCGAGCCCGATGATTCCGGCACCGATCACCCCGAGGACCTCATCCGCCATGGTCGAATCATGCCGCATGTTCACGGCGCCGAGATGGCGAGGGATGGGACTGGTCTGTCGAGATCGCCCGGATGGCGCGAAGCGGCCGGCCACACCGGTTTGCGCGGCGCCTCCGTACGATGCCGCGCCTGTGGGCAGCGTTTGGCCGGGGAGTGGCGACTTTACGTGATCATTCTGCCGGGGGCCGGGGGATGACGAAATCGAACGCGGCGTCGTCCGGTCCGGCCGTGCAGTCGGGCAAGACCCAACCGGAGACGGTGTCCGGATCCCCGACGTCGATCGCGACGAGAACCGAGCCCGGCTGGACGAGGTCCGTGTCGGCGGCGCCGAGCAGTTCGCCGCCTAGTTCCTCGGAAAGAACCGTTCCGCAAGGTTGGCCGTCGGCGCCTGGTTCGGCCTGGGTCGACTGCTCGGCGAGAATATCCTGCAGCTCGCTCGTCAGCGCATCTCGCTCACGGGCCGAAACATCGGTGTCAAACGTCTCGGCCTCCTCGCCACCGTCGGCACCGTCGTCCTCGTCCCCACGCGTCTCCTCGCCGGTGTCCTCCTCGGCTTCGAGATCGGCACTCTCGTCGTCGGCCGGCGCTTCCTCTTCGTCCAACGGACCGAACTCTTCCGGAGCTTCGGCCGAGTCCGGCGCGTCATCGGACTCGGCGATGCCGGCACCGGCGTCCGTTGTAGTCGCCGCATCATCGCCGCCTGTCCCGGTGAGCGAATAGCCGATGAGTCCGAGAACGGCTACCGATGCGGCCGCTGCGGCGATGACGGGCAGCCGGCCGCGGAGCCCGGCCAAGAAGCCCTCGGAACGGGGCTTTGCCGAAGCTGCTCGCGCTGCGGTCTCCTCAGCGAGCGCGGCATCGATCCTGGTGGCCACACTGTCAGGGATCGTCAGCTCGCGCGGCTCGGCGGAAAGGGTCGCCGTCACATTCGAGACCGATGCGGCCAGTTCCCTGCACTGCGCGCAGGACGACAAATGCGCCTCGACGGCGGTGGCGCGGTCGGACGCGAGCAGCCCCTCGGCGTGCTCGGCGACATCCAGTGGGTCGAGGTGCCCACCGGCCTGACCTGGGCGGATGACCACGCGGGCTACCTCCCCTCGGGACTTGTCGGTGTTGTGGGGTCCGCAGATGAGACGCCCTCGGGCATCGCCTGGTTCCGCCCGGCGAGGTGACCCTGGCCACCGGGGGATGGTGTCAGGAGCGGGACGAGCTTGGCCCGTGCCCGTGCACACCGGCTCTTGACGGTGCCGGGCGGAACGCCGAGCAGTTTCGCCGTCTCGGCGACCGAATACCCCTCCATGTCGACCAGAACGAGCGGTACCCGCTGGTCCGGCGGCAGCGTAGCGAGCGCCTGCTGGACGTCGAGTCGCAGGCTGGCCGTATCGGCGGGATCCGCATCCGGCGCGGCCAGCTGCTGGGAATGATCACCCTCGTCAAGCGCCGACGTCGGCCGGATGGAGACCCGTCGCATCCGGTCCAGGCACGCGTTGACGACGATGCGGTGCAGCCACGTCGTCACCGCGGCGTCCCCGCGATACGACCCGGCCCGCCGGAATGCGTTGAGCAGACCGTCCTGCAGACCGTCCGCAGCGTCGTCGGGGTTACCGAGTGTGCGCAACGCCACCGCCCACAGCCGGTCGCGGTGCCGGCGGACGAGCTCTCCGAAGGCGTGGTCGTCACCGGCGACGTGCGCGCGCAACAGGGCGGCATCCGACTGAGCGCCCGGGTCCCGCACGGTCACCTCCGACGCTTTAGTTGATGACCACGGTGACGATGTTGGACTCGATCGGCTCGCCGTCGATCTCGCCGACGAGCCGCCAATCGTTGGTCCCCTGCCGGCTGGTGATCACGTAGGTACTGAACGCACCGTTCTGATCGGTCGTCGCGACGATCTGCCCCGACTCGTCCGGGAAAGGTTGCCAGTCGCCGCCGTCGAGCCGTCGTTCGACTCGAAGACTGACACCCTCCACGGCTGGCTCGATCGAGCCGTCCAGATCGATCTGGGCGCCCGAGCCGACTTCGCCCGGCGGCTGCTCCAACTCGAGAGCCGGCTCCTCGTCCGCCGGGTCCTCGGTCTCGGTCGGTTCCTCGGTCGGTTCCTCGGTCTCGTCCGGCTCCGATTCGCTGACCGTCTCCTCCTCCACCACCTCTTCGGTCGGGGTCGTGGCCGGCACGCTGTCCGGGCCCGCCTGCGTCTCGTCCCCCGAGCCGATGAGCAGGCGCCAGCCGAAGATGAACATGACGGCAAGGAACACCGCACCGACGAGCACACCGACCGTGCGTCGCACGGCCTGCGAGCCATCCGGTTCGGGGTCGGCCATCGTCTGGAGAAACGTGGCACCACCACCGGCCGTTGCCACCGGGACCGGCTCGTTCAGGATCGCCGGCGGCGGCTCGTTCTCGTCGCTGTCGCCGAGCAGATCGCCGGTTCGCGGTTGAATGTGTCCACGGGCCAGCGCGTCGGCGATCTGGGCCGGCGTGCGAAGTGCGGACGCGTGGTGCCGCTCGCCGTTGCCCAGCGTACGGTCGACGATCTCGTCGAGCAGCCGCGGAACACCGGGACGCACCTGGCGGGGCGACGCGAACCGCCCGTCGACACGCATCGGCTGGTCGAGCCCGGATTCGCCGTCGCCGGGCCAGCGCGCGGTGAGCGCGGCATACAGGATCCGGCCGACACCGGCGGCATCAGCTGCGTCCGGCTCGGGTTCCTCGACGCCGGACATCGCGGCGGCGGTGGCAAGGCCACCGATCTTCACCGAACCGTCCGGGGCGATGTGCACGTTGCGCGGTTCCAGATGCAGGTGGTGGACGCCCGACTCGTGCGCGGACGCGAGCGCCTCGGCGATCTCCCTGCCCAGCGCCGCGGCCTGCTCGGAGTCGAGCGGACCGTCGGTGAGGATCGAGCGCAGGTCGCGCCCGGCCACCCACTCACCCACGACGTAACTGATACCGTCGCCCTCATTGACGTCGAGAATCTGGAGAAACCGCGGGTCGGCAACGTGCGAAGCGTCGCGCGCCGCTGCGGTCAGTGCGCCGGCGGCCGGATCGTCGCTCGGCACGGTCTGAACGAATACGGGGCGGCTGAGAACCTCGTCGACGGCGCGCCACGAGCGCACGGCGCCGACCTCGTCGAGTAGGTCTTCGACGCGGTATCGTCCGGCCACGAGCCGCCCTGGTCCGACTGCCTGCGTTGTCACTGTCCTCTCACCTTATGCCGGTGGCATCGTCGCGGAGTCGTCATGTCCGACCCTCCATGGTAGGCCCGTTCCCGGACCGCCGCCGACCGATCCGCGAGCGAATCAATCCGATCGCCTCGCGGACTGCGGCGACACGCAGGATGTAGGACGCCACCACATACAGAGTGAGTCCGATTGTGCCCGCTGCGGCCAGAACGACCAAATTGTCCAGCCAATCAGGTAGGCCAAGGTCGTCGAGCCAGCGCACGACGCCGAAGGAGGCGGATGCGGCCAGCAAGGCCGGAATCAGCACGTGGCCGATTTGACGGAGCAGCGCCGCGGGCGACGGGCCTTCGAGCCGGCTGCGCAGCACGGACACGCTGACGACGGAGCCGAGGACGTACGACGCACTGAACCCGGCGGCGAGCCACACCGTGATCTGCGACGTGGGGGCGAACTGGGCGACGAGCACGGCGTTCACGATCATCGCCGCGGCGATCCACACCTGGACGAGGAACGGCGTCCTGGTGTCCTGAAGTGCGTAGAACCCGCGCAACGTCAGGTAGTGAACGGTGAACGCCACGAGTCCGGGCATGAGCGCGGCGAACGTGACCGCGACCGCGCGTGACTCGCCGGAGGCCGCGCCGTAGCCGAAGATGAGCGCGGCGAGCGGCACCGCCATGGTGGCCAGCAGTGCGGCGATCGGCACCATCACGGCCATGCACACGCGCATCGCCGAGCCGAGCCGGTCGGCCACGAGCCGCAGGTCGCCGTCAGAGGCGTGGTCGGCCAGCTTGGGCAGCAGCGCGGTCGCGAGCGACACGGTGATGATCGCGTGCGGCACCATCATGATCAGCATGGCGTTGATGTAGACGGTCGCGCCGGCCTCACCCGCAGCCGAACCGGCGCTGGCGGTACGGATGACGATCACGTACGCGACCTGGTTCGCAATCACGAGCGCGAGGGTCCAGAGGCCGAGCCGGCCGACGCTGGCCAGCCCGTGACCGCGCCAGTCGGTCCGGAAGCGGAGGGTGAAGCCGGTCCGGATCAGGACCGGGAGCAGGATCAGCGCCTGGAGCGCGACGCCGAGCGTCGATCCGAGTCCGAGTACGGCAACCTCAGTGGTGGTGAACGGTTCGTTGTCGGCCTTCGTCCCGGCCACCGCGATGAACCCGCCGAAGACGGCGATCGCAACGATGTTGTTGACGATCGGCGCCCACATCATCGGCCCGAACCGGCTGTGGGCGTTGAGCATCTGACCGATCAGCACGTACACGCCGTAGAAGAAGATCTGCGGCAGGCAGAACCGGGCGAACAGCACCATGTTGTCGAAGAACGCGCGGTTCTCCGGCTCGAGATACCCGCTGTCCGCGATGGCTCGCATGATCCACGGCGCCGCTGCGACAGCGATGATCGTCGCTACGCCGAGGACCACCACGACCACGCTGAACAGCCGCTGGGCGTATGCTTCACCCCCGTCGGCGTCCTGCTTGATGGACTTGACGAGCGCCGGCACGAGAACCGCGTTGAGCACACCACCGACGACCAGGATGTAGATCATGTTCGGGACGGTGTTCGGCAGGTTGAACGCGTCCGCGGATATACCCAGACCGATGGCCGCGGCGATGACCGCCGCGCGTAGGAATCCGGTCAGCCGGGAGACGATCGTGCCGGCGGCCATGATCATGCTCGAACCGAGCAGCCCACCCTGCCGCACCGGGCCTTCGCCGTCGGCCAGCGGGACGTCCGCTGCCGCGTCGGCGGGCCGGCCGTTGCCGTTCGGCCTGCCTGCGCCCGGTTCGGAATGGCTCATCGGCTGACCATATATCGCGCTCACGGGCCGATCCGACGGCGCCCTCGCAGCGTGCGCCACGAGAGTCCGCCGGCGAACAGCAGCGCCGAGCCACCGACGACGAACCAACCGATCGTGCCGTAGTGAGTGGCGTTGACGATCGTGTGCTGTGCTCCGCCGAGCGGCACGCCGTTCACGGTGGCGAGTTGCACGCTCACCGAGACCTCGCCGTTGGCGACCGCTTCGGCGCGCACCTGCACGGTCTGCTGCTGACCGCCCGGCACGCGCGCCTCGACGGGCTCGATCGCCAGCCGGTCCCTGTTGGCCGGATCGAACTCGAGCCGGACCGTTACGGCATGGCTGAGATCGTTGGCGATATTGACTGGGAAGACACCCGTGTTGCCGGACAGCGTGTTGCTCGGGTTGACGACGACACTCACCCCGGACAACGCCTCGTCCACCGCGTGCCGCAGCGCCACCACCTCCGCGCGCGCGGTGTCGAGGTCGTCCCGCCAACCGATCGAGGCGGCCCGCGCGGCGACCCGCGCCGGCACGGGGGCGAAGTCGCCCGCATCATCGTCGCCGAGCAGCGAGTGATACCAGGAGAGCTCGTCGTGCAGCCGCTGGATGTCGCGTGCGTAGTCGCCGGGCAGGCCGTCCGTCCCGGCGAGCAGTGGGCTGAGCACGGCGGCCGGTACCGCCTCCCGGCGCGGTGGCGCGGCGTCGGTGAGCCCGGAGACACCGGTGGGCTTGATCCAGTCCGTGCTCGTCCATACGCTCAGCACCGCCTCGATCACCTCGGGGGACGGCCGCCATCCGGGCGGAGGTGCGGCGACCAGAGCTGCCGTGCCGAACCGGAGCGGCTCGTCGCGGGCGAGCGCCGTCTCGGCCAGCCAACGCTGGCGCAGATCGAGAGCGGCACTCTGAGCTCCGGTTCTGCTCGGCCCGGCGTTGTCCGCGATGGCCGAGTCCAGGCCGGGGTCGGTCAGAACAGCCCGCACGCGTTCGCCGCCGAGTTCCAGCGCTGCCACGGGCGTGCGATACGGCATCGTGACGGCGTCCCGCGGCAGCACGAGCGTCGCGTAGCCGGCGTCCGTCCACGCCCGCAGCGCGTCTTCAGTGACGACTCCCGCGCCCGGCCAGGCGGCGTCCATCCGAACCGGGACGTCTGCGGGCGTGAATCCGTTCTGGATCCGAGCCACCTCGGCGGTGACCTGTCCGGCCAGGTCACGGTCGACACGTGCGAGCGCGCCCGCGTCGGGCACGCCCGGCGGCAGCACCATGAGCTCGCCGGTGCTGCGGACCGCGCCGGCCACCGTCGGTGACCACGTGCCCGGGTCTACCGCCCAGGTGACCGGTGCATCGCCCGGTGCTGCCAGCAGCCGGTTCAGCGCCGGTCTTGCCGTAGCCGGGTCCTGCCCCCGGGAATCGGGCACTATATCGGTGCCGGCATCCGGTTGTTCCCGGTCGGCGCCGTCCTCCGGCGCCGTTGTCGGCTCGGCATCGTCTCGAAGTGCGCCGTCCCCGATCGCCGGCGTTCCGACAACCGGCCACAGCAGGGCGACCGGTATCGGATCGGCGTCGCCGATCTGCCAGGGCACGACGGTGCGGGCGGTTCCCCCGGTGTGGCGTTCGTCGTCCGGCGTGGTCACGTTGGCGTCGACACCGATCGCGTAGACGCCGTCCATCGGCAGGCCGAGGCACGGCAGGTTCGCAGTCTCGTCGTCCAGGCAAGCGGTGTCGACGGTGAACTCGAGTTCGAACGGCGCGGACCGGCCGGGCGCAAGCTCGTCGCGCACGATGTCGTAGATGTGGCCGGGCCGCCAACCCCAGTGGAGCCCGGCATCGGTCGTCACCCGGGAGATGTCCGAACGCGAGGTGAGCGGCCGGCTGTCGTAGCGCAGCAGCGCCTGGACGTCGCGCAGCGGTTCGTCGGTGATGTTCGTTATCGACCCGGTGATCTCGACCCGGTCGCCCGGCGCCGGAGCGCCCGGCTCGAGGGTGTGCAACTCCACCTGCACAGACTGCTCGGCGCCGTCGGGAACGACGGTTGTGGCGGCGGCCGGCGCACCGATCGATAGTCCGACGATCGCTGCCGCGGCGCCGCCTGTTGCCGTCCTCGCCACGGTCCGGCGAAACGAATGCCTCATCACGTCGCATGGCATCGTACCCTGGTCCGTTGTGAATGAGTCCCGGTCGCTGTCCATGGCGCAACGCACCGCCGTCCGTCACCTGCTCCGGATCGCACCTGTGGTCGATGAGCTGGCCGAACGCTTCACGGCGGCTGGGCACGAGATCGCCCTGGTCGGCGGTTCGGTACGCGACGCGCTGCTGGATCGCCTGGGTGCCGACCTCGACCTCACGACGTCCGCCAGACCGGCCGAGACCAAGCGGCTGCTGTCCGGCTGGGCGGACGGGGTATGGGACGTCGGCGCTGCGTTCGGCACGATCGGTGCGCGCAAGCTGGGGTATCAGATCGAGATCACGACGTACCGCTCGGACGTGTACGACCGGAACAGCCGCAAGCCCGAGGTGTCGTACGGCGAATCGATCGAGGAGGATCTGGTCCGCCGCGATTTCACGATCAACGCGATGGCGGTCCGGCTGCCGTCCAAGGAGTTCATCGACCCGTACGGTGGACTGTCAGACCTGGCCGGAAAGATCATCAACACGCCGGGCAGCCCGGAGACGTCGTTCGGGGACGATCCGCTGCGGATGCTGCGCGCGGCGCGATTCGCGTCCCAGCTGGACTTCACGGTGGCCGAGTCCGTTGTCGCGGCGATGCGCAGGATGAAGGACCAATTGTCGATCATCTCGGCCGAACGGATCCGGGACGAGTTGTCCAAGCTGTTGCTGTCGGATCACCCCCGCGCCGGGCTGACGCTGCTCGTGGACACCGGGCTGGCGAAGAAGTTCCTACCGGAGCTGCCCGCCCTGCAGCTCGAGATCGACGAACATCACCGGCACAAGGACGTATACGAGCATTCGCTCACCGTGCTGGAGCAGGCGATCGAGTTGGAAGACCGGTTGCCCGACGGCGGCCCGGATCTCGTGGTGCGGCTGGCGGCGTTGCTGCACGACATCGGCAAGCCGAAGACGCGCCGCCTGGAACCCGGTGGTGGTGTGAGCTTCCATCACCACGACGTCGTGGGGGCCAAGCTCACCAAGAAGCGGCTCTCCGCACTGCGATTTCCGGGTGCGGTCGTCGACGACGTGGCGCGCCTGGTCGAACTGCACCTACGCTTCCACGGCTACGGTTCCGGCGAGTGGACCGACAGCGCGGTGCGCCGCTACGTCCGCGACGCGGGGCCGCTGCTCGAGCGGCTGCACATCCTGACCCGGGCCGACTCCACGACGCGGAACCGGCGCAAGGCGCTGGCCCTGCAGCGGACCTACGACGACCTCGAGCGGCGGATCGAACGGCTCGCCGAAGCGGAGGAGCTGGCCAAGATCCGTCCTGACCTGGACGGCAACGCGATCATGCGGATCCTGGACATCCCGCCTGGCCCGACGGTTGGCAAGGCTTACAGGTTCCTGCTCGACCTGCGGCTCGAGCATGGCCCGCTCGGCGAAGAGGCGGCAACTGAGGCGCTGCGCAAGTGGTGGGCGACCCAATCAGAATGACCACGTAAACGACGCTCTGTGTTGCCTAACGACCCATCAACGGGTCGCCAACCGTTACTTTTCGCGCCACCATCGCGGCAGTGCAGGCAGCGGTGCACGGGAAGAGGTCCTCGCCGCCCGGCCGTACCGGCTACGTGCCCGGGCAGGTCACCGGTGGCGCGGGCAGGGCTGCAGCTCGCCGGTAGCGCGCGCAAAGTAACGGTTGGCGACCCGTCGACGAGTCGTTAAGCAGTGCCAAGGGGCGCTTACGTGGTCATTCTCAGGCTTGCTGGACGACCGCCATCGCGTGTTCGACGAGCCGCACCAGAACCGCCTTGACGGCCTCGCGGTCCCGCGCGTCGGTGACGATGAACGGCACGTCCTGGCCCAACTGGAGCGCCTCGCGGACATCCTCCACGTCGTGCGCCTGCACGCCGTCGAACGCGTTGAGCGCCACGATGAACGGAACGTCACGCTGCTCCATGTAGTCGATCGCGCCGAACGAGTCGGCCAGCCGCCGGCTGTCGACGAGGATGACCGCGCCGATCGCACCGCGGGTGATGTCGTCCCACATGAACCAGAAGCGGTTCTGCCCGGGCGTGCCGAACAGATACAGAACCAAGTCGTCGGCCAGCGTGATACGGCCGAAGTCCATCGCCACCGTCGTGGTGGTCTTGGTCGGCAGCATCGACAGGTCATCGACCGACGTCGATGCCTCGGTCATGAGAGCCTCGGTGCGCAGCGGTTCGATCTCGCTGACCGCTCCGACAAAGGTCGTCTTGCCGACACCGAACCCGCCGGCTACGACGATCTTGACCGAGAGGGCATCCTGCGTGGCGTTGGAACCGTTGGAGACCTCAGAGTCGACGAAGGCCATCCCTCACCCTTTCAAGCACGCTTAGATCTCGGGCGGGGGCGTGCGAGCCGGTGTAGGCCGCATGCGGATCCGCCACGTGGACGAGGCTCTCTGCCTCGAGGTCTGCAACTAGTACTCGGGCTACCCCGAGCGGCACCCGCACGATCGCCGCGACTTCGGCGACCGAGCGGGGGGCGTGACACATACGCAGTATCCGCTCGCGCTCCGGCTCAGGGTCGATCCCGTGTGCCCGGCCGGCCGGAGTGGCCGACACGAGCGCTTCGAGGGCGATCTCCTGAACGGGACGGGTGCGGCCTCGCGTAGCCAGGTAGGGGCGAACCCTACGGCCATCCGGTGCTTGCATCGCGTCACCTTCTCGAGTGGGTCCCTGGTCAGCCGACCCGAGCCGCGGGGTTGAGCGCGGCACCGACCCGGTCGACGAGCAGCGCCATCTCATACCCGACTTGACCCAGGTCGGAACCGCCGGCGGCGAGCACGGCGAGGTGCGCGCCATCACGGACGGCCATGACCAGGAGGTATCCGTCAGCCATCTCTACCAGAGTCTGCTGGACGTCGCCCGCCCCGAGGATGAGCGACGCGCCGACGGTGAGGCTGGCAAGGCCGGAAACTACGGCCGCAAGCTGCTCTCCACGTTCTTGTGGCAACCCCTTTGAACCCGCGAGGTGAAGGCCGTCGGCAGAAACGACCACGCCGTGGGCGGCACCCGGGGTCCGGTCGACGAACCGGTCGAGCAACCAGCCAAGCTCCTCGTTCGTGTCGGCTGTCACTAACTGCTCCTCTCAGAGTCACTGGGTCGCTTCGGCACCCAGCCACCAGATTCCTCGCGGCCGCGGCTCACACCGCGCTGGAGGTTGGACAGTGTGGAGGCAACATTGCCAGCGTCCTTCGGCGGCGCTGGCTGCTGGGGTCGGTCTTGCCCGGCTGCGCCGGCAATCGACCCCGGCACCAGCGTTGCCCCACGTTGGCGTACCGGCAGTCCGGACGCTCCCGATTCCGGCCGCTGCGACTGTGCGGACGCCACTGGTGCCGGCTGCTGCGGAGCCTGCGGCCGGGGCGCGGCCGGAGGTGGTGCCGGCTGCTGCGGCTGTGCTGCTGGACGTTGCTGCTCCCCCTGCCGTTGGGCAGGTGCCGGTGGCTGCGACGGAGCTTGCGCGGGCCCTGGTGCCGGACGGCTGACCGGCTGCTGGGACCGCGGTGGCTGCGCCGCCGGACCGGGTATACCCCCGCTTGTCCACGGGTTCGGCCGTTGCGGGCGTTGCGGGGCCGTGCGCTGCGGCGCAGGGTGCTGCGGCGGACGGTGCTGCGGAGCGGGCGCCTGACCGCGCCGGGCGTTCGCCGCATCCTCGGCCGTGCGCAACGCTGCGGCCGCGCGCCGCCAGCCCTCGTCGCCCGGGCTGGTCCAGTCGAGGTTGCCCCCGCCACCCTTGCTGAACCAGGCCGAACGGACGGCGTCGTAAATCGGTGAGTCGCCTTGTGGCAGCTGCGGCTCCGAGCCGCGCAGCGACCGGGCCGTCGGCGGACCGCCGGAGCTGTACTGCTGGTCGTACGCGGATGCGGCATTGCGCGCCTGCACGGGCTGCGGGGCGGCCGGCCGGCGCTCGGGCTGACGTTCGGGCTGCGGCTGAATTGGACGCTGCTCGCCGTGCTGTTGGCCCTGCGAGGGCTGCGACGGTCCGTGGTGCCGGCCACTCTCCGGCCCGAAGCCACCGGGTCGTCCGGTGCCGGACTGGTCGTCGCGAGCCACCGGCGCGGGCTGCCTCGGCTCTTGCGGCCCGGCCGGAGCCGTCGGCGGAACGGGCGGCGACGGCGGCTGGTGTGGCGCGTCCTGGCGCGGCGCGTCCCGGTGCGGAGTGGACTGGCCTGGAGCCGGACGGGACCCTGCCGGAGACTGCGGCGGTGCGGACACAGCCCCGGGCTGACTCTGTGCCTGCTGCCGCTGGGCCGGTGCCGGCTGTGGCTGGCCGGGTTGCGGTCGCGACGGCAGCGGCGGCTGGGCCGGCTTCGGCTGGCCCTGGTCCTGTTGGTCCTGCTGGCCCATGTCGGCGGCGCGACCCGTGCCGAACAACCCGGTCGGGCCGCCTTGTGGGCTCGCCTGCCCGCTCTGGTCGCCACGGTTGGAGTCGCTCGGCTGCAGCGCTTGGAGGACGCCGTCCGTCGTGTCCAGTGGCGAGACGACCAGGTGCGACGGCAGGTCCACCTGAGCGATCGTCCCAGTGGTTCCCTCGGCCGGAATCAGCCGGACGGTGATACCGTGCCGGGCCGCCAGGCGCGCGACCACGTAGATACCCAGCGTCCGGGACGCGGCGACGTCGATGTCACCCGGATCACGCAGACGCTCGTTCAACGCGGACAACTGGTCCTGCGGGATACCCAGGCCGGTGTCGGTGACCTGCAGGCGCAGCCCGCCGCCGAGCAGCGGTTGGCTGGTGACGTGCACCGCGGTGGACGGGGCGGAGAACTCGGTCGCGTTGTCGAGCAGTTCGGCGAGCAGGTGCGCGACGTCGTCGACCGCGGCGGGCACGATCAGATCGGTCGGCATGACACCGAACTTGATCCGCGGGTACTGCTCGACCTCACCGACCGCGGTACGGACGACGTCCAGCACCGGTGCGGCCGAACCCTGGCGCCGCATCTCCTCGACACCGGCGAGGACCAGCAGCGACTCGGCGTGCCGGCGGACACGGGTGGCCAGGTGGTCGATGCGGAACAGCGTGCCGAGCTGATCGGGGTCGCGCTCGCGCGACTCGAGATCCTCGATCTCGCCGAGCTGCCGGTCGACCAGACCTTGGGTGCGGCGGGACAGGTTGACCACGATGGTGTCCAGGTTCTGGCGCAGCAGGGCCTGCTCGCCGGCGACCCGGACGGCGGTGGAGTGAACGTCGTTGAACGCGCTCGCCACCTGGCCGATCTCGTCCCGACCCTCAGGCGTCACGGCTTGTCCGACCTGGCGCACGACGGCCGGACCGTCCTCCTGGATTCGCGACACCAACGCGGGCAGGCCGCTGTCGGCGGCGTACAGGGCGGCGCTGCGCAGCCGGCGGAGCGGCCGGATGATCGAACGGGCGACCGCGTACGCGAGCACGATCGTCAGTGCCAGCACCACGACGACGGCCAGCGCGGTCAGCACCGCCGTCAACTGGGCGCCTCGCGCCGCGTCGGCGGCCTTGTTCAAGATGGCCTGCGCACCGGACGTCTGCAGGTCGCGCATCACGTCGATCCGAGCGGTGGACGCGTTGTACCACTGCTGCGTGATGTTGGGCATCTCCTGGCTGGTCATCGCCGTGTTGCGGAGGCTGACCACACCCGCGTCGCGGTCCCCTTCGCCTTCCATCTCGGCGCTGTCGCGGACCGCCGGCATACGCTCGTAGTACAGCGCCCGGAAGTCCGGAGCCGCGGTCTCGACGAACCGGCTGAGCAGGAAGTCCTGCTCACCCTGGAGGATCTGCTCCTCGCGCAGGTCCGAGGCGCTCATCGCCGTCTCACCCTCGTTGGCCAAGGCGATCGCGTGCGAGATCAGGCCGCGCTCGACCGAGGCGGTGTTCGTGGCGCGCGCCAGCGCGTCGAGCGCGTCGATGTCGCTCAGCAGGTCCGAATCGTCGACGCCGACTCCGGTGGCCTTGACGAAGCGCAGCAGCGACTCGATCACGTCCTCGTACTTGGCCACACCGGCCGGGTCGAACGGCTCGAGCTCGATGTCGCGACCTTCGCGGTACGAATCGAGCAGATCCAGCTGCAACCTGCTGCTGCGGACAGCCTCACCGAGGAGGGTGCCATCGTCCTCGGGCATGCCCGCCATCAGCTCGTTGAGCTTCGCCACGCGTTCGTCGGTGCGCTCCCGGGCTTGTGCGACGTTGGTCTCCTGGGCCACGCCTTGTTCGAACAGGCCGCTGAGGTCCCGCTCGTCCTGAAGTGCCGCGACGACCTCGAGGGCGGTTCCGGCGACCTCGGCGTTGTGTTCGACGGCGCGCGCGGACGCCGCGTCCTGCGCCGCATTCCAGAACAAGAAAGAGCCGAGGCCGAGGGCACCAAGGAGCGGAATGAGCACGAGGACGGCGACTCGTGCCCGGACGCTGCGATCGTAGAGGAACGCATGCCACAAGCGGGACATGCCGCCGCGTGGCTCATCCCCGTTCATCGAACCGTTCGTGACGTCGTCGGTGCGCTGGGGCACCGCTGCCCGGGTGGAGTCGCCATTTTCGTCGCGGCGTCCTCGTGCGCTCCGCGTCATGCGCTGTTTCCTTCCTCGGTTGTACCCCCGGAACGGGGACCAGCACCATTAGCCCTCACCACGTCGTCGTTATGGGCGGCGTCCGGCCAGCATGCGATGCTGCCCAGGGAGGACATTAGAGAAGCGTCCCCACTTGGGCATCATCTTGTCAACATTTGGTCGGTTTCGACTCATCACGCGGACGGTTCTCGTCTCCCACCACCGCAAAAGTATGAAGGGTCACCCGGATGAACGTCCGGGTGACCCTTCATATCACGATAGAGCGCAATGCTCGACCGCAGCCATTCGTTCGATCACGTTCGGTAGGCGTAGCTACATCACACCACCCGTGCATGCATGGTGTGATGTAGCGGCCGGTGGTGAACGTGGTCGAACTACATCGGTACTCGACCGCTCAGCGCTCGACCTCGCCGGCAATGAACTTTTCAACCGACTCGCGGGCGAAGTCGTCGGAATACTGCACCGGTGGCGACTTCATGAAGTAGGACGACGCCGACAGGATCGGCCCGCCGACGCCGCGGTCCTTGGCGATCTTCGCCGCGCGAATGGCGTCGATGATGATGCCCGCCGAGTTCGGCGAGTCCCACACCTCGAGCTTGTACTCCAGGTTCACCGGTGCGTCACCGAAATTGCGGCCCTCCAGGCGGATGAACGCCCACTTGCGGTCGTCCAGCCAGGCAACGTAGTCCGACGGCCCGATGTGCACGTTGCGCGGCTCGAGCCCGTTGGCCAGCTGCGACGTCACCGACTGGGTCTTCGAGATCTTCTTGGACTCCAGCCGGTCACGCTCGAGCATGTTCATGAAGTCCATGTTTCCGCCGACGTTCAGTTGGTATGTGCGGTCCACGGTGACGCCGCGGTCCTCGAACAGCCGAGCCAGCACGCGGTGCGTTATCGTCGCGCCGATCTGCGATTTGATGTCGTCACCGACGATCGGCACACCGGCCTCGGTGAACTTGTCCGCCCACTCCTTGGTGCCGGCGATGAAAACAGGGAGCGCGTTGACGAACGCGACGCCGGCGTCGATCGCGCACTGGGCGTAGTACTTGGCGGCTTGTTCCGAACCGACCGGCAGGTAGCAGACGAGGACGTCCGCCTTGGCGGCCTTAAGCTCGGCGACGACGTCCACCGGCTCCTCGTCGGATTCGCTGATCGTCTCCCGGTAGTACTTGCCCAGACCGTCCAGCGTCGGGCCCCGGCGCACAGATATACCCATCGGCGGGACGTCGCAGATCTTGATCGTATTGTTCTCGCTGGCGCCGATCGCGTCGGCCAGATCCTGCCCGACCTTCTTGGCGTCGACGTCGAATGCGGCGACGAACTTCACATCGCTGATGTGGTAGTCGCCGAACTGGACGTGCATGAGGCCGGGCACCTTCTGGCCCGGATTGGCGTCCCGGTAATAGTGCACGCCCTGAACAAGCGACGCGGCACAGTTCCCGACACCAACGATGGCTACGCGGATTCCACCGGTCTTGGCCGATTTCATCTACTCGTTCGTCCCTTCTGTGTTATCTGAGGCGGCCACTCCGTCGCCGCCTCCGATGTGAGGACGCTGCGCGCCCTGCACGTTCTCGATTGAACTTTTCTCGACGGTGCCCCGCTCGGCGTTGATCAGCTCGTCGAGCCACCGGACCTCACGCTCCACGGACTCGAGGCCGTGACGCTGAAGCTCCAGCGTGTACGCGTCGAGGCGTTCACGGGTCCGCTGCAGGGACGACCGGAAGTTCTCGAGGCGTTCGGTCAGCCGGCTGCGCCGGCCTTCCAGGATGCGCATCCGGGTCTCGGCGTCAGCTCGCCCGAAGAACGCGAAGTGCACCCCGAATTGGTCGTCGTCCCACGACGACGGCCCGGCTTCGGCGAGCAAATCGGCGAAGTGCTCCTTGCCCTCCGGAGTCAGTTTGTAGACGATCTTGCTACGCCGCCCGCCGATATGAGGTGGTGTTGCGGAGGGTGGCATGGTGTCCTCGGCCAGGTATCCCTGCCGGACCAGCTCCTTGAGGCAGGGATAGAGAGTCCCGTACGAGAACGCGCGTCCCCAGCCGAGGAGGGTGTTGACGCGCTTTCGCAGCTCGTAGCCGTGCATAGGGGCGTCGTGAAGCAGACCGAGAACGGCCAGCTCCAGGGCCTGTGCACGCTTGCCCACGAGGTGATCTCTCCCTTGACTACAAACCGCGATGTATCGTCCTGATACATCGTCGTGATAGTGACCGTAGCATACGGATGTATCAGTGCGATACATCGTAGTGAAACCGGCAGCTCAGATGCGCCGCAAATGAGGACGATTCAGGCTGGTTCGCAGCGCTGACCATGTGCAGACGGTGTTGATAATGGTCGAGTGCACGTAGTACGTGCGCGTTCGGTTTGGCCGCTTAACGAGCAATCTTGGGGGAATCAACTAGGTCGTCGTACTCTGTACTTCGGTCCGCCGCGGAGTCGGACGGGCCAGGCCCGACCATCGAACGAGCAGAGAACGCTTGTGACTACCGAACCTCGAAGCCCAGCCGGCTACAGCCCGGCGGCGCCCGGCAGATCGGGCATGGCTCCGAACGGAGATCGACTGGGCGGCTCGCTGGGGGATGATTTTTTCGCCAGGGGCGTCGAGGAGTCGGTCCGCTCCGGCGGCAGGCGTTCGAGCAGCACTCGGGGCTCATCAGCCGTTCAACGCGCGCGCAGAGGCAACGGTAGGCGTCCGGCACGGCGCGGCCGCGTAACAGCGAGTGCGGAGGGCATTCCCCCGCGCCGTCCAGGGCTTGGCGACGACGTGCCCGGCCGCCGGATCGGTCCGGGCGGTTCGGCCGGGGGCGAGGGCATGCACGACGCCGCCGGTGGTGGCCGGGGTCCGGGTGGCCCGCGCGGCCGGGGTGGTGGCGGTCCGGGACGACCCGGCGGCCCGGGTGGACGCAACGGCAATGGTGGTGGCGGCCGAGGGCGGCGCAGGGCGGCTCGGGCGAAGAGCATGTTCCACAAGATCGTGAACTGGCGGACCGTCCTCCTGGGCTTCCTCGGACTCATGCTCGCCGGTCTCGGTGCCATCTATCTCGCGTACGCGAACACCGAGATCCCGGACGCGAACGCGCAGACCAACTACCAGTCGTCGATCGTCTACTGGGGCGACGGCGAGACCGAACTGCACCGCTTCGCTGAGATTCAGCGCGAGCCGGTGTCTCTCAACGATGTCCCCAAGCACGTGCAGGACGCGGTGATCGCAGCCGAGGACCGGACCTTCTGGGAGAACGAGGGGTTCGATCCGGTCGGTATCGCGCGGGCCGGTGTCAACGCCTTACGCAACCGCGAGATCAGCGGTGGCGGTTCGACGATCACCCAGCAGTACGTCAAGAACTACTACCTCACCTCCGAGCAGACGGTCAGCCGGAAGATCAAAGAGCTGTTCATCTCGGTGAAGATCGACCAGAACACGTCCAAGGAGAAGATTCTCGAGGACTACCTCAACACCGTGTTCTGGGGCCGCGGCACGGTGCACGGCATCCAGACGGCGGCACAGAGCTATTTCGGCAAGAACGCATCGGAGCTCTCCGTCGAGGAGGGCATCGTGCTTGCGGCGATGATTCCGAATCCGGTCATCTACGACCCGGACCATGGGAATACCGACGAGGCCAAGGCCGCGAACCTCGAGCGACTGAATAATCGGTTCCGCGCCATCGCGAACGCCATGGTCCAGACCGGTGCATTGACAAAGCCGCAGGCCGACGCACTGCAAGTTCCGGAGATCAACCCCCGCAATCGCGGCAACAGCCTCGGCGGCACGAACGGCTACCTGATCGACGTGGTCAAAAGAGAGCTAATCGATCTGGGGTTCACCGAGCAGGAGATCGAACAGGGCGGCCTGCGGATCGAAACCACGTATGACCAAAAGGTGCAGAAGGCCGCCGTCGAGGCCGTCGCTCAGCAGTATCCGGTCGATGAGGAAGGCGAGCCGCTCGATCCGGATCTGCACGTCGGTCTCGCCGGCGTCGACCCTGAGACCGGCGCACTGCTCGGCTTCTACGGTGGAGAAGACTTCATCGAGCGGCCGTTCAACAACGCGGTCTATGACGCGAAGCTGGAACCCGGTTCGACGGCCAAGCCGTTCGGCGTTGCCGCTGCACTCGAGAGGGACATCTCACTGCAGAGCCGTTACCACGGGTTGTCCGAGATAGAAGACGAACGGTTCGGCGATACGCCGATCGTCGGCAACCAGGGTGACGCGGCACCGGGTCGTGACTCCCCTGACGGAAAGATCACCTTGCTCGAGGGACTCATCAGGTCGACCAACACCGTCTTCGCCGACCTGACGCTGCAAGAGGGCTACGAGATCATGCAGGACTCGCTGAGCCGTGCCGGCGTGCCGCTCGAGGACGTTTGCGCCGGCGAGGCGGATGAAGACGGCAACTGCATCTCTGCGGCCAACTTCGAGTACAGGACGCTACTCGGCCCCTTCGCCACCCCCGTCGTCGAGATGGCCGAGGCCTACGCCACGCTCGCATCGGGCGGCTACCACAACGACTGGCACGTGGTGGAGCGTGTCGTCGGGCCCGGTGGGGATGTCAGGTACGAGCATGAGCCGGAGCGCGAGCGCGCCTACGACTCCGACGTCGTCGCCGACACCACGTACGGCCTGACGCAGGTGGTGGAAGACGACGCTGGAACTGCGAAGATCGCGCGTGAGCTGGAGCGCCCGGTCGCAGCCAAGACCGGGACACACGAGGACTACACCGCGGCATTCGGCGGCTACGTGCCGCAGCTGGCAGCTGAAGTCGTCTACTACAAGGGCGACGGTTCCAACATCGAAAAGAACTCCCTCAGGAGTGTGCCCGGCTTCGAGGACGGCTTCTCCGGCGGAAACGTGCCCGGCAGGACGTGGACGGCCTTCATGCAGATGGCGCTGGAGGGCGAACCGGTCGAGCCATTCCCGGAGCCGGCCAATCTCGGCGAGGACAGGACTCCGTCGCCGACCCCGACACCGACCAGCACGCCGACGCCGACCGATGAACCGACTCAAGACGAAGATCAGGAGTGTCCGGAGGGCACCGAGGGCGAGTACCCGAGCTGCTACCCCGTCGTCGAAGTGCCGAACGTCGTCGACCTCACCCTTGGTGAAGCAAAGGCGCGGCTTAGTGAATCCGGCCTCGACGCCAATGTGAACCCGGACAACGCGCCTGACGAGAGCATCGTTAAGGGCCAGGACCCCGGAGCCGGTGAAACCGTCCGAGAAGGCTCCACTGTGCGGCTAAACGTGGAACAACCCAACGATGGCAAGGTCCGAGTTCCGAATGTGGTCGGTGAGCTCGAGAGTGATGCGATCTCGATCTTGGAGTCGGAGGGTCTCGAGGCGAATCCGCAGCCACATGACTTCGCTGTGTGTCCGGACGCGGAGGATCTCGTGATTGTTCAAGAACCGGCCGAAGGCATGGTGGACGCGGGGTCGACCGTGACGATCTATATCGGTGAGGAGTTGCTCGAGCCGGACGATCCCGAATGCGCGGACGATGGCGGTGGCTAGCGTGCCGATGCGACGTCCACCACACTGAGCCCGGCGCGTCTTCGCCCGGCGAGGGAACTCGGCTACCTGATCACAGCTATAACGTCGCGACCAGATGTATCCTTCGAGTATGACTACAACGACTATCAAGGTATCCAAGCAGGTCCGAGAACGTCTGTCCGAGGTGGCGGCCCGCCATGGCAAGACGATGGACCAGACCCTTGACACCTTGCTGGCCGAGCATGAGCGCACCGTCCAGGCATACATTGACGAGGCGGCGGCCGATGAAGCGTGGATGGCCGAGATCAGGCGGCGACGTTCGGAACGCCGGCCGGTTGACGCGATTGCGCACCGTGACGTCGTAGCGATGTTCTCGGATGAGACCGGCGAGTGAACGAAGTCGCCTACACAGTCATATGGGCGCCTGCGGCCACCGAGGATCTTCGCCGGCTCGACAAGGATGAGTTGTTCGACGTCTTGAACAACGTGATGACGCTAGCGCGAACTCCACGGCCACCGTTCTCAGGAGAGGTTCCTGGAGGGGACGGTCTGTTCATGCTTGTGGTCGGTACGGTCACCGTGACCTATGAAGTGATCGGTCTGTCGGTAGTCATTCTGGGAGTACGGCGAGCTCGATGACCGTTCGGCGCGTCTGAAGGACGCCCTCGGTCGTCGGTTCGGTTCGGGTGCGGCACTATGTTCGGCATGGCCGCCGACCCGCGAATACGGACGCCGGTAGCGCTGCCGAGCCGCGATGACCCGCTCGTCGGCGCGATGAGCGAACCGATCGGTGGGCCGGCAGGCGCCCGCGTCCGGCAGATCCCGCAGTGGTGGAATCCGGTGCGGATCGCGCTGGCCGTGGCCTGTGCCGTCCTCGCGCTCGGTGTCATCGCCGACGCGCCGTGCCACACGGACGGGTGGGCCGAGCGGGATCGCGACACGTGGGTTCAGCTGTGCTACTCCGACGTGCCGTTCCTCTACCGGGAGCGGGGCCTGGCCGACGATCTCGTTCCGTATCGTGACACCGCGCTGGAGTACCCCGTGCTGACCGGCGCGGTGATGTACGGGACGGCGATCGCCGCGCAGGCCGTGGCCGGGGTCACTGATACCGATGCATCGGATCCGGCGCTGACTGAGAGCGTGCGCTTCTACGAGATCACGGCCGTTCTGATGGCCGTCCTCGCGCTCGTCGTCGTGGTCGCGACCGCGCGCACCGTCCGACGACGCCCGTGGGACGCGATGCTCGTGGCGGCGTCACCGGTGTTGTTGCTGTCCGCAGTGATCAACTGGGATCTGCTGGCGGTCGCCTGCATGTCGCTCGCGATCCTCGCCTGGACACGTGAGCGACCCGGGCTGACCGGACTGTTGATCGGCCTGGGCGCCGCGGCCAAGCTCTATCCGATCTTGCTACTCGGCCCGATTCTGCTCGTGGCGCTCCGGTCGCGACGGCGCGGTGAAGCACTCGGCAAGGCGGCGTTGGCCACCGGGTCGGCGGCCGTCACTTGGGCGGCGGTCAACGTCCCCGTGTACCTGTGGGCGCCGGACGGGTGGCTCGCGTTCTGGGAGTTCAACCGTGACCGGGGCGCCGAGTTCGGATCGCTGTGGCTGGGCATCGACCTGCTTGCGCCCGACATCCTGCCGGAGCGGATCGACGTCCTCGTCGTCGGCGCTGCCCTGCTCGCGCTGGTGGGCGTCGTGGCGCTGAGCCTGATGGCGCCCGAGCCACCGCGGATGGCCCAGCTCGCGTTCCTGGCCGTCGCCGCGTTCGTGCTGGTCAACAAGGTCTGGTCGCCGCAGTACGCGCTGTGGCTGCTGCCGCTGGCGGTGCTCGCCCGGCCACGATGGCGCGACATCCTGATCTGGCAGGCGGTCGAGGTGCTCTATTTCGTCGCGGTGTGGTGGTATCTCGGATCGGTGCTCACCGCTACCGGATACGCTTACGCGATCATCATTCATGCCGCCGGCGTGGTGTATCTGATGGGGATGGTGGTGCGCGACGTGCTCCACCCCGAACACGATCCTGTCCGGCCCTACGAGACCCCTGTCGGGCGGGCGATCGCAGGACACGAGTCGGTGGGTCATGGCGCACGATAAGAATGTCACCGAGGTCACCGGCGCCGAGTCGAGCAACCCCGCCGGGGATTCCGGTCAAGCAGGCGCGGCCGGTCACAGCGGCAAGGAGCGTACACGGGTGGCGCGGGGCGCCGTCCACTCCGCCCGTGGATGGTTCGCCCGCCAGCCGGACCGCGACGCGTTGCTCATCTGGCTGGCGAGCCGCGCGTCGGTCTTCGTCATCGCATGGGCCATCGGATGGCTGGTCGCGTCCGATCAGGACCGGGCCTGGCTCGACCGGTGGGTGCAGTGGGACTTCATTCACTTCCAGGGCATCGCCGAGTTCGGCTACGGGGGTGAGCCGACCGGAGTGCCGAACGAGGCGTTCTTCCCCGGGCTCCCCGGGCTGCTGTGGCTGGGCAACGCCGCCGGCCTTCCGTACCCGCTGGCCGGGCTGTTCGTCTCGCTGGTCGCCGGTGCGGTTGCCGCCGTTGCGCTGGCCAGGCTGGGAGATCTCGACGGAGGGCCGGGCACGGGACGGCTCGCCGTTCTGGTCTGGGTGACGGCGCCGCCGGCGATCTTCCTGGCCGCCCCCTACACCGAGGCGCTGTTCCTGGCGCTCGCGCTGCCGGCGTGGCTCGCCGTGCGCCGCGGCGACTGGGCCGCCGCCGGGGCACTGGCTGCGGCAGCGTGCACGATACGGGTCAGCGGTGTCTTTCTCGCCGCGGCATTGATCGTGGCGTGGCTGACGTCGCGCCGCCGATCCGGCTGGGGCGACGTGGGGTGGCTCGCGCTGCCGGCTGTGCCGTTGCTCGGCTGGACGGTGTATCTGTGGCGGGTCACCGGCGACTGGCTGGCCTGGCTGCATGCGCAGGAAACGGAGTGGCACCGTGAGTTCACGCCGCCGTGGGACTCGCTCGCCAACACGTGGGACGCGGCGTTCGGCGGTATCTACGGCCGCGATTTCGCCTGGATGTTCGCCGCCGAGATCGTGGCCCTGCTGCTCGGCCTCGCCCTGACGGCTGGGCTGTTGTGGTGGCGACGCTGGGGCGAGGCGACATGGGTCGGCCTTCAGGTCGTGGCGTTCGCCACGTCGTACTGGTTCTTCTCGGTGCCGCGGGCGACGCTGCTGTGGTGGCCGCTATGGATCGGTCTGGCCATACTGGCGGCCCGCCATCGCATCGTGCTGTGGTGCTACCTCGCGGTGAGCGTCCCGTTGATGTGCATGTGGGCCGCCGCCTTCCTCACCGGCCGCTGGGCCGGCTAGCGTCACGAGGCGATGCGCGGAGTGTCCGTGCCTTGCTGGGTCTGCCGACATGGTTTGGCACGGAAGTTCGTGCCAAACATGGTCATTCTCGCCGGTAGCGCTCCAGGAAGCGGCCGAAGCGCAGGATCGCGTCCTCCAGGTCGTCGACGTGCGGCAGCGTCACGATCCGCACGTGGTCCGGCCGCGGCCAGTTGAACCCGGTTCCCTGGACGACCAGGAGATGCTCGGCGCGCAGCAGCTCGAGCACGAGCTTCTCGTCGTCATCGATCGGATACACGTCCGGATCCAGCCGCGGGAACATGTACAGCGCGCCGCGGGGACGCACGCACGTCACCCCCGGAATTTCGGTCAGCAGCTTGTACGCCAGGTCCCGCTGCTCACGCAGCCGCCCGCCCGGCAAGACCAGATCGTGGATGCTCTGCCGGCCGCCGAGTGCGGCCTGGATGGCGTGCTGGGCCGGGACGTTCGCACACAGCCGCATGTTCGCGAGGACGTCCAACCCTTCGATGTAGTTGCGTGCCACGTCGCGCGGGCCGGACACCACCATCCAGCCGGAGCGGAACCCGGCGACGCGGTAGGCCTTGGACAGTCCGTTGAAGGTCAGGCACAACACGTCCGGCGCGGCGACGGCGGCGGGGTGGTGCTCAGCTTCGTCGTAGAGCACCTTGTCGTAGATCTCGTCGGCCAGCAGCACCAGGCCGTGCTTGCGGGCCAGCTCCGCGACCCCGTCCAGCAGCTCGCGCGAGTAGACCGCACCGGTGGGGTTGTTCGGATTGATCACGACGAGCGCCTTGGTCCGTGGCGTGATCTTGCTTTCGATGTCGTCCAGGTCGGGGTTCCAGTCGGCCGCCTCGTCGCAGAGGTAGTGGACGGGCGTCCCTCCGGAAAGGCTCACCGCGGCCGTCCACAACGGGTAGTCCGGGGACGGGATGAGAACCTCGTCACCGTCGTTGAGCATCGCCTGCATCGCCATGACGATCAGCTCGGACACACCGTTGCCGAGGTAGACGTCCTCGACGTCGATATCGGCCACGCCGAGCGTCTGGTGGTGCTGGACGACGGCCCGCCGTGCGGACAGCAGTCCCTTGGAGTCGCAGTAACCCTGGGCCTCGGGCAGGTGCCGAATCACGTCGGCGACCAGCTCATCCGGTGCGTCGAACCCGAACGGCGCCGGGTTGCCGATGTTGAGCTTGAGGATGTGATGTCCGTCATCCTCGAGGCGCTTGGCCTCCTCGAGGACCGGGCCGCGGATGTCGTAACAGACGTCGGAGAGTTTCGTCGACTGGCGCAGCTGCTGCATGACAGACAGGATCTCACCGGACGGCTCGCGACGTGTGCGGGGTTCACAACCCGAGATGGCGTGATGTTCGGTGCCGGTTGGGAAGCCGACCGTCAGGTCCGCCGTAGCACGAGCCCTCGTGCTTCTCGGGTGGCTTCCATCGCGAAGTCGAACCGGTCGACGTCGACCGCGTATTGCACGTCCGCCGGGTCGACGTGACCGGCTCCGAGTGCGAGTGTTCGCGCCGCCTCCTCGGAGTTGGCGACCGCCCGCGCAGCGTCGCGCGGGTCGAGCGGTGCACCGGTGCGGACACTCTCGATGAAGTCCGCGGTGGCGCGGTCGTCAAGCCCGCTGAGGTCGGGCCGCCCGGGCCAGTCGCCGGTGATCACGTAGGTGGGTCCGCCGAGACCGGCCTCGCTGACGGCCCTGGCCGTGGCGGACGCGCAGACGAGTCCGGTGCACCACAGCCGCTGGGCGTTGACCGTGGCGACGACACCTCGGGTGCCGGCGGACGTGCGCTGCACGATCGTCCGTCCCCCGAGATCCGCTTGGGCGGCTTGGACAGGAGAGTTCGGCAAGTCGAATCCGTCGATCCGTCGTCCGCCGTACTCGCCCATCGCGAGCCAGCGCGGGTTGGCTCGTTTGAGCCGGAGCGCCTCGGCCACGTCGGCGACGAGAATGATCTCGCGGGCTCCTGCTGCGAACGCGTACGCCGCCGTCGTGAACGCGCGCAGCACGTCGACGACCACGACCGCCCCGGTCGCAGGCCCGCCGGCATCGCGGTTCACGAAGAGTGCACCCATGGTGTGGAGCCTCGCATGTGAAGCGATCTGCGGCAGCCACAAGGGTTGGCTGCCGATGGCTCAGCGGTAGGGTGATCGGGTGTCGATCGAACCGTCGGATGCCCAACAACCGGACGTCCGTGCCTCGGACAGTGAACGTGACGATGTCGTCAAAGCGTTGTCCGAGCACGCCGCGGCGGGCCGGCTTACGCTCGACGAGCTCGAGGAGCGGATCGAGCAGGCGCTGGCTGCCCGAACCCGACGGGAACTCGCGGCGCTGAGTGACGATCTGCCCGCGATTGCGAACCAGGTACAGCCGAGCCGGCGAAAAGCGACCAGGTGGGTGCTGTCGTTCATGGGTGGCGCGTCCAAGCGCGGCAGGTGGCGGGTGGACCGCAGAGTCAACACGGTCACCATCATGGGCGGCAACGACATCGATCTCCGGCATGCCGAGATCGATGGACGGCAGGACATCACGATCGTGGCCGTGTCCATCATGGGCGGGACGAACATCTACGTGCCGGACAGCGTCGACGTCGAACTGGGCGGATTCGCGCTGATGGGAGCCAACGATGAGAAGGGCAGCACGCGGGCGCCGCGGCCGGGCGCGCCGCGGATCCGCGTACTGGCGTACGCGCTGATGGGCGGGACCGACCTCTGGCGCTTTCCGGACGAGGCGCGCGGCATGTCGTTGCGCGAGGCGCGCCGGCTCGCCAAGCGCACCTTCTGATCGGGCGGACGGTACCCGGCCCCGATCGTTGCGACAAGTCGGCTTCGTTCGCGAGCCGGTGACCGTCCCGCTAGGTCAACCTTCGCTCGGCCCCTCGGCCGCCTGCTTGACTGCGTCGAGCCGCCGATCCCAAGCGGCCGCGATGTCGTCGAGCCACTGCACCGGCGTCTGGAGGCCCTCAAGCCGTACGTCGTACACCACCTCGCGTCCCTCCCGCCGGGCCGCGATGAGCCCGACTCGCTCCAGGACGCGCAGATGTTTCACGACGGCCTGCCGAGTGACCGGTGCGTCAGCGGCCAGTGCCGTTGCCGACGCCGGGCGCATGCCGAGTCCGCGCAGGATCCCGAGGCGATGTTTGTCGCCGAGAGCGGCGAATACCTCCGCCGCGTCCGGCGTGCCGGATGCGGCGGAGGCTTCCAGGAGTCCGGTCACCGCGTGCCTTCCTCGAGCACTCGCTTGGCCTCGGCGAGCTCGGCTTCCCAGCCTTCGGAGTTGTCGTCGAAGGCCTTGCGTCGCTTGACCGTGTCCTCACCCCAGGCCGCGAAGCCCGACTCCACGACGCGCAGCGTCACTCCGCCGGTGCGGTCGCTGATGAAGAACTCCACGACCGTGTTCGGCATGTCGTAGGGCGTGCCGTCCGGCTTCTCGCCGGACTCCCAGCGGAAGGACGCGTACCGGGGCGGGTCGAGCTTCTCCGTCTTGACGACGAAGCGACCGACCGTCCCGTCGTGCACGACCACCCGGTCGTCGTCGAGCTTTTCGATCACATGCTCCACGATCTGGCCACCGTTGATGAACCAGCCGGGTTCGCTCACAAGGTCCCAAACCCGCTCGGCCGGCGCATCGATGTCGATGCTGCGCGCAATGGTGTCAGGCACGTCGTCCATGGCGGACGTCATCGTCGGCTCTGTCACTGCTCCTCCTCGATCCAGGCGTATCTGCAACTTCTAGGTTGCACTATTGTCCGAGAAACTGCAACCTTTAGGTTGCACAATGTCCGATTGATCACGTGGAGTACCGGGCGTACCGCATGGCGACCCGTCGACGAGTCACTAAGCGGTACCTGAGGTCCCCCACGTGATCAATCGGACGTGGATGTCTGATTTCCGCTAGTACTTTGTCGGTGCGGCAGGCCAGAGTAGAGCCATGCTCGATTTCGACGTGTGCCGCCGGGCGGCCGAGAGCCGTGACGCCAGGTTCGACGGGATCTTCTTCACCGGTGTGCACACCACCGGTATCTACTGCCGGCCCAGTTGCCCGGCGATCACGCCGAAGCGGGAGAACGTCGCCTTCTATCGCAGCGCCGCCGAGGCACAGGCCGCCGGGCTCCGGGCATGCCGCCGTTGCCGGCCGGACGTCGCCCCAGGCTCGCCGGAGTGGAACATCCGCGCCGACTTAGCCGGCCGGGCGATGCGGCTGATCATCGACGGTGTGGTCGACCGGGAAGGTGTGGCAGGCCTGGCTGGCCGGCTTGGGTACACCGAACGTCATGTGCACCGCACGCTGCTCGCCGAGGTCGGCGCGAGCCCGATCGCGCTGGCACGGGCCCAGCGCGCGCACACGTCGCGCATTCTGCTGGAGACGACCGAACTGCCGATCACGGAAGTGGCCTTCGCGGCCGGCTTCGCCAGCATCCGGCAGTTCAACGACACGATCCGGGTCGCATTCGACCGAACGCCACGTGAGCTGCGCGCCCGAGCCCACACCAAGGGACCTCCCGCACCGGGTGTCATCGAGCTTCGGTTGGCGTATCGCAGACCCGCCGACATCGCCGGAGTGTTCCAATTCCTCGGCACCAGGGCGGTGCCGGGCGTCGAGGAGATGGACGGTGGGACGTACCGGCGCAGCCTGGCGCTGCCGAACGGAACCGGCGTCGCGGAGCTGACCCCTGCGGACGGATACGTGCAGGCCACGCTGCACCTCGCCGACCTGCGTGACCTGTCCGCAGCGGTCGCGCGCTGCCGCCGGCTGTTCGACCTCGACTCGGACTCGGCCGGGATCGACGAGGCGCTTCGCGACGGGCCGCTGGCGCCGCACGTCGCGGCCCAGCCGGGCATGCGTGTGCCGGGTGCGGTCAGCGGTGACGAGCTGGCCGTGCGCGCCGTGCTCGGTCAGCAGATATCCGTCGTCGCCGCGCGCAACCTGGCCGGCAGGCTCACCGCCGAGTTCGGCAAGCCACTGGACGAGCCGGTGGGCGGCGTGACGCATACGTTCCCGTCGGCCGCAGTGCTTGCAGCAGTCGATCCGTCGGAGTTTCCGATGCCGCGAGCCCGGCAGCGGGCGCTGCACGAGCTGACCACGCGACTTGCCGAGGGTGCCGTCCGGCTCGATCCGGGCGCCGACCGGGACGACACCCGGCGCGGGTTGCTGGACGTGCCGGGCATCGGCCCATGGACGGCGGACTACATCCGGATGCGGGTCCTCGGCGATCCGGACGTGTTCCTCGCCTCGGATCTCGGCGTCCGCAAGGGCATGGAGCGGCTGGGCCTGCCGGCCGATCCACGCCACGCGACGGAGTACGCGGAGCGATGGCGACCGTGGCGCTCGTACGCGCAGCTACACCTGTGGGCTCTACTCAACCAACCGAATCCAGACAGGAGCATCTCGTGACCACTCGATGGACGAGCGTCCCCAGCCCGATCGGTGAGCTGTTGCTGACCGGCGACGGCGCCGGACTCACCGGCGTGTATATGGAAACCCGCCGGCACGGCCCCCACCACGTCGAGCCGGACTGGATCCGGGACGACGAGCCGTTCGGCACGGTCCACGACCAGCTGGTCGAGTACTTCGCCGGCGAGCGCACCGAGTTCGACCTCGCGCTCCACCCGAGCGGCACACCGTTCCAGCTCAAGGTCTGGGACGCGCTGCGCACGATCCCCTACGGGGAGGTTCGCAGCTACGGCGAGATCGCCGAGCAGATCGGCAAACCCGGCGCGGCCCGTGCGGTCGGCCTGGCCAACGGGCGGAACCCGATCTCGATCATCGTGCCGTGCCACCGGGTGATCGGTGCGTCCGGCGCGCTGACCGGCTACGGCGGCGGGCTCGAGCGCAAGCAGGCATTGCTGGATCTCGAACGGCGCGTCGCCGCGGGCCAGCTCGCCCTCACGCCCTAGGGCTCACCGACCTCAGAATGATCACGTAAACGTGGTGCTCCCCAGCCAGACACGCATACGGGCCCAGCAAAGCGGGATAACACCGAGCAATGGACGTGCCGTCGGGGCTCAACGTGATCATTCAGTGAGGCGCTTGGCGATCGTCTCGTGGCCGAAGTACTCTGCCCACTCGGCAGGGGTCTTGCCGAACGTGGTGTCGCGGGCGCCGATGTCGGCGCCGTTCTCCACGAGCAGGTCGACCACCTCGTGCTCGCCGGCGCCGGCCGCGTAGTGCAGTGCGGTGATGCCCTCGGAGGCGTTGACGTCGAAGCCCCGGTTCACGAGATGCCGGACGGTGTCCCACTTGTGCGCACTGGCCAGCTGCGCGACCACTTCCGGGTGCTTGCCGAGCAGCTCCGGGTCGGCGTCGACAAGCGCGTCGATGGAGGGGTGATCGCCGCGCAGGCAGGCGTCGATGAGTGGAGGTGTTGGGCGGGTCGCACGGAAGAGGTCGCGCAGCGCCGCGATCTCCGCGCCGTGATGGATCAACTCGTCGAGCTCATGGAGGACGAAGGCGGCCCGCGTGTCGTCTGCATACGGCCCGGCGATCGAACCCATGGCGACGGTGAGATCGGCGGCGTCGGCCGCGGCGACATGGCCGCGGAACAACGCATAGGCGCGCTCGAGCTGGCCGATCGCCTCGGCTGCCGATCCGGCTTCGCCGTCGATGTCGAGGTGGCCGGACGGCGTCACGCCGATCCATGTGGCGTTGCGTTCCCCGGCAAGGATGTCGATGACGTGCGTGAGCCGCCAGGCGATCGTGGTGAGCGGTGCGGGCTCGACCGGAACCGAAGAACCGTCCCGCCGGAGCTTCCCATCGGCGCCGGGCCGGACGGACCAGCAGCCGGGAGCAGGCTCCCAGAAATACTCCTCGTCGGTCATGCCCTCGACACGTTGGCGGAGCCGGTGATAGGCGAAGTCGGCCAGTCCGATCAGGTCGTCCTTGATGCGTTCCATCGGCATGGCGACGACTCTATTGACAATTGCGGACAGCATCAGTCCGCGAAAGAATCCGGTGTATGGATACCGCAGCGCGCCTGCTCCGACTGCTCACTTTGCTCCAGTCGCGGCCGCACTGGTCGGGTGCTGAACTCGCGTCCCGGCTCGGCGTCACCGAGCGGACGCTTCGCCGAGACATCACCCGGTTACGCGACCTCGAGTATCCGGTGGACGCCGAGCCCGGCGTGGGCGGCGGGTACCAGTTGGGTACGGGCGGACGGCTGCCGCCGCTGCAACTCGACGACGCCGAGGCGGTGGCGATCGCTGTCGGGCTGCGCGTCGCCGCATCGAGCACCATCGCCGGTATCGAGGACGCCGCAGTCGCCGCGCTCGCCAAGCTCGACACGATCTTGCCGAACCGGCTAAGGGAGCGGGTCGCGTCGGTGGCGGCCGGAGCGGTGCAGATGACCTGGCCGGCCGATACCAAGATCGAAACCGAGGTGTTGGTGGCGCTTGCCACCGCGTGCCGCCGCAGCGAGGGCGTTCGGTTCCGCTACACCGACAATCACGACCGCACGAGCAGCCGTTCGACCGAACCGCTTCGGCTCGTGCATACGAGCAGGCGGTGGTACCTGGTGGCCTACGACCGGGATCGTGCCGGCTGGCGCACCTTCCGCATCGACCGGATCGCGGACGTCCAGCCCACCGGGCGCCGGTTCGTGCACGACGACCCGCCCGACCCCGTAGCGCTGGTGGCTGAAGGAACCGCCTATGCCGCCTACCCCATCAAGGCGCATCTGCTGATCGCGGCAACGCCCGACGAGGCCCGCCGCCACGTGCCGCCGAGCGTCGGTGTCGTCGAGCCGGCCGATGGCGGGCGTGCGCTGGTGCGGATGGCTGCGTTCGACCTCTCTCCAATCGCCGAGATCCTGTGTGGGCTGCCGTTCGACTTCGAGGTTCTCGAGCCGCCGGAGTTGATCGAGCACCTGCACGACGTCGCCGACCGCTTCCGGCGGGCGGTGGGTCCAGAATGACCATGTAAAGCTGGCAATTACCGGCTATACGCGGCTTTTAGACGTGGTTTGGTCGGGGATACGGTGCCAAACATGGTCATTCTGGCGGGGGCCGAAGCCGCCGCCGCCCGGTGTTTCGATGACGAGCACGTCGTCCGGGTTGACGTCGGCGAGGTCGCATCCGGCGAGCTGGACGGTCGTGCCGTCGGCTCGCTCGATCAGGTTGCGCCCCAGCGCGCCGGGCGAGCCGCCGGCCAGCCCGTACGGCGGGACGCGGCGATGCCCGGACAGCGTGCTGACGGTCATCGCCGCACGAAAGCGCAGCCGCCGCACGGCGCCGTCCCCACCGCGCCACCGGCCGTCCCCGCCGCTGCCGGGCCGGATCGCGAACGAATCCACCAGAACCGGGAACCGCGACTCCAGGACCTCCGGGTCGGTGAGCCGCGAGTTCGTCATGTGCGTCTGCACCGCGGCGGCGCCGTCGAAGCCGTCACCCGCGCCGGAGCCGGACCCGATCGTCTCGTAGTACTGGTGCCGGTCGTTGCCGAACGTGACGTTGTTCATCGTGCCGGAGCCCTCGGCCTGCACCCCGAGCGCCGCGTAGAGCGCACCGGTGACCGCCTGCGACGTCTCGACGTTTCCCGCGACGACCGCCGCGGGATACACCGGCGCGAGCATGCTGCCATCCGGCACGACGATCCGCAGCGGCCGCAGGCAGCCGTCGTTGATCGGGATGTCGTCCGCGACAAGCGTCCTGAACACGTAGAGGACGGCGGCCGTCGTCACTGACGCAGGCGCGTTGAAGTTCGTCGTGAGCTGCGGCGACGAGCCGGTGAAATCGATCGTCGCGGTGCGCTCGGTGCGGTCCACCGTCACTTGCACCTTGATGATCGCGCCGCTGTCCATCTCGTACGTGTACTCGCCCGCGCCGTCCCGCTTGGAGAAGTCCAGCGCGTCGATGACCCGTCGCACCGCCTGCTCGGCGTTGTCCTGTACGTGCCGCATGTAGGCCTGCACGACGTCGAGCCCGAAGTGGTCGATCATCCGGTTGACCTCGGCCACACCCTTCTCGTTGGCCGCGATCTGCGCACGCAGGTCGGCCAGGTTGGTTTCCGGGTTCCGCGACGGATGCCTTGCCCGGGTCAGCAGATCGTAGGTGTCCTGCTCGCGGAACTGGCCGTCCGCGACGATCAGCCAGCTGTCGAACAGCACACCCTCCTCGTGCACATCGCGGCTGAACGCGGGCATCGAGCCGGGCGTGATGCCGCCGATCTCGGCATGGTGCCCGCGGCTGGCGACATAGAAGAGCCGGTCCTTGCCCGCCTGGTCATACACGGGCGTGACGACGGTGACGTCCGGCAGGTGCGTGCCGCCGTGATACGGGTCGTTGACCGCGTACACGTGGCCCGGACGCATCGAGTCGCCGGCGCGGCGGATGACCTCCTGGACGCTCGCCCCCATCGAGCCGAGGTGCACCGGCATGTGCGGCGCGTTCGCGATCAGGTTGCCGTCCGGGTCGAACAGTGCGCACGAGAAGTCGAGCCGTTCTTTGATGTTCACCGATTGTGCGGTCGACTCCAGCCGGGCGCCCATCTGCTCGGCGATCGACATGAACAGATTGTTGAAGATCTCCAGCAGGACGGGGTCCGCCTGCGTGCCGACGGCGGCGGCTTGGCGGGCCTGCACGCGCTCGATCACAAGGTGCCCGGCGTTGTGCACGGTGAGCGCCCAGCCGTCGTCCACCACGGTTGTGGCGCTCGGTTCGGCGACGATGGCCGGGCCGGTGACGGTATCTCCCGTTCGCAGGCTCTCCCGCTCGAGAAGGGGGACGTCCCGCCACCGGCCGGCGCTGTACATCCGTACCGTGGTTCCGGGGCTCGGCGTGGCGTCCGTCCCGGCCAAGTGCCGGGCGAGTCCGTCGCTGGTGGGATTGCGGCCGATCGCCTCGACCGCGAGCGCCTCGACGATGAGCGGGCGGTCCATGAGGAAGGAGTACGTCCTGCGGTAGGCCGCCTCGAACTCGGCGGTCATGGCCCCGACGGAGCCGCCAATGTCATCGGCGCTACCAGACGCGCCGGCGGGCGGTTCCGCGATGCCGGCGAAGCGGACGGGCACGGCCGTGTCGGTGCCCTCGTAACGCAGATGTGCCCGGACGACGGTCTCGATCGTGTCCGACGGGACGTGCTGGTCCAGTAGTTCACCGGACGCGTCGCCGGTCAGCGTCAGCGCGAGGTCGTGCAGGCCCGGGAGCAGGTCGTCGTCCAGCCGCCGCTCCACGGATTGTTCTCGGGTCGCGATCGTGTCGGCGAGCCCGATACCGAGCGCGGACAGCACGCCGGCCATCGGTGGGACGAGCACCGTCCGGATGCCGAGCGCGTCCGCGACGAGGCAGGCGTGCTGCCCACCCGCGCCACCGAACGTCGTCAATGCGTACTCGGTGACGTCGTGACCCTTCTGTACCGAGATCTTCTTGACCGCGTTGGCC
Source organism: Jiangellaceae bacterium (assembly GCA_036374835.1). Classification (GTDB taxonomy): domain Bacteria; phylum Actinomycetota; class Actinomycetes; order Jiangellales; family Jiangellaceae; genus DASUTB01. The sequence goes on along the minus strand of DASUTB010000111.1, from coordinate 42,921 downwards.
ATGTTGGCCCCGGCGATGTCGAGAAAGCCGGCCGCGACCTGCTCCGGAGTGCGGGTGTCTCCGGTGGCGGTATGGATCGTCCCGGCCAGCGCGGTGAACTCGTCCCGCACCGTTGCCGCGTCCAGGCGCTGGTCGCCGTCCGGCCCGAACACCGCTGGGAAATGATCGGGCTGGATGCGGCCCAGCATCACGTTGGCGTCGGTGACGGCGAGTGGCCCGCCGTTGCGGTAGCACGCCGGCCCTGGGGAGGCGCCGGCCGAGTCCGGGCCGACGCGGTAGCGGCTGCCGTCGAAGTGCAGGATCGACCCGCCGCCGGCTGCGACGGTGTGGATGTCCAGCATCGGCGCGCGTAGCCGGACACCGCCGATCGTGGTGTTGAAGACACGTTCGTACTCGCCGGCGAAGTGCGAGACATCGGTCGACGTGCCGCCCATATCGAAGCCGATCACCTTGTCGTGGCCGGCGATCTGCGACATGCGCGCCATGCCGACGATGCCGCCCGCGGGGCCGGACAGGATGGCGTCCTTGCCTCGGAAGTGCCTCGCCTCGGTCAGCCCGCCGCTGGACTGCATGAACATGAGCTGGGTGCCGGGGAGCTCGGCTGCGACCTGGTCGACGTAGCGGCGCAGGATCGGCGACAGGTACGCATCGGCAACGGCGGTGTCGCCGCGTGGTACGAGCTTCATCAGCGGGCTGACCTCGGCCGACATCGACACTTGGGTGAACCCGATCTCGGTGGCGAGCTGTGCGGCGGCGTGTTCGTTGGCCGGGTGGGCGTGGCTGTGCAGGCAGACGACGGCGATCGCCCGGATGCCGTCTGCATGGGCCCGCTCGAGCTCGTGGGCAAGTGCAGTGAGGTCGGGTTCGCGCAGCACGGTGCCGTCGGCCGTTATGCGCTCGTCCACCTCGATGACCCGGTCGTAGAGCATCTCGGGCAGTTCGATATGCCGGTCGAAGATGCGGGGACGGTTCTGGTATCCGATGCGCAGCGCGTCCGCGAACCCTTTCGTGATGACCAGGCAGGCTCGTTCGCCCGTGCGCTCGAGCAGCGCGTTGGTGGCGACGGTCGTCCCCATCCGTACCGCAGCGATCCGGCCGGTCGGAATCGCACTGACCGGGTCGACGCCGAGCAGTTCGCGGATGCCGGCGACGGCGGCGTCGGTGTAGCGGGGCGGGCTGGCGGTGTCCTCGGACAGCAGTTTGTGGGTGACGAGGTTGCCCTGCGGGTCACGCGCGACGATGTCGGTGAACGTGCCGCCGCGGTCGATCCAGAACTCCCATCGGCGGTCTCGCCCGTCCACCCCTGCCATGTGCTGACCTTGCCCTGTGGCCACGCCCGATGTCGAACCGGTGTCTCGAGCGGATCACCGTCACGTACAGTCGCAGCGTGGCGATCAAGGCTGTACTGTGCGATGTCGATGACGTCATCCGGCACTGGCGGGATGACCCGATTGCGGCTGCCGAGCGGGCGCACGGCGTGGAATACGAAACCCTTGCCCGGGCCATGTTCGCTCGTGACCTGCTGTATCCGGCGTGCGCAGGCGAGATCACAGCCGGCGACTGGATGGGGCGCGCGGCGAATCGGCTTCTCGAAACCGGGCTGAGCCACGAGGCGGCGTTGTCGCTGGTCCAGGCTTGGCGGAGCCGACCGTTCTGGATCGATCAGCAGGTAATGGACTGGCTTGCCGCGGCACGTAGGCGGATGCCGGTGTGGTTGCTCACCAACCAGATGGACGACTTCGCCGAGGCGATGGCCGGTGCCGGTGTGCTCGAGCGGATGGACGGCGTCATCAACAGCGCCGATGTCGGTGTGCCCAAGCCGGAGCCGGAGATCTACCGAATCGCGGCGGGAAAGGTGGGCGTCCCGCTCGAGCACTGCCTGTTCATCGACGACCGGTCCGAGAACATCGATGCAGCCGCCGAACTCGGCATGACGACCGTCCTGTACCGATCCTTCGGCGATCTGCACGGCGTGCTGGACGACTGATCTGCAAGGATCACCCCAGATCCGAGGGTTTGGCGAGCTGGGTGGCCCGGATATCGTCGTGGGGTGACTGGCGAAGCCGGACAAACGCAGCCGACGGGCCGACGACTCGATCGTCGCCACACCGCGCGAGTGGTGCTGATCGATCCGGACGGGCGAGTGTTGCTGATCCAGGACAGTGACCCCGGGTTGCCTTCCCGGCCGACGTTCTGGATCACTACCGGCGGTGCGCTCGATCCGGGCGAATCCGTGCTGGACGCCGCGGTGCGCGAGGTTCACGAAGAGACCGGGCTGTGCCTCGCTCCGTCCGACATACGCGGACCGGTCGCCGAGCGGTTGATCGTGCACGGTTACAGCGACCGCATCGTCGAACAGACCGAGACGTTCTTCGTCGCGGCCGTGCCGCACTTCGAGATCGATCAGTCGGGGCTGATGCCGGACGAGGTCGAGTCCCACCTCGGGATCCACTGGTGGACGCCCGACGAACTCGCGAGCACCGACGAGACGATCTGGCCGAACGATCTGGTCAAACTGATCGAGGTCGCCGACGCCGAGTCGGAGTGGCCGGTGTCGATGAGCGCGGCCGAGGAGTCCACCGTCCCTGCTGAATAGTCCTCGAACATTGCGCGGCGTGTCCGGGCTTTGCTCGGCCTGCAGGGGTGGTTTGGCTGGGGAATCGGATCTTTACCTGATCATTCAGACGCGCTCGATCATCAGGTGCGGTGGGAACTCGCGATCCGCGTAGCGGCCGATGACGTACGTGGAGTACGCGTCGACACCAGCGCTGACGGCGCCGCCGAGAACCGGAACCCGCTTGGTGACGGTCAACGTCGCGTGCTTGCCGCCGATCCGTGTGGTCAGGGCGGCCGTCACGTCGCTGGCGATGCGGTCAAGCAGGCGCGGGTCGACGTCACCTCGCGACACGGCGAGGGCGTGCGGTAGCCCGGGGAACGTCCCGGCCTTGACGCCCTTGCGCACGTCGTCCTCACCGAGCAGCGTGAGCAGGGCGGCCGTCCGGACGTGGGGGTCGGCCAGGTCGTAGCCGCGCAGGTGGAGCGTGGCCGCGACCATGCGTACCTGCAGGAGTGCGATGCCGGCGAGGTTGGCCGGAATCGCGACGGGCATCGTCACCAGCCCGCCGAGGTTGGTGACGAAACCCTGCGCGCCGGCCAACCGGACGTGCTGATCGATCACGTCACGGATGGCCGCGTCCACGTCTCGGCGGCGGCTCAGATGGCGCCGGGCAACTTCACGGGCGCCGGGGAAGCCCGGGAAACCGTTGATGGCACGGTCGAGGAACTGCCGGGCGCCGCGGGTCGCGATCGCGGGCGTGGCCCGGCGAGCGGCGGCATTGCCCGCCATCTTGGTGACCGTGCTCCGAATGCCCATCACTATCACGATATACGGCGCGGCCGGCTGGCTACCCTGTCGGTGTGCCGCCCGTTGAACCGCCTCCGACGAGCTGGCGCCTGCCGTCGCCTGCTCTCGCCGACCGGACGGGCGTCGTCGGCCTGGGTGCGGACCTCGAGCCGGGGACTCTGCTGGCCGCATACCGTTCGGGCCTGTTCCCGATGCCGGTCGATCAGGTGTTCGGCGGCGGCCCCACGTTGGCGTGGTGGTCGCCGGATCCGCGGGGGGTGCTGCCGCCGGACCGGATGCGGGTAAGCCGCTCGCTGCGGCAGTCGGCCAAGCGCTTCGAGATCCGGGTCGACACGGCGTTCGCCGACGTGGTCCGCGCTTGTGCTCATCCGGAACGGCCGGGTGGCTGGATCACCGAGGATGTCCGGAAGGCGTACACCAGGTTGCACCAGCTCGGATGGGCGCATTCGGTCGAGGCATGGACGGCCGACGGCCGCCTCGCCGGCGGGTTGTACGGCGTCGCGATCGGCGGTCTGTTCGCCGGCGAGTCAATGTTTCGAACCGACCAACCGTGGTCACGTGACGCGTCCAAAGTTGCCCTGCTCGCGCTGGTCACGATGCTGCGTGACGGCGTCGCCGGTCGTTTGGTCGACGTGCAATGGGTGACGCCACACCTTGCCAGCCTCGGCGCCGTGGAGATTCCACGCAGCGAGTACCTCGTCCGGTTGGCACGTGCCCTGGAGCTTCCCTTGCCACGAGGGTTGGCTGGACGTGGCTGAGGCGATGTGCGCTCGGTCATAGGTGATCATTCGGACGGTAGGATGGCGGGGTGCCGGAACTTCCCGAGGTGGAGGCGCTGACCGGGTTCCTCCGGGCGAACGCCGTCGGCGACGTGGTGTCGAAGGTGGACATCGCGGCGATCAGCGTGCTCAAGACGTACGATCCGCCGATCACGGCGATCGGCGGGCTGACCATCACCGGCGTGCGGCGACACGGCAAGTTCTTGGATCTGAACTGCGACGGCCTGCATCTTCTATTTCATCTCGCGCGCGGCGGCTGGCTGCGCTGGCGCGAGTCGATGCCGGGCACGCCACCGAAGCCTGGCCGCGGGCCGCTGGCGCTGCGGGTTCACCTTGCCAGCGGCGCCGGGTTCGACCTGACCGAAGCGGGCACGAAGAAGCGCCTCGCCGTGTATCTGGTGCGTGAACCGTCGGACGTGCCGGGTGTGGCTCGACTCGGCGTCGATCCGCTCTCCGACGAATTCACCGCCGAACGGCTCGGGCAACTGCTGCGCGCAGCCGGGCGGGCCCAGGTCAAAGGTGTCTTGCGCGATCAGTCTGTCGTGGCTGGCATCGGCAACGCGTACTCCGACGAGGTGCTGCACGTCGCCAAGTTCTCGCCGTTCCACCCCTCAGCGTCGTTCACCGACGAGGACGTGGCCAAGCTCCATGGCGCCATCATCGACACACTGCGGGACGCGGTAGCGCGCTCGGTCGGGCTCCAGGCCGGCGACCTCAAGGACGCCAAACGCGCGGGAATGCGGGTGCACGGTCGCACGGGGGAGGCGTGCCCGGAGTGCGGCGACACCGTCGCGGAGGTGTCGTTCGCGGACTCCAGCTTGCAGTACTGCCCGACCTGCCAGACCAAGGGCAAGCCGCTGGCGGATCGCCGGATGTCCAAGCTACTCAAGTAGCCTTTGCGCGGACTCTCGGTGCCTTACCAGGGCTACAGGCCACGTTTGGCCGGGGGTTTCCGGCTTTACATGATCATTCTTTAGAGGGAGGCGGCGTCGCCGGACGGTAGGACGGGTACCATCGCGTCCCAGCGTGCGATCTCGCAGCCGTTCTGCCGGGAAAACGACAGGTCGACCTTCGTGCCGTCCCAGACGCCGGTGACTCTCGCGGTCTGCGGGCCTCCGTACTGCATGGTGCAGTTCGCGTCCTTGGGGACTGGCGCGACGTCACGCGGCGTGAGCGACTCCAGTGTTTCGCACGCAGCCTCCGGGTCGCTCGCCGTGCCGCCGACCGGGTCGCAGGTGATCGTCCATTCGGAAACGTCACCGTTGCCAGGGTCGAGCCTGACCGTCAGCTCGGTGGACGGCTCGCCAGGATCCGAGCTGGCGGGCGGATCGGTCTCCTCGGAGTCGTTGTCGGCAGGCGGCGATGTTGGCGTCTCTGTCGGCTCGGGTGACGGCTCCGGCGATGGCGACACGTCCGTCTCGGGTTCGGTCGGTTCCGGAGATGACGGCTGGGTCGTTTCCGCGTCAGTCGGGGTATCGGCCGTGGTCACGTCGCCGTCCGCGCCGCCACACGCGGTGAGCAGAACGGCAAGCGCAACCATTGCGGTCGCGGAACGTGTGACGGTGAACATACTGATTGGACGCTCCTCCAGAGTGCACGGTTCCGCGCCGCGACACACCATTGCGGCTTCTAGCGAAATCTAACGAATCTTGTATACGGCGACATAGGCTGCTAGGTGATCATAGCGGGCTGCAGGCTCGCCACGTTCTCCCCGAAGGACGATGCCACGATGGACCCGGTCCGCAACCCGTACGCACCAGGGGCGGGGCAGCGTCCGCCGGAACTCGCCGGGCGCGATCGTGAGCTCGCGCAGTTCGAAGTGGTACTCGAGCGGGTCGCGCGAGGCCGTCCGGAGCGATCGCTGGTGCTGACCGGCCTGCGAGGCGTCGGCAAGACGGTACTGCTCAACGCGCTGCGCTCACAGGCCATTTCCCGGCTGTGGGGAACGGGCAAGATCGAGGCGCGCCCCGACCAGTCGATCCGGCGGCCGCTGGCCAGCGCGCTTCATATGGCGGTGCGCGAACTGTCGCCACGTCACCGCGACCCCGCCCGGGTGGACGAGTTTCTCGGCGTGCTCAAGGCGTTCGCGCTGCGATCGGCGGACAAGCAGGCCAAGCTCCGCGACCGCTGGCAGCCGGGCATCGATGTGCCCACGGCGACCGGGCGTGCGGACACCGGCGACCTCGAAGTCGACCTGGTCGAACTGCTCGTGGACGCCGCCGCGGTGGCGCGGGACGTCGGTGCCGGGATCGCGATCTTCGTCGATGAGTTGCAGGACGTGCCGCCGACCGACGTCTCGGCGCTGTGCGCCGCATGCCACGAGTTGTCGCAGGTAAGCGCACCGCTCGTCGTCGTCGGCGCGGGCCTGCCGCACGTCCCGGCGGTACTGTCGGCGTCGAAGTCGTATTCCGAGCGGCTGTTCCGCTACGTGCGGATCGACCGGCTGGACCGCGAGGCGGCCGACCTGGCGCTCGTCGCTCCGGCCGCGGATGAAGGTGTCAGATATCAGCGGGCCGCGCTGGATGCGCTGTATGAGGTGACGGAGGGGTATCCCTACTTCGTCCAGGCCTACGGCAAGGTGACGTGGGACCACGCTCCGAGCGACCCGGTGACGGCGGACGATGTACGGGTCGCGGCTCCCGAGGCGCAGGCCGAGCTCGCCGTGGGCTTCTTCGGGTCCCGGTACGAGCGCGCGACCCCCGCCGAGCGGGACTACCTGCGCGCGATCGCAACGGTGTCCGAGCACAACGGTGCCGTCTCCACCTCCGATGTCGCCGAGCACCTCGGCCGCAAACCGTCGTCATTGTCGCCGGCGCGGGATGCGTTGATCAAGAAGGGTCTGGTCTATTCCGCCGAGCGGGGGACGATCGCCTTCACGGTGCCGCACTTTGGCAACTACCTACGCAAATACGGCTAGCGGCGGCGCAAGGGCGCTTTTTTGGCCGATCGGCCACTGGTGATTCACGAGCATGATCTGCTTTGATGTCTCGAGATCGCCCTACCAGCGTCATCACCGGACGGGAGTACGCAGACGCCATGGCACAAGACTGGATGAACCAGCCTCCTGAGGCGCCTAGGTCCTCAGGCATCGACACATCCGTCCCCAGCCCCGCGCGGATGTACGACTTCTGGCTCGGGGGGAAGAACAACTTTGAAGCGGATCGGGCCGCGGCCCAGGCGGTGATCGACGCTTTCCCCGGCATCCTCCCGGGTGTGCAGGCGAACCGCGCCTTCCTCGGTCGCGCGGTCCGGTTCTTGGCCGGCGAGGCTGGTATCACCCAGTTCCTCGATGTCGGTACGGGACTACCAGTTGAGAACAACACCCATGAGGTAGCGCAGGCGATCAGCCCGGCAAGTCGCGTTGCGTATATCGACAACGATCCGATCGTCCTCTCGCACGCCCGGGCGCTGCTGACGAGCACACCGGAAGGGGCTACTTCCTACTCCGAGGCGGACGTGCGGGAACCGGACACCATCTTGGGTCTGGCCGCCGAAACGCTCGACTTCACCGAGCCGGTCGCGATCACGCTGCTCATGATCTTGCAGTTGGTACCGGATTCGGAGCACCCGTACGAGATCGTCTCGCGGCTCATGGACGCGACCGCGCCCGGTAGCTTCCTGGTCATTTCCCATCCGGCCAACGATGTGGACGAAGGCGAGATCGTCGAAGCGTACGATCGCCTCAACCAGCAGCTGCCAGAGCAGGCCACGCTACGCGATCACGCTCAGGTCACCCGGTTCTTTGCGGGGCTGGATCTGGTGGACCCGGGAGTGGTCCAACTCCATCGGTGGCGTCCAGACCGGCACCAGACCGATCTAGATGTCGACATTCCAGCCTGGGCCGGCGTCGGCCGAAAGCCCTGATAAGACGGCTCAACCTCGGGGTGCGGGCCGCTACAGGAATCTATGGCTTTCTAGCCCCGACGCTAGAAGGCGGTAGATACCTGAATGCTCGGCGTGATCATTCCAGCTAGCCGATGCCATAGTCGTCGAACGTTATCTGCTGGTCCGTCACACCTTGCGCGCGAAGCCGGTCGACGGTGGATTGCACCATGTGGGTCTGACCCGCGACGTAGATGTCGTGCTGCCGCCAGTCGCCGTACGACGAGACGACGTTGCCCATCACGTCCGGGCTGCGGTCCTGCGTCCCCTCCGGCGAGACGACCGGCACAACCGTGAGCCGGCGGTAGCGGACGCCGATCGATTCGAGGAGCGGGAGGGCATAGAGCCGCTCGCGGTCCTGGCCGGCATAGAAGATGTGGACCCGGCGGCCGTCCTGGCGAGCTTCGAGCTCCTGCATGGCGGCTAGCACCGGTGCCACGCCGGTACCGGCGCAGATGCACAACAGGTCACGTTCGGACCGGGGGCTGGCAAGGTCCTTGCCCTGCGCCGCGCCGAGACGGAGGAAGTCGCCGGGTTCGGTCCGCCATACCAGCGAACTGCTCACCCACCCGGCGCCTACCGCACGCACGTGGAACTCGAGCAGCCCGTCGTCCCGAGGGGCGGACGCCAGAGAGTACGGACGCCACATTCGCGGCCGGCGGGGCGTCATGAGCGAGCAGTACTGCCCTGGGCGATACGGATAGGTGGTGTGCGGCCGGACCTGGAGCACCGCCACGTCGTGCAGCACCCGGCGATGGAACACCACTTCGCCGTCCCACCACGGTGGCGAGATGACGGCGTCCTCGTCGGCACCGGCGATCATCATCGTGGCGACGGCGTCGTAGGCATCGATCCACGCGCGTTCGTGACGCTCGGTCCATTGGCTGCCGAGCACGTCGCGGAAACCGAGGATGAAGGCGCTACCCAGCGAGGCGTAGTGGCCGGTGATGACACCGAATTTGCGATGGTCACGCCCCAGCGCCTTGAGGTAGGGGACGAGTTCAGTGCTGTTGTCGATGTTGCCGACGATATGCAGCAGCGCACCGATCAACCGGGAACGCTGAACCGCCATACCCGCCGGGAACAGTTCGCGTAGCTCGGGTCGCTCGGCGAACAGGTGTGCGTAGATGGCGAAGCCGAGCTCGTCGGCGAACGGCAGAGCCAGCGCCATGCTGTCGCGTAACGCCACGGTATCGAACTGCCCGATGCCCGCATCGGCGGCGAGCGTGCCGTGCTCGTCGGTCTGCGTGACAGCGTCTCCCGAGGCGTGTACGACCGGGTTCTCGCTCGCGGTGGCATTGGCACCCGCGTGGGTTGGGAGCACCGACCGCGAAGAACCGTCGGCGCCGAGCCAAGGTGCGGCCTGTTCCAGGAGATCGGTGCCGTTCGAGGTTGGCTGATTCGGAACGCCTTCGTGCTCGGGCGCGGCCACCACCGCTCGCGTCGTGCTGGAGCGCGAGTCAGTCCACATCTGGCCATCCCTCCGTGCCATCCAAACCTAGTCCGGCATTGCCGGATGACATAGCCACCCGGCCGAACCGATCCGGATTTGGTTTGCCGCCTACCCGGACGGTCGAGAGCGCCGGTCCCGGCGAACATGGAACGCGCTGACCAGGCCGCGGCTACGGTGTCGGATGCCGGGCCCGTAAGCTTTTCCCGTGGCTAAGACAACGACTGTCGAAGACGTACCTGTCGTCGGCCCGCGCGAGCCGTGCCCGTGTGGCTCTGGCAAGCGGTACAAGGCGTGCCATGGCAAACGCGCTCGCGCGCGTTTCGTTCCGCGTCCCTTCGAGGGTCTGGCCAATGAGGGCGACTGGATCGCGCTCCGGGAGATCGTGGCGTGTGCGACCGCACCGTTGAAGCTGTCCGGCGACCCGGATCGCGACGTGCTGGCCGTCACGCTGCTGCCGCAAGCGCAGCCGGCCCTGGTGCGCGACAGCGGTCAGATCCTGCTGGCGCTCCAGACGCCGACGTCCACCGGCGACCCGAGTGCGGATCTTGCGCACGCCCTCAACGCGGCGCTCGAGGCCGAACCGGGCACGCCGGTCGCGCCCGGTGCTCGTCCCGCGAACGGCCCTCGGCTGCAGGATGTGCTCGATGTCGCCGCACCGCTGGAAGTGACGGTCCACGAGGGCTTCGGATTCTGGTTCGAATCGGATGAGGACGTCACGCCGGAGGTCAGCGCCGCTCTCGAGCAGGCGAACCAAGCCGCGCCACCGGCCGCCCGGTTGTCGTCCGTCGAGGCCGCGTACTGGGTGCAGTACGGCGATCGAGACCAGTTGCGCTGGGTGATGCCGTTCGACGAAGAGCCGCTGCTCGACGGCTTGTCCCGGCTGCACGCCGCGGGTGAGGACGGCGTCGGCGAGGATACGCGGCTGCTGGGCACATTTCGAGCGCACGGACGGCTAGTGCCGGTGTGGGATCTCGCGGCGGGCACGGCGGTGGAGGACGTTGAGGAGCCGGCGGCTGCGCTGGCCGACCGGCTGGCGGCGGCGATGAAACAACCCGAGCCGATGACCGGTGCTGAACGCAGGGCGCGAGCGGGCCTTGCCAATCGGCAGATCACCATCCGATAACTGGCGAGTCGGCTCGAGCAGACCGTCCGATGTTCGTTGGGATTGAATACCGGGGAACTTTTTCCTCTTACAACTTCTATTCCGCTGCCTGGGAGTCTAGTCTTGGCGGCAGGACCCCAGCCGCTCGTGTCTCCCCCGTCATGAGCGTCTGGGGTCGCGTCATGGGAGCGTGTTCACTGCTCATCGAGCGGTGCGCGCCGGACCGGGCACGACATGCACCGCGGGCCACCACGTCCTGATCCCAGCTCGCTGCCGCTGATCCGCAGCACCTCGATGCCGGCCTCTTCAAGGCGGGCATTCGTCTCCACGTTCCGCTCGTAGGCCACCGCGAGTCGCGGCGCGATAGCGAGCGTGTTGTTCCCGTCGTCCCACTGCTCACGTTCTGCGGTCACGGGGTCGAGCCCGGTATCGATGATGCGCAGTGTGTCGATGCCCATCGCCTTGGCCGCGGCGACGAGAAACGGCTGCGGCGGGGCGACGTGGATGCCGCCACGGTCGTCCGGCGCCGGTGTCAGCGCGATCGCGATCAGCTCATCAGCGACATTCGGATACATCACCACCGCATCGGTATCCACCATCGTGCACACGGTGTCAAGATGCATGGTCGCCCGTTCTTGTGCGATGGGCACGGCCAGGACCGTGTGCGCCAGCCCGGCGGCGAACACGTTGGTCGCGAGCCGCTCAACCCCTGCCGGCGTCGTCCGCTCGCCGGTTCCGACGGCGACGATGCCGGGCGCGAGCAGAAGGACGTCCCCGCCCTCGACCGGCTCCAGCCCGGAATCGTAGACATGCGGCGTCCCGGTGAACCGTGCGTGATAGGTGAAGATCGCGCTGGTGAGGGTGGTCTCGCGCCGGCGGGCCGGCATGGCGAGGCTTGTGATCGCCACGTGGTCCCGCACCCACACGCTGGAGTCCCGCGTGAACAACAGATTCGGGAGCGGATCGATGACGAAGTCGTGCCGGTCCATCAACGAGTAGGCGAGCCCGCTGCCGCCACGCAGCTCCTCGTGGGCAAGCCCGGCCGTCAACGTCTGCGCCAGATCGTCCGGATGCAGATCCCGCAGGTGCGCGGCCAGTGCTGCACGCAGGGTGTCGCCGTGCCGCGGATCGGCCAGGACTGCGTCGATGCACTCGTCCCGCGCCGCGGGCGTGGCGAGCGTCTCAGCCAGCAGATCGATCAGATACAGGACCTCGACGCCGTGATCGGTGAGGGCGGCGGCGAACTCGTCGTGTTCCTCCTGGGCCCGGCCGACCCATGGGATGCCGTCGAACAGAAGCTTGTCGTTGTTGCGCGGTGTCAAGCGTTTCAGTTCCGGTCCGGGTCGGTGTAGCAGCACGGTTTCGAGCCGCCCGACCTCCGAGTCCGCGCCTGGTTGGGTGGTGCTCACACGTACCAGGGTACGGAGGTCGGTAGTCTCTCGTGGATGACGGACGCATCGGTGGCACTTGTAATCCCGGCCAAGGACGAAGCGGCGCGGGTCGGCGCGACAGTGGCGGCAGCGTTCAAGCTGCCTGCCGTGGATATCGTCGTCGTGGTCGACGACGGGTCGGCAGACGGCACCGCGTCGGCGGCATCTGCTGCGGGTGCGTCGGTTGTCTCGCATTCGACGAACCGCGGCAAAGCCGCCGCGATGGAAACCGGTGCGAACGCCGTCAGCCTGATCGATCAGCGCGAAGGGTTGGACGGCCACCGGCTGCTGCTCTTTCTCGACGCCGACTTGGAGGAGTCGGCGGCCAACGCGGGGCCGCTGATCGAGCCGGTGGCCGCGGGCGTCGCCGACATGACCATCGCGACGCTGCCGCCGCAACGTACCGCCGGAGGCGGTTTCGGCTACGTCGTCAAGCTCGCTCGCGCCGGCATCGCACAGGCCACCGGGTGGACGGCGACCCAGCCGCTGTCCGGCCAGCGCTGCCTGACGTGGGACGCCTACCGGGCGGCGGTGCCGCTCGCCCCGGGCTGGGGCGTCGAGGTGGGCATGACGATCGATCTGTTGCGTGCCGGCTTCCGGGTGCAGGAAGTCGAGGTGCCGTTCCATCACCGCGTCACCGGAACGGAGTTCGCCGCTCACCTGCACCGCGCCCGCCAGCTCCGCGACGTTGGCTGGACACTGGCCGCCCGTGGGGTTCGCCCCCGGCTCGCCTCCCGAGAATGACCATGTTTGGCACCGAATCCCCGGCCAAACCTGGTCTGTAAAACGCGCAAGGCACGTACAACCCGCGCATCGGCTGTGCACGAGAGCCGCGTCGGTGACCGATGCGCGGACTGTCCTAACTTCACGCGCTTTACAGGCCACGTTTGGCCTAGAATTCCGTGCCAAACATGATCATTCTGTGGAGGCGGCGGCGATTGCGGCGGTGAGCACATCCTTGGTGGGACGGCCGGTCGCGGCGGCCACGGCGGCGACGTCGTCGTATTCGGGCTGGACGTTCGTCGCCGCACCGTCCCGTGTCGCCACCTTGACGCGGATCTCATGACCGTCGACCAGCACGGTTCGCTCGTGCCGGGCAAGTGCGTGTTTGGTGGCCGGCGTCTCCCGGACACCGATCGTGCTCGTCTCGGTGAACATGATCTCCCGCATTCGCCCGGCCAGCGGTGCGTCGGCGAGCGCGCACAGTGTGTGGGCGGGCCGTCCCTTCTTCATCAGAATCGGCACCAGCCAGGCGTCCGACGCGCCCGCGTCCAGCAGCGCGGACAGCACGTTCGGCCACAACCGCGGGTCCATGTCGTCGACATTCGCTTCGAGCAGCACGGCTCCGGACACCGTCGCCGCATCGGAGCCGGCGGGTTCGCCGATGAGCAGGCGCACGACGTTCGGCCGGTCTGGGAGGTCGCGTCCACCCGCGCCGACCGCCTGCCGGCCGACCCGCATCGAAGGTTGAGCGCCCCAATCGGTCGCGAACGACGCCAGCAGGGCCGCGCCGGTCGGTGTTGCCAGCTCGGCATCCACGCCGCCGCCGTACGTCGGGACGCCGCGCAGCAGTTCGACCACCGCCGGCGCGGGGACGGGCAGCCGTCCATGCTGCGTGGAGACGGTTCCGGAGCCGACCGCGACCGGGCCGGCCGTGATCGACGACAGGCCGAGCGAAACGAGGCCGGCGGCGGCGCCGACGACGTCGGCGATCGAATCGAGTGCGCCGACCTCGTGGAAGTGCACGTCGTCGGTCGCCGTGCCGTGGACCCGCGCCTCCGCGTCGGCGAGCCGCGCGAAGACTCGGGTTGCGCTGTCTCGAACCTCCGGCTCGAGCGGTGCGCCGTCCAGCATTGCCCTTATGTCCCGCCAGCTGCGATGCGTCGTCGGCAACGGGTCGGGCGGCTCGACATCGACCTTGGTCGCGCGCAGGCCGCTGCGGGTGACGTCGGACGCGGCCAGCCGGACCGGCTCGGGGGCCACCGCGTCGACGGCCTGCTGCATCGTCTCCAAAGGAACACCGGCGTCGACGAGCGCGCCGAGCATCATGTCTCCGGAGATCCCGGACGAGCAGTCGAGCCAGCCGATCATGCGGTATCACCTGCGGACCGTCGGGCGACCCGTGCGGCGTGCACGCCGGCGCCGAAGCCGTTGTCGATGTTCACCACGACCACGCCGGGCGCGCAAGAGTTCATCATGGCCAGCAATGCGGCGACGCCGCCGAACGATGCGCCGTAGCCGATGGACGTGGGGACGGCGACGAGCGGGACTCCCGTGAGGCCGCCGACCACGGATGGGAGCGCCCCTTCCATTCCGGCCACCACGATGAGGCAGTCCGCCGTATCGAGTCGATCGCGCACGTCGAGCAGCCGGTGCAGCCCGGCCACTCCGACGTCGCTGACGATCTCGGCGGCCGCACCGAATACCCGTGTGGTGACCGCGGCCTCCGCGGCGACCGGTAGGTCGGAAGTTCCAGCGGCGACGACCGTCACCGAACCGCGCGGCACGGGTGCCGGACCGATGACGACGCAGCGGGCCACGGCATCGACCACCGCGGCATCGCCGAACTCCGCGGCGACCGCCGCCTGCGTGCGCTCGTCGACGCGGGTGGCCAGTGCCGCCCGGTCCGGATGTGCCGTGCGCAGTTCGCGCAGCAACGTGACCGTCTGCTCCGGCGACTTCCCCGAGCCGAACACCACTTCGGGATCGCCGGTGCGGGCAGGGCGGTCGGTATCGAGCCGCGCGAAGCCGAGATCGCGCCATCCGGTTTCACGCTCGATATGGTGCTCACTCACCCCGATACGGTAAGCGCCGGGTGGCTTGCGCCGCTTAGCCGGACCGTTCCGAGTCGCGGCTTGACGGGTGCCGGTGTGCCGCACCGCATAGGCTTGGTCACTGTGACGGCCGCACGTATCGCGTATCTCGGTCCCCAGGGGACCTTCTGCGAGGCCGCTGCACGCTGCCTGCCCGGCGACATGTCGTTGCTCCCGTATCCGAGCGTGCAGTCCGCGATGGCGGCGGTGCGTTCCGGCGATGCCGACGGGGCGGTCGTCCCCCTGGAGAACTCGGTCGAGGGTTCGGTCAACGCGACGCTCGACGAGTTGATTCGGGGCGAGCCGCTGATCATCGCACGGGAGATCCTGATACCGGTCGAGTTCGCGCTACTCGTCCGTAGCGGGACGACGCTGGAAGACGTTGAGACGATCATCACGCATCCGGTCGCGGAGGCACAGTGCCGCGCGTGGCTGTCCGACAACCTGCCCAAAACCGAGGTGTACCGGGCCGCGTCCACCGCATCGGCCGCCGCCATGGTGGCCAACGCGCAGCACGGCCCAGACGGTCCTTACGATGCGGCGATCGCGGCGAACCTGGCCGCAGACCACTATCGGCTCGAGACGCTGGCATCCGGAATCGGCGACGACCCGGACGCGGTGACGCGCTTCGTTCAGCTCACGCGTCCCGGCGCGCCGCCGCCAACCGACCGGGCGAGCAAGACCAGTCTCGTGGCTTTCATCCGGGACGATCATCCTGGAGCACTACTGGAGATCCTCGAGCAGTTCGCCACGCGTGGCGTCAATCTCACCAGGATCGAATCCCGCCCGACCGGCAGTGGGCTGGGCCGGTACTGCTTCGCCGTCGATTGCGAGGGTCACGTGAGCGACGCCCGGGTCGGTGAGGCGCTCCTGGGTTTGCGGCGGGTGTGCGCGGACGTGCGCTTCCTCGGCTCCTATCCGCGGGCGGACGGCAGGGCGCCGACGCTGAGCTACGGGACGTCCAACGCCGAGTTCGCCGCTGCCGCCGACTGGCTCGCCTCGCTGCGAGGGGGAACGGAGCGATCAGGTGACAAACCGAGGCCGTAGCGGGCCGGTTTCCCACCTGATCTTTTTCAGAACGATCAGATGAGGAACTCGGCAGGAGCGTGGCGGTTTCCTCACCTGATCCACTTGAGCGAGGACCGCACACGATACGCGGCGGCGAAGCGCGCGCCGATGTCGTTACTCTTGGTCGCGTGCTCGACTTACGTGTAGTCCGTGACGACCCTGACCGCGTCCGTGCCTCGCAGCGTGCTCGTGGCGAGAGCACCGAGGTGGTCGACCAGCTGCTCGCCGCCGACGAGGCGCGCCGATCCGCGCTGGCCGAGTTCGAACGGCTGCGGGCCGAGCAGAAGGCACTGGGTAAGCAGATCCCGACGGCGAGCGGGGACGAGAAGCCGGCCCTGCTGGCCAAGGCCAAGGACCTCGCCGCCGCGGTCAAGCAGGCAGAGACGGCGGCCGACGATGCGAAGCAGCGGCTCGACGAACTCGTCCTGATTCCCGGCAACCTGGTGGAGGACGGCGTCCCGTCCGGCGGCGAGGAGAATTTCGCCGTTCTCAAGCACGTCGGCGATCGTCCGGACCTGGAGAAGGTTCGCGACCACCTGGAGATCGGCGAGATGCTCGGCGCCATCGACATGGCGCGCGGTGCCAAGGTGTCCGGTGCCCGGTTCTACTACCTCACCGGTGTCGGCGCGCAGCTGGAGCTCGCGATTCTCAACCTGGCGATGGCCAAGGCGATCGGCAACGGGTTCACGCCGGTGATCACACCGACGTTGGTCCGTCCCGAGATCATGGGCGGCACCGGATTTCTCGGCGCGCATGCCGACGAGGTGTACCGGCTCGAGGCCGACGACCTCTACCTCGTCGGTACCAGCGAGGTGCCACTGGCCGGATACCACGCCGACGAGATCATCGATCTGTCGGCCGGTCCGCTCCGCTACGCCGGCTGGTCGGCTTGCTACCGCCGCGAGGCCGGATCTCACGGACGCGACACCCGCGGGATCATTCGTGTTCACCAGTTCCACAAAGTCGAGATGTTCTCGTACTGCCACGAGGAGGACGCCATCGACGAGCACCGCCGCCTCCTCGCGTGGGAGGAGGACATGCTGGCCGCTGTGGAACTGCCGTACCGGGTCATCGACACCGCCGCCGGCGACCTCGGGTCGAGTGCGGCACGCAAGTTCGACTGCGAGGCGTGGCTGCCGTCGCAGGAGCGGTTCATGGAGGTGACGTCGACCTCCAACTGCACGACCTTCCAGGCCCGCCGGCTCGGGATCCGGGAACGGACCGAGCGCGGGACACGGAACGTCGCCACGCTCAACGGCACGTTGGGCACGACACGCTGGATCGTCGCGATCCTGGAGAACCACCAGCGTCCGGACGGCTCGGTGCATGTTCCGGCGGCGCTGCGCCCGTACGTCGGCGGCCGGGAACTGCTCGAGCCGGTCGAATGAACTGGCGTCCTGATCTGATCGCACTCGACGTCGACGGCACGGTTCTCGGCTTCGACGGCTCGCTGTCGCCCTCGGTCACCCACGCTGTGCGCCGAGCGCGCGACGCCGGGATCACAGTGGCGATCGCCACCGGCCGGTCGATGCATTCGACGCTGCCGGTGTGCTGGTCACTGGGCTTGGACAACGGCTATGCGGTGTCTTCGAACGGCGCCGTCGTCGTGGACGTCGGCACCCGGACGGCGGTGGACGTCTCGACGTTCGATCCGACGGAGTCGGTGCGGTTCTTCGCCGACCACGTGCCGGATGCGTTGCTGGCCGTCGAGCAACTCGGTGTCGGTTACCTCGTGACCGGGGAGTTCCCTCCCGGCGAGCTCGACGGCGAGATCGTCGTCGTCTCGCATGACGAACTCCTCACCGGGCCGGTGACGCGGCTGGTGGCGCGGATGCCGAACGGCAACCGGGAGGAGTTCTTCGAGTTGGCGCATGCGGCCGGACTGCGTGGCGTTGACTACGCCATCGGATACAGCGCGTGGATCGACTTCATGCCGGAGGGCGTGTCCAAGGCGTCCGGGCTCGCCGCGATGTGTGACCGGCTCGGAGTCGCCGCCGCTGATGTGCTTGCCGTCGGCGACGGGCACAACGACATGGAGATGCTGGCGTGGGCCGGCCGCGGCGTCGCGATGGGGCAGGCGCCGGACGACGTCAAGGCGGTGGCCGACGACGTGTGCCCGCCGGTCGAGGCCGACGGCGTGGCGGTCCTCCTCGGCGAGTACATCGGCCAGCGCGCCTAGCCGCCGCCGTTGCGCCATCCATCGACATGGACGACCACCTCGGCGAGTCGCTCGACGACCGCGTCGGGGCTGACGTCGACCGGCACTTGCTGTGCCGCCGGGATGTTCGAGTGCGGGACGAAGATTGTGCGCATGCCGATGGCCCGGGCGCCGGAGATATCGTCGTAGGGGCGGTCGCCGACGAACACGCAGCGGCTCGGATCGTCGGCGCCGACGGCCGCCATCGCCTTGCGGAAGGCCAGCTCGTGCGGCTTGGTATGCGGGATCTCCGACGAGTAGACATCGCCGTCGATGAGCTCGAGCACACCGTCGCGGGCGAACAGGTCGCGATGCCAGTCGCGCGGCCACATCGTGTTCGATAACACACCCACCCGGACGTCGCGTTCCCGCAAGTCGGTGAACAGCGCCGGCACATCAGCGTCGGTGTAGGTGTGCCGGTCGAAGGAGGCTCGGTAGGCCGCGGCCGCCTCGGCGTTGTACGCGACCTCGGCCGCGGCGAGCACGTCATCGAACGTGGCGGACTCATGCCTGTCGCGGGCGGCCGCCCATGCCGTGGCTTCGGCCGCCACCAAGGCTTCGACGAGCGGCGCCGGGTTCGCTGTCTGCACGACCTCGGCGTAGGCCAGCCACTTCTCGGCCAGGTCGACGTCGTGCCACGGCGTCAGCGTGCCGCCCCAGTCGAAGATCACCGCGTCGATGCTCATGCACCCGACCGTACCGGCCGGGTCTGACGCTCGGACCCGGGGTCAGGTCAGCGCGATCGCCAAATCCCGCTCCGCTACCTCGATTTGCCCGAGGTAGGAATGCTGAGCTTCTTCGGCTGCCCTGGCCGGATCCGTGCCCGGAATGAGGTGGGTCAGAAGCAGCCGTCCAACGCCCGCAGCAGCGGCGTTGCGTCCGGCCTCACGGGCGGTGGACAGCACCGGCCGCAGCTGGTCGGGCATGTCCTCGTCGACGTAGCTGGCGTCGGCCAGCAGCAGGTCGCAATCGCCGGCCAGCTCCGCGATCGTTGGGCTCGGGCCGGTATCTCCGGTGTAGGCGAGTGAGTGACCGTCGACGCTGAGCCGCACACCGGCGTTGGGGACCGAGTGCGGCAGCAGGGTCGTGACGGCTTCGAACGGTCCGATGCCGAACAAATCGCCGGGCTCGTACTCGTGGAGCGAGATCGCATCGTCGAGGAAGCCGGGCCGATCGAGCGCCAGCACTGCGTCGAGCGCGCCGGGCGGCGCGAAGACCGGCAGCGCTCGGGCGTCCTCGCTCGACATCTCGCGAGCCCGCAGCAGCGGATTGAGATCGGCACAGTGATCGGGATGGCGGTGGGTGACGAACACCGCATCGAGCTCGCCCGGTTTCATCCGGTGCATGAGGCGGGGCACGATCGCATAGCCAGGATCGATCAACAGGCTGAAGTCTTCGAACTCGACGAGGTAGCCGCCACAAGCCTGACCCGCGCTCGGCCATGCTCCACATCCGCCGAGCACGGTGAGCCGCACGCTCGGCACGTTACCAGCGCCCAGGCCTTCTGCTGGGACACGCCACCCGCCGTGATCACCGGCGCGTTGCACCGACACGGCGTCGAAAGTGCCGTTGTCGGCTCATGCTTGCCGGCGCCGAAAGACGTCGCGCCATCGCCACACGTGCACGATTGGGCCGATAGTCGCGCTGATCAGGAGGACCGGGATCCAGATACCGGCGCCCGCTGAGATGGTGTCGCCGTAGTTGCTCTCCCGGGTGGCTCCCTCGAGGATGGCAATCACGACCTGCGGCCCGACCGGGACGACCAGCCCCAGCCCGAACGCCCATGCGATGGGAACTCGCAACGGGAGGGACCCGCGATGAAGGGCCACGACATAAACGAGGACAAGCACGAACGCGCCGGCCACGCCGCCTGACACGCTCTCCAACGCGTCTCCGTGGATCGTCGATGTGCGATAGATCACTTCGCCGCCAGTCGGGGCACAGGGCACGATCCGAGCGACCTCCCACCCAAAGGCAGTGCCGGTGAGCGCGTGCCCGACCTCATGGGCGTTGCAGCTAACGACGGTCGCAATCGGCACCGAGATGGCGATGGTCAGAAGAACGGTCACCGCAAGGACTGGGCTCACCAGGTCGGCCAGGGACCACCTTGCGGAATGGTCAGCGCCGCCCGCCACCCCTTCTTCCACAGTCGCAAGTGTCGCACCCGCGCAAGCCGGTCGCGCATCTCCATTACACGGATGCCGCATAGCAGGCTACGGCGTTGCTGTGCCACGCAGCCGTACCGAGCGGATCTACCTGAGTTCGAGGGTCGTACGGCGCGGAGCCGGCAGCACAACGCTAGAGTCACGCGGGTGCGCTCTGTGCTGGTCGTCGCCGCAGCGATCGTGGACGATCTGAAACGGCCGCGCTCGTTGCTCGCGGCACGTCGGAGCGCTCCGGCCGAGCTGGCCGGCTATTGGGAGTTCCCCGGCGGCAAGGTGGAGCTGGGCGAGGAGCCGCTCGCCGCGTTGCACCGCGAGATCCGTGAAGAACTCGGCGTCACGCTCCGGCTCGGTGCGGAGGTAGCACCGGACGGGGCACCGTCCTGGCCGCTGGCCGGAACCACGCGGATGCGGCTGTGGCTGGCCGAGATCGCGAGCGGGGTGCCGTCCCCCATCGAAGACCACGACGACCTGCGTTGGCTACCGGCCGAACGGTTGGGCGAGGTGCGGTGGCTCCCGGCCGACATACCAGTGGTCGCGGCGATGACGCGATTCCTCGCCGAAGCCCGCGCGTGACAGGCTGACAAGGCCCGTTCGGTCGCGTTTCGCATGCGCGATCCGCCTCCGACCCGCTTGCCGGGATGGCCTCCTTTGAGGCTAAGGTCCGCAGCATGCCTAGTCGGGATCAACATGGTGATGGTCCGATGCGAGCGCCGCTGGCGCGGCGTTGGCGAGTGGTGCGAGGTGTCGTCGTCCCGATCCTCATCGCGTGGTCGGTCGTCGTCGCGGTCACGCTCTTCCCCGGGCCGCTGGTGTCGGCGATCGCCGGGGTCGTGGCGGGTGGCGACGACGCGTTCGACGAAGGACGGCCGTCCGAGCAGACCTGCGCGGAGTACGCCGCCGACGGGCGTCAGCCGGTCATCGGGCACTCCGATCAGGACGGCACGCTGCGGGTGTTCGCGATCCAATACCGGATCGACATGGATCACCTGCGCTCGCACGAGACGTACCGGACCGCGATGCGCTGCTTGATGGAGACGCTCGTCGAACCGTACCGCCAGCCGGATCAGCCCACGCTCGTGGTCTTTCCCGAGGCCATCGGCCTACCTACGCTCCTGACCGGCCAGCGGGGGGCGACGGTGCGCGGCCAGTCCGGGACGCGCCTTGGTGCGCCGTTCGGGGACGGGACACCGATCGGGCTGGGCGGCGCGATGCTGCAGCTCAACACCGCGTACAGCCTGCAGATCGCGGCGTACCAAGCCATGTTGGGGCCGGTCGACCTGCGCAAGCAGCTGATGCTCGCCGCCACCGACACGTTCGTGCGTGCCTTCTCGACGACGTTCTCTGAGATCGCCATGGACTATGGCGTCTACGTGGTGGCCGGAAACAGTCAGGCCGAATACCGCGAGACGAGCAACCCGGTCGAAGTAGCCCTGTTCGCCGACCCGTCCGTGCTGCCGACCTCGACGGCCTACGTCGCGACGTCGGACCGGGTTACCAACTCGACTTTCGTGTGGGGGCCACACCAGATCGATCCGGACGCGCCGGCCGGGGCGACCAACCTGCTGTTCACCAACGAGAAGGTGCCGGTCTCGGGGTTCGAGCAGGAGATGTTCGGTCTGGACGAGGGCCCCAGCAGCGGCCAGGCGGCGATGGCGAACATCGGACCGGTCGATATTGCAGGCTTCTCACTCGGCTTCGCGGCAGGAGACGCGGCGTCGACGTACGGCTACTCCCTGGGCGATGAGCCGGGCGACGACCCGTGCGCTGACGTCACCGAGACATATGTGTCGTGCCTGGCCGAGCTCGACATCGACGTCATGATCCAGCCCGCCGCGAACCCGGTCCGATGGGCTTCGGGCGAGCGGGCCGGCAGTTGGCAGCCGATGGCGTGGATGGGCTCGACATGGCGAGCCGTCGCCGACCCGGAGCTCGACATCGGCTACAACGTCACGCCCATGCTGACCGGCAATGTGCTGGACATCGGCTTCGACGGGCAATCCGCGATCACCGCGCGCGATGCCGAGGGGAGGGCGGTGCACTACGTCGGCAACGACGAGTTCGTGGCGGGTGACTTCACCGAGATGCAGGCGCATATGGGCCCGAGAAAGGAGTTCCTCGCACTTGCCGCATGGGTGTCGGACGGCGACCGGCCCCAACTCGAGGCCGTGGCCGAGGCGCTGGCACCCGGCTCCGGCGACAACCGGGAGGGCAAGTACATCGAGACCGCGATCTTCGCCGACCTCGTCCCGACCGACTAGGTCAATTGCTCAAGTTCATTAATTTGGATGTGTTTACTTCGTTTTATCGTTGTGCCTAACTTTTTGGAATGGCAGTTTCCGAGGAACACAGCACAGCCCAGGTCCGGCTGGCGAGCACCGACGACGTGGCGGAGCTCGTCCCGCTCAATGAAGGGCTCTTCGTCGAGGACGCCGGCACCCGCGACCCGTTCACGGTCAAGGGATTCGACAGCCGCGACTACTTCAGCGAGCTGATCGCCGATGGCAGCCGCAACGTGGTGTGGGCGGCGGATGTCGGCGGAGCCGTCGTCGGCTATGTGGTGGGCCGATTCAAGGATTCCGGCGACCTCCGATCCGTGAGTACCGCCGTGCTCGAGAGTATGTTCGTCCACCCCGATCATCGGAACGCGCGCGTCGGCACCGCGCTCGTCGAGGCCTTTCTGCGTTGGGCACAAGAGCTCGGCGCCGGCTCGGCTGTCGTGACCGCGTACGCCGAGAACGCCGGCGCGATCCGTTTCTACGAACGCTTCGGCTGGCGTCCCAAGCACGTCACTTTCGATATGGCGGTCTCAGGTCGTGGTGGTAGTACCGATGGTATCATTCAAGTATGAAGCTGAGTGTGAGCCTGCGGGACGAGGACGTCGAGTTCCTCGATCAGTACAGCCGTGAGCATCAGATCGGCTCGCGGTCGGCCGCGCTTGCGCGGGCAGTGAAACTCCTGCGTGCCGCACAGCTGGGCCCTTCATACGCCCAGGCCTGGCGCGAATGGGACGAGTCCGGTGAAGCCGAGGTGTGGGAATCTACTGCTTCCGACGGACTGGCATCGTAAATGCTGCGAGGCGACATCTTTCTTGCCGACCTCGATCCTGCCCAGGGCGCCGAGGCCGCCAAGCGTCGACCGGTCGTAATCGTCAGCAACGACGGCGCCAATACGACGGCGTCGGTTATGCAGCGCGGTGTTGTCACCGTGGTTCCTGTGACATCGAATGTCGCCAACGTCTTCCCGTTTCAAGTGTTGTTGCCGGCCGATGACGTAGGGCTGGACCGTGACTCCAAGGCACAGGCGGAGCAGGTGAGATCGATCGCCGTTGGCCGTATCGGCGCACATGTGGGCAGGCTTACGCCTGAGTTGACGGATCGCCTCGACGAGGCGTTGCGCCTCCATCTCAGTCTCTGACAGCCGGGCCGGCACTCGGCCGGGTATGACCGAGCGGTCTACGGTGGTCGGGTGCGGATCGTTTCGCTGCTGCCGTCGACGACGGAGATCTTGTTCGCGCTCGGCGCGGGTGATGACATCGTCGGTGTCACATTCGAGTGCGACCACCCACCCGCAGCGCGGGGTCGGCGCATCGTGTCGACGAGCAGCCTGCCGGCCGGATTGTCGCCGGAGGAAATCGACCGCGTCGTCAGCGAACGGATGGCCGCCGGAGAGGACCTGTACCACCTCGACCGCGGAGCACTCGCCGGATTGGACGTGGACCTCGTGGTCACGCAGGATCTGTGCGCGGTGTGCGCCGTCGACGTTTCGGACGTGCATGATGCGCTCGACTACCTGGGGTGCCGGGCGGATGTTCTGACGATCGACCCACACACGCTGGACGAGGTGCTCGAGTCCATCCGCGCCCTCGGCAAGGCCACGGGGACCGCAAGCCGCGCCGAGGAGCTCGTGAACCACCTGCGGGCTCGCCTCGATGCCGTGAGTGAACGGGTGGCGGGACGGCGTCCCGTCCCCACGCTGGTTTTGGAATGGACCGACCCGCCGTTCGCACCCGGTCACTGGGTTCCGGACATGGTGCAAGCCGCGGGCGGGATGAACGTCCTCGGCACCGCCGGTTCCAAATCGTTCCGGACGACATGGGCTGACGTCGCCGGGTCCGCGCCGGGCGTGGTCGTCAGTGCACCCTGCGGATTCGGTATCGACGAGTCCGCGCGACTTGCCGGTGAGCTGCTCGAGCGGCGTGTTCTACCGGACGTCCCGCTGTGGGCCGTTGACGCCAATGCGTCGTTCGCCCGGCCGGGCCCGCGACTCGTGGACGGAGTGGAAGCACTGGCTGGGATCCTGCATTCCGGCGTCGTCGGCAGCCCGGACCCCGACCTCGCCGTCCGGCTGGCCTAGCGCGCAGCGGCGCTCCTTTGGCTCGCGCCGGCGTACTACGCGTCGCCGGGCTAGGGCTTGCGGGCGAGCACGCCGTAGGCGGGTACTTCGGCGGGCAGATCGCCGGATTCATCGGGTTCGGCCCGCCACTGGGAAACCGAGACCAGCCCGGGTTCCAGCACCTCGAGCCCGTCCAACAGGCGACGAACCTCATCGCCGGTGCGGGTACGTATCCGCTGTGGGGAGTTCTCGTTCCAGAGCCTCATGGCCTGTGCATTCGTTTCGCCGCCCATATCGGATGTGGGGTGAGCGATCACGAGGTAGCTGCCCGAGGGCACGGCGTCCATGAGCCGGCGGACAATGGCTAGGGCCTCGTCGGTGTCCGCGACGAAGTTGAGTACACCGAACATCAGGACAGCCACCGGTTCGGACAGGTCCAGCGTGTCTGCCGCTCTGGCGAGGATCGTGGCGGGGTCGTGGACGTCGGCGTCGATGTAGTCGGTCGACCCCTCTGACGTGCCGACGAGCAGCGCCCGAGCGTGGATCAGAACCGTCGGATCGTTGTCGGTGTAAACGACGCGCGATGCAGGCGCTATGCGCTGGGCGACCTCATGGGTGTTGTTGGCAGTGGGCAGGCCGGTTCCGATGTCGAGGAACTGTCGGATTCCGGCCTCTCCGGCCAGATGGCTTACGACCCGGTTCAGGAACTCCCGGTCGGCGCGCGCGATGTCGACGATGCCCGGGATGATGGCCGCGATCTGATCGCCCATCTGGCGATCGACCGCATAGTTGTCCTTGCCGCCGAGCCAGTAGTTCCAGACCCGTGCGTTCTGCGGGACGGTCGTGTCGATTCGCGGGTCCGGCACGATCTCGGGGGCCCGGTCCTCATCTTGTCTCTCGGTGGCCATCGGCAACATCCTCTTCCCGGTGTCGCGGAAGTCCTATGATCACACACAACCGGATTGGGTGCAGCTTGGCCGTCCGTTCGATGCCCTGTAGGCACGGCGGTGTCATGGTCTGGTCGCGACCCGCCGGCGGATTCGTTCGCAACCGCCGCGACGCGGTAGCATGACTGTCAGCCACGGCCTCGCGTTGCGCGGGGCCGGTTCAGTGCCCGGGTTCTGGACGCTTGGAAATGTTCAAGGGACGTTCGGGTACGCGCGCCTTTGAGGCTCATCGCGCGCCGCACCGAGCGGATGCGCGCGAAGCGCGCCCAGCATCCAGTACCGGAGTACGAGTGTCGTACGACAAGTCCGCCCTGCGCACCGACACGCGCAGGTCAAACAGATCCCACCGTTCTAGGTCCGGCCGTTTCGACGACCGTCGCCGTGGCCGGGGCCGACCGCAAGGCCGGGCCGGCGGCCGTCCCCGCATCGACGAGGCACGCCGGGCGGCCATCGACGCATTCGAGCCGGCGGAGTCGGAGTTCCGGGCGTTCGGCGTCGCGGAGCAAATCGTCAAGATCCTCGGTGTCGACGGCATCACGAGCCCGACGCCCGTCCAAGCCGCCGTCATCCCCGATGCACTCGGCCGCCGCGACGTTCTAGGACGCGCGCGCACCGGCTCGGGTAAGACGCTCGCGTTCGGGCTGCCCACCCTGGAACGCCTCGCCGGAGCGTCGAGCGAGCCGAACCATCCGCGCGGTCTGATCATCGTCCCGACTCGTGAACTTGCCGGCCAGGTCACCAAGGCGCTGGAGCCGCTGGCCGACGCGCTGCACCTGAAACTGGTGACCGTGTACGGCGGCGTCCCATACGACCGCCAGATCCGCCGGCTGGATCGCGGTGCGGACATCGTCATCGCGACACCGGGCCGGTTGGGCGATCTCATCGACAAGGGCGCCTGTTCGCTCGACGCGGTCGAGGTCGTCACGCTCGACGAGGCCGATCACCTCTGCGACCTGGGCTTCTTCCCGGTCGTCGACGAGCTTCTCACGCTGACGCCGGACAACGGCCAGCGGCTGTTGCTCTCGGCGACGCTCGACGGCGACGTCGACCGGCTGGTTCGCCGTCACCTGAGCAACCCGGCGCGGCACGAGTTCGATACCGGGGCCCACTCGGTGACGACGATGGACCACCACGTTCTCGTTGTGGGCCACCACGACAAGCTCGACGCCACCACGCGCCTGGTCAGCGCCCACGATCGCAGCATCGTGTTCACCCGCACCAAGCACGGCGCCAGCCGCCTCGCCGAGGACCTCGAGGACGCCGGTGTCGGCGCCGTCGACCTGCACGGCGACCTTTCGCAACGCGTCCGCGAGCGCAACCTGGACCGGTTCCGGCGCGGCCGGGCACAGGTCGTCGTCGCTACCGACGTCGCCGCCCGTGGCATCCACGTGGACGACGTCGGGCTCGTCGTCCACTACGACCCGGCCGGCGAGGCCAAGGCATACGTGCACCGTTCCGGGCGCACGGCGCGGGCCGGCGCGTCGGGGGCCGTCGTCACGATGGCGACTCGCGGCCAGGCCGGCCGGCTCGGGGACATGTTCGCCAAGGTGGGCGTCACCGCGAAGGCGGTTGACGTACGCACGGTGGACGGCCTCCTCTCGGCTGCGGCACTGGCGGACGCTCCGGAGCTGCAGGTCGCAGTTCCGCGTCAGGCGCGTCCGAAGAATCGGCGGTATGACGGGCGACGCAACACGCCGTACCGCGGCCGACGTCGATAGATCGGGTAGCTCCGTGACGACCCTCCCGGGTGACCAGCCGGGAGGGCACGACAAACGCGTTGACTACCGTCATGCCCGCGTGGTGTGCTGACCGCAACGTTCAACACGATATCGAGAGTCCCCCGTCTGGGGGTCGGCGGAGAGGAGGCGAGTCATGCGTGTCCAATGCCGTTTGGCGGTTTACGCCTTCGCTCCGAGAGGTTCTCAATCGTGGCGTTCAAACGCTCATTCCAATGCACACACTGTGGCGTAGAGGTATCCAACGACGCACCCGGTACGTCCCATCGCAACCACTGTCCATCGTGTTTGTGGTCGCGGCATCTTGATCGCAACGCTCCAGGTGATCGCCAAGCCGCCTCATGTTCCGGCGGCATGGAGCCCATCGCTGTCACCGTTCGCGGCAAGGGCAGGTGGGTCCTGATACACCGCTGCACCAACTGCGGCCGGCTCCGGCTCAACCGCACCGCAGGCGACGACAACATACTGCGGCTGATGCAGCTGGCTGCCTTGCCGTTGTCGATGCCACCCCTGCCCGGTGGGTCCGGTGTGCAAGCGCACAGCGGGTAAGCGCGCGACGGGGCTGCTTGGATGGGATCAGGTCCGTGCCGACAGCCACCCGTCCAGTGACCACCGGGTACGCGGCCACCGCAGTAGCACAGCGGTGGCCGCCAGAAAGACCAGGTCACGGCTCAACTCGAGCCAATATTCCGGTGACTCGTCTGCCGCCAGCTCGCCACCGCCGCCGAAACAGCCGCAGTCGATTCGCAACCCCCGCGCCCACGCGGACACGATGCCGACCACGAAGGCGACCAGGAGCAGCGCCGAGACCGCGGCGGCCAGCCGGGTGGCCATCCCGGCCAGCAGCAACAGACCGAGCATGATCTCGAACAGCGGCAGCGCCGCGCCCACCAACTCCGCGACGGTGCTCGGTAGCAACTGGTACGCCTTGACCGCACGGATCGAGGCGTCGAGATCGCCGACCTTCGACACTCCCGCGTAGAGCCACACTCCGGCCAGCAGTAACCGGCAGGCGAGCGCCACGATGCCGGCCGCCTCGTTGGCGCTCAACCGTCGTTGTGGGCGGACCCGTGCATCCGGCCGCCCGACGTCGGGGCGCCGATCGCCCGGGTCGGTACCGCCGGGACGTACGTCCACCACGGTCAGGCGGGGCGGTCGCGGATGGTGCTGGCCCAGCGCAAGAGGTCGACGTCGGCGGCGAGGGCACGTTCGCGCGTCGCCAGGATCGAGTTGATCGTGTGCTCGGGGAAGCGCTCCACCATGATGGACAGGCCGTCGCAGTCGCTGACGTGCGGCAGGATCGACTGCACGCCTGTGATCGCCTCGTCGACCTCGGCGTCGCTCAGCTCCGGTTTGCCGGCCAGCTCCACCAAGCGCCGGGCCGTGCGCACCGCTTGGTCGTGGTCGCCGAGCAGCTTGTCCACGTAGCTCGACCCGAACACGCCGACAAGGTTCGGGTACAGCGACTCTTCCTCGTACCTGAAGTGCGGGCCGGTGGCGGACGCGATCTCTTCGAGCAGGGCGCTCGCCCGGGCAAGGTCGCGGCGGCCGAAGGCGTCGATCAGGTCGAACAGTAGGTCGCGCACATGGCGGTGCTCCTGCCGGAATGTCTCGGTGAAGGTCGCGGCGGCGGTCATTGATTCCTCTCTTCTGCGGTGCCGACCGGATATGGGCCGGCAGGCGTGATCTCGTCGGGCATCAACCCAACCATCGCGCCGGCGGCGCCAATGGGGCCTAAAGTCCCGTATCGACCGAGGCATTCGACCCCACCAGGCGGCCGGCGGGCGAGGTCACGTTCGTTACCCGGACCCGCAGCCGAACGCGGCAATCGCCACCGCCCTCACTGGCCGGCCGCCGCACCGTCGATCGCCGCGGTGAGGTCGTTCAGCCCGAGCCGATCGAGCATCGTTCCATCGACGTAGACCGTTGGCGTTCCTTGCACTCCACGGTCGAGTGCAGCGTCGGTATTGCGCGATGCCCAGTCACGATAGGTGCCATCGCTCACGCACGTAGCGAAGGTGGAATCGGTCGCCCCGGCAGCGGCGCCAATCTGAATGATCTCGTCATCGGACATGCCGGCCGAGTCCTCCGTCGGCTGGTTGGCCATCATGCCCGCCACGAACTCGTCTAGCGCTCCGGCGTCGGCGGCGCAGCCGGCCGCTGCGGCCGCTCGCGTCGAGAACTCCGTTGTAGTGCGCTCGTCCAAGATCGCGATCGGCCGGTACACGAGCGTGATCGTGCCGTCGTCCAGATAGTCGTCCAGGATGGGTCGGGCGGCGGCATCGAACTGCCGGCATGCCGGGCACAAAAAGTCCAGGTACAACTCGACGGTGACCGGTCCGGTCCCGACCGCCACGGCGTTGCCGTCGGCCGTTGCTGCCGCCGGCACGGCTGCGTCGCTCGGCCTGGTCGCCTGCCACACCCCGATCCCTACGACCCCGGCCAGCAGAAGGACCACCACGGCGATCGCGGTGACCCAGGCGGACCGCCGTCGGCGCGCTCGCTGTCGCTGGGCCGCAAGTCGTTTCTGAGCGGCGCTTGCCGCTTGCCGTTCTCTCGTCGAATTGGCCATGGATGCCAGGATGCTGACCGTGCCGGCTCATCCGGTACGGCCTAAGGGCACCACGCTTATGGGACCAACGACCCAGCCGCCGGAGGTCGGGTAAGAATTCCCGACTGACGTCACGCGGGCCGATCAGGACGATCGGCCCGCGTGACTACCTACCAACAGCCCTATCCGCGGCTGTCGTACGCGCCACGCTGAAACAGGAGGTGGCCCACGTGGCAGGAACGGGCCAGCGTCCCGGTCGGGCTGGTCTCGTCGTCGTCCTGGTCGTATTGGCCCTGGCGTCGTGCGGCGAGTCAGAGAGCGGCGGCGACGTAACCGACGTAGATGGTGAACGCGACGTAGCCGCCGACGGAGACGCGGGTCGTCCAGTGGAGCCGACTGAGGAGGCAACCGCGACCATCCTGCCCGGAGACGGCGAGTCGCCGGAAGCAGAATCACCCGAGCAAGAGCCGCCAGATGAAGAGCCACCAGACGATGAGCCGTCTCCTGCCGAGCCGGAACCCACCGCACTGCCGGACCTCCCGCCCGGTCTGCTAGGTCAGGACATCGAGTGGATCCCCACGAGCGATCGAGTCGTGGCGCTGACGTTCGACGCCGGCGCCAACGCGAACGCGGTCCAACCGATCCTGAACACCCTTGCCGCCGAGAACGTGCCTGGGACGTTCTTCCTGACCGGCGATTTCGTGAACCAGTTCCCATCGGCGTCGCGGTCGATCCATCAGGCTGGGCACCGGCTCGGCAATCACTCGGTCAGCCACCCCAACTTCACCTCGCTGACCGCCGACGAGATTCGCGCTCAGGTGCGCGGCGCCGAGGAGGACATCAGCCGGGTAACCGGGGGCGATCCACGGCCGTTCTTCCGCTTCCCGTTCGGAGACCGGGACGCCCGCACGATCAGCGCCGTCAACGACCTCGGCTACCTCGCGGTCCGGTGGACAACCGACACTCTGGGCTGGCAGGGCACCAACGGCGGGCGTACCGCCGCGGACGTGACCGAGCGGGTCCTGGACACCGCCCGGCCGGGTCAGATCGTGCTCATGCACGTCGGATCGCATCCCACCGATGGCTCGATGCTGGACGCGGACGCGTTGCCGGACGTGATCGCAGGTCTGCGGGATTCCGGTTACCGATTCGTCACGCTCGACGCACTACTCGGAGGCAGCGGGACCTGAAGGTCGGAGCGGGTGACGGGAATCGAACCCGCACTGTCAGCTTGGGAAGCTGAAGTTCTACCATTGAACTACACCCGCGCGGCCGATGGATCGTTATCGGCGCCGGAGCGAGCATACCCGCTAATCCGCATCCGACGGTACTCGCGGGTTCTGTGCTGCTCAGCCGGCTCATCCGCCCGCATCCGGCGCGATACGCGACAACCCCGGGCGGCCGGGAAACGCAACAACCCATGGTCAACGACACGCTCCGGCGACCGGTCGTCGGAGCGCCGGCAGGGAAGCCGCACGGCCCGAACACAATGTTGCGATTTGGCACCGAAGAATCGTGTCGAAAGCCGCATTCTTCACTGCCAATTCGAAATCGGGCGCACGGTCGCGGTAAGTTGCATGTCATAACACGTGGGCGGATCCTGCCGTGGGGGTGATCCAGCTGCGGCGTGTGCCGACGAGGTCGTCGTGCCCCGCAAGCCCACATAAACAGTGAATGAACTGCGTGGCTCACCGGTCCCTCTGCGAGTGTGGCTGAAGCCCGCCCGGTGTGTCCGGTGTGTCATGTGGGTTGAAACGAGAGGTGTACGTGGCCGCAATACGCGCGGAGGGGTTGTACAAGGTCTTCGGCAGGCGCGCCAAGGAAGCCGTCAAACGGCTGGAGGCTGGTGGCACCCGCGAGGAGGTTTCGCAGGACTTGGGTGCGACACCCGCGGTGATCGACGCGTCGTTCGAAGTGCAACCCGGAGAGATCTTTGTTGTGATGGGCCTGTCCGGATCGGGCAAGTCGACGCTGATCAGGATGCTCAACGGCTTGTGGGAAGCCACGGCCGGGCATGTCTATGTCAGCGGCGAGGACATCGCGGAACTGCCTCCCGCGCAGTTGCGTCGGGTGCGCCGGGAGCACATGAGCATGGTGTTCCAGCACTTCGCCCTGCTGCCGCATCGCTCCGTGCTGGAGAACGCCGCATACGCGCTCGACGTCCAGGGCGTGTCGCGCCGGGAGCGCGACGAAAGGGCTGCTGAGGCACTGCGCATGGTGGGTCTGGCCGGCTGGGAGGGCAAGCTGCCCGTCGCACTGTCCGGCGGGATGAAACAGCGGGTCGGGCTGGCGCGTGCACTGGCATCCGGCAGCGAGATCCTCCTGATGGACGAGGCGTTCTCCGCGCTGGACCCGTTGATCAGGCGCGAGATGCAGGACCAGCTCCTCAAGCTGCAGGAGACGCTCGGCAAGACAATCGTTTTCATCACGCATGACCTGAACGAGGCGATGCGCATGGGCGATCGGATCGCGATGATGCGGGACGGGCGGATCGTGCAGATCGGCACCGCAGAGGACATCCTGCGCTCGCCGGCCAATGATTACGTCGCGCAGTTCGTTTCCGACGTCGATCGGACCCGCGTGCTCACCGCAAGCAGCGTGATGGAACCGGCGAAGGTGGTACTTGACACCACGACCGACGCCGCGGTCGCAAAGCGGGCACTTCGCGACCATGACGCGCACGACGTATTCGTTACGGCGTCGGACGGCACGTTGCGCGGCGTGGTCCGCGAGGCGGAGCTCACCGATGGCAAACGAAGCATCGGCGACCTCGCACGGTCCGACATGCCGACGGTGCGGCGCAGCACGATGCTCGCCGATCTGTTCGCCCTCGCGGCGGAAACGGAGTCTCCCGTTGTGGTGGTGGACGACGCCGGTCGCCTCGAGGGCGTCGTCGCGCGTGAAGCGCTCCTTGAGGCGATGGCGGGTTCGACGGCCGAAGCGGTCGACCGCAGCGTGGACGATGTCGCCGCGTCGCAGTCGGCCGCTCGTGGCGATAGCGGCGCAGAGCAACAGGCGCCGATCGACCGCGCGGTGGCAGAAACCCGCACGAATGATGCGGGAATTGTCGGTGGCGCCGGCGGAGGTGCGTAGGCCATGGATGGCTGGAAAGACTGGTTCGACTGGGTCGATCTGGGCGGTTGGTTCGAGTCGTTCTTCGACTGGATCCGGATGACGTTCCGCGTTGTCTGGGACTTCATCAACACACTGCTGCTGACCATGTACGACGGCGTCGAGTTCATCCTGAACGGATTGCCGTCCATCGTCGTGATCGCAGTTCTGGCCGGCCTCGCGTGGCTGGCAGGCGCCTGGCGGTTGGCTCTGTTGTCGGCGCTCTCGCTTGTGCTGATCGACCTGATGGATCAGTGGCAGAACGCGATGCAGACGCTTTCGCTCGTCGCGGTCGCCGTGCTGGTCTGCGTGGTTCTCTCCATTCCGATCGGCATCGCGGCAGCGCGGTCGAATGTAGTAAGCACCGCGGTCAAGCCGGTGCTGGACCTGATGCAGACCATGCCCGCGCTCGTCTACCTGATTCCGGCCGTGCTGATGTTCCAGCTCGGCCCGGTGCCGGGGATCGTGGCAACGATCATCTTCGCGATGCCGCCGGGCATCCGGCTCACCGAGCTGGGGATCCGGCAGGTCGACCAAGAGGTCGTCGAGGCCGGGCATGCGTTCGGCAGCCCGCCGAACGCGATTCTGCGCCAGATTCAACTGCCGCTGGCGCTGCCGTCAATCATGGCCG
Organism: Jiangellaceae bacterium; assembly: GCA_036374835.1. Taxonomy (GTDB): domain Bacteria; phylum Actinomycetota; class Actinomycetes; order Jiangellales; family Jiangellaceae; genus DASUTB01. The sequence goes on along the minus strand of DASUTB010000111.1, from coordinate 9,360 downwards.
GCATCAACCAAGTGATCATGCTTTCGCTGTCCATGACCGTGCTCGCCGGTTTCGTCGGCGGGCCGGGGCTCGGTCAGCAGGTACTTCGCGCACTGTCGCGCTTTGACATCGGCCTCGGATTCGAGGCCGGACTGTCCGTGGTGATCCTCGCGATCTACCTGGACAGGGTTACCGCGGCCCTCGGGTCGCGCACAGCGGTCGCCCGCCTCGCCGAGGCGGCATGACCGCTGACAGAGGGATAGACAACGGACGGCGTCCAGCCGTCCATAAGAAAGGATGATGAGCGGAATGAGGAATCGCAGAAGGTCCCTGAGCCTCGTCGCCGGTCTTGCCAGTACGGCGCTGGTGCTCGCGGCCTGCGGCGACGACAACGGGGACGAGACGACGACCGATGACGCCGGCGACACCGGCGAGGAGACCTCCGAGGACGAGGAGGCCGACGAGGGCGAAGGCGAAGGCGAGTTCGACGGCTCCGCGCTCGAGGGCGAGACGATCGACATCGCGGTCTTCGAAGGCTGGGACGAGGGCATTGCCGCGTCCTTCCTGATGGGCAACGTCTTCGAGAGCGAGGGTGCCACGGTGAACTACCAGTTCGCCGACGTCGCGCCGGTGTTCACCGGTGTTGCCGACGAACAGTTCGACGTGGCATTCGACCTGTGGCTGCCGAGCACTCACTCGGACTACTGGGATGAGCACGGCGACAACCTCGAGGACCTCGTCACCTGGTACGACGAGGCGCCGCTGACCATCGCGGTCAACGAGGACGCACCGATCTCGTCGCTGGACGAGCTCGCGGAGAACGCCGACGTGTTCGGCAACCGCGTCGTCGGTATCGAGCCGGGTTCCGGCCTCAACCGGATCACCCGCGAAGAGGTCTTCCCAGGCTACGGCCTAGAGGAGGCCGGCATGGAGTTCGTCGAGTCGTCGACTGCCGGCATGCTCGGTGAGCTGCAGTCCGCGATCGAGAGCGACGAGGACATCGTCGTGACGCTGTGGCAGCCGCACTGGGCTTACGCGGCGTTCCCGATCCGGAACCTGGAGGACCCGGAGAACCTGCTCGGTGACCCTGAGGAGATCCACGCGTTCGGTTACGCGGGCTTCTCCGAGGACATGCCGGCTGCTGCTGAATTGATCAGCAACTTCAAGCTGACCGAAGAGCAGCTGACCGACATCGAGGACGTCATGGTGGTTCAGAACGAGGCCTCCAGCAACGAGGAGTACGCTGCCTCGATCCAGGAGTGGCTGGACGCCAACCCGGACTTCGTCGACCAGCTGAAGGCCGGCGAGCTGTAACGCAAACGATCAGGTGAGGAACCGGTGCACTAACGCACTGGTTCCTCACCTGATCTTTTTGATACCGGTGCTACCGAGCCGTACTCCCGGTAGGGTCCGGACATGCTGTTGTCCGACCGGGATATCCGCTCCGCGATCGAAGCCAAGCGCATCATGCTCGAGCCCTACGACGCGGAGATGGTGCAGCCGTCGAGTGTGGACGTCCGACTCGACCGCTACTTCCGGGTCTTCGAGAACCACCGCTACCCGCACATCGATCCGTCCGCCGACCAGCCCGACCTCACACGTCTGGTCGAACCGCTCGGCGAGGAACCATTCGTCCTGCATCCCGGTGAGTTCGTCCTGGCTTCCACCTACGAGGTCATCACCTTGGGCGACGACCTGTCGGCGCGGCTCGAGGGCAAGTCAAGCCTGGGGCGGCTCGGGCTGTTGACCCACTCAACGGCCGGGTTCATCGACGCCGGGTTCAGCGGGCACGTCACGCTCGAGCTCTCCAACGTGGCGACATTGCCGATCAAGCTGTGGCCGGGCATGAAGATCGGCCAGCTGTGCTTCTTCCAGTTGTCCAGCCCGGCCGAGTTCCCGTACGGGTCGGCTGAGTACGGTTCGAGATATCAGGGGCAGCGTGGCCCGACCCCGAGTCGGTCCCACCAGAGCTTCCACCGGACGGACATAAGGTAAGTTACTGACGAGTAGGGACACTCGGAGGGTACGCGTACATGCAAGCCGCTGCGATAACGATCTCCATCGCAATCACGGTCGTCGCCGTGGCACTGGCCGTCCGCGCCGTCGCCGACATGACCCGCGTCATCCGGCTCGGCCAGCCGACGCCGGGGCGTGCCGATGACCCCGCTACGCGTACGGTCACGATGCTGCGCGAGACCGTCGGGCACACCAGGATGCTCAAGTGGACGTGGATCGGCGCGGCGCACTGGTTCGTCTTCGCCGGATTCATCCTGCTGTTCGCCACGCTTGTCACCGCCTACGGCCAGATCTTCGACGCCGACTTCGCACTGCCGCTGATCGGGCACTGGGTGCCGTTCGACTGGATGGTCGAGCTGCTGGCATGGACCATGCTGGTCAGCATCGCCGGCCTGATCATCGTCCGACTGGTGCGGCATCCGAAGCGGGTGGGACGTGGGTCCCGGTTCACCGGCTCCACGATGTGGCAGGGCTATTACGTGGAGTGGACGATCGTCGGCGTCGGCGCCTGCATTGTCGTTCTGCGCGGCCTGGAGTACGCGCTCGGCCAGGGCGGGGTGCTGCACTTCCCGTTGACGGCATGGCTCGGCGAGTTGTTCAGCGGCGCTTCGGTGACCGCACTGGAGAACTGGGTGTACGCCATCGCCGGACTCAAGATCGTCATCTCGATGGCGTGGCTGATTACGATCTCGCTCAACCTGACCATGGGCGTGGCGTGGCACCGGTTCCTCGCGTTCCCGAACATCTTCCTCAAGCGCGAAGCCTCCGGAGGGGACGCGCTAGGCGCGGCCAAACCGCTGACCATCAAGGGCGAGCCGGTCGACTTCGAGAAGCTGGAGGACCTCGATGAGGACGCCGCCATGGGCGTCGGCAAGGTCGAGGACTTCTCGTGGAAGGGCCTCTTGGACTTCTCGACCTGCACCGAGTGCGGGCGCTGCCAGTCGCAGTGCCCGGCATGGCACACCGCCAAGCCGCTTTCGCCGAAGCTGGTGATCCTGAATCTGCGCGATCACGCGTATGCCAAGGCGCCGTATCTGCTCGCCGGTGGCGGCAAGAACATGATGGGCGAGGAGCAGGGCACCGAGGAGCAGCTGGCCGACGTGCCGTCCGCCGCACGTGCCGAGGCCGAGCGGGCACTCGTAGGTCCGACCGAGGGCGACCCGGCACAGCCCTCCGGCGGAGCGGTCATCGATCCGGATGTTCTGTGGTCATGCACCACGTGTGGCGCCTGCGTCGAGCAGTGCCCGGTCGACATCGAGCACGTCGACCACATCCTCGATCTGCGCCGGTACCAGACCCTGATCGAGTCGGAGTTCCCGTCCGAGCTGAACGGCTTGTTCAAGAACCTGGAAAGGTCCGGAAACCCGTGGGGCGTCAACGCGTCCAAGCGGATGGACTGGGCCGCCGAGCTGCCGTTCGACGTGCCCGTCCTGGGGCGCGATGTCGAATCCCTGGACGACGTCGACTGGTTGTTCTGGGTCGGCTGCGCCGGCGCGTTCGAAGACCGGGCGAAGAAGACGACCCAGGCCGTCGCCGAACTGCTGCGGCACGCCGGGGTGTCGTTCGCCGTGCTCGGCGATGGCGAGACGTGCACCGGCGACCCCGCCCGGCGGGCCGGCAACGAGTTCCTGTACCAGCAGCTTGCGATGCAGAACGTCGAGACGCTGCGCGAGTCCAGGGCCGTCCGCGTCGTCGTGACCTGCGCGCACTGCTTCAACACGCTGAAGAACGAGTACGCGCAGCTCGGTCTCGAGCTCGAGGTCGTGCACCACACCCAGCTGCTGAACCGGCTGGTCCGGGAAGGACGGCTCACGCCGATCGCGCCGCCGGACCGCGCGGGCCCGTCCGCTGGCGCGTCCGGCACCGCCGATCACATCAGCGGCTCCGCCGCGGGGGCAAACGGCGCGCGTCCCGTCACGTATCACGATCCGTGCTACCTCGGCCGGCACAACCAGGTGTACGAGCCGCCGCGCGAGCTCGTCGGGGCGCTGCCGGGCGTCGAGTACCGGGAGATGCCGCGCAACTCCGAGCGCTCGTTCTGCTGCGGTGCCGGCGGGGCGCGCATGTGGATGGAGGAGCGGATCGGCAAACGGATCAACACCGAACGCACCGAGGAAGCGCTCGCCACCGGCGCGGAGCAGATCGCGATCGGCTGTCCCTTCTGCCGGATCATGCTCTCGGACGGCCTCACCGAAGCCCAGGCCGCCGGTCAGGGCGAAGGCGTCGAGGTGGTCGATGTCGCCCAGCTGCTGCTGGCCGGCGTCAAACGCGGCGCCTCCACAGAATGACCATGTAAAGCCCGGAATCCCCAGCCAAACGACGCCTACAGACCGCGCAAAGCCGGTACTCGGCGCACATCGCACATCGCGTAGCGGTGCTCCGGCTCAAACCAGTTGCGATCAGCAATCGCTCATACCTATCCTGCTACCAGTTGCAATCCACAATCAGTCTGCATGGGAGTTTGGATGAGTGATCCCACGACAACCCTCGACGCCCGCTTCAGTGACCCGGACACATCACCGACGTCGTGGGCGACCACCGAAGGCGTGCTCGAAGCGGCCCAGCTGTCGTGGTTGACGACCGTGCGGGCGGACGGACGTCCGCACGTCACGCCGCTCGTCTCGGTCTGGCTCGACGGCGCGGCCTACTTCACGACCGGACCGGAGGAGCAGAAGGCCGTCAACCTTCGGCACAACACCGCCGTTGTGCTGACGACCGGATGCAACGGCTGGGAAGGTGGGCTCGATGTCGTGATAGAAGGTCATGCGCAGCGAGTGACCGGGCTGTCCACCACGCAACGCCTGGCCGAAGCCTGGGCAAACAAGTGGAACGGCCAGTGGCAGTTCGAGCCGGTCGAGGAAGGCCTTCGGCACGACATCGGCGGCACGGCGATCGTCTTCCGGATTCGGCCGGAGAAGATTCTCGCCTTCGGCAAGAGCCCGTTCAGCCATACCCGGCACGTGTTCACGCAGGACTAGTGCTCGACGCACAGTGCGTCATCGTCGATCGGGTGATCGTCCAAGATCGATCGTGCCCGCTCCCGAGACACGTTGAACCCGGCCCACGGCTCGTCACCCGGCAGGTCGTTGGCAAGCCGTCGAAGCGCGCACGACCGTTCCGGTTCGGGCAGCCGGGTGAGAACCGGAACCGCGTCCGCCGACAAGCCGCCGAGGTAGTGGACGTCGATCCGGCCGGTCTGCTCGAAGCGTTCGGCGTTGCGCTCGGCGATGTAGGCATCCGGATTGAGCGCAGCAAGGCCCAGGAGTGCGGCGACGGCCGTCCCGACGACCACGCGCGGCAGCCAGGCCGCACGCAGCCGGATACCGGCAATCAGTAGCAGGACGAACACCACGCCGAGGCACAGCTCGAATGTGGTGACGACGAGCCGCAGCCGGGTCAGTCCGTAGGCCTCCTGGTACAGATCCATCCGGTACAACGCGGACGCCACGATCACCAGCGTGAACCCGCAGATGGCACCCGCGATGACTCGTAGGAGGTGGCGCTGCGACAGGGTCCGCCGCGGCGCCCATCGCGACACCGCGGCGAGCACACCCAGTGTGAGTACGGTGACCGCCACCAGTTCGCCGAAGCCGGAACGGGCGTACGTGGCGTACGTGAGCCCCTCGGTGACGTTCAGATGATCCTCCCCACCGAACAGTGTGGTGAACTGCACCACGGTGAAGACGGCGAACAGCAGGACGAGGGCACCGGCTGGAATCGCCCATTCGAACGGACGGACGGGGCGCGGGCGGGAGGTGGCCATTTTGTCGAGCCGTGGAGGTACCAGGGCCACGTACGCGGTGCCGAGCGCGAATGCGCCCACCACGATGCCGCCGACGAGCCGGCCGCCGAGGTCCGGCGGCGGCGCCGACAGGAGGGTGGACAGTATCTCCGCGAACTCGTCGTCGGCACTTGCCAGCAGCGAGCCGAAGACAACGAGGACCGATGCGGTGAGTAGCGCCACGCCGGGTAGGCCGAGTCGGCTGGACGTCGCGGCCCGGTCCGGCGTCGTCTCGCCGGCAGGTGAGCTGTTCGGCTCGGCCTCTCCCGGACGAGGTTCGCCGGCCGTGTGCAGGGCCGTTCGTGCCGAACGCACGGCCGTCCGGACCCCGTCGCTCAGCCAGAGCCTGCCGTGCAGTAGGCCGACCAACGCCGCACCGCCCCCGAACAGCACTCCTGGCCAGCGTCGCCCGCCGGCCAGGGTGTAGGAGATCAGCCACGCGGCGGTCATCACACACAGCACATACAGCCAGGTGGCGGCGCGGAACGTGCCGACGGCGAGCAGTGCGAGGGCGGCTGCCGCGGCCAGTAGCGGCAGCGCGCGGAGCAACCGGCGGGACGCCGCCCGGCTGGTGACCGCCGCCACGGCCGGTACGGCCAGCACCGCGATGCCGGTGACGATGCCCGCCACACCGACGGCGCCGAACGGATCGGTCACCACCGCCATTGCGGTCGCGACCGCGGCGGAAACAAGGACGGCCAACGAGGCGGACGCGGCGTTGCGGGGCCAGAGTCGACCGGCGAGTGCGCCGCCACCGGGAGGCGGCTGCGCCAAGCTCTTCCGGGCCGAAGTGGTCGGATCGGTGACGGGTGCCTGGGTCACGCGCTAACTCCCAACGTCGATGCGAGTCTTGGTTGTTGTGGCGGCGGCCGGAATGGTGGCCCGGATCCGGCATCCCGGCCCCGGCACGATCTCGAGCCTGCCGCCATGGAGGTCGACGACCCAGCGTGCGATGGCGAGACCGAGTCCGGTGCCGCCGCCGTTCCTGGTCGTGTCCGCCGTCCCGTCGTCACCGCGGATGAAGCGCTCGAACACCCGATCCTGAACATCGGCGGAGATTCCCGGACCGCGGTCGGTGACCTCGACCGTGAGCGCACCGTCCGCGTCGGCCCCGGCCTCGACGGTGATCTCTTCGTCGGGCGGTCCGTGACGCAAGGCGTTGTCCAGCAGGTTGGCGATCACCTGGTGGAGACGGGACGGATCGGCGACGGCGTGCAGGTCGTCCGGCGTCACCCGCACAACGAAGCACGCCCGAGTGCCGACCTGTGTCTCCCGTACCACTGCGTCGAGCCAGGGCCGGACGGCGAACCTCTCCGTCCGCAGCGGCGACATACCTGCCTCGAGACGGGAGAGATCGAGAAGATCGGCGACGAGAGTGCCGAGCCGTTCGGTCTGGGCCAGGGCGGTCCGCAGGGTCTGATCGTCCGGCTCGGTGACGCCGTCCACGATGTTCTCCAGCACGGCCTGCAGCGCCGAGATTGGCGTGCGCAGCTCGTGTGAGACATTGGCGATGAGCTCGCGGCGTTGCCGGTCGACAACCTCCAAGTCGCCGGCCATCTGGTTGAACGCGCGGGCCAACTCGCCCACCTCGTCCCGTGAGGTCGCGCGCACTCGGCGGCTGTAGTCACCATGCGCCATCGCGCGGGCGGCCGCGGTCATACTTCGCAGCGGCGAGGTCATGCCGTGCGCCAGGACCTGCGTGACGATCAGCGCGATCGTGACGGCCGTGAGGAACGTCAGTGGCGGTAGCCAGCCGATGCCGATCCAGAACACCAGCCCGGACGCGGCGATCGAGGCGGCGACCAGGACGCCGATCTTCACTTTGATCGACCGCAGCGGGTCGAGCGGTCGCAGGTTGTCCCAAAGCCTGCCCAGCACGCTGCGTATCGTCACGGCGACTCCAATGCATAGCCGACACCGTGCACCGTCCGGATCAGGTCGGTGCCGAGCTTGCGCCGCAACGCTCTGACGTGGCTGTCGACGGTCCTGGTACCGCCCTCCGCCCAGCCCCATAGCTCCTCGAGCAGCTGCTCACGTGTACACACGGTGCGCGGCCGATCGAGAAGATACGCGAGCAGGCTGAACTCGGTCGGCGTGAGGTGGACCTCGGCGCCGTCTCGCCATGCCCGCCGCTCGGCCCGGCTCACCCGAACGGTCCCAACGGTCACGTCGGCCGGGACGTCTGCCGCCTTGGCCAGCTCGGCACCTCGTTCCACCCGGCGCAGCAGGGCGTGAACGCGAGCCACCAGCTCGCGCATGCTGAACGGCTTGGTCAGGTAGTCATCGGCTCCCACGCCGAGGCCGACGAGTACGTCGGTCTCGTCGTCGCGGGCGGTGAGCATGAGTACTGGGACCGGACGCTGCGCCTGCAGCCGGCGGCACACCTCGAGACCGTCGATGCCCGGAAGCATCAGGTCGAGCACGACAAGGTCGGGCCCATGGTCCGCCGCTGTGGCGATTGCCGTGATGCCGTCACCGGCGATCTGGGCGTCGTAGCCCTCGGCGCGAAGCCGGGCCGCGATGGACGTCGCGATCGTCGGCTCGTCCTCGACCACGAGAATCCGTTTGGCGTCTGTCGGCATGGCAGCAAACTATCCAGCCGATCCGGATATTCGGCGAGCACCTTGTGAAGATCCCGTGCAGACACCCGCAACGACAGCATTGGAGAGTTGACATGACGCCATAGTGATGTCATAGTGACGCTATGGAACTCAGCACATACGTCGACAAGCTCCGGCACGACCTGTCCGCCGCCGCCGAAGCCGCCTCTACTGAGGTGCGCGAGGCGGCTGACCGGCTGTCATTCGCCATCGAGCCATCGATGCGCATGGCGCTACTCGAGGCGCTGGGTGACGCCACGGACGACATCACCGCCAAGCTCGAGAGCGCCGTGGTGGAGGTCCGGCTGCACGGCAGGGACCCGGAGTTCGTCGTTTCCGAGCACGGGCCACAGCCGCCGGCCCCGCCCGCACCACCCGAGCCGCCGGCACCGCCGGAGCCGGCCGAGCCGCTGACCGTCGATACCGACGACGGGATGTCGCGTGTCTCGCTGCGGCTGCCGGAAAAGGTTAAGGCGCAGGTTGAGCAGGCCGCCGCCGCGGCCGGCCAGTCGGTCAACGCATGGTTGGTGAAGGCGGCGGTCGAGAAGATCGAACGAGACAAGCGCCGTGACGACACCCGCGACACGACATCGATCAACTTCCCGGTCGGTCAGCGGATGACCGGCTGGCAGCGCTAGTCACGAGGGAGTCACGATGACCCGGGACGCCAACACCTACCCGCGCACCTTCGACGTGGACGGACCGCTCGACGTGAAGCTCGAGATCGGCGGCGGCCACGTCAGCCTGACCGCAGCGGACACGAACGAAGCAACCGTGATGCTCCGGCCCGCCCGCACCGGAGACGGCGATGCGCTCGATTTGATCGCGCGATCCACGGTCGATCTACGTGGCACCTCGCTGTATATCGAGGTACCCAGGACGATCGGGTTCCGCCAGCAGGCCGAGCTCGTGGTCGAGGCGACCGTTCCGGGCATGAGCATGGCCACCGTCAAGGCCGGCTCGGCGGGAGTGGATCTCGCCGGC
>DASUTB010000110.1:0-30287 GCA_036374835.1 Jiangellaceae bacterium | reverse complement strand
GATCCGATCGGCTGGGGCAATGAGCGGATCGAGTTCAACACGCCGGCGGCGGAGAAGTTCGTGGAGACGCCCGTCCCGCAGTCGACCGAGCCGGCTGAGGAGACAGCGGCCGAGACCACGAGCGGTCTGTATTCGATCGAGATTCCGAGCCTGGGTCTGGCGGCGCCGGTCGTGCCGATCTCGAGTTCGAACCGGGTGCTCGTCCCGCCCCATGATCCTGGTGTGGTCGGCTGGTGGAGCGAGGGCGCCCAGGTCGGTGCGGAGACGGGTTCGGCGATTCTTGTCGGGCACAGCGTGCGGACCGGTGGCGGTGTGTTCGACGACATCGACGAGCTGGCCCCGGGTGAGACGGTCGAGGTGGGCGGCGTGACCTACACCGTCAGTTCGGTCGAGACGCTCGCGCAGGACGAGCTGCCGCGTCGTGCCGAGGAGTTGTTCAGCCAGACCGTGCCGGGACGGATCGTCATCGTGACGTGCAACGACTGGGACGGCACAACCTGGCAGTCGAACACCATCGCCATCGCCGAACCGGCCTGAGGCCGCACCCGGCCGATGCTCGGATCGTCCGTGGTTTGGCAGGACTGCAAGGGTGGTTTGGCCGGGGTTTCCATGCTTAACGTGATCATTCTGTAGTCTCGGGCTTGATGAGCGGTTACATCGAGACCGACCGGGAACGCTGGGCCGCCGAGCCGGTGAAGCACTCGGCGCGCACGGAGTTCGAGCGTGACCGCGCCCGGATCGTGCACTCCGCGTCGCTGCGCCGGCTGGCGGCCAAGACGCAGGTCGTGGCGCCTGGTACGGACGACTTCGTGCGCAACCGGCTCACCCACACCCTCGAAGTCGCCCAGGTCGGTCGCGAGCTCGGTAAGAAGCTCGGGTGCGACCCGGACGTCGTCGACACGGCATGCCTGGCGCACGATCTCGGCCATCCGCCGTACGGCCACAACGGGGAGCAGGCCCTCGACGACATCGCGGCGGATATCGGCGGCTTCGAGGCCAACGCCCAGACGCTGCGGCTGCTCACCCGCCTCGAGGCGAAAGCCGCCCATCCGGACGGACGCACGGCCGGGCTGAACCTGACGCGGGCCAGCCTCGATGCGGCGACGAAATATCCCTGGCCGCGCTCGCCGGAGACCGGGACGAAGTTCGGCGTGTACGCCGACGATCTGGACGTGTTCACGTGGATGCGGACCGGCGCCCCGGCGGACCGGCTGTGCGTGGAAGCACAAGTGATGGATTTCGCGGACGATGTCGCGTACTGCGTGCATGACGTCGAGGATGCGATCGTGGCCGGACGGCTGGTGCTGGGTCCGAAGCTGCGCGATCCGGGCGAGCGTGCCGTGATCGCCGCGCTGACCCGCGACTGGTACTGGCCGGACGGTGACCCGGACGAGATCCTCGACGGCCTCGATCGGTTGACCGCCCTACCGTTCTGGGTGCACGCCTATGACGGCAGCCGCCGCACGCTCGCCGCGCTCAAGGACATGACCAGCCAGCTCATCGGCCGGTACTGCGACGCGACCGAGATCGCCACGCGTGAGCGGTACGGCAGTGGTCCGCTCACGCGGTACGCCGCGGACCTGGTCGTCAAACGCGAGACCCGACTGGAGATCGCGGTACTCAAGGGCCTGGCCGCGGTGTACGTGATGACCGCACGCGATCGCGAACCGGTCTACGTCGAGCAGCGCGAGATACTGCACGAGCTCGTGACGGCGCTGGCCAAGCGGGCGCCGGACGACCTCGAGCCGTCGTTCGCCGAGGACTGGGCGGCCGCCTCGGGCGACGCGCAACGGCTACGCGTGATCGTCGACCAGGTGGCTTCGCTCACCGACGCGTCCGCCAATGAGTGGCACGCCCGCCTGACCGGAGTAGATTGATCACGTTCGGTAGGACTCACGTAGCTTCGCCAGGCATGCAAACCTAATGAAGCTACGTGACTCATACCGAACGTGATCAATCTACTAGCGGTTGACAGGTGCGCATTGAGTGAGGAAGGTCAGTGAGATGACCGATCAGATGGTGATCGTCGGCGGTGGTCTCGCGGGCGCCAAGGCGGCCGAGACACTGCGCGACGAAGGTTTCGACGGTTCCGTTGTGTTGCTCGCGGCCGAGGACGAGCGTCCCTATGAGCGCCCGCCGTTGTCCAAGGGCTATTTGTTGGGAAACGACGAACGCGACCAGGCGTTCGTCCATCCTGAGTCGTGGTACGCCGAGAACAACGTCGAACTCCGGCTCGGTACCGAGGCGATCGCCCTGCACCGGGACGAGCACGAGGTGGAGACCGCCGGCGGCGAGCGCGTCGGCTATTCCAAGCTCCTGCTGGCGACCGGGTCGACCCCGCGGCGGCTGGACGTGCCCGGGGCCGAGCTCGAGGATGTGCGGTATCTGCGTGAGCTGCCCGACTCGGACCACCTGCGCGATGTGCTTACCGAGGGCCACCGGGTGGCGGTGATCGGCGGCGGCTGGATCGGGCTCGAGGTCGCGGCCGCTGCTCGCTCGCTCGGCGCGGAGGTCACGCTGGTCGAGGTTGCCGAGCGGCCATTGCAGTCGGTGATGGGCGACCGCGTGGCGGACGTGTTCGCCGGACTGCACCGCGAGCACGGTGTCGACCTGCGGCTCGGGACCGGAGTGGACAAGGTCGTCGGCGACAACGGGCGTGTCGTGGCCGTCGTGACGTCCGACGGTCACGAGATCATGGCCGATACGGTTGTCGTCGGCATCGGCATCAGCCCACGCGTCGAACTGGCCGAGGCGGCCGGCCTGACGATCGAGAACGGCGTCGCGGTGGACGCGTCGCTGCGCACGTCCGATCCGGACATCTTCGCCGCCGGCGATGTCGCCGCCATCGACCATCCGGTGTTGGGGACCCGCGTGCGGGTCGAGCACTGGGCGAACGCGCTGGACGGCGGCCCCGCGGCGGCACGCGCGATGCTCGGCCAGGACGTGTCGTACGACAAGTTGCCGTTCTTCTTCACCGACCAGTACGACCTCGGCATGGAGTACATCGGGCACGCGCCACCCGGCGGCTACGACGACGTGGTGCTGCGCGGGGACGTCGACGGGCGTGTGTTCCAGGCGATCTGGCTGAAGGACGGACGCGCGGTGGCGGGCATGCACGTCAACATGTGGGACGACGGCACCGCTCCGCTGGAGGAGCTCATCACGTCGAAGCGGGAGCTGGACGCGGCGAAGCTCGCCGATACGGCGGTCCCTCTTAGCGAAACATAGTCGATCTTGACATTTTGATGTCAAGGGCTGACACTTAGATGTATGCGCACTACGGTCCGGATCGACGACGAGCTGCTTGCCAGGGCTAAGGAGCTTGCGGCTCGCAACCGTCGCAGCCTGAACTCGATATTCGAGGATGCGCTCAGGGAGATGCTGGCACGGCGGGAGCGGCCGCAGCAGCGGCCCGCGACGTTGACGACGTTCGGCGGCAACGGCTTGCGCCCAGGGGTCGATCTCGACGACACCGCTGCACTCTATGACCTGATGGACGCCGATGCGGCTGCTTGACGCCAACGTGCTCGTCTACGCACACCGGGAGGACGCGCCGCGGCATGCCGAGTACAACGGTTGGCTTCGTGCTGTGCTCGCCGGTGACGAGCCGTTCGCGGTGACCAGCATGGTGCTGACCGCTTTCGTTCGTATCGTGACGCATCGCCGCGTCTTCGATCCGCCCAGCCCGCTCGATAGCGCATTCGCCTTCGTCGACGACGTCCGCAGCCACGATCACTGCATCATGCTCGAGCCGGCCGCCAGACACTGGCAGTTGTTCCAGGCGCAGTGCCGGAAGGCGGACGCTCGTGGCAATCTCGTCACCGACGCCCACCTGGCCGCACTCGCGGTGGAGACCGGGAGCGAGATCGTGACGACGGATCGCGACTTTGCGCGGTTTGCCGATGTCCGGACGGCTCATCCACTGGCCTGACGGCGGCACGTCAACGACGTAGGGGCGCAATGTAACCCTTGGCGACCCGTCAACGAGTCGTTATGCGGTGCGCAGCGGCGTTTACGTGATCATTCGGATCTAGGTGGGTTTGAGGAGGGCGTCGATGTGGTCGGGGTCGAGCACGTGCTCGATGAGCTCGACCGCCGCGCCGACCGCGCCCGAACGGTCGCCGAGCTGCGAACGGACTATGCGCAGGTGCTGGGTCGCCAGCGGAAGCGAGCGCCGGTAGACGACCTCCCGCACCCCGGCGAGCAGACCCTCGCCGGCCTCGGCGATCGGGCCGCCAAGAACGATGACGGACGGGTTGAGCAGGCTGACGACCGAGGCGAGCACCTCGCCGATCATCCGGCCGGCGTCGCGCACGAGCGGGATGGTCTCCGCCGAGCCGGCCCTGGCCAGCCCCACGACGTCGGCGCTCGTATCCGCGTCGATCCCGGCGGCACGTAGCTTTGCCGCAATCGCCTTGCCGCTGGCCACAGCCTCGAGGCAGCCGATGTTCCCGCAGTGGCACACGACCTCCTCGTCGTGCGGGACGTGCAGGTGCCCGAGGTCGCCGGCTGAGCCCTGCGCCCCGCGGCGCAACTCGCCGTCGATGATGATGCCGCTGCCGATGCCGGTGGCCACCTTGACGAAGACGAGGTTGGCGACATCGGGATAGACGCTGAAGTGTTCGCCGAGCGCCATGATGTTCACGTCGTTGTCGACGACGGTGATCCGGTCGAACTCGGCCTGCATGAACCCGGGTACGTCGAAGCCGTCCCAGCCGGGCATGATCGGCGGGCTGATCGGCCGTCCGGTGGCGTGTTCGACGGGTCCCGGTAGTCCGACTCCGATGCCGACGAGTTCGTCCGGCGGGCGGCCGGCTTCGGCGATGAGCCGCCGGCCGTGCTCGGCGACGCGCGAGAGCACCGTCTCGGGGCCGAGGGCGATGTCGAGATTCTCGTGATGTTCGGCGAGAACGTTGGCGCCAAGGTCGGTGACAGCGAGATGGATATGGGTGGCTCCGACGTCTGCGGCGAGCACGATGCGCGCGAGGGGGTTGAAGGCGAACCGCGTCGGTGGCCGTCCACCGGTGGACCGGGCCTCACCGGCGGCGCCGACGAGATCGCTGCTGAGCAGCGCGTCCACGCGCTGGGCGACCGTGGACCGGGCGAGGCCGGTGATCTCGGCGATCTCCGAGCGGGTCCGCGGCACGCCGTCGCGCAGCATGCGCAACAGCCATGCCGCTCCAAATGAAAGCGGTGGCGTCACGACACCATCGCGGGCGGTGTGCGTGGTAATGCCCGGATCCGAGCTCGTCCACGTCTGGGCCATGACTCTAAGTGAAACACATGGAACTACTGATCGCTCAAGGTCCAATCCGATGTAACGAACATGCAACTTATGGTTGACCTCCGTCAAAAGTCCGCATAGTTTCTCCGTCATGGGTGAGCCAGACGCCACATCGCCGGGCAATTGCCTGCGGGGCGCCCACGTCGCGATAGCCGCGATACTCACTTACCGGACATCAGTGGAGACGTCAGCATGACGACGAGCGATCCACTGCTGCAGATGCGCGGCATCGTCAAGACATTCCCGGGCGTTCGGGCGCTCGACGGGGTCGACCTCGTGGTACGCGCTGGAGAAGTGCACTGCCTGCTCGGCCAGAACGGTGCGGGCAAGTCCACCCTGATCAAGGTGCTGTCGGGGGCACACCGTCCCGATCAGGGCGAGATCTTCTGGGACGGTGAGCCGGTCACGTTGGCCAACCCGACCGCGGCCATGCGGCTCGGTATCGCCACGATCTACCAGGAGCTCGACCTGGTCGACAGCTTGACCGTCGCGGAGAACATCTTCCTGGGACATGAGCCGTCGCGCGGCGGGTTCTCGCAGCGCTTCAGGGCTCGCGCCAAGGCGAACGAGTTGCTCGAGCGGCTCGGCCACGGCGAGATCGAGGCGAGCCAGGAGCTCGGTCACATGTCCGCGGCCGGTCAGCAGATCGTCAGTATCGCGCGCGCGTTGTCGCACGACGCTCGGCTGATCGTCATGGACGAGCCGTCCGCGGTCCTCGACCAGGGCGAGGTGAAGAACCTGTTCCGGGTCATCCGCGACCTGACGTCCGAAGGCGTGGCGGTGATCTACATCTCGCACCGGCTGGAGGAGATCCGCGACGTCGGAGACCGGGCGACTGTGCTGAAGGACGGCCGGACGGTCGGCACCGACCTGCCCGCGAAGGACACGCCGACCGCGGACATCATCCGCTTGATGACCGGCCGGACGGTCGAGTACGCCTTCCCGGGGCGACCTGGTGACGGTGGCGACCGAGATCAGTCGACCGCTGAGCCAGCCCTTCGGGTGCGGGGCCTCACCCGGCGCGGCGAGTTCCATGACATCAGCTTCGACGTAGCTCCGGGCGAGGTCGTCGGCTTGGCAGGCCTGGTCGGATCCGGACGGTCCGAGGTGCTCGAGACCGTGTTCGGCGCCCGGAAACCGACGTCCGGCACGGTCGAGGTTCGCGGCAGGCGGCTCCGGCCGGGCTCGGTGCGCTCGGCGGTGGCCGCCGGTGTCGGCATGGCCCCGGAGGAACGCAAGCGCCAGGCCCTGCTGATGACCCAGTCCGTGGCCGACAACTTGACCATCGCCTCGCTCGACGACTTCGCGCGCGGCCGGTTCGTGCAGCGTGAGGACGAACGCAGGGCGGCCGAGAAACAACTGGCCGATCTCGATGTGCGCCCGGCCGACCCGACGCGCGTCGTGCAGACCCTGTCAGGCGGCAACCAGCAGAAGATCGTGCTGGGCCGGTGGCTGATGAAGGGCTGCGACGTGCTGCTGCTCGACGAGCCCACCCGCGGCGTCGACGTCGGCGCCCGCACCGAGATCTATCAACTGATCCGCCGGCTGGCCGACGACGGCGTGGCGGTCTTGCTGGTGAGCAGTGAGATCCCGGAGGTGCTCGGACTGGCCGACCGCGTCCTCGTGATGCGAGAAGGCACGGCCGTCCACGAGGGACCGGCTCAGGACATCGACGAACACCAGGTCCTCGACCTGGTCATGGAAGGGAGCGCGGCGTGAGCGAGCCATCCCCCACTCAACACGCCCCCGCGGCGGACGAGCAGCAGCGGGTCGAGCAGGCCGGCACTGCCGAGAACGGGCGCAGCCGTTTCGTGCGCATCATGCAGAGCCCGGCGGGCCGCAACCTCGGGCTCGTCGTCGCACTGCTCCTGCTCGCCGCGATCGGGATCGTCACGTCGGGGGACCGGTTCGCCGACAGCAGCAACATCCTGACCATCCTGCGCCTCGCGGCCTTCATCGGTGTGATCAGCGTCGGCATGACGTTCGTGATCATCGGCGGGGGCTTCGACCTCTCGGTGGGCGCCATCGTGGCGCTGGCCTCGGTCTGGTCGACGACCCTGGCGACCCAGACCATGGCCGAGGACGTGCACTGGACCGTCATGGTGATGGTCGCGATGCTGGTCGGGATCGGCTGCGGCCTGGTCAACGGATTCCTGATCGCCTACGGACGAATGCCCCCGTTCGTCGTCACCCTGGCGATGCTTGCCGCGGCTCGCGGGCTGGCGGAGATCATCTCCGACAAACGGACCCAGATCGTGGACGTCAACGAGTTCACCACGTTCTTCAACGGGAGCACGCTCGGCATTCCCCGGCTGGTGTGGATCTTCGCGCTCGTTGTGGTCATCGGGTGGGTGCTGCTGAACCGCACAACCTTCGGCCGCCGGACGTTCGCCGTCGGCGGTAACCCCACCGCGGCACGGCTGGCCGGCATCTCGGTGACGCGGCACACGTTGATGCTCTACGCGCTGCTGGGGCTGGCGTGCGGGCTGGCCGCGGCGATGCTGACCGCGCGGACGACGGCCGGCACGTCCACACACGGGATGCTCGCCGAACTCGACGCGATCGCGGCCGTGGTGATCGGTGGTTCGCTGCTCGGCGGTGGTCGCGGAACCATCATCGGAACGTTGTTCGGCGTGTTGATCTTCAGCACGCTGACCAACATCTTCACCCTGAACAACCTCGACACCTCGGTCCAGGCAGTGGCCAAGGGCGCGATCATCGTCCTGGCCGTCTTCCTGCAGCAGCGCGTCGCCGCGCGCAACGGCTCGCCATAGCGAGTCCCGATCGAACAACCGCATTTGAACAGGCGCACATCCAACACAGGGAGGGTCACATGACTGAATCCATCACCCGGCCGATCCGGGCGCCGCGACGCTGGCTCACATCCGCCGGATCGATCGTCGCGATCGCCGTTCTCGTCGTGGGCTGTACCAGCAACGAGCCGGAGGACGAAGGGTCCGGCGAGGAGTCGTCGGAGGACGGCTCCGGGGACGACGGCTCGACCGACGCGGCGTCGGCGAACGACGAACTCGGCGAAGAGGTGGTCATCGGATTCTCCGGTCCGGAGGCCGACCACGGCTGGCTGGCGGCCATCAACGAGTTCGCCGAGCAGGAGGGCGATCGCTGGGACGACGTCGACCTGCGGATGGCCGAGGGCGCCAACGACCCGAACGTGCAGATCCAGCAGGTCGAGACGTTCATCAACGAGGGTGTCGACGCGATCGTCATCCTGCCCAGCGACGGCGCCACCATGACCGACGTCGCGATTCAGGCGATGAACGCGGGTATCCCGGTGGTCAACGTCGACCGGGAGTTCACCAGTCCGTTCGCGGCGCGGGCCACGATTCTCGGCGACAATTACGGCATGGGCGTGTCGGCCGGTACCTACGCCTGTGAGTTGATCGCGGAGAACGACATCCAGGATCCGGTGATCGCCGAGATCGCCGGCATCGACTCGCTGGAGCTCACCCAGGACCGCTCGCAGGGTTTCGCCGACGCGCTGTCGGACTGCGGTGAAGAGGTCGACAACCGGGTCGCGGCGGAGTTCACCGTCCAGTCCGGTGAGGAGGAGGCCTCGAACCTGCTGCAGGCCGCTCCGGAGATCGACATCATCTGGAACCACGACGACGATCAGGGTGTCGGCGTCAAGCAGGCGTTCGACAACGCCGGACGGGACGAGTTCTTCTTCATGGGCGGTGCCGGCTCGTGCAACGCGATGGAGTGGATCCAGAACGGCGAGATGGAGTCCACCGTCCTCTACCCGCCGACGCAGGCCGCCGACGGTGTGCGCCTGGCCCGCCTGATCGCACAGGATCGCGGCATGTCGGACCTGGTCCAGGTCGAGGTTCCGACCCGAATCGTGCTCAACGCGCCGGTCGTCACCGCAGAGAACGTCGAGGAGTATCTGTCGCTGTGCTTCGAGTCGTGAACGTGGTGCGGTGACGGACTCGACGAGGTTGTCCGTGATGAACCGTGACCGGCAGTCGGCACCGGACACATCACGGACGACTCGCCGATCTAGTGAAAGGAATGTCGTATGACCGAGCAGGACGGCGTACGGGTCGGCATGGTGGGCTACGCGTTCATGGGTGCGGCGCACTCGCACGGCTGGCGCAATGCCCGCAGCTTCTTCGGTTCACCGGTGACCTTGCAGGTCATCGGGGGACGCAACGCCGAGGCGGCGGCCGATGTGGCGAACCGGTTCGGCTGGGGCGGGGTCGAGACCGACTGGCGGGTGCTGGTCGACCGTCCCGATGTCGACCTGGTCGATATCTGCACCCCGGGCGACACCCACGCCGAGATCGCGATCGCCGCACTCGAGGCGGGCAAGCACGTCCTGTGTGAGAAGCCGTTGGCCAATACCGTCGCCGAGGCCGAGGCC
Organism: Jiangellaceae bacterium; assembly: GCA_036374835.1. GTDB lineage: Bacteria > Actinomycetota > Actinomycetes > Jiangellales > Jiangellaceae > DASUTB01. The sequence goes on along the minus strand of DASUTB010000110.1, from coordinate 20,622 downwards.
ATGGCGGCGGCCGCCGAGAAGGCACGAGCGGCCGGAACGCGCAGTATGGTCGGGTTCACCTATCGCCGGGTTCCGGCGATCGGGCTGGCCAGGCAGCTGGTGTCCGAGGGCAGGATCGGCACGATCCGTCACGTCCGTGCCCAGTACCTGCAGGACTTCCTGACCGATCCCGAGATTCCGCTCATGTGGCGGCTGCAGAAGGAACGTGCGGGTTCCGGGGCGCTGGGCGACATCGGCGCGCACATCATCGACCTGACGCAGTACATCACCGGTGAAAGCATCGTCGGTGTCAACGCGATGCTGGAGACGTTCGTCAAGGAGCGCCCGGTGTCCGAGTCGGCGAGCGGGCTGCGCGGGGTGGGCGGTTCCGAACGCGGTCCGGTGACGGTCGACGACGCCGCCGTCTTTATCGCGCGACTCGACGGCGGAGCCCTGGGAACGTTCGAGGCGACCCGGTTCGCGTCCGGCCGCAAGAACGCCATCCGGATCGAGATCAACGGCGAACGCGGCAGCCTGGCGTTCGACTTCGAGGACATGAACGTCCTGCATATTCACGATCACACCGAGGACGCCCGGACGCAGGGGTTCAAGCGGGTGCTCGTCACCGAGGAGTCGCACCCGTACGTTGCCGCGTGGTGGCCGCCGGGCCACCTGCTCGGTTACGAGCATGGATTCACCCATCAGGCCGCCGACCTGATCAGCGCGATCCGTGACGGGCGCGACCCGGAGCCGTCGTTCGCCGACGGGCTCGACGTCCAGCGCGTGTTGGCCGCGGTCGAGCAGAGCGCGCAGCAGGGTAGTCAGTGGACGACGGTGGCGCGCACCGAGGCGTCCGCGACGCCGACGCGATAGAGAGGAGACCGATCACATGGCACGACCGATCACGCTGTTCACCGGCCAATGGGCCGACCTGCCGTTCGAGGAGATGTGCCGGCTTGCCTCCGGCTGGGGCTATGACGGCTTGGAGATCGCCTGCTGGGGAGACCACCTTGACGTCTGGCAGGCCGTCGAGGACGACGGGTACGTTCAGGCCAAGCTCGACATGCTGGAGAAACACAACTTGAAGGTGTGGGCGATCTCGAACCATCTCAAGGGCCAGGCGGTCTGTGACGATCCGATCGATGAGCGGCACCGGGCGATCCTGCCGGACCGGATCTGGGGAGACGGTGACCCGGAGGGCGTGCGGCAACGGGCCGCCGAGGAGATGAAGATGACCGCCCGGGCCGCGGCACGGCTCGGCGTCGACACCGTCGTCGGCTTCACCGGCTCGTCGATCTGGAAGTACGTGGCGATGTTCCCGCCGGTGTCGCAGGAGACCGTTGAGGCCGGTTACCAGGACTTCGCGGACCGTTGGAACCCGATTCTCGACGTGTTCGACGAGGTCGGGGTGCGCTTCGCCCACGAGGTGCACCCGTCGGAGATCGCCTATGACTACTGGACGACCGTCCGCACGCTCGAGGCGATCGGGCACCGGCCCGCGTTCGGGCTCAACTGGGACCCGTCGCACTTCGTTTGGCAGGACCTCGACCCGGTGAGCTTCCTCTGGGACTTCCGCGACCGGATCTACCACGTGGACTGCAAGGACACCAAGCGCCAGGTCGGCAACGGTCGCAACGGCCGGCTCGGCTCGCACCTGCCATGGGCGGATCCACGGCGCGGGTGGGACTTCGTGTCCACCGGGCACGGCGACGTGCCGTGGGAGGCGGCCTTCCGGATGCTCAACACGATCGGCTACAACGGGCCGATCTCCGTCGAGTGGGAGGACGCGGGCATGGACCGGCTGGTCGGTGCGCCGGAGGCGCTGGCCTACGTCCGGCAAGCCGCATACGACCCGCCCGAAGCGACGTTCGACGCCGCATTCAGCTCCTCGAGCTGACCCCCGACCCAACCGAATGATCACGTTAACGACCCTGCACGTTGCCTAACGTCCCTTCAACGGGTAGCCATGCGTATGTTTCCGACCACCGTGTCGGTCGGAAAGCGGGCATAAACTTTGCGACCCGTCGACGGGGGCGTTAGGGAATGCGTAGCGGCGTTAACGTGATCATTCTGGACGGTGCTTGGGCGACGGGGGACGCCGCCACGACGCGCCGGGACTAGACTGCACCGTCATGGGCGGACGGATTCGCGACGAGGACATCGCCGCAGTTCGGGAGCGCGCCAGAATCGACGAGATCGTCGGAGAGTACGTGTCATTGCGCCGGGCCGGCGGCGGATCGTTGAAGGGGTTGTGCCCGTTCCACGACGAGAAGACCCCGTCGTTCCACGTCACCCCGGCGCGCAACACCTGGCACTGCTTCGGCGCATGCAGCGAAGGCGGCGACGTCATCTCCTTCGTTCAGAAGTACGACCATCTGACGTTTCCCGAGGCGGTGGAGCGGCTGGCCGACAAGGTCGGTATCCAGCTGCGGTACGAGGACTCCGGTCCGGCGAGCACCGGCGGGCCGAACCGCAACCGGGAGCTGCGGTCCAAGCTGATCGACGCACACAAGATCGCGGCTCAGTTCTACGCCGAGCAGCTCGCGGAGTCGTCCGAGGCGCTGATCGGCCGGCAGTTCCTCGACTCGCGAGGTTTCGACAAGGACGCGGCGGCGCAGTTCAGCGTGGGCTACGCACCGCGCGACGGTGAGGCGTTGCGAAAGCACCTGCGCCAGGCCGGATTCTCCGACGACGACCTGATCGCCTCCGGCCTGGTCGCACAAGGACGCGGCGCACCGTACGACCGGTTCCGCGGCCGCCTGCTGTGGCCGATCAAGGATCTGTTCGGTGACGTCGTCGGTTTCGGGGCGCGCCGCCTCTACGACGACGATCGCATCGAGGCGAAGTACCTGAACACGCCCGAGACCGCGATCTACAAGAAGAGCCACCTGCTCTACGGCGTCGACCTGGCGAAGAAGGAGATCGGCCGCCGCCAGCAGGCGGTCGTCGTCGAGGGCTACACCGACGTGATGGCCTGCCACCTGGCGGGCGTGCCGCACGCCGTCGCGACGTGCGGCACCGCGTTCGGCGAGGACCATGCGCGCGTGCTGCGCCGACTGCTGCGCGACCAGGACGAGCTGCGCGGCGAAGTCATCTTCACGTTCGACGGTGACGAGGCGGGACGGCGCGCGGCTATGCGCGCGTTCGACGGCGACCAGCAATTCGTCGGGCAGACCCGTGTCGCGATCGAGCCGAACGGTCTCGACCCGTGCGACCTGCGCCTGCGCGAAGGGGACGCCGCGGTACGCGAGCTCGTCGCCCGGCATCAGCCGTTGTTCGCATTCGCGATCCGGACGCTGCTGGGGGAGTACGATCTCGACACCGCCGAGGGCCGTACCACGGCGTTGGAGCGCGCCATCCCACTGGTCGGGCGAATCCGCGACCGGTCGCTGCGTGACGAGTACGCGCGCAAGCTCGCCGGCTGGGTCGGTGCGCCGGACGAGCTGAGCGTGGTGCGGCGAGTGCGGGCCGCGTCCGGGTCGCCCGGCAGGCAGCGACGTGCGTCCGAGCCGCCGCCCGAGGGTCAGCAGGCGCTCGGCGTTCCGGTGCACGGTGACGTCGATCCGCAGACGTTGGCGCTCGAACGTGCGGCGTTGCGCCTCGCGGTGCAGCGTCCCGCGCTGGTCGGGCCGAGTTTCGACGAGCTCGAGCCGGACGCGTTCCGGTCTCCGGCGTACCGGACGATGCGCGAGACGATCACGAAAGCCGGTGGATGTGCGACGCAGGCCGGCGGGGCCGCCTGGGTAGAGGCATTGGCCGGTGCGGCGGCGGACGAGGTGAGCCGCACGCTGATCAGCGAACTATCCGCCGAGCCGGTGCCGTCGGGTGATGAGACGATGGAGCGGTACGCCGAGTCGGTGATCCTGCGACTACACGAGGTGTGGGTCTCGCGGCAGGTCGTCTCGCTCAAGGCCAAGCTGCAGCGCACCGACCCCGCTGCGGAGACGGCCGCGTACAACCGGCTGTTCGGTGAACTCATGGCGCTGGAGAAGCACCGCCGCGACCTGCGTGAGCGTGGCCTCGGCGGCGACTAGCCAACCTGATCGTTTCCGTGGCAGCGATCAGGTTGGGAACAGGTGCATCTCTCGCGTGGTTGGTCACCTGATCGCACATGGCACGAGTGGGCGCAAACGATCAGGTGACCAAAGCGGCCGATCGGTGGACGGTTTCTCACCTGATCTACTCTGCGCAAAGTGGGTGGCGCCCAGTCCGGCCTCATGGATCACTTCAGTCACTTGGCTGACATTCTTGGAGCAATGAGCGATTGACGCGCGCAATCTGACTGGGAACGCGGCACACTGGATTTCGAACCGACTCAAGGTGGGTGGCGGTGTCGCAGAGCTCGGTGCAAGAGATCGCGGATACATCAGTCGTGCCCGCCCCGCGCGACGGATCAGACGGCGACAACGGGTACGGTGCCGTACCCCCGGGAGAGCCTGACCCCTCGTCCTTGATCGAAGATGTCGACGACGAGCCGCTCGAGCTATTCGAGATCGACGAGCGTACTCCCGACCTCGTCCGGCAGTACCTGCGCGAGATCGGCAAGGTGCCGCTGCTGAGCGCGTCCGAGGAGGTCGAGCTCGCCCGCGCGGTCGAGGTCGGATTGTTCGCCGAGGAGCGGCTGGCCAACGGCGGCCCGGTGAATCCGGCCTACCGCTCGGACCTGATGAAGCTCGTGGTGATGGGCGTCCACGCCAAGCGCCGGCTCATCGAGGCGAACCTGCGCTTGGTCGTGTCGGTCGCCAAGCGCTATGCCGGCCGGGGCCTGCCGTTGCTCGACCTCATACAAGAAGGCAATGTCGGCCTGATCCGTGCGGTCGAGAAGTTCGATTACACCAAGGGCTACAAGTTCTCGACGTACGCCACGTGGTGGATCCGGCAGGCCATCTCCCGTTCGCTCGCCGACCAGAGCCGGACGATCCGGATGCCCGTGCATGTGGTGGAGAATCTCAACAGGATATTGCGGGTGCAGCGCCAGATAGCCCAGGAGCACGGCCATCAGCCCAGCCTCGAGGAACTGGCCCATGCCTGCGGTCTCGAGGTGGACCGGGTATCGGCGTTGCTGTCCTACTCGACCGAGCCGGTCAGCCTGCACACGCCGGTCGGGACGAATGCCGACAACGAGCTCGGCGACCTGATCGAGGACGCGGACCTTGCGCAGCCCGGCGACTTCGTCGCGCAGGCGATGTTGCGCGAGCACCTGGCGCAGGTGCTGGACTCGCTGGGAGAGCGCGAGCGCGAGGTCGTCCGGCTGCGTTACGGCCTGGACGACGGCGAGGCGCGCACGCTCGAGGAGGTCGGCCGGCACTTCGGCGTCACACGCGAGCGGGTGCGGCAGATCGAGGCCAAGTCGCTGGCCAAGCTGCGCCGCGGCCCGTTCGCCTCCGCCCTCCGCGACTACCTCCACTGAATGATCACGTTAAGCTCCGAAATCCCGGCCAGACGTCCCCCGTAGACCCATCAAAGGACGGACAAGCCGCGCGTCGCATAACGAGCCCGGCGGCTATGGCAGTTCGGCTCGAACCGCCGCGAGCGCAGCGTCGATCAATCGCCGCACATCGGGGTCGTCGACGTCCAGCCCGACGTCGACCGTCACGTTCCACGTCAGGGCACCGGTATCGGGACGGCGACGTCCGGAGATGCGCGCGCCTTTGCCGTCGGCGATCGGCACGTGCCGGGTCAGGATCACACTCGCCTTGACCTGTTCACGGATCACGTCGAGAAGGGTCAGCGCCCCGTCGACGCGGAGCCGGTGACGACGCGGCCGGCCGCCCGCCATAGCGGTCTCGATGACGGTCAGTAGGCCGGACTCCCGGTCGAACGTCGCCCGGTCCACGTTGGCCCAACTGATCGAGGCCAGCCCGTCGGGCGTCGGCAGCAGCACGCGATGGTTCGTCGCCACGATGGGGGCGCCGTCCGTCGTCACATCCGAGGCCAGAACCCGCTCGCCGCGGCCGAGTTCGACGCCGGGTGGCGGTGTCGCGGTGCGTCGTGGTCGGCCGAACATGGCACTCATCATGCCCCACACGGCGTTGCGGCGCAGAGAGGCCACTAGGCGCGACGTAGCTTCACCAGGCATGCACGCCTGGTGAAGCTACGTCGATCATGCCGAACGTGATCGATCGACATCAGCGCAGGGACGTGAAGCGGCGCAGGCGCATGCTGTTGGCCACCACGGTGACCGAGCTGAACGCCATCGCCGCGCCGGCGATCATCGGGTTCAGGAACCCGAGCGCGGCCAGCGGCAGCGCCAGCGCGTTGTAGGCGAACGCCCAGAAGATGTTCTGCTTGAACGTACGCAGCGTCCGGCGCGAAAGGCGGATCGCGTCGGCGGCCGCACGCAGGTCGCCGTCCATGAGCGTCAGATCGGCCGCCTCGATGGCGACGTCGGTCCCGGTACCGATCGCAAGACCCAGGTCGGCCTGCGCCAGCGCGGCCGCATCGTTCACGCCATCGCCGACCATCGCCACGACCCGGTCCTCGTCCTGCAGCCGGCGGATCACATCGACCTTGTCCCGTGGCCGCACGCCGGCGATCACGTGCTCCTCGTCGATGCCCACCTGCGCGGCGATCGAACGCGCGACCGTCTCGTTGTCGCCGGTGAGCAGCATGGGCGTGAGGCCGAGCGTCCGGAACGCGGCGATCGCCGGCGCGCTGCTCGGCTTCGGAGTGTCGGCGACGACGACGAGCGCGCGAGCGGCGCCGTCCCAGCCGACGGCGACGACCGTGTTGCCCTTGTTCTCGGCGACGGCTCCGGCGTCCGCGAGCTCGGGCGGAAGGTACAGCGACCACTGCTCGAGGAATGCGGGACGGCCGGCCACGACGGCCGAGCCCTCGACGATTCCGGCCACTCCGAGACCGGGCGAGTTCTCGAACTGCTCCGGCTCCGGAAGCGAGCCGTTGCGTTCGGCGGCGTAGCGCGCGATCGCGTTCGCGATGGGGTGCTCGGAGCCGCTCTCCAGCGCACCGGCCAGGCGCAGCGCGGTTTCGGCGTGCTCGCCGTTCGCGGGGACGACGTCCTGCACGCTCATCCGCCCGGTCGTCACCGTGCCGGTCTTGTCGAGCACGATCGTGTCGGCGCGGCGGGTCGACTCGAGAACCTCAGGTCCCTTGATGAGAATGCCGAGCCGGGCTCCCCGTCCGGACGCCACGAGCAGCGCCATCGGCGTGGCGAGCCCGAGTGCACACGGGCACGCGATGATCAGGACGGCGACGGCTGCGGTGAACGCCGTGCCCACCGTCGCGCCGGTGAGCAGCCACACCGCGAGTGTGCCGAGCGCGAAGAGAATGACGGCGGGCACGAACACCGCGGAGATCCGGTCGGCTAGGCGCTGGATCGCGGCCTTGCCGCCTTGCGCCTCCTCGACGAGCCGCGCGATCTGGGCAAGCTGGGTGTCCGAGCCGACCCGCGAGGCGCGGACGACGAGACGTCCACCCGCGTTGATCGTCGCGCCGACGACCTCGTCGCCCGGCCCGACCTCGACCGGCACCGACTCTCCGGTGACCATGCTCTGGTCGACCGCGGACGTTCCCGTCCGGACGACCCCGTCGGTCGCGATGCGCTCGCCCGGACGGACGACGAACTCGTCGCCGACCACCAGCTGCTCGACCGGCACGCGTTGTTCGACACCGTCGACGAGGACCGCGACATCCTTGGCGCTGAGATCGAGCAGCGCCCGGACGGCGGCACCGGCGCGTCGCTTCGAGCGCGCCTCGAAGTACCGGCCCGCGAGAATCGCCGTCGTGACCCCGGCGGCGACTTCGAGATAGATGGCCTCGGCCGCGTCGGTACGGCTCACCGCGAAGGTGAACTCATGGGTCATGCCCGGCTCGCCGGCCATGCCGAAGAACAGCGCGTACAGCGACCAGGCGAACGCCGCGATCGTGCCCATGGAGATGAGCGTGTCCATCGTGACCGCGCCGTGCCGGAGGTTCGTCCAGGTGGCGCGGTGGAACGGCAACCCGCTCCACACCACGACCGGTGCGGCGAGGACGAGCGAGAGCCACTGCCAGTTCGTGAACTGCCACGGCGGCACCATCGCCAGCACGATCACCGGGACGGACAGCGTCAGGGCGACGAGGAGCCGGCGCCGAAGGTCGTCCGCGTCGTCGTGGTCGTGCCCGGAGGGTCCGCGCTCGTCACCGTCAGCCCGGCGCGGCTCGGGCAGGGCCGCGCGGTAGCCGGCGTTCTCGACCGCGGCGATGGCCTCGTCGACGCCCACGGCGCCGGTGAACGTGACGTGCGCCTTCTCCGTCGCGTAGTTGACCTGTGCGGTCACGCCGTCGAGCCGGTTGAGCTTCTTCTCGATGCGCGCCGCGCACGAGGCGCACGTCATCCCGCCGATCTGGAGATCGACATCGGCAGACTGGACGGGCGCGGTCACGAAACCAGCTCGTAGCCCGCCTCGTCGACCGCTTCACGAACGGTGTCTTCCGAGAGGGGCTGGTCCGCGGTGACGGTGACCGTCCCTGCTTCCAGGTCGACCTGGACGTCCGAGACTCCGGCGATCGCGGATACCTCGCTCGTGACGGCGCTGACGCAGTGTCCGCAGGTCATGCCTTTGACCTGATACGTGGTGGTTGTCATGGGGACGAGCGTAGCACATACCCCCCTGGGGTTTACCAGCGCAAGACGTTCGTAAATGGTAAGGACAAACTCGGTTTCCGGTCCGACTGACCTGCGCAGACGCTGGCGAGAGCCCGAGTTTGTCCTTAGTTTTTGCGGACGCTCATGAAAACGCCCGCCCCGGGAAGGGCGGGCGCTTGCGAGAGCTCCCCCGGCTGGACTCGAACCAGCAACCCTTCGGTTAACAGCCGAATGCTCTGCCAATTGAGCTACAGGGGATCGGACCACCGAGCGTGGGTGGTCGATGCGTCGACAAGGGTAGCAGGAGTATGCGCGAAGCTCCGAATCGTCAGACGCGGTCCAGTTCGGTGGGCACGGCGATGACGTCGACCATCGCACCATTGCGCAGGACGGTCAGCGGCAGCGGGGTGCCGATCGCGTCGTCGAAGAGCAGTCGCTGCAGGCTGACCGCCTCGGCGACGGGCTGCCGTCCGGCCGAGAGGACGAGATCGCCTGGCTTGAGGCCGGCCTGGTCGGCGGGCGATCCGCTCACCACTTCGACCACCCGGAGGCCGTGCGTCTGCCCGATGCGGCCGGCCAGCGCGGCCGGCAGCGGCATCGGAGTGTTGACCAGGCCGAGGAACGCACGCCGTACCCGGCCCTCGCGCATGAGCGTGGCGATGATGCGGCGGGTCGTCGTATTGATGGGGACCGCGAGCCCGAGGCCGATGCCGGCGACCGCCGTGTTGATGCCGATCACGCGTCCGTGCGCGTCGGCCAGTGCGCCGCCGGAGTTGCCGGGATTGAGCGCCGCGTCGGTCTGGATCACATCCTCGATGACGCGGGCGGCGCGTCCACTCCTCGCCGGGATGGACCGTCCCAACGCGCTGACGACTCCGGCGGTCACCGAACCGGAGAGGCCGAGTGGATTGCCCACCGCCACGACGAGCTGGCCGACCTTGAGGTCCGCGGCATCGCCGAACTCGGCGGCGGCGGGGGCGCGTCCGCGGGTGCGGACCACGGCGAGGTCGGACAACGGGTCGGCGCCGACGACGTCGAACTCGGCCTGCGTGCCGTCGGCGAATTCGGCCCGACCATGGTCGGCCCGCCCGGTGACATGCGCGTTGGTCACCAGGTAGCCGTCGTCGGTGAAGACGACCGCCGACCCGGCGCCGTCGGCCTCCATTCCGCGGCGGCTCGTGCGCACGCTGAGACTGGCGACGTGGGGGAGCAGCGCATCCGCGACCCGCGTGACGGTGCGGGAGTACGCGTCCAGCTCGTCGGTCACGGCGCACCTCCCTGGGTGAGTTCCACTATCGACCGGTCCAATGCCGGTTGGCTAGATGCTGTTCCCGCATTTCGCTCTGGCCGAACAGGGAGGGTGACGTGCCGGCCGCCCGACGTCGTGGTCGCGCCGTCTGGTATCCGGGCGATCATTTGTCTATCTTGGCAACAAAATGGTTCGATAGCGTGGCGGTTCGATCGTCCGGAAGGAGCGAGGATGACCCTGGTGGCCGGCGTGGATTCGTCCACCCAAAGCTGCAAGGTTGTGGTGCGCGCTCTGGACACTGGAGACGTCGTGCGCTCCGGACGTGCCGGCCACCCGGACGGCACCGAAGTGGAGCCCGCCGCGTGGTGGGACGCATTGCTCGCCGCCATCGACGATGCCGGCGGTGTTGCGGACGTGTCGGCGATCGCGATCGCCGGGCAGCAACACGGCATGGTGGCGGTGGACGACGCGGGCGAGGTGATCCGCCCGGCGCTGCTGTGGAACGACACCCGGTCCGCCGCAGCTGCCAAGGCGCTGGCCGATGAGGTGGGGCCGGCCGAATACGCCCGGCGTACCGGGCTCGTCCCTGTCGCGTCGTTCACCGCGACCAAGCTGCGCTGGCTGGCCGACAACGAACCGGCCAACGCCGAACGGGTTGCCGCGGTGGCGCTGCCGCACGACTGGCTGACGTGGCGGTTGCGCGGCTTCGGCCCGAAGGCGCCGGCGCTGGACGAGTTGATCACCGACCGGTCGGACGCGAGCGGCACTGGATACTACGACCCGGCCGCGAACCGCTACGACTGGGAGTTGCTCGCGAGGGCGCTTCGCCTTCCGGACGGTGCTGCGGCCAAGCAGATCGTGCTGCCGCGCGTGCTCGGACCGGCCGAGTCGGTCCGCCCGCGATCCGGATCGGTGCTGCCCGAGGGCTGTCTCGTCGGCGCGGGCGCCGGCGACAACGCGGGTGCGGCCCTCGGGCTGGGCGCCGCGTCCGGCGACGTCGTCGTCTCGATCGGCACGAGCGGGACGGTGTTCGCGGTGACCGATGAGCCGGTGCAGGACACGTCCGGGACGGTCGCCGGCTTCGCAGACGCTTCCGGGCGATTCCTGCCGCTCGTCGCGACGCTGAACGCCGCCCGTGTGCTGGACGCCGTCGCCGAGCTGCTCGGCGTGGATCATGCCGAGCTCGGGCGGCTGGCGCTCGCCGCCGAGCCGGGCTCGGGCGGACTGGTGCTCCAGCCGTACTTCGAGGGGGAGCGAACCCCGAACCTGCCGGACGCGACCGCGACGCTGTTCGGGATGACGCTCGCGAGCACCACCAGGCAGAACCTGGCTCGAGCCGCGGTGGAGGGGCTCCTGTGCGGGCTCGCCGACGGGCTGGACGCCATCGGCACCCATGGACCGTCGGCTTCACGCATCCTGCTGGTAGGCGGAGCCGCGCAGAACCCGGCGGTCGCCACCATCGCCGGGCAGGTCTTCGAGGTGCCGGTCGTGGTTCCCGAGCCGGGCGAATACGTGGCACTGGGCGCGGCCGCCGAGGCGGCTTGGGCGCTGACCGGCACCCGGCCGTCGTGGCCGGTGCGCATCTCGGCCGAGCCGGCGGTGGATCATCGGCCCGTGATCCGCGACCAGTACGCGGCGCGGTCAAGTAGGCAAGGGTCATGACGAGCCTCGGCGCCCGGGCGTCCGGCCTGCGCCGGCACAATCTGAGTACCCTCCTGGAGCGCCTGCACCTGCGGGGATCCGCCTCGCGATCCGAATTGTGTGCGGTGACCGGGCTGAATCGGTCCACGATCTCGGATCTCGTGCAACGGCTGATCGCGCTCGACCTGGTCATCGAGGACGGTGTTTCCGCGTCGACCGGTCCGGGACGGCCGTCCCCTATCGCGCGGGTCCGTCCGGGCGGGGCCGTGGTCGTCGCCGCGGAGATCGCCGTGGACTCGCTGGCCGTTGCCACCATCGGGCTCGGCGGCAAGGTCTTCGCCCAGGTCAACACCGAGATGCCCCGGGGCGAGTCGTCGCCGGCGGAGACGGTGCGGAAGGTGGCCGAGCTGGCCGGCCCGTTGATCGCCTCGCTGCCTGACGATTGCACACTGGCCGGGGTCGGCGTCGCCGCGGCAGGGGTGACCCGGCGCTCGGACGGTTTCGTCCACTTCTCACCCAACCTCGGCTGGAAAGACGTGCCCCTCGGCGACATGCTCGGCGAGGCGTTGGGCGAGTCCGTCGGCCCCGTCATGGTGGCGAACGAGGCCGACCTCGGCGCCCTCGGCGAATACCGGCGGGGAGCGGGTTTCGGCATCGACAATCTGATCTTCATCTCCACCGAGGTCGGCATCGGGGCCGGGCTGATCATCGGCGGCACACCGATGCTTGGTGCCGCCGGTTATGCGGGCGAAGCGGGCCACATGCTGGTGAATCCCAACGGTCAGCGTTGCCAGTGCGGCGCGGTGGGTTGCTGGGAGACCGAGGTGGGGGAGACGGCGCTGTTGCGCGCCGCACGATCACCGCAGACGTCCGGGCTGGCGGCGGTCGACGCGGTGGTCGGACGGCTGGCCGCCGGAGATGAGGAGGCGCTCACGGCCGTGGCACGGATCGGTGACTGGCTCGGTGTGGGTATGGGAAATCTTGTCAACCTGCTCAACCCAGACCTCGTCGTGCTTGGTGGTTTGTTCTCGCGGCTGCACGACTACGTTCGTGAGCCGATGCTCGCTGCGATGCGCGACAGGTCGTTGGAGCCGGCGTCGGGCATGGTGTCGGTGGTCCCGAGCGCGCTCGGCCCCAGCGCGCAGCTGCACGGCGCGGCCGAGCTGTGTCTGTCCAGGATCATCGCCGATCCGGCTCACCGGGCCGTCGACTATTGACCCTGAGGAGTCGTGGCCGATAGTTTGTCGTTCTAGACAACGAATTCGTTCGTCGGTTGCTGTCCGGACCGATCCCGATATGAGGAGTGGCGAGAACCATGAACACTTGGACGCCGACGCCGCAAGATCGATTCAGCTTCGGGTTGTGGACGGTCGGCTGGCAGGGTGTCGACGTGTTCGGGACGGCGGTCCGTCCGGCACTCGACCCGGTGGAGGCGGTCCACCGGCTGGCCGAGCTGGGCGCGGCGGCGGTCACGTTCCACGACGACGACCTCGTACCGGACGACGCGACGCGGGACGCGACGCTCAGCAAGTTCCGGCAGGCGTTGGACGAGACCGGCCTCGCGGTCGAGATGGCGACGACGAACCTGTTCGGCCACCCGATCTTCAAGGAGGGCGCGCTCACCGCCAACGACCGCGAGGTCCGCCGCTACGCGCTGGCCAAGATGCTGCGCAATATCGACCTGGCCGCCGAGCTCGGCGCCAAGACGTACGTCATGTGGGGCGGCCGCGAAGGCGCCGAGTCGGGCGCGTCCAAGGACGTCGCCGCAGCGCTGGACCGGTACCGCGAGGCGCTGAACCTCCTGTGCGGCTATGTCCGCGAGCAGGGGTACGACATCCGGTTCGCGCTCGAGCCCAAGCCGAACGAGCCGCGCGGCGACATTCTGCTGCCGACGGTCGGCCATGCGCTCGCGTTCATCGGCGAACTCGACGACCCGGATTTGGTCGGCCTCAACCCGGAGGTAGGCCACGAGGAGATGGCCGGGCTGAACTTCGCACACGGCATCGCCCAGGCGCTGTGGCACGGCAAGCTATTCCACATCGACCTCAACGGGCAGCACGGCCCTCGATTCGATCAGGATCTGCGGTTCGGCGCCGGAAACCTGCGTGGCGCGTTCTGGACGGTCGACGTGCTGGAGGGCGCGGGCACCGGTCGGGCGTACGACGGGTTCCTTCACTTCGACTACAAGCCGCCACGCACCGAGAATGTCGAAGACGTGTGGGAGACCGCGCGTGCGAACATGCGCAACTATCTGATCATCCGGGACCGGGTTCGTGCGTTCCGGGCCGACCCCGAGGTCAAGGCGGCGCTCGAAGCGTCGCGGGTTGCCGATCTCGCCCTTCCGACGCTGACCGACGGCGAGTCGCTGGCCGACATGCGCGCTGAGAAGCACGACGTCGAGGCCCTGGGCGAGCGCGGCATGCACTTCGAACGGCTCGACCAGCTCGCGATGGAGCACCTGCTCGGCGCCCGCTGACCGGAATGACCACGTAAACGACACCGCATGTTGCCTAGCGACCCGTCGACGGGTAGGCATGCGGATGTTTTGAGCAGCCGGTTGACCGGTGCCATCCTGGATCGGCTTGGGCGACCCGTTGACGGCTGGGCATGCGCATCTTGGGCAGCCAGTCGATCGGTAGGCGTCATGTATACGCTTAGCGACCCGTCGATGGGTCGCTCAGCATGCTGGAGCGGCGTTTACGTGATCATTCCGATAGTTGGTAGGTGCTGAGGTGGCCGCACATGCCGTACTTGGCCGCCGGCCCGGGCGCGGTCTGCACGGCCGCCTGCGCGAGGTGGGTCGCCCGGCCGTCGCCGAGCGCGTCGAGCTGCTCGCCGGTCGCCACGGCCTGGGCGAGAGGCCCGCTGCGCCACCGTTCGCGCCATTGCCCCACCCGGCCGCGCACGAGTGCGGCGGCCGCGGCGTGCAGCTCGGTCAGCGCCGAGCGGTCGCCACCCTGGATGCGGTCGCGAAGGCGGAGATAACCGTCGATGGCGAGGTCGCGACGCCGCATCGCCGCCTCGGCGAGAACCGTCTCATCGTCGGTCGCCAGCAGTGCTGCGGCCGAGCGATAACGCTCCGGATCGGCCAGGACGTCCGGTGGAAAGGTAAAGACCGCGTCGCCGGACTCCGGTAGCCCCGCGTTCTGCATCACGACCACGAGCTCGAGGTCGCCCCCGGTATTGACCAGGCGGTGCACTGTACCTGGGCTGAACCACAGCACGCGTCCGCCGGTGAGCTCGTACTCCTCGTGGCCGGCCGCGGACAACGTCTCCAGCGAGCCGGTGCCCGAGAGTACGACATAGCCTTCGGCCGACACGGTGTGCAGGTGCGGCGAGCCACCGCGCAGACCGTCCGGCGTCGGCCAGTCGTAGACGGTCAGCCGGGATACAGACGTCCCGCCCGGAAACGCGCTCACGAGGTGGGTCCCTCCGCGAGGACGGACCTGCCCAGCTCGGCGAGGCCGGCGGCACCGTCCGGATCGGGCGCGCCATCGGCGATGACGACGGCATAGCGCAGCGTGAGCTCATCGCCGTCGGCGATCTCGGTCTCGGTATCGAAGAACGGTGCCGGGCAGATGCACGCGAACGGGGTCGACCGGACGAACCACTGGGTCGGATGGCCGGCATTGTCCGGATCGTCGACGAACAGCACGGTGGAGAACCGGCCATGGTCGTCGTGCTGCCCGGTGAGGCCGAGCCACGGTGCGCGCGAGCCCATGAGCTCGTCACCGCCGGTGCCCTCGGACGTCAGCACCACGCCGCCGGTGAACGAGCGGGGCCCGCGCCAGAACAGCCCGCCGTATCCGGCGTTCTCGCGGCCCTGCGTCGTCGGGCTGCCGATGGCTACCGGTCCACCGCTGACGTTGGTCAGAACTGTGGTGTAGGACAGCACCCACGCATCGCCGTCGACCACGACCCCGAACGAGCGGAGTTCGTCGAACCACGTCCCGCCGGACTGGGTGATCCAGTCGAGGCGGTGCGCGACGTCCACCCGCTTGGGCGAAGCGTCGAGCCCGGTGAACTCGCGGTGACGGATCGTTCCGTTGTTGTCCAACTGCTCATAGCCGCGGCCGCGCAGGAAGGTCACACCGCCCCAGAAGTTCTCCTGATCCGGGCTGCCGGGCCGCCCCACGTTGGGCAGCGAGAGCGCGATGCCCTTGTGCCACACGTGATCGTGCGGCCGGTACAGGCTCACCACGTGACCGGTAAGCGTGCGGACCGGGTGGAAATAGGGTCGCGGCGATTCGAGCTGGGGATCCCACGGCCGGTAGACGTACCTCGCCAACTCCTGGTCGCGGTACGAGATCCGCAGCGAAAGTCCGTGCTCGTGGGTCAGCGCCAAGCCGTCTGCGGCCGGTTCGGTCACGAGAAGCTCTCCTTCTTCAGTCGAGTACGCCGGAACTGTCGAGCCGGCCGTTAGGCGCCGGCTCCGGCTTTTCCAACCAGGGGGCGCCGGGCCCGTCCAGCCGCCGGTAGAACGGGGAGTCCGGCCCGATCTCACCGGCCTCGACCGGCCGCCCGGTGAACGCCGACGCGTAGATCGCGGTCACCAGGTCCATGGTCGGCCGGATCTGCGCCGCCGTCACCGGTGGCGCGACGCCGGCGTCCAGCGCGTCGAGCACCGCGCTGATCTGCGCCCGGTGTCCGCTCGGCTGACCCGACGGCCCCTCGTTCCATGCGGCGGCCACGTCGTCCTCATGACCCGGGACGGGCGTGACCGTCCAGTTGTCGTCGCCGTACCCGTACAGATGCTCGAGCTCCACCGTCGCGTGCGCGAAATCGAACCGCAGGTAGCTGGTCTCCCGCGGCGAAAGGAGGCTGTTGATAATCGTCGCCACCGCGCCGCTGTCGAACGTGACGATCGCCGCCGAGATGTCTTCGGTGTCGGTCGGCCGGGCGCGCCGCTCGGCGACCGCGGTGACCCGGCGCCACGGGCCGAGAATAGAGAGCAGCAGATCCATCTGGTGGATGCCGTGGCCCATCGTGGGGCCGCCGCCCTCGATCTCCCACTTCCCTCGCCACGGCACGGCGAAGTAGTCGTCCGGCCGGAACCACAGGGTGTTGCACACCGCGACGGTGGGCTGACCGAGGCGGGCGTCGGCGACCAGGCCGCGAAGCTTCCGCGCGCCGCTGCCGAACCGGTGCTGCACGACGGCGGCGAACCGTCCCTCGCCCACGGACTCCAGGGTGGTCAACTCGTCGAGTTCGGCGAGGCTGAGTGTCGGCGGCTTCTCGCAGAGCACGGTCAGGCCGCGCTCCATACCGGCCCGCGCCTGGACGGCGTGGAGTGCCGGGGGGGTGCAGAGGTCGACGACGTCCGGACGCTCCTCGTCCAGCATCGTGGCGATGTCGGCGTAGCTTCGTGGGACGGACCACTTCTTGGTGAACGCCGAGAGCCGCTCGGGGTCGGTATCGACCGCGGCGACGATCTCGGCCCTGCCATCGAGCTTGGCGATGTCGTTGGCATGGATGTCGGCGATACCGCCCGTGCCGACGATGACGATCGTGCGCCGCCGGGTCATCTAAAAACCTCCGATTCTGCGGCCCCGGCCGAGACCTCGGCGTCAGCGGTCAGCCGGCGCGTGTGGTCGACGTGTCGTATGTCGCCGGTCAGTGTGACGGTCGCAGTGTGCATGATGTCCGCCCACGAGCGGCCGAGCCGCAGTTCGAGATCGCCGGGCTCGACGGTCCGCCGCCCGTCCAGCCCGATGAACGACGAGAGGTCGGCGTGCACGCGGAACGTGACGTTGCACTCCGCGCCGGCATCGAGCTCGACGCGCTGGTATCCGATCAGTTGGACGACCGGCCGGGCCACCTGGGCGAGCGGGTCGTGCAGATAGAGCTGGACGACGTCGGCTCCGGCGCGCGCGCCGGTGTTGCGGACGGTGACCGATACCGTGACCTCGCCGTCGGTGCCGGTCGTGGCCGCCAGGCCGGGCGCACCGTTGAGCCGGGGCTCGACCCACTCGAACGATGTGTAGGAGAGCCCGTGCCCGAAGGGGTACAGCGGGGTCAGATCCACCGTGCTCATGTCGCTGTGCCGGCCGAGGGCGGGTTCCAGGTAGGTCCCGGGCGTTCCGTCCGCGAAGCGAGGCATGCTGACCGGCAGCCGGCCGGACGGGTTCACCCGCCCGGTGATCGCTGACACGAGCGCCGGCCCACCCTCCTCGCCGGGGAAGAAGGCCTGCAGGATCGCCGCGAGCCGGTCGTTGAACTCGCCGAGCGCGTACGGCCGCCCGGTGAGTAGCACGAGCACGACGGGCGTGCCGGTGCCGAGCAGCGCTTCGAGCAGTTCGTTCTGGACGCCCGGCAGCCGAAGATGTGTCGCATCGCAGCCTTCACCCGATGTTCCGCGGCCGAAAAGCCCGGAACTGTCGCCGAGCACGGCGATGCACACGTCGGCACCCTTGGCCGCGGCAACCGCCGCGTCGAAGCCGGACCGGTCGTCGGTGTCGACGGCGCAACCCTGCGCGTAGTTGATCGACGTTTCGCCGAACTCGGTGCGTAGCGCTTCGAGGACGGTGGAGATATGGGTACCCGCCGTCTCGGGCGACCTGCCACGCAGGTGGTTCGGCGAGGCGTAGCAGCCCATCATCGCCGAGGATTCGTCGGCCGTGGGGCCGACGACGGCGACACGGGTGCCGGCCGGAAGCGGGAGTATCCCGTCGTTCGCGAGCAGGATGACCGAGCGCTCGGCGATGGTCCGGGCCAGATCGCGACCGCCCGGCGGGTCGAGGTCGATGTCCATGCCGGCGTCGTCGCGTAGCGCCGGCGGCATGGCCGACCAGTCGGGGTCGAGCAGGCCGAGCTGGATCTTCTGTTCGAGGACGCGGCGGGCGGCCCGGTCGACGTGTTCCTCGGGAATCTCGCCGGCCCGGACGGCGGCCAGCAGCGGCTCGCCGTAGCAGCGCACGGAGGGCAACTCGACGTCGATGCCGGCCGCGAGCGCCAGCGCGGCCGATGCGGCCGGCGAGTCCGCGACGTGGTGCAGCGTCTCGAGGAAGCTCACGGCGTTGTAGTCGGCCACGACGGTTCCGGCAAAGCCCCAGTGCTCGCGCAGCAGCGTGGTGAGCAGCCCGCCGTCGGCGGCACTCGGGACACCGTCGATGGCGGTGTATGAGTTCATGATCGAACGTGCGCCGCCGTGCCGGATCGCCATTTCGAACGGCGGTAGCAGGACGTCGCCGAGCTCGCGCGGCCCGACGGACACCGGCCCGAAGTTGCGTGCCGCGCGCGAGGCCGAGTATCCGGCGAAGTGCTTGAGGGTGGCCACGATGCCGACGCTCTCGAGCCCGCGCACGTACGCCGTGCCGATCGTGCCGACCAGGTACGGGTCCTCACCCATCGTCTCTTCGGTGCGCCCCCACCGGGTATCGCGTGCGACGTCGAGGACGGGGGCGAGGCCCTGGTGGACGCCGGCCGACCGCATGGCGGTGCCGATGTACCGTGCCATTTCCTCGACGATGCCGGGATCGAAGGTGGCGGCCCAGGCGAGCGGAATGGGAAAGACGGTGGCGTTCGCGGTCATGAAGCCGGTGAGGCATTCCTCGTGGACGATGGCCGGGATACCCCAGCGGTTGGCGGCCACGATGTCCTCCTGCAGCCGCGCCAGTGCTTTGGCTCCCTGCGTGGGATCGACCGGAGCGGTGCCGAACGGACGGGTAAGTTGCCCGAGTCCGGACGTGATCAGGGTGGCCATGTTCAGGTCGGGATCTGCCAGCTCGTGCTGGTACGGCGCGACATCGTCGGTATCCGGTTCGACGCCGACCCACAGCCCGTAGGTCTGCGCGACCTTCTCTTCCAGGCTCATCCGGCGGAGCAGGGCATCGGCACGCTGGCCGATCGGCCGCGCGGGATCACGCCAGAGTGTCTCGCCCGACTCCGGTTCGTTGGCTGTCGTTCCCGACTCGTCTGCAAGCATCCGCATCCGTTCTCTCGGCGCAGTCTTCCGGACTAGCCTACAGAGAGGTTCCGGAACTTCTCAGGCACCATATCGGTACCCGGATCGCTCACGATAGCACCGGGCGCGCCGGGTGCTCTAGGTAAATGACGACCGGTAGAGACGTGTCGTGCAGCGTTATAGCGCGTTCGAACGGCGTGTTCGGCACGCGCCCGAGCTAGCGTCATGCAGTGCAACCAGGCAACGGAAGTTGCGGCCGCACGAATATGCCAACGGCAAGTTACAGCCTCGTAACAGACTATTGACGCCCCGACTTCGGCTCATCTAGTCTCCCCGCAACTGGCCGATATTTGCTGAAAAGTTTCACGCGAGAGTCCGGAAGGGGCCGCCGCGATGGTGCGCAGCAAGGTAATCAAGTCCGTAGTTCTCGGTGTGGCAGCGAGCGTGGTTGCGGCCGGTGTGGTCGCCTCGGCGGACGTACCCAGCAGCAGCGCGAACGAGACCGTCCTGACCAACGGGTTCGAGGACGGCACCGCGCAAGGATGGTTCGGCCGGGGCTCGGCCGACGTTGCCGTGAGTACCGGGCAAGCGCATTCCGGGGAGGCGAGCCTGCTCACGACGGGCCGCACCGACACGTGGCAGGGCCCGGGGCGCGACATGCTCAGCGTGCTCGCGCCAGAGGTGACTTACGAGATCGAGGCGTACGTCCGCATGGCCGACGTGCCGTCGGCGAACGTGCACATGACGGTCCAGCGCACGCCGACCGGTGGCGACACGGCATTCGAGCGGGTCGCGTCGGATGTGACCGTCACCGACGGTGACTGGGTCCAGATATCCGGCAGCTACCAATTCACCAGCGCGGACAACGACGAGCTCCAGCTCTATCTGGAGTCCGCCGATGCGAACGCCTCCTTCTACCTGGACGACGTGACGATCACTGCGGCCGGGGCTCCGGGCGAGGTGCTCATCGACGAGGACTTCGAGGAGAGCCTCGGCGGATGGGGCCCGCGTGGTGACGGCACGAACCCGCAGGTTTCGTTGACCACCGAAGGCGATCCGCTCGGCACCCAGAGCGCTCTGGTGACCGGCCGTACCCAGGCATGGCACGGCATCGGCCATGACGTGACCACGCTGTTCGAGCCCGGTGTCGCCACCCAGATATCCGCGATGGTCAAGCTGGCACCCGATGCGGACCCGGCCGTGGCGGACATCCGGGTGAGCGTCCAGCGCGACGCCGGCGGGTCATCGTCCTTCGACACGGTC
>DASUTB010000109.1:0-3202 GCA_036374835.1 Jiangellaceae bacterium | reverse complement strand
CGCCCTCGTCGGCATGCTCGTCCTCGTCGGCGTGCTCGTCCCCCATATCCATCTCGCCCTCGTCGGCATGCTCGTCCTCGTCGGCGTGCTCGTCCCCCATATCCATCTCGTCCGACTCGCCGTCCCCCATATCCATCCCATCCATCGCCATGTCTTCCATGACGAAATCGCGGCCCGCATCCGGTCCGGTGAGTTCGGACCCGCTGGGCATGACCATCGACACGCCGTCGGAGTGGCTTATCTCGACGGAAACGCCCTCAAAGAAGTCCTGCTCGAAACCGCCGGGGAAGCGCGTCCCGAACGCTGTTCGTTCGCGAACCGGATCGCGGCCCATCATGAACTCGTGCCGGCGGCCCGGGTGAGCTTGCGTGTCGTTGATGATGGTGAGCGTCACGCGCTCTCCGACGCGCCATTGCATGTGCTCGGGGCTGAAGTCGTAGTCCGACATCCGGATCACATAATTGTTCGCGCCCTGCGCGTACGGTGGGGCTTCCTCCGAAGTTGCCCACTGCCACGTCAGGACACTGACCGCCACGGCGAGAACGGCCGCGACGAGCAGCGAGCGGCCCCACCGAACCGGTCGGTGGCCGGCCGGTTTGGCTGCGGGTGGCTCAGGGTGTGCAGTCATCTGCGCCTCGCATCTTGATCGCCGTCGATCAGAGCCCTGTTTGGAACCAAATTGTGTGTTGATAGGCGCGACCGATCGCCATCCCTAACGCGCGGTATTCGCGTACCACGTCGGGGGTAGCCGGTCACTTTCGCCCGGCTGTGGCTGGAAGCCTTCCCCCAGCTACCTGTCAACCAGCAGGCCGTGCTGAACTGCCCACACGATCGCGTCCGCGCGACTGTTCACCTCGAGCTTGCGCAGGATATTGCGCACATGGGTGGTAGTCGTATGCGGTGAGATGCTCAGCCGCGCCGCAATCTCGTCGGTGCTGAGTCCGTCGCAGAGCAGGCGGATCACCTCTCGCTCCCGCGGAGTCAGTTCGACCGCGGTCGCCGCCCGGTGCTCCTCGTCGCTCGCGCCCAGCCGACCGCGTGACAGCGCGTACATCACGCGCTCGTCGGTGAGCACCTCACGCCCGTGCACGACCGCAACGAAGAACGCCACCAGACCGGTCACGGCGAGCGCGATATTGGCGATCAGATGCGCGGCCGATCGCGGATGATGGACGACGAACGCCTGGACGAGATTCTCGGCGGCTATCACGGCTGCCAAGACGACAACGGCATAGATGTGCCGCCGAGACCGCCTGGTTCTGGCACCTCGCGCCCACCACCAGCCGACGACAGCGCTGGCCGACCAGAGCACAACGCTGGCGAGGTGAACCCAGCGGACAGGTGCCACATCCGTAGCGTACGACGATAGGAGCGGGACGCAATGGCACAAGCCTTGCCAATTCTGGTACTGGCTGACGAGGCACATCAGGGCGCGCCACGGTGGTTCGACTCTCAGGCCGAACGCAAGTGCTTCGGTGACTTTGGTCCATGTTCCACACCTCCGACGCGGCGTCACACTCGCCTCATGCGGCGTATCTGGCTACTCGCGCCCGTGCTGTTCTTGTTGCTGACCGCGTGCGGCGGCGGGGACACCGATGACGGCGCCCCGGCTGACGGCGCGATGCCAACCGGAGAGCCAACTCCGCCTGCCGAGTCGGCGACCGAGACACCTGACGAATCCGAGGCGCCGGATGCGACCGAGAAACCCGAGCCGACCGAGGCCGCACCAGACTGGCCGACCGATCCGGTCTCCGTCGCATTCACCGGCGAGGTGCCACCGGCTCCGACGCTCGTCGCCGTCCGAATCGGTCCCCACCCGGATGGCGGTTATGACCGCATCGCGATGGAATTCGAGGGACTGCCGGGGTACGAGGTGAGGTATCAGTCCGAGATCAGCTATGACGGCTCGGGCGAGCCGGTCGACCTCACCGGCGACGCCTTCCTCCAGCTGGTGTTCAACCCGGCCCAGGCACACGACGACGAGGGTCGCTCTACGCTGCCCGGACCATCCGTCGAACCGGTCAGCGTCGGATACCAGGCGCTGCAGTCCTACGTGCTCAACGGCGACTTCGAAGGCTATGTGTCGATTGCGCTCGGCCTCAGCGACAAGGTCGGGTTCAATGTCGCCCACTTCGGCAACGAAGCGGGCAACGACGTCGTCTACGTCGACGTCGCTCACCCATGACTGAACGAAAGGGGAGACAAAATGAAGGTCAACACCGGTATTGCGGAGTCCGCCCGCTCGGAGATCGCCGAGGGGCTCTCCCGGCTGCTCGCGGACACGTACACGTTGTACCTGAAGACGCACGGGTACCACTGGAACGTCACCGGCCCGATGTTCCGGTCGCTGCACCTCATGTTCGAGGAGCAGTACATGGAGCTGCGCGACGCGGTCGATGAGATCGCCGAACGCATCCGCGCCCTCGGCCACTTGGCGCCGGGAAGCTACAGCGAGTTCGGCAAGCTCAGCTCGGTGCGCGACGAGGACGGAGCACCCGAAGCCGCGGCGATGGTGGAACGCTTGGTCGAAGGGCACGAGGAGGTGATCGGCACCGCCCGCGAGGTCGTCAAGACGGCCGAGGCCGCCGACGATGTGGCCACAGCGGACCTGGCCACGCAGCGAATCAACACCCACGAGAAGGCCGCTTGGATGCTCCGTGCCATGATCGACTGAGCTTTACCGAGCGAGAACCGGCGGCACCAGGCGCCAAGGGCTGGATGCCTGCCTCCCTAACACCGGTCACCCATCCGCGGCCATCCGCCCGGTGTCAGCCGCGCGCCAGATCCGGGCCGGCCCTGGCCGCTCACCCGGCACCGGCTCGGATGGCCGACGAGGCTCCGGGTTGTAGACGATGTCGTCGATATGCAGCTCGGCGTAGCAGAACCGGCCCTCGGGGGCGGGCGCGTCCCACAGTGCCTCCCCATAGGTGGCGATCCGATAGCCGTGTCGCGGCTCGTACCTACCGAGAGGGGTCGACCAGGGCAGTCGGGTGAAGCTCTTGCCGTCCGCCGACAGGCGGAGCCGGTCCTCGGACCGGAAGTCGATCAGGTCGCCGTCGTCGCCGAAGACCAGATCCGCCGACACGGTCTGTTCGCCGACGGTGTAGCTGCCGCGCACCCGGTGTTCGTCGACCGATTCCCAGGAGACGGGGGCATCGACGAGAGCCGCCGGGGCCATGAAGCAGATGTCGTTGAACAGCGT
>DASUTB010000108.1:0-20528 GCA_036374835.1 Jiangellaceae bacterium | reverse complement strand
GCGGCGAGCACCGTCCATGGCCGGTAGCGGCTCGCGAACGTCAATGCCATCAGTTGTGACTTGTCGCCGAGTTCGGCAACGAAGATCACGCCGAAGCTAAGCGTGATTGCAGCCCAAAGATCGGCCACTTATCGTCCTCGTATCGAATGGTCAAACGCTACAACGGTTCGTCACGCGCAACTCGGGGTGCCGGCGCCCATGAAATGCTTCGTCCATGCCGCCTTTTCCCGCACGCACTCCTGAGGACGTGATCGATGAGCCGGCTCGAGTCCAGCTCGAGACTTTCATCGACCAGCATCGCACCATGCTCAGCCAGAGCCTCGACGGGCTGACCGAGAAGCAGGTTCGACGGTCGCTCGTGCCGTCTCGAACGACGCTGCTGGGCCTGGTCAAGCACGCGACCTTCGTCGAGAAGGTTTGGTTCGGCGAAGCGATCTCCGGTCGCTCGCGAACCGAACTCGGTGTACCCGCCACACCGGACGAATCGTTCATACTGTCGGACGACGAAACGATCGCCACGGTCCAGGCTGAGTATCACGAAGCATGCGAGGCGTCACGCCGCGCGACGGCGTCCCTCGGCTTGGACGACATTGTGCGCGGCAACCGGCGCGGGCCGCTTCCACTGCGCTGGGTGTACTTCCACGTCCTGCGTGAGCTCGCGCAACACTGCGGGCACGCCGACATCCTTCGCGAACAGCTCACCGCCTAGCGCGTGGTCTGTGGTCGCGCTCACCTTCGCGATACGGGAACCGGCGTAGTGTGAATCACGCTGGATCTTCAAGTGTGGCGTCGGGATAGGGGAGCAACATGGCGCAGCAAGTGGACGCCGTCGTCATCGGCATGGGCGTCGGCGGCGAGTCCGTCGCCGGGCAACTGGCAGACGCCGGACTGTCGGTCGTCGGCATCGAGAGCAAGCTGGTCGGCGGCGAGTGCCCGTACTGGGGATGCATCCCGAGCAAGATGATGATTCGGGCGGCCGACATGCTCGCGGAGGCGCGTCGCATCGACGGCATGGCCGGGCACGCCGACGTGGTACCGGACTGGACGCCGGTGGCCGACCGGATCCGCGACGAGGCGACGACCGATTGGGACGACCGCATCGCCGTCGAACGGTTCACCGGCAAGGGCGGGCGGTTCATCCGCGGCCGGGGCCGGCTGACCGGTCCGGGCACGGTTGAGGTGGACGGTGAGACGCTCGAGGCTCGCCGGGCCGTCGTCATCGCGACCGGCACCGAGCCGGCCGTCCCACCGATCGACGGCCTTGCCGACACGCCCTACTGGACGAACCGCGAAGCGATCGAGGCCAAGACCCTGCCGGAGTCGATGATCGTGCTCGGTGGGGGAGCCATCGGGCTGGAGCTGGCGCAGGCGTTCTCGCGTTTCGGGGTCGACGTCAGCGTGGTCGAGGCGATGGACCGGCTGCTGCCGCCCGAAGAGCCGGAGTCGTCGCAGCTGATCACCGATGCGTTCGCCGGGGACGGCATCGCGGTACGCACGAGCGCGCGGGCCGAAGCCGTCCGGCACGACGGCGAGAAGTTCACCGTTACCCTCAGCGGGGGCGACGAGCTCACCGCTGAGCGCTTGCTGGTCTCGGTCGGCCGTCGCGCCGACCTTTCCAAGCTGGGCCTTGACTCGGTGGGTTTGGACTCGGACGCCCGAGCGCTGGCGGTCGACGAGCAGATGCGCGCCGCGCAGGGCATCTGGGGAGTCGGCGACGTGACCGGGCACGGTGCGTTCACCCACGTGGCGACGTACCAGGCGGACATCGCGGCCCGCGACATCCTCGGGCATCCGGGCCCGCCGGCGGACTACCGCGCGTTGCCGCGGGTAACGTTCACCGACCCCGAGGTCGGCTCGGTCGGGATGAGCGAGGCCAACGCGCGCGAGGCCGGCATCAACGTGGCGGTCGGTGTAGCGCAGGTTCCGTCGTCGGCACGCGGCTGGATCCACAAGGCAGGCAACGAAGGGCTGATCAAGCTTGTGGCGGACGTGGATCGTGGCGTGCTGGTCGGCGCCACTTCCGCCGGACCGACCGGTGGTGAGGTGCTGTCCGCGCTCGCGGTCGCCGTGCATGCCCAGGTCCCGGTCGAGACGCTGCGTCACATGATCTACGCCTATCCGACATTCCACCGCGGGATCGAGGACGCCCTCCGCGACCTCGGCTGATCGAACGTAAAACTCGCCGTACCTCTGGCTTCCCAACTCCGCCCGCGCCGCGTGACGATGGCCACATGCGAATCACTGGATTGGATGTGACGCCCGTCGCCGTACCCTTCGGCGCTCCGGAGATGTGGGCATATGGCGGCCGGCGCGGGCTGACGAGCGTCCTCATCGAACTGCACACCGACGACGGCCTCACCGGCATCGGCGAAGCGGGCGCGTATCCGTCCGCGCCGATCGTTGAGGCGGTACTGGACTCGGTCGCGCCGCTGGTCGTCGGTGAGTCGCCGTTCGACATCGAGCGGATCAGCAAGCGCATCGACGTCGTCGGCACTTGGCATCACGTGCGCGCCACCAGCCCGGGAATAGCGGCGATCGAGATGGCGTGCTGGGACCTGGTCGGCAAGGCGTGCGGGCAGCCGCTGGTCAATCTGTTCGGCGGCCGCGTTCGGGATCGCGTCGAGGCGTTCTACTACCTCCCGCGGACCGACGCCGAAGGGGTGCACACCGCCGCGGCGGACGCCGTCGCACAGGGCTTCTCCACCGCCTACCTCAAGGTCGGATGGGGCGATCCGGTTGACGACGTCGCCCTTGTAGAAGCCGCCCGGGCAGGCGGTGGGCCGGATCTGAAGCTGCGCGTCGATGCCAACGAGGCATGGTCCGCGGGGGCCGCGATCCGCATCATCAACGAGATGGAGCCGTTCGGCCTCGAGATGGTGGAGCAGCCGGTATCGGGTCGCAACCTGGAGGCGATGGCCTACGTCCGCAGCCGGGTCGGCGTGCCGATCCTCGCCAACGAGGCGAGCTGGACCCGGTACGACGTGCTCGCCTGCATCCGACATCAGGCCGCCGACGTCATCTCGCTCGACAACCAGATGGACGGCGGTCTGTTGAACCTCAAACGTGGCGCCGGCATCTGTGAGGCGGCGGCGCTTCCGGTGGTCAAGCACAGCCTCGGTGAACTCGGCGTGGCGACGTACGCCGCCGCGCACGTCATCGCGTCCACGCCGAACTTCCTGCACGCCAACCAGTCGTACGCCGCGTTGCTCGCCGACGACGTCATCGTCGGCGGTGCGCCCAAGTACGAGGAGGGTGGCCTGACGGTGCCGGATGGCCCAGGCATCGGCGTCGAACTCGACAAGGATCGTGTGGAGCGCTACGCCGCCCTCTACCGGGATCAGCCCGCGGACTTCGCGTTCGCCGACGACGCCGCGCTGCGGCCCACGCCACTGCTACCCAAGCGCTAAGCGGCCGGCGCGCAAGAAGTAACGCATAGCGACTCGTCGACGAGTCGTTAGGCATCACCTAGAGGCGTTTACGTGGTCATTCCGAGGTGAGCCGTTATGCGATGAGCACGGGATTGCGGGCCGTGGAGGTCAGCACCTCGCCGCCGTCGGCGGTGACGAGCACCGTGTCCGAGACCCCGTAGTCCGCCGGCCCGACGCCGATCAGCCACGACAAGACGTGGAAGACCATGCCTTCGCGTATTTCGATCTGCCCTTCGGGACGGATCCCGACGACCGTGCTGCCGCCGACCCAGCTGGGCGGAAAGCCGATGCCCACGGTGTACCCGCAATGGTGGCGGACGTAGCGTCCCGCGCCGAGGGCAGAGTCGATCACCTTCTGCCACGCCGCGTACACGTCGCCGGTGAGCATGCCGGGCCGCAGTGCTTTGCAGATGGTCTCCAGGCCCTCCAGCGTGATCTCGCAGGCAGCCGTTACCCCGTGCGGCGCTCGTCCCAGGTGGACGACCCGGGTCAGCGGCGCGTGATAGCGGCGCACCGACGACGACAACTCGAGGAGCAGCGCATCGCCTGGTTCGAGTGTCCGGTCGCGCCACGTCGCGTGCTCCTGTGCGATGAGATCGGTGGACCGTACCAGTGGCGCGAACCCGGGGTACTCGCTGCCGCCGAGCACCATCGAGCGGTACACCTCGGCGGCGACCTCCCGTTCGTTGACACCGACACCCGCGGCGTTGATTCCCGCCCGCACCGCTCGGTCGCTGAGCGCGGCCGCCTGCCGGATACACAAGATCTCCCGCTCCGACTTGACCTGCCGTACCTCGTCGACGGTGTCCTCGGCGTCCCGCCACGTGACGTTCGGCACCTCCGCCCGCATGAGGTCCCACACGCGCAGCGGGAAGAACATGGTGTTGCGTTCCACGCCGATCCGCGCCGTCGCGAATCCGGCCTCGCGCAGAGCCCGCCCGACCGCCTCGCCGGGCTCCTCGTGTTCGTCGAAGCCGATGTGCTCGACGTCGGGCGCCTGTTGCATCAGCGTGACGCGCTCCATCGACCGGGTGATGACGCGTGGATGCCCCTCGGCCGGGAACAGCAGCAGCGTGAACGCGAAATAGCCCTGGTGGCTCAGGCCGACCAGGTAGTAGATGTTCTCCGGGCTGACGAGCACGAGCGCGTCGAGTTCACGGGCTCGCATGTTGGCCTTGACGGTTTCGGTCCGGGCGAGGTACTCGTCCTTGGAGAAGAAGCGGTCCGGCGGTCTCTCGATGTCGATCATGCTTCTCCCGTTCGGGCCGAGAAGGTTTCGGTTTCAACTCAGTCTTGTAGGAATGTTGACAATGTTCAACGAATCGGTAGCGTCAACTGACGTATGCAGAACGATCTGGATGGGTGGGAGGCCCGACCATGACGCGTGAGATATCCCGGCGTGCATTTCTCCAAGGAACCGCACCCCTCGGTGCTGCCGTGATCGGCGGCCCGATTCTGCTCTCCGGATGCGGTGATGAAGAGGGCAGTGTCCTGGAGCGGGCCCGTGAGCAGGGTTTCATCCGGGTGGGCTTCGCGAACGAAGCGCCGTACGGTTTCGCCGACGAAGCCGGCAACGTGACAGGTGAGGCGCCGGAAGTGGCGCGCGCCGTGCTCGCCGAGCTTGGCATCGCGGAGCTGGACGGCGTCGTCACCGAGTTCGGCTCGCTGATTCCCAGCCTCAACGCCGGGCGCATGGACATGGTGGCGGCCGGTATGTTCATCACACCGGAGCGGTGCGATGAGGTCATCTTCAGCGACCCGGACTACTGCGCGCCCCAGGCGCTGGCCGTTCCGGCCGGCAACCCGATGAACCTGTCCGACTACCAGTCGGTGCTCGACGCGGGCGCCAATCTGGGTGTGCTGTCCGGCGCGGTTGAAGAAGGGCACGCCGAAGAGGTCGGCATCACCAATGTGACCGTGCTCGGCAGCACTCCTGACCTGATCGACGCGTTACGCGGTGGCCGCATCGACGCGTTTGCGCTGACCAGCATCACCGTCAACTGGCAGACTAGGAACATCGACGCCATCGAGGCCGTCGAGCCGTTCGTGTACACGGTCGACGGCGAAGAGCAACTCGGCTGTGGCGGTTACGCCTTCCGGCCGGATGACGAAGAGTTCCGCGACGAGTTCAACACGGTGCTGAAGGAGATGCAGGACGCCGGAGAGATCCTGCCCATCGTCGAGGAGTTCGGCTTCGGCCAGCAGGAGGTCGACCTCGCGAAGGACAAGACGGCCGAGGAGCTTTGCGGCGCCTAGTCGGGCACCACAGTGAGCGTATTCACCGACAACATCGACACCTTCCTGGACGGCGCCTGGGTCACCATCCAGGTGACGGTGCTGTCCGCACTGCTGGGCGGGGTGTTCGCGGTGCTCGCCGGCATCGGAATGCTCTCGCGGCGCCGACTGGTGCGCACCGTGTCACGGGTCTACATGGAGGTCTTCCGTGGCGTCTCGGCCCTGGTGCTGATGTTCTGGATGGTGTTCTCGCTACCGCTGCTGCTCGATATCCGGCTCTCGGCGTTCACCGGAGCGGTTCTTGCCCTGGCACTGAACATCGGTGCCTACGAGGCGGAGATCGTCCGCGCCGGCGTTCAGGCCGTTCCGAAAGGACAATGGGAGGCCGCGACGGCACTGAACCTGAGCGCGACCCAGCGGTTGCGGCGGGTGATCCTTCCGCAAGCGGTCGCGATCATGATCCCGCCGTGGGGCACGATGACGATCCACCTGCTCAAGGCGAGTGCTCTCGTCTCGCTCGTTCAGGTGGCCGACCTGACCGCGCGCGCAAACCTGATCCGGGTGCCGCAGCCGGAGAGCACGGTGGCGTTGTACACCGGCTTGCTGGTCATCTATTTCGTGCTCGCGCAACTCATCGCCGCGCTTTTCAACTGGTTGGAACGGCGGGCGACCGTGGGTCGGGCATGAAGGGGGTGACGCATGGACTGGGATTGGCAGTACACCTGGGATGAGGTCCTCCCCGCGCTGCTCGACGGCTTGGTCGTGACGCTCGAGGTCACCGTCCTCGCCTTCCCACTTGCGTTGGTGCTCGGCCTGGTCCTGACGATGCTGCGACGATCGCGCCGGTGGTACGTGCGCCACCCCGTACGCTGGGTCATCGAGTTCATCCGCAGCACACCTCCGTTGGTGCAGCTGTTCTTCGTCTTCTACGCGGTTCCGCTTCTCATCGGCCTGCGGCTGTCCGCGCTCGTCACCGGTGTGGTGGTGCTCGGCATCCACTACGCCGCGTACCTCAGTGAGGTGTACCGGGCCGGCATCGACGCGGTTCCGCGCGGCCAGTGGGAGGCCGCCACCGCGCTGAACATCGCCCGTGCGCACACGTGGCGCAGCATCGTGCTGCCGCAGGCGATTCCGCCGGTGATTCCAGCCCTCGGCAACTACTGGATCTCGTTGTTCAAGGACACGCCGACGCTGCTGGCCATCGGCCTGCTGGAGATCCTGACCCAAGCGCAGCGGCTGGGTGCGAGCGACTTCAAGTACGTGGAGGCGATCACGATGGCCGGCCTCATGTTCCTGGTTCTCGCCTACGGCTCGTCCCTGCTCGTCCGCTATCTGGAGAGACGCTATGGCACAGTCGAACGCGTCGTCTGACGACGCCCGCCCCGACGCGCGGTACATCGTCGAGTTCCGCAAGGTCAGCAAGTCTTTCGGTGAAACGCAGGTGTGCCGGCAACTCGACCTTCAGGTCGAACCTGCCGAGAAGCTGGCCATCATCGGGCCGAGCGGGTCGGGCAAGACCACGATCCTGCGCGTGCTGATGACCCTGGAGGACATTCAGAGCGGTTACGTCATCGTCGACGGCGAGCATCTGTGGCACATGGAGCGCCGGGGCAAGCTGGTGCCGGCAAACGAGAAGCATCTGCGTTCGATGCGGACGAAGCTGGGAATGGTCTTCCAGCACTTCAATCTGTTCCCGCACATGACCGCACTGCGCAATATCACCGAAGCACCGATGAGTGTGCTTGGGCTGGACCGTGCCGAAGCCGAGGAGCGGGCGCGCGAGCTGCTCGACATGGTCGGGCTCACCGACAAGGCGGACGAGCACCCGAGTCGGCTCTCCGGCGGCCAGCAACAACGCGTCGCGATCGCGCGGGCGCTCGCGATGCGCCCGAAGGTGATGCTGTTCGACGAGGTGACCGCCGCCCTCGACCCCGAGCTCGTCGGTGAGGTGCTCAACGTGCTGCGCAAGCTCGCCGAGCAGACCGACATGACCATGATCATCGTCACCCACGAGATGGGCTTCGCGCGTGAGGTCGCCGACCGCGTGCTGTTCTTCTTCGACGGTCAGATCCACGAAGAGGGGACGCCGGAGAAGATCTTCACCGAACCCGAGCGGGAACGCACCAAGGCGTTCCTGCAGGCCGTCCTGCAACACTAAGCGACATGCCAGACGAGCAACAGCCCGAACCGGTCAGTGACGCGGACCAGGTCGTCCGCGTCCACTACGAGCGGCTCGCCACGGAGTACGACCACTTCCTGCACTACTCGGGCGACTTCGTCCGGTGGCATACCAGCCGGATGATCGAGTGCCTGCGCTTGGAACCCGATGACGTGCTGGTGGACCTGGGTGGTGGGACGGGCATGTACAGCCTGGATATCCTCGAGCAGGTGCCGCTGCGGCACCCGGTCATCGTGGTCGATCCGTTCCCGCAGATGCTGGCGCAGATCCCCGAGGATGCGCCGGTCGAGGCGGTGGCGGCTGACGCCCTCGTCTTCTCCGAAGAACCGCGCAGCTACGACAAGGTGCTGATCAAGGAGGCTGTGCACCATGTGGAGCAGCGGGAGCGCCTGTTCGCCAATCTCTACCGCCGGCTCCCACCGGATGGGCGGGTGCTGCTGGTCCATGTGCCGCCTGACCTGGATTACCCGCTGTTCCGAGCGGCCCTGGAGCGATCGCTGCACTGGCACGCGGACCCCGACGAGCTGGAGGCGACGCTCAACCGGGTCGGGTTCGCCGTCCAGCGGGAGCGCCGGGTCTACCGGCACCGGATGCCGAAGGAACACTATCTGCGGATGGTCGAGAGCCAGTACATGTCGCTGCTGAGCAGCTTCGCCGACGACGAACTCGCCCGCGGGCTGGACGAGATGCGGCGAACCTATGCCGACCGGGACGTGCTGGAGTTCGACGACCGGTTCGACTACCTGACCGCCATCAAGCGGTCCTGATGATGTTGGTCATGTTCCAGCGGCACGCTGCGGATCAACGAGCGGGCCGAGGTGGCGCAGCTTGTCGGGATTGAGCACGTTGCGCAGCTCCGCGACATACCCGTCGTCGGTGATCGTCAGCTCGAGGACGGCTCCGAGGTTGCCGTCCGCGTCGACGAAGCGCAAGCCGGGCTGGCCGTTGACTTCAGTGGGCTCGAGCCGCCCACCGACCTGCGCCAGCTGCCGCATCAAACCGGCCACGAAGCGCGCAACACGGGTTCGTCCGGTGGCCGGCGCGGTGATCGCCGGAGCCTTGCCGCCACCGTCTCCGTAGAACGTCACGTCCTCGGCGAGGAGTTGTTCGAGCGCTTCGGTGTCACCGGCGTGGCACGCGGCGAGGAACCGACCGGCCAGCTCGTCGCGCCGGCTCCGGGATGCTTCGAATCGGGGACGGCGGGCGTCGAGGTGCTTGTGCGCCCGGGCAAGGATCTGCCGGCAGTTCGCCTCAGACTTGTCGACGATCTGGGCGATCCGGGCGTAGTCGTAGCCGAACACGTCCCGCAGTAGGAAGACCGCACGTTCCACGGGGGACAGTGCTTCGAGCAGGACGAGGAACGCCATGGAAAGCGTGTCGTCCCGCTCAATACGCCATGCGGGGTCCGCCTCGTCGTCCGCAGTCGGTAACGGCTCGGGCAGCCACGTCCCGACGTACTGCTCGCGCCGCACGCGGGCCGAGCGCAAGTGGTCGATCGCCAGCCGGGTCGTCACGGTCGACGCATACGCCTCGGGCGAGTCGAGCGCCTCCGGCTGCGACTGGTGCAGTCGTAAGAACGCCTCCTGCACGATGTCCTCGGCCTCCGTGACACTGCCCAGCATGCGGTAGGCGATCGAGAACATCAGCGGGCGCAACTCATCGTGGCGCTCGAGCGCACCGGTCGTCATGGTGCGATCCAATCACCTTCGGGTGTCACAGTGCGATCGGCAGTCTCGTCGTAGGGGTAGACGAGAGGAGACAAGTCATGAAGATCTTCCTGGCCGGTGCCACCGGGGCGCTGGGAAGGCAACTCGTTCCGACGCTCCGGGCAGCAGGCCACGAGGTAGCCGGAACGACCCGCAGTGCGGCGAAGGCCGATGAGCTACGCAAGGCCGGCGCGGAGCCTGTCGTGCTGGACGCGCTGGACGCAGCCGCGGTCCGCGACGCCGTGGTGGCCGCGCGTCCCGACGTCGTCATCCACCAGCTCACCGCGATCTCGGAACCGAACTTCAAGGACCTGGACACCGCATTCGCGGCGACGAATCGGCTGCGCACCGAAGGTTTGGACCACCTTCTGACCGCAGCACATTCGGCGGGCGCGAAGCGATTCATCGCGCAGAGCTTCACCGGCTGGCCGAACGAGCGCACTGGAGGCGCACTCAAGACCGAGGACGACCGGCTGGACCCGAACCCGGCGAAGAACTCGGAGCACACGCTGGCGGCGATCCGGCACGTCGAGTCCGCGGTCGCCGCGGCGGACGGCATCGAAGGTGTCGTGCTGCGCTACGGCGCGTTCTACGGCCCAGGCACCGACCTCGGGCCGGGCGGGTCGATGCTGGAGATGGTGCGCAAGCGGCAGTTGCCACTGGTGGGCGGCGGTGCCGGCGTCTTCTCGTTCATCCACATCGCCGACGCGGCAACCGCGACGGTCGCGGCCGTTGAGAACGGCGCACCCGGCATCTACAACATCGTGGACGACGAGCCTGCGACGGTGGCGACATGGTTGCCGTATCTGGCCGAGGCGATCGGTGCCAAGCCACCGCGTCGGCTCCCGGCATGGCTGGTCAAGCCGATGATAGGAGAGTTCGGCGTCAACATGATGACCGCCACCCGTGGATCGTCCAACGCGAAGGCCAGGCGTGAGCTCGGTTGGACGCCTGCCTACCCGAGCTGGCGAGAAGGCTTCGCCACCCTTGCCCAATGACCACGCCTGGATTGCGGCCCCATGCACCTGCGCGCATGGCTGCGTCGCGTGCTGATCGTCACGACGTTCGGCCGGCCCGGCTATCTGCGCCGCGCGATGGAGGCCGGAGCGTCCGGGTTCTTCGTGCTGGGGGCTTCGGTGGGCGGCGCATCAGTCGCGACATAGCCGGGCAGCTGCACCTGTCCGAGAGCACCGTGCGCAACTACCTGTCGTCCGCGATCGGCAAGACCGGTACGCGCAACTGCATCGAGGCCGCCGCCGCGCGGCCGAACGGATGGCTGTGACCCTTGCAGTGGGCCGAAAGGTCAAGCCGACCGCCAGGTCGCTTAACGCGAGCGCGGACCACGGGATGTGACATCTCTCAGTGCCCAACGCCGGCTTCGACGCCGCGCAGCATGAGGTCGAGACCGAGTTCGAACTCGGCGTCGTAGTCGTACTGGCCGCAGAAGACGTTCGCCACCGCGGCCAGGTCGTCGGGCGTGCCGGGCCGCAGCAGGTCGGACACGGTCGGCGCACATGCCGGGTCGCCCCGTCCCCACGACACCTCGTTGAAGGCGGAGCCGAGAGTGTACGAGGTGACGGTGCGCAGCAGCGCGTACGCCTGGTCGTTGCCGGCGCCGCCGCGCGCGATTGCGGTTGCGTGCGCCTGGACGACCCGCAGTGCCGGCTGCGGCATGAACGATTGACTGATGATCAGTGGCGCGGCATTCGCGTGACGGCGCACCATCGCGCGCATTGCGCGGGCGAACGAGCGGACGCCTTGAACCCAGTCGGACATGGGTGGTGCAGACTGCTCGACCTCTGCCCACAGCAGCTCGACGACGCCATCCAGGACGTCGTCCTTGTTGGCGACGTGGTTGTACAGCGACATGCCCTTGACGCCCAGCTCCCCGCCGAGCTTGTGCATGCTCAGCGCGTCGAGGCCATGCTGATCGATGTAGTCGAGCGCGGCTTCTACGATTCGGTCGCGGCTCAACGGCGTGCGCTGCGCCTCCGGCTGGCTACGTCGTCGCGACTCGCCGGCCTGCGACCTTTCCGGCACCTGCGATGTGATCGTCACCCTTGACAACTTACACCATAAGTTCTACGGTCGTCACGACTTGCTGCTTACGGCATAAGTTTGGAGCATGCGATGATGCAAAGGAGTGCCGCGGCCATTGAACTGTGCGGTCTGACCAAGAGATTCGGCGATCTCACCGCCGTGGATGACGTATCGCTGCGCGTTCCGCCCGGCCAGGTGCTGGCCTTCCTCGGACCGAACGGTGCGGGCAAGACAACGGCCATCAAGATGATGGCCGGATTGGTGACCCCCACAAGCGGGACCGCGTCGCTGGGTGGCTATGACATCGGCGCGGCGCGCAGCCAGGCCGTTCAGCAGATCGGTGCCGTGCTGGAGGGCTCGCGCAACGTGTACTGGACCCTGACCGCCTGGCAGAACCTGCTCTACTTCGGCCGCCTGAAGGGTCTTCACGGTGCGGAAATCAAACCCCGGGCGGAGCAACTGCTGCGCGATCTGGACCTGTGGGAGCGGCGCGACGAGAGTGTCGGCGGGTTCTCGCGCGGGATGCAGCAGAAGGTCGCGGTCGCCGCGGCGCTAGTCAGCGACCCGCCGATCGTTCTGCTGGATGAGCCGACCATCGGGCTGGACGTCGAGGCGGCTCGCACGGTGCGGGAGTGGATCACCCGGTTGGCCCGCGACGAGGGCAAGACGATCGTGCTGACCACCCACCAGCTGGCGATGGCCGAGGAACTCGCGGATCGGGTGGCGGTGATCCGTGAGGGCCGGATCATCATCGATCTTCCGACCGACCAGTTGCTCGAGCGATATGTCGAGGACAGATTCGAGGTACATGTGGCGAGTTGGCACGATGTCGTGTCGCGGGTATTCCCGACCCGCGCCGTGGAGCAACCCGGCAACGGGCACGTGACGATCCAGCTGCCCACGAACGATCAGGACGATCTCCACAAAGTGCTGGACGTGCTGTACGAAGACAGTCTGCCGGTCATTGGCGTGAACCGGATCCGGCCGAGCCTCGAGGACGTGTTCGTCCAGCTGGTAAAGGGGGAGTGACGATGACGACACTCGCACCCCCGCAGGCAGAGCTAGCGTCGGCCGCTGAACGTGCCGGTGCCGGACTGCGAATGTTGGGCAATGAAATTGCAAAGGCCCTGCAGGTGATGTGGGCGCACAAGACTCCGCTCGTCCTCGAACTGTTCATGGCGTCGGCGACGTACTGGGCCCTCATGCTGTTCATCGGCGGCGGACGGTTCGTCACCGAGCTGCTGGGCATGACGCTCGCCGGATACCTCGCATACGTCGTCAGCTACTTCGCTCTGCTGCGTATTGTGTCCGGGGTCCTCGAGGAGATGTTCACCGGCACGCTGGAGCAGAGCCTGCTCAGCCCGTTGCGGCCGTGGGTGCAGTCCGTCGGCCGGCTCATCGGGAGCATGATCGAGTCGGTGGCGGTGGCCGCCGCCGTCGGCGCGGCGTTCCTTGGCGCGTTCGCCGGACTCGGCGTCGAGCTGACGTTCCAGTGGTCGGTCCTCGTTCCGATACTTGTGACGCTCGCCGACGTCGCTGGCTTCGCCATGCTCCTCGGGGGCCTTGCTCTGGTGGTCAATTCGATCGGCGCGATCGTCCACGTCATCCAGGGCTTCCTCATGTTCCTCAACGGTGCGCTCATCCCGATCTTCGCGTTCCCGGGATGGCTCGAACTCGTCGCGAAACTCGTTCCCACCACACTGGGCGTCGACGCCATCCGCCGGCTTACGGCGCCGGTCGACGGCACCGTCGAGAGCCTCGGCGACGTCTGGGCGGACGGCACACTGCCGTGGGCGCTCGTCCACGCCGCGATCCTGCTCGTTCTCGGCTGGGCGATCTACCAGGCGGCGATTCGTCGTGGCCTACGTGACGGAAGGCTGGGTGCCTGAAATGACCGCGACCACTTGGAAGATGACGCCGGATCGTGAGCTGACCGCTATCTGCAACGAGACGGTCAAGGGCCTGCGGCAGGGCTGGAGCGAACGGTTGCAGATCCTCATCGAGATGCCACTGTTCATCACGTTCATGCTGTTGCTCGCGTTCACGATCGGCGAGGGTGAAGCCATCGTCACCGACCGGCTGGAATGGTCGTTGGACACCGCAGGCGCCTCCTGGCTGATCATCGGTCTGTCCGCGTTCACCTACACCTATCTGCATGTGCAGAAGATGTTCTGGCGGTTGCTGGCAGAGATTCAGACCGGGACGCTGGAACAGGCGTACCTCAGCCCACTGCCGTCGTGGGTACACGTCGTGATCGGTCGGGTCGCGTCGGCGATCGCCGAGACCGTCATCGTCGTCGCGATCGTTTACGGCGTGACAAACCTGTTCGTCAGCATCGACCTGCACTTGCGGGTCGAAGCGCTGCTGCCGTTGCTGCTGCTGTTCACCGGGGCGGCCGGCCTTGCGATGATCATCGCCGGCGCCGCTCTGGTCTGGAAGCGAACCATGCTGCTCAACGACATGGTGCTGATGTTCCTGATGTTCTTCAGCGGAGCACTGATGCCACTGTCCCGTCTTCCCGGCTGGGCTGAGGCGATTGGCCAGCCGATATTCCTGACCCACTCCGCCGAAGCGCTGCGGATCGTCATGTTCGATGGTGAAACCGTGCCTTGGAGTGGAACCGGCGGCTGGGCGTGGACGCTCGCCACGGCCTTCGGCTGGCTGGCCACAGGGGTCCTCGCGTTCAAGCTCTCCGAGCGCATCGCCAAACGGAAAGGCAGCCTGTTCCACTTCTGAGCGAGGAGTCGGGCTCCTGCTCCACTGGGTTACGCAGCTTCCGTACCGCCACTTCGGGCGCGATCAGCAGCATTGTCGGGTGGACGCCCGGGCGATCTCGCGTGCCTGGTCGAGGTCGACGATCGCGACCCCGGGATGATCGGCGAGCCACTTCTCACCCGCCTCACGGGAGGCGAAGAACGGCATTTGGGTACAGACCTGTGAGCCGGGCCCGATGGTTTCGCAGGAGGACGTCACGTCCGACCCGACGATCGCGACGACCGCCGTACCCGGTGTGACGTCGGATGCCGTGCCGTCCGGCTCGACTGTCAGGTTGACTTCAGCACGGGTCACAGGGCACGTCGACGTAACCTTCGCACGTTCACCGAGGATGATCGGCAGGAACAGCGCGTCGAAGCCGCACCACGTGTACAGATCGTTTCCACGTACGGTGAATTGGTGCTGAGTGGGCCGCAGCGTCAGCGCGGCGCCGACGATCGCCCCGGTTTCGACCTCGAGGCCAGTTCGTTCGCCGGACTCGATGTAGGCCTCCGCCTCCGCGATGCTGATGCCGGCGGCGCCGGCCAGCATTGCCGCAGTTACCGGCTTGCCGTCCGCCAGCAGCCTGATGCCTGCCTGGCTCAGCTTGCCGGTGGCGGCATTGCGGCGGGCCCACGTCGTCGTCAGGTCCGCGACGGTGGGTGTGGTCATGAGGCGAAAGTACTCCTTCCAGTCAGATGGAAGGTCAACGTGGTGTGACGTGCGCCGTCCCGCGGATCGTGACGGCGAACACTGAACGTGTGGTGTGCGTTGCGGCACCGGAACCAATGCAGTATCGCCCTCCTGACGATCAGCGTGCAGGCGTGTTACAGCAGGTCGCGCAACCCGGTGTAACTGATGGCGGCGAGCCGGCGCGACGACATTGCGAAGTAGTCCTCATCCGCGGTGATGCCGAGCCCGTCGACGAGACGATTCATCAGGTTGAAGAGTCCGCAGACGGCGGCCGCGTCGTGCACCGCCTGCTCGTCCCAGCCGGCGGCGAGTATCGCCTCGACGTCGCTTGGCGCGATCCGGCTCGGCGACTCGGTGAGTTTCCTGACGTAGCGCAGCACCGGCCGCATCCGCTCGTCCACCGGTGCGGCGTCGACGTCGTCGAGTAACGCCTGTAACGTGCCTTTCGGTACGCCGAACCCCTCGGCGGTCGCAGAGTGCACACCGTGGCAGTAGCCGCAGGCGTTCAACCCTGAGGTGTAGGCGGCGATCAGCTCGCGCTCAGCTACCGTGAACGGCGACGGCCCGCGCAGCAGCGCCTCATGGTAGGCGAGCAGCGGTTCGGCGGCAGTGGGGAACGAGCGGAGAACATCGAGGAGCACGGCGTCGGGCTTCAGCGACGGTAGATACGGCATGCCGTCACCGTAGGCCGAGCACCATGTTCACGGAAGTGCCCGCGATCACATTTCCCATACCGTGACGCGGCGCTGATCAGCGGATCAAGCCGGCCTCGCCATGGCAAGCGCCTGTTCCTGCGACAGCTCCATGTCGTGGGTCTCCTTGGCATGGGCCTGCGCCTTGCCTGCTACGTCGGTGCTGCTCTGGCCCTCGATGACGGCACCACACGGGCACTCGATCACACTCGCGATGTTCGCGCTCATCGTCCCTCCTCCGGTCGGCGTACAGTGAAAGCCTAGGCCGCGGGCCTTGGCGGCATCTTGGACCGAGATTGGAGGCGCCGTGCTCCGCGTGTACCTCCTCGGCAGGGTGGCAGTCGCCGGTCCGGGCGGTTTGCTGGAGCAGGTGGACTTTCCCGGCAGGCAAGGCCGCCTTGTCTTCGTCCGCCTCGCGTCGAGCGCTCGGCGGGTTGAACGCCAGCTGCTGGCGGAGGCGGTGTGGGGCGGTGATCTCCCCGACGCGTGGGATACGGCGCTCAGCGCGGTCGTGAGCAAGCTGCGTCGTGCTTTGAGCTGGACTGGAATCGACGGTGCTCGATCGCTCGAAGGCTCGGATGGCTGTTACGAGCTGCGCTTTCCTGCTGGAACGTGGATCGACCTACGCGAGACGGTGAACTCGCTCGACGCCGCCGAGGGCGCGCTTGCCCGCGGCGACACGCGCCGAGCCTGGTCATCGGCCGCCGTTGCCTCGGCCATCCTGCGCCGACCTCTGCTCGCCGGTGAGGACGCGCCGTGGATCGAGCAGATGCGTCGCGAACTTCACGATCTCGAAGTCCGCACTTATGACACCTTGGCAGAGGTATGGACGCAGGCCGGAAACGCCCGCGCAGCTGTCGGGGCGGCGCGCCGGGCCGTCGAGCTTGCTCCCTATCGCGAATCCGCATATGCCCGGCTGATGGAGTGCCACATCGCTGCGGGCGACCGTGCGGAGGCGGTCCGGGTCTATACGGAGTTGCGCGAACAACTGCAAGACTCGATGGGTCTGTCGCCCGCGCCCGAGGTGGAGCACGTCTATCTCGAGGCGTTGAGAGCCTAGGGGCACGCCGGCATAGGAAGGTTGACCTTCTAGCTGGGTGGAAGGATTACCGTCTTCGGTATGGACGTGACACTGCAGTACTTCGATGGTTGTCCCAACTGGCAGACCGCCGACGAGCGGCTACGTGTGCTGGCCGGCGAACTGGGCTTGCGTATCGGCTATCAGAAGGTCGAATCACCTGAGGAGGCCGAGGCTCTCGGATTCCGCGGCTCGCCGACGATCCTGGTGGACGGGCGTGATCTGTTCGCAGCTACCGGCGCGCCCGGTGGCCTGGCGTGCCGGGTCTACGAGACGCCCGACGGCCGCGCAGGCTCGCCGACGATCGACCAGTTGCGGGCCGCACTTGGCACGATCTGACGGCCCGGCCTCAGGGTTCAGGTCGGCGCCGGTGCGGCGTCGCCTGCCTGGATGATGGCGCAGTATCCGGCGCAGTCTGCCGGGTCGAGGTCACGAGTGCGCTGCGCGAGTTCCTGGAGATGGGCCTTGGTCTGCGTCAACTCGGCGAGGCGCTGCTCGACTTCGCCGATCCGTTGTTCGATGAGCTGGCCGACGTGCTCGCATGGCGGCTCACCGCCGTCGCGGATGTCGAGAATCTGGCGGATCTGGCGCAGCGTGAAGCCGGCGCGCTGCGCGTCGCGGATGAAGACCACCCGTTGTGCCGCGTCGGGGCGATAGTCGCGGTAGCTGGACGTCGTCCGTCCCGGCTCAGGAAGCAGGCCCTCGGCTTCGTAGAAGCGCAACGTCTTGGCCGTCGTGCCCGTCTGTGCCGCCAGTTCACCGATTCGCATCGTTCCAGCGTACTGGAATGTCCGCAGATGAGGGCTCGTCGGCTTGCGGGTGCAACGTGAGCGCGGACACGGTAGGCGTGGTGTCCGGCTCCGTACCGTCGTCGGCATGAGGATGCAAGCGGTGTTCAACGGTGTGGTGCTGGCCGACAGCGACAAGACGAAAGTGGTCGAAGGTAACCACTACTTCCCCCCGGAGTCGATCAACCGTGCCTACTTCGCCGAGAGCCCGACACGGACGCTGTGCTACTGGAAGGGCATGGCGTCGTACTACACGATCGACGTGGATGGTGTTCGCGTTCCAGACTCGGCGTGGTACTACCCGAAGCCGTCGCCGCTGGCCAAGAAGATCAAGAACCATGTGGCTTTCGGCGGCGTGGTCGAGATCGCCCCGGCTGGCCGGCTGCGCGCGTAGCTCGACCTGATCAGTGCGGTTGACTCACCCGGGCTCGCCGGCTCAGGAGGTGCAGCCGCCGGACGGCGTCGCTCGGGCCGGCGATCTGGACATCCGGTAGATCATCCTTGCGGTCGCGGCCGGTGAGCATCGCGAAGACCCCGTCCGGCGAACCTTCGATCGTGGCGGCCGCCGACGAGGTTGACGCACCCATGGTCACCTGGACGCCGTTATGGCCAACGATGAGTGTCGCCGGTTCGTCGCCGGTACGGATGACGACTTCCAGCGGTGCGATGCCGGCGAAATCGACGCCTTGGAAGAACGTCGGGAGACCCAGCGCCAGCCAGTGGGTGCGGAACTCGTCGTCGCCTTGGTCGGCCAACAGCGGTCCGCCCCACGCGACCAGTGCGGCCAGGGCCGGCCCGAGCTCACGGCCACGCTCGGTCAGCCGGTAGACAGTCGCTCGCACGGGAGCCGGCGCGTCGTAAGACTCGATAACCGTGTGGTGCTGGAGGTGTCGCAGCCGCTCGGCCAGCAGGTTCGTCGCGATCCCGGGCAGCGCGTCGCGCAGGTCCGAATACCGGCAGTCGTGCGCGAACAGCTCGCGGATGATCAACAGTGTCCATCGGTCGCCGATCACATCGAGGGTACGGGCGAGAGCGCAGTACTGGCCGTAGGAACGCATGGTGGAAATGATAGCGGAGACTTGAAATACACAAGTTAGTACTTTATTTTCTTGTCCATGGATACGTTGACACAGCAGTCCGGTAGCGACGTCCGAGGCCGGCTCTCGCCACGCGGACGCAAGACACTGCTGGCGGCGCACCTGCTCTCCGCGGTGGGCCTGGCCGGCGTTGCGCTGGTCGAGATTTCGCTCGGCGTCGCCGGGCTTCGAGGCGCGGAGCCGGAAACCGTCTATCCCGCGATGGCGCAGATCGCGTGGACGGCGCTCGTCCCGCTCGCACTGCTTGCGCTCGGCACCGGCGTCGCGCAGGCCCTGCTCACCGGTTTCGGCCTGTTCCGCCAGTGGTGGGTCACGGTCAAGCTCGGCGTGACGGCGCTACTGGCCGTGGTCGCGCTGGCCGTCGCAGCTCCCGGGCTCGGGCGCGCTGCGGACGCGGCGACCGCGGTCGGGCAGGGGGTTACCCAGGCGCAGCAGGTCGTGGCCACCGTCACGCCGTCACTGGCGCTGCTGTTGCTCATCCTCAACGCCGTCCTCGGCCTGTTCCAGCCCGGACCGCGCACGGCCTCGGCGGTTCGCTAGGCGACGATCGCAGCAGCCG
This sequence comes from Jiangellaceae bacterium, assembly GCA_036374835.1. Taxonomy (GTDB): domain Bacteria; phylum Actinomycetota; class Actinomycetes; order Jiangellales; family Jiangellaceae; genus DASUTB01. The sequence continues at coordinate 1,279 of DASUTB010000108.1, read as the reverse complement.
CCTGACCTGGTGTAATCAGCCGGCACTCCACCTTTCGCCCGGTATGTGACGGCGGTACCGTAAGACCCGAGCAGAACGCTGTTTCAGTCATGTGGCAAATAGGGGGTGTTTGGGGGGATGTCGCACGCCGGTAGCCCCACGCGGGCGGTGGTCGCCAGTAACCGGTTCGTGGCAGCACTGATGGGCGGGCTGGCCGGTGGTATCGCCTTCGGCCTGCTCATGCAGGTGACCGACATCATGCTCTCGGTGGCCGCGCTGGTCGACAGCAGCAGGACGGTCGTCGGGTGGACCGTGCACCTCGCGATCTCACTGCTGTTCGGCCTGATCTACGCGCTGGTAGCGGGCATGCGGGTGCACACGATGGGGGCGGCGGCGATCACCGGCGTGGTCTACGGCTGGTTCTGGTGGATACTCGGCGGCCTCATCATCATGCCGGCCTGGCTCGGGCGCGAAGACCTGATCTTCAGGTTCACCGCGACGGCATGGCAGAGTCTGGCGGGTCACATGATGTACGGGCTACTGCTCGGCCTGGTTTACGGCTATGTCTTGAGCCGGTTCGAGCGGCCGGTGCGTCGGCGCCACGCGGCTGCCGCATCGACCGCGCATCGATTCGGTGAGTGGCCGTCGTCCGCCGCGTCACATCGGCGTAAGAGCGCTGCGGCGTTGCTCAGCAGCTCTCGCGGGATAACCGAAGCACGGCACGATCGCCGGAAGTGATTCCGGCCTCAGCCGCGGTGATCGTGCTCCTCGCGGAGCACGACGACACCCCCTGCCGGAATCGTGGCGACCGGGCCGTGCCGCGATCCGGTCAGGAGGTCGACGCCGGACGCGGAAACGGCCGCCCGGGTGCTGCCGTGGTTGATGATGAACAGGTAGGACGCCGTTGCGCCGGTCCGGCGCACGATTTCGACTTCCTGTGACGTTTCGGCTCGGCGCGTCACGCCGGCGGCGTCGGCGATACGGTCCGCCAGCACGGCGGTAGCGGCCTCGTCCAGACGCGTTGCGACATACCACGCGGCACCGTCGCCGACCGGGCGGCGGGTTATCGCGGCCCGGCCGGGCAGCGGTCCGTCCTTGTAGGTGGCGACGACCTCCGCACCGGCGACATGGGTGAGCTCGGTCCACACCGTCGCCGTCCAGAAGGGTGAAGTCGTACCGGCCCGGCTCCGGCTCCAGAATCGCCCAGGAGAAGATGCCGACGCTGACCAGATTGACGCCGGCTTCGCGCATGAGGCGGACGTCCTCGGCCCACACCTCTTCGGGCCACTGCTCCGGGTAG
>DASUTB010000107.1:0-10164 GCA_036374835.1 Jiangellaceae bacterium | reverse complement strand
CCCGGCCCGCTTCACCGCACCCTCCGGGTCGAGCTCGTAGGCAAGCGCCTTGGTACGGGCCTGGGCACGGCGCGGGCTCAAATCAGGGAGCTCGGCTGCGAGCTTCTTGTCCACCAGCCGCCGATCCTCCGCAGCCAGATGCGAGGTCTCGGTCACCACGATGGTGGCCACCCATTCGGAGATCGCACCGGCACCGAGCAGCGCGAACGTGGCCGGAAGATCGTCCCGCAACGCCCGCGCCTGGGACAGCTGCCGCGCCGCGGTCGCCGGCGCCAACCTTACGCGCCAACCCCACCTGTTCGGGCACCCCCCGGCGCGCCGCCCGCGCCTCAACACCCAGCGCCCTGTTGGCCGCCTCCTGCGACACGGCGAAATCAGCCACCACCGACAACTGCGCCGCCGCCGCAGCAGCCTTGAGCCGCTCCAGAACGGCGATCACATCAATCCGATCACCATCACCGCCCAGCTGCGATGCCAACCCGGCCAACTCGCCCACCACACCGGCCAGCCGCCGCGCCGCCACCTGTTCGTTCATACGTTCGAATCTACCACCCACCACCGACAGAACCGCCCCGGAAATCAGCGGTCAGCGGCGGGGAACTGCGCAAGTACTGAGGTTCGATGGTCAACGACGAATCGAGGTCGGCAGCGGATGATCCGCGTCCAGCGCCGCCAGCCCGTCGATGCTGTGCGCGTTGACTCCGGCGATGCGATCGGCCCACTCGTCCGGACCCCGACGGCCGTGCACATCATCGAGTACCGGGCGCTCGCCGACCTCCTCCATGTACGGCACCGAGTACCCACACGAGTCGGCGACCCGCGCGACGTCGATCACGGTGATCGACCGGATGCCCGGATGGTGCATCGCGAAGTGCATCTTGAGCGAGTCGAATTCCCGGTCGTCCGGCCGTACAACGCGACCGGTGCCGAACAGCCGCACGATGTTCGAGTTGCGGCCGAACGAGCAGAACATGACCGTGATCCGTCCGTTCTCCCGCACGTGGGCAATGGTCTCGACACCGCTGCCGAACAGATCGAGGTAGGCGAACGTGTGGTCGTCAATCACGGCGAAGGAATCCCGGTACCCCTTCGGGGAGACGTTCACGCGGCCGCCGTTCTCCGGCGCGGTGGCCACGAAGAACATGGGCTGCTCCTCGATGAAACGGCGAATCCGATCCTCGATGCGCTCGAACGTCTTGGCCACGTCCTCAGGCTAACCGCCCTTCCTTGCCGGCGATCACCTGGATCACAACCTGCCGGAGACGTGCAGCAGGTACTCCTTGCGATCGAGCGGATTGGGGTCGGTGCGCGGCCGAATGGGTACGGGGCCGGTGACCACGTCGTAGCGGTCGAACGCGAACTCCATCACGCCTTCTCCGCGGGTCGGCCCGGCCAACTGCTGCTGCAACTCGTGCATGCGAGCCGCCGGGATCTCACCGTCCAACGTGCACCATGAGCCGTTCACAGCGGGCACGTACGGGACGGCGCCGAGCCGGGCCAGCAGGCGCAGCGTCAGGCCGAGTGTGTCGGCCGGGGTCTCGAGGTGGAAGCGGTGGATCGGTTCGTACACCCGGGTTCCCGCCTGAGCCAGTGCGTCCATCAGCACGAGTGGCGTCAAGTAGCGGAAGTCGCTCGCCGAGCTCGAGAACTTGCTCCACCCGTACGGCGGTGGTGGGACGTACGCGGAGTGCGTCAGCGTAACGATGCAGTCCCTGACGTCCCAGCCGCAAAGTCCCTGCCGCAGGGTCGCGCGCGCGGTGTCCTCGACCGCCTTGACGAACGCCTCCGGCAGCGCCCCACGCTCGATCCCCAGCTCGAAGCGCACCCCGGAGCCGATTGTCGCCGGGTCGATACGCAATCCGACCGTAGCCCGGAACGGGTTGCCCTCCTGCCCCATGAGCTCGACGGCGGCGCCGGTGCCGGCCGGCCGTTCGATGCATACCGTCGTGGTCTCGCGGAACGACACGTCGACGCCGAACTCGGCCGCGAGCGTCGCTTGAATGACCTCCTTCTGCACTTCGCCGAAGAGCGAGACGATGATCTCGTGCCGCATGTCGTCCTGCCGCACATTGATGAGCGGGTCCTGCTCGGCGAGCTGAGCCAGCGCGGCACGCAACGCGGCCCGTTCTGCCGCGCGGCTCGGATCGACCACCGCCTCCAAGGTCGGCGGCGCGAAGTGCCAGGCGGCGGCTGCGGGTGGGACGCCGATCGGGTCGCCAATCTGAACGCCGCCGGGGCCCCACACTTTGCCGATCTGCCCGGCGGTGATCGCCTCTCCCGGCGCCGCGGGGCCGCGGTTGAAGACCTGGATTGCGGTGACCTTGGCCTTCTCCTGGCCGAGCCGCAGCCGGTCCCTCGTTCGCAGCGTGCCGGAGAACAACCGGACGTACGCGACCTTCTCCCCCGCAGGCCCACGCTCGACCTTGAAGACGGTCCCGGAGAGCGGACCGTCGTCGTGACCCATCGTCGACGGGAGAAGCCCGCCGATACCCTCGGTCAGGCCATCCACGCCCGCACCCGTGATCGCCGAGCCGAAGTACACGGGATGGACGATCGCCCGCCCGGTTTGGGCCGCAAGTGCCGCAAGCAGTCGTTCAGCCGGCACACCGTCGTCCTTGACATACGCGGCCAGCAACGCGTCATCGTTCTCGGTGAGCAGGTCGACGAGACGATCCGCAAACGCCGTGTCATGCACCGCGTACGGCGTGGCCGCCGCACCACGGGTGCCCAACCCGGTCGCCGTCCCCATCGCGATCACGGCGGGTGTGAGCTTCTCCGCGATGCTGCGCAGCAGCGCGACATCCTGCGCCCCGCCGCGGTCGATCTTGTTGACGAACAGCAGCGTTGGAATCCGCAACCGCCGCAGCGTCCGCATCAGCACCCGGGTCTGCGGCTGAACGCCCTCTACCGCGGAGATCACCAGCACAGCTCCGTCGAGCACGCCCAGTACCCGCTCGACCTCGGCGATGAAGTCCGGGTGTCCGGGCGTGTCGATCAGGTTGACCGTCACGTCACCGATGGCGAACGAGACCACCGCCGACTTGATCGTGATACCGCGCTGGCGCTCCAGCGCGAGCGAGTCGGTCTGCGTGCTGCCCTTGTCGACGCTGCCGATCTCGGTGATGACACCCGCGTCGTAGAGCAGTCGCTCGGTCAGTGTGGTCTTGCCGGCGTCAACATGCGCCAGGATCCCCAAGTTGAGTGTGCGCGCCAAACGTCATGTCCTCCCAGTAGACGGCGAGTCCGGTGTCAGACATGAACGCAGCGCGCATCTCTCTCTCCTTTGCTCGATCGGACAATGACGAGTACAGCAGCAAGGGCTCGGGGCGGCAACGGCTTTTCCGCGCGAGACCTTCGGTCGAGCTGCCCGGTTACCGGATGCGCCAGGTTCCGGGCAGAGTCAAGGGTCCTGCAGCGGGCAGCCCCAGCTCTGCCGCGAGCGGGCCGAGTCGTCCCCACGCCGCCTGCCGTAGCGAGTCAACGGACGCGGCCCTTGTGGCGGCGGCGGTGACGTCCTCGCTCGACTCCGCCGGTCGCAGCCGCTCGAGCGGGCCCAGCTTCGGGAAAGTCTTGAGCGCAACCTCGACGCCAGGGCCGATACCCGCTTGCTCCTTGGCACGCTCGACGGCACGCTCGAGCCCGCCGAGTTCGTCCACCAGGCCACGGTCCTTCGCGTCGGCGCCCGTCCAGACCCGGCCCCGGGCGACGGCATCGACCTCGTCGCGCCGCAGGCCCCTGCCGTCGGCGACCTTGACCGTGAAGTCGTCGTAGACCCGATCGAGCATGGCGTGCATCCGCTCCCACTCGCCGTCGCTGAACGAGCGGTTCGACGAGAACATCAGCGCGTGGTCGCCGCCGGTCACCGAGCCGTGCGCGATCCCGATCCGATCTCGCAGCCCGGCTGTGACGAGCTTGCCGCCCACGACCCCGATCGACCCGGTGAGCGTGGCCGGCTGGGCGACGATGACGTCGGCGGCCATCGACACGAAGTACCCGCCGGACGCGGCGAGCCGGCCCATCGAGACGACGACCGGTTTGCCATGCCGGCGGGCCAGCACGACGTGCCGCCAGATCGCGTCCGAGGCCACGTACGAGCCACCAGGGCTGTCCACCCGGAACACGATGGCCTTGACGTGATCGTCGTTGATGGCGGCCCGAAAGGCGGCTCCGACCGTGTCCGAGCCGGCGGCCGACCCGAGAAGGTTGCGGACGCTGCGCCCGAGCCGGATCGTCCCCACTGCGTGGATCAGCGCGATCGTGTTCGACCGCCGCTGGTTCACGACCCAGCGGGCGACTCCCGTGCTGAGGCTCCGGTGGTAGCGAGTGACGTACTGGGTTCGCGCCTGTTTTCCGACCCTTCCGCGTACTTCGTCATAGACCTCGTCCCGGTACGCCAGGCCGTCGACGAGGCCGGCCTCGAGTGCCTCCGAGGCAAGCAGGGGAGCCCGCGCGATCAGATCGCGCACCTGTTCCTCGGTCAGCCCTCGCCCATCCACGACGGCGGTGACGAGCTGCTGGGTCAACGAGTCGACCAACCGCCGGCTCATCTCCCGGTGTGCGTCCGTGTAGCCGCGTTCGACCAGCGTGTTGGCGGCGGTCTTGTACTCGTGCCGCCGGCTGATCTGAGGGTCGACACCGGCCTTGTCGAGAACGTCCCGGGCGAACGGTTCCTCGATGCCAATGCCGGTGAGACCGACGTCGCCGGACGGCTGAAGATAGATCCGATCGCAGCCGGTGGCCAGGATGTACGGGACGTTGCCGGCGATCCCGGACTCGCCGAACGTCTCCGCCCACACCACGGTGAGCTTGCCGGCGCGGCGCAGCTCGGTAAGCGCCGAACGCACCTCCTGTGCGGCAGCCAGCGTCAGCCGGCTACCACCGACCTTGACCAGCACCGCTGCCACGTCCGGATCCGACCTTGCCCAGCGCATGCCCTCCACCACGTACTGGAGGCGCGGGCGGCGGTACGACAGCGCGGCGCTCACCGGGTCGCCGGGGGGTGCGTCCACGATCCCTTCGGTCAGATCGAGTTCGAGGACGAGCGGCGTGCTCGCACGGTAAGTGAGCTTGCCGACCCGGCCCGCCAGCTTGCCCACGTCTGCAAGTCTAGATCTCGTCGGTAGGGAACGTCGCGTGCTCGCCCGGGACTCACCCTGGACGGCGGAGGTGGCGACGGTGTGGCGGAACCCCTGCCGTGCTCGTCGTCCATGGGCCCTCCGGCCCGCCCTTGGTGTGCCGCGAAAGCCGTCCACGCATGCGCAACGCGATCCCGCCCAGGATCATCAGGACCAGCGCCAGCAACACGCCGACCTGGAGGATCTGGTCGGTGATGATCTGCAGGACTCCGATGAACGCGATGCCGAACAACAGCATCATCTCGCGAATCTCGCGGCGCAGCTGGAACACCCGGCTCGACCGCACGCGCACCGGCGCCAGTTTCTTGCTCAGCCGCAGGTGGTCACGTGTCCGGCGATCCAGGAACACCCACGGCAGGTCCGGATGAACCCCCAGCGCGTCCCGTGAGGACGGGAACAACGCGCTGAGGTCGCCTCCGTCCAGATCGCCGCGGCGTCGCTGGATCTCCGGGCTCGTCGCGAAGGCCACCAGCCGCGCCTGTGCGACCTGGCCGTCCGTCTCGACGCCGCCCTCGAGTACCACCTCGTCCCCGCTCTCGACACCCAGCAACTCCAGCGCGAGCGGGTCCATCAAACAGACTTGGCGTTCGACCGTCGTCAGGTCGGCAACCTGCATACGCCCGGTCAGGTAGTTCGGCGTTCCGATCAACAGATCGGCCCAGCGCCGCCGTCGGACGATCGCCGGATAGAGCCACACCGCTTCGCCGACCTCGACGCCGATCGCGTTGCGGACGACCTGATCGACGTCGGCAACGTCCGTGGCCTGCGAGTTCTCATCGATCACGATCGCCGCAACGATCTCGATGCCTGCGGTCGCGTCCGGTACGGCGGGCCGGACGAGGACGTGCGTGGCATCTCCGATCCTCTCCGCAAGCGGGCGACTGATCCGGACGACGGAGTCACCGTCGCGGTCGACCGGTTCGGCGGTCGCGCGAACCCGGACGGCGCCTTCGGGCGGGGGCTCATACGGCGGGATTCCGTCATAACGAAGGTCCACACTGGGAAGCGCATGGAAGTACGGCTGGGCGGAGATCCACCCTTCCTCCGCGAAGATCTCCGCCGCCGCGGGCCAAGCGCCGGCCCGGGCCCGTTCGATCCAACTCTGCGGAGTGCCGCCGAACGTCTCGCGCAGTCTCGCCGACCTCTCGAGCAGCCTCTCGAGTAGTTCTTGCTGGTCGGCCAGTGCGAGCGGCTCCCCGTCCGGCCCGTTCAGGTAGCCGTTCGAGGACACGTAGACGTAGCAGCCGCTGAGCGTCTCGCCCGAGGGCAACGTGACCCGGACACCCTGAGCCTGGCCCTCAACCGGCATGAAGACCCTGGCCAACCCGCGGACCGGTTCGTCGGCCGCGGCCAGTTGCGGCTCGTCGAGCCACATGACGTAGCACTCGCTCGTCGCGTCCGGATCGAGGATCGGAGTCGTGGGGACAAAGCCGAACGGACTCCCCGTCGCCGCGACGCCGGCGCGAAGTCCCGAGACCTCGGCGCGCACCACGGGCACCGCCAAGCTGTGGCCGGGACGGTCCAGCACGTGACGCATGAAGCTCGGCGCCGGAGTCGCTCCCATGGACAGCACGGGATAGCGCCGGCCGACGGACGCCTGGTTCAGCCGCAGCAGCACATAGTTGAGCGGTACGTCGGAGTTCGCCACCCGGTCGTCGCCAGGAAGTCCGCGCTCGTCGATCCGCACTCTTGCCTGGCTGAGCCGCCGCCCGCGGCGCAGCGAGATCTCCCACGCCACCGTCGGCCGGACCAGAGCCGAGTAGGGCAACCGCTGCCCCGGATAGGTCAGAGGAAGCTCCCGTGGCGAGGCCTTCGCATCGAATCCATCGATCATCCCAACCCGCCATCCCCTTGATCATCGACACTTTCGGCGACAATACCGCCGATGGCGCCGATGATCACGAGGTCAGATGCCGAATCCCTTGTCTCCGTCCGGGTTCGAATCCCGGCTTCATCGACAAGAAGCCCATAGCTCCAAGAAAGGTGCGAAGGATAGTGTTGCTCCGTGCAGCCAAGTGATCTCAACGCCCTGGTCAACGTCGCCCAGCCCGCCGTATCTCCGGACGGAAACCTGATCGCCTTCGTCGTCGCACGTGTTGACGAGGAGGAGAACAGCTACCGAAGCCAGATCTGGCTCACGCCGGCGGACGGCTCGGCACCGCCCCGGCCGTTCACATCCGGCGAGCACCGCGACGCGAACCCGACGTGGTCGCCGGACGGTAGCCTGCTCGCCTTCACCGCCGAGCGCTCCGACGGCGACAAGACCCGGGCGACGATACGTATCGTCCCGGTGCGCATCGGCGGCGAGGTCGTCACCGTCGCCACGCTGAAAGAGGGTGCAGAAAGCCTTCGGTGGTCGCCGGACGGACGGCTCATCGCGTTCGCCTCGCGTACCCAGACCGAGCGATATGCCGACGACGACCCGAGAAAGCAGCCGCCACGGCGGATAACCCGCCTGTTCGCCCGGTTGGACAGCCATGGCTTCGTCTTCGACCGGCCCAAGCACGTGTATGTCGTGCCCGCCGACGGGTCGGAGTCGCCGCGCAACCTCACCGAGGGTGAGTTCGAGTTCGGCCAGCCGACGTGGGCTCCCGATTCGGCGACCCTGATGGTCGCCGGCGCAGGTCATGAGACGTGGGACCTCGACCTCATGACGGACGTCTACGCGATCGACGTGGCCGACGGCGCACGTCGGACGGTCACCAAGACCGCCGGAAACTACGAGGCGCCGAGCGTGTCGCCGGACGGCACACGCGTCGCATTCCTCGGCACCGACGACGCGGAGACCTACCCGCGAAACACACACGTCGGCGTCATCGGATTCAACGGCGGGGAGCACTCGTGGGTCTCGACCGGGCTCGACCGTACCTTCGCGCCGTTCCCAGGAGTACAGCCGCCGCACTGGCTCGACGACTCGACGCTTCTTGTGACCGCGGAGGATCGCGGCGACGTCCACCTGTACCGCGTCGCGGCCGACGGCGGTAGCGCACCGGAAGGACTGTGGACCGGAACCGGATGCGTAACGGGCTTCGACGAGCGCGCCGGGACGCTCGCCTTCACGCTCTCAACGCCGACCCGGCCGGGTGAGCTCAACGTCATGCGGGACGGCGAGCCGCACCGGCTCACCGACCTCACCGCGGCGTTCGCGGCCCAAGCCGAGCTGCTGCCGTACGAGCAGTTCACGTACACCTCCGCGGACGGGACGGTCGAGCTCGACGGCTGGATCCTGCGGCCCGCGGGCTTCGACCCGAGCGGGTCGTATCCGGCACTCGTCAACGTGCACGGCGGCCCGTTCACGCAGTACGCCAACCGGTTCTTCGACGAGTTCCAGATTCAGGCACGTGCCGGATACGTCGTGCTGTGGTGCAACCCGCGCGGCAGCTCCGGCCGGGAGGAGTCCTTCGGCCGGGCGACCTGCGGCCCACCGATCGGCGGCACAGGCTGGGGCAGCGTCGACTACGACGACGTCATGTCGCTGGTCGATCACGCGGTGAAGCAGTACACGTTCATCGACCCCGACCGCCTGGGCATTCTCGGCGGCAGCTACGGCGGCTACATGACGACCTGGGCGATCGGCCACACCGACCGGTTCAAGGCAGCATGCAGCGAGCGCGCCGCGAACAACCTGCTCAGCCTGGAGTGGGCCAGCGACGCGGCGACCGCGTTCCGCGGCTTCATCGGTGCGAACCATCTCGATGCGCCGGAGCTCTACCAGGAGATGTCACCGATCACCCACGTCCGCGACATCACGACACCGTTGATGATCATCCACTCCGAGGAGGATCAACGCTGCCCGATCGAGCAGGCCGAGCAGCTGTTCGTGGCGTTGCGCACGCTCCGGCGGGAAGTAGAGTTCGTTCGTTTCCCCGCCGAGAGTCATGAACTGTCGCGGTCCGGCTCACCGATCCATCGCCGGCAACGCGCCGAGATCATCCTCGAGTTCTTCGACAAGCACCTCAAACCAACGACGAGCGCGGCCACGTAGGAGTCCACTGATCACCGGCTCTTTTCACACTAGTTGAGTGGAAAGTGCCGGTGATCACGGCATGGAGGCTTGCGGTGCCAAGCCATGCGCGGAGGCGTCGCGACGAGCGACGGCTCAGTGCACTCGGCATCGCGCGAGCGCGTGGACCGGAGTGCCCGGTCGAGCCGCAGGACGTCGGCGAAGCCGGGGAACCAGCCGTCATCGAGGGCCTCCGCGGGCAATGGCGGGTCGACCCCGCACTTCTCGGACAACCCTTCGCCGGCCGGGCGGCCCTCCTTGTCGCCGATCGATCGGTTCCTCTACGACCGCAAGCGCATGAAGGAGATCTTCGAGTTCGACTACGGCCTGGAGATGTACAAGCCGGCCGCCAAACGCCGATGGGGCTACTACGCGCTCCCGATCCTCTACGGCGACCGTCTGATCGGAAAACTCGACGCCCACGCTGACCGGAAGGCGGGGGTGCTCCGGGTCGCTGCAATCCATCAGGACGTGCCGTTCAGCAGCACCATCGCCGCGGCCGTGGACGACGAGATCAACGACCTTGCCCGCTGGCTCGACCTGGAGCTGGACCTACCCGGCTGAACCGCCGCGGCCCGGACGTACCTGCGCAGCAGGTCGACGTCGGGCATGGCGTTCCTCTCCTTGCGGTCGGTCGGATGCCCGTCTTGCGGCCAAGATCGAGTGCTTCATCACTCCCCCCAACAACAGCCGGGCGGAACAGCATCCGCTCGCCGCACCCCGCGCAGCTAGGGTGGAAGGGTGAGCGAGCAAGCCGACCGACCGCTGAGGGTCGTCAAGGGCGAGCCCACCGAGGATGAGCTTGCCGCGCTGGTCGCCGCCATCTCGGCAAAAGCAGCCGAGGCGGCGCATCAGCCGGCGGAGCGGCCGTCCAACTGGGCCGCGTACTGGCGCTCTGTGCGCGCCCCACTGCAGCCCGGCCCCGGTGCCTGGCGAGCCAGTGCGAACCCGCGCTGATCGCCGTCAAAACTCACGTGCTCCGTACCCGTTCGTCATCTACGCTCGGGCGCATGACTGCTGACTCCC
>DASUTB010000106.1:0-72480 GCA_036374835.1 Jiangellaceae bacterium | reverse complement strand
GCGCCTGGGAGCGACCTCCGTCGCACCCGGGCCGCCGAGCACAGCGTCCGACCAGTCCCCGACGAGAGCTGTCGCCCGCGGATGTCCGCGGGAGTGCGACACGCCCGACCTCGGGGGTCGGCGGGCCCCTGACCGCAGCGGTACCACAGAGAAGGAACGAAGCGAAGCCATGGCGGGACAGAAGATCCGCATCCGGCTCAAGGCCTACGACCACGAGGTCATCGACTCGTCGGCGCGCAAGATCGTCGACACGGTGACGCGGACCGGTGCGACGGTCGCCGGGCCGGTGCCGCTGCCGACGGAGAAGAACGTCTTCGTCGTCATCCGCTCGCCGCACAAGTACAAGGACAGCCGCGAGCACTTCGAGATGCGCACGCACAAGCGGCTGATCGACATCATCGACCCCACGCCGAAAACCGTCGACTCGCTGATGCGGCTCGACCTACCGGCCGGTGTCGACATCGAGATCAAGCTTTAGGACGCCGCAGCGATGACTACACAAGCAACCTCTTCCCACCGGCCCGCCCAGGCAACCTCCCACCAGCCCGGGCCGGTAACCGCGACGGTCAAGGGCCTGCTCGGTGAGAAGCTGGGTATGACCCAGGCGTGGGACGAGAACAACCAGATCGTTCCGGTCACGGTCGTCAAGGCAGGCCCGTGCGTCGTCACCCAGATCCGTACCCCGGAAACCGACGGCTACGAAGCGGTGCAGATCGCCTACGGCGCGGCCAACCTGCGCAAGGTCACCAAGCCGATGCAAGGGCACTTCGAGAAGGCGGGTGTGACGCCCCGCCGCAACATCGCGGAGCTGCGGACCGCCGACGCCTCGGAGTACACCCTCGGTCAGGAGCTCGGTGCTGACGTGTTCGACGCCGGCCAGCGCGTCGACGTGGTCGGCACCACGAAGGGCCGTGGCTTCACCGGTGTGATGAAGCGGCACGGCTTCCACGGCCTGCGCGCCAGTCACGGTGTGCACAAGAAGCATCGCTCGCCGGGTGCGATCGGCGGCGCCGCGACGCCGAGCCGCGTCTTCAAGGGTCAGCGGTTACCCGGCCGGATGGGCGGTAGCCGCGTTGTTGCGCAAAACCTCACGATCCACGCCGTGGACGCCGAGAAGCGGCTCTTGCTGATCAAGGGTGCCGTACCCGGCCCGAACGGCGGCGTCGTGCTGGTCAAGACCGCCGCGAAGGGGGCCTGAGAAGATGACCAAAGTCAACGTACTCGACACTTCGGGCAAGCAGACCGGCGAACTCGAGCTGCCGGCCGAGATCTTCGACGCCCAGGTGAATGTCCCGCTGATCCACCAGGTCGTGGTGGGCCAGCTGGCCGCCGCGCGCCAGGGCACGCATGCGACCAAGACCCGCGGCGAGGTGGCCGGCGGCGGGCGCAAGCCGTACCGGCAGAAGGGGACGGGCCGGGCCCGCCAGGGTTCGATCCGGGCGCCGCAGTTCGCCGGCGGTGGAATCGTGCACGGCCCGGTGCCGCGCAACTACAGCCAGCGCACGCCGAAGAAGATGAAGGCGGCCGCGCTGCGCGGTGCGCTGTCGGATCGCGCTCGGCATGGCCGGCTCCACGTTGTGTCGGCGCTGGTCGACGGCGATGTGCCGTCCACCAAGACCGGCCTCGCGGCATTGCGCGCGATCACCGAGCGGACGAACGTCCTGGTTGTACTGGCCCGCGACGACGAGGTCACTCGCAAGAGCCTGCGCAACGTGCCGGACGCACACGTGCTGACGGCCGACCAGCTCAACACATACGACGTGCTCTGCTCCGACGACGTGATCTTCACTCAGGACGCGCTCCAGGGCTACCTGGCCGCCCGCGGCTTTGAAGCCGAGATCGCGGCGGCGAAGCCGGCGAAGAAGACCGCCGCGAAGAAGACGACGGCCAAGAAGACCGCGGCCAAGAAGTCGACGGCCAAGAAGTCGACGGCCAAGAAGACGACGGCCAAGAAGTCGACGGCCAAGAAGACAACGGCCAAGAAGACAACGAGCGGCGACAGGGAGGGCGACGAATGAGCTCGATCCACAAGGATTACCGCGACGTCCTGCTCAAGCCGGTCGTGTCCGAGAAGAGCTACGGCCTGCTCGATGAGAACAAGTACACCTTCGTCGTCCGTCCGGACGCGAACAAGACCGAGATCAAGATCGCGGTCGAGAAGGTGTTCAACGTCAAGGTCACCAGCGTCAACACGCTCAACCGCGAGGGCAAGCGCCGCCGTACCCGGTTCGGTATCGGCAAGCGGCCGGACACCAAGCGTGCGATCGTGTCGGTCGCCCCGGGCCAGCGGATCGACATCTTCGGCGGACCGGTCGCCTAAAGACCAGAGGGACTCAAGACATGGCTATCCGAAAGTACAAGCCGACGACGCCGGGCCGGCGCGGCGGGAGTGTTGCCGATTTCAGCGAGGTGACGCGCTCGACGCCGGAGAAGACGCTGGTGCGTCCGCTGCCGAAGAAGGCGGGCCGGAACAACCAGGGCCGGATCACCACCCGGCATCAGGGCGGCGGCCACAAGCGCCAGTACCGCGTGATCGATTTCCGCCGGTCGGACAAGGACGGCGTGCCGGCCAAGGTCGCACACATCGAGTACGACCCGAACCGCACCGCACGGATCGCGCTGTTGCACTATGCGGATGGCGCCAAGCGGTACATCCTTGCTCCGGACCGTCTCCGGCAGGGCCACAAGGTCGAGGCCGGGCCGAGCGCGGACATCAAGCCGGGCAACAACCTGCCGCTGCGTAACATCCCGGTCGGCACGGTCGTGCACGCGATCGAGCTGCGGCCGGGTGGCGGCGCCAAGATCGCCCGTTCTGCGGGTGCGAGCGTGCAGCTCGTCGCCAAGGAGGCGATGTGGGCGCAGCTGCGCATGCCGTCCGGTGAGATCCGCAATGTCGACGTGCGCTGCCGCGCCACCGTCGGTGAGGTCGGCAACGCCGAGCAGGCGAACATCAGCTGGGGCAAGGCCGGCCGGATGCGGTGGAAGGGCAAGCGCCCGAGTGTCCGCGGTGTCGTGATGAACCCGGTCGACCACCCGCACGGCGGTGGTGAGGGCAAGTCATCCGGCGGCCGCCACCCGGTGAACCCGAGGGGCAAGCCCGAGGGTCGCACGCGGGCCAAGAACAAGGCGAGCGACCGGCAGATCGTCCGGCGCCGTAAGACCGGCAAGAAGCGCTGACGGGAGCGAAACGAGCATGCCGCGCAGTCTGAAGAAGGGGCCGTTCGTTGACGAGCACCTCGCCAAGAAGGTCGAGGCGCAGAACGAGAAGGGCACGAAGAACGTCATCAAGACCTGGTCGCGCCGATCGATGATCGTGCCGGACATGATCGGGCACACCATTGCGGTGCACGACGGTCGCAAGCACGTTCCGGTGTTCATTACCGAGTCGATGATCGGGCACAAGCTCGGCGAGTTCGCGCCGACGCGCACGTTCAGAGGCCACGAGAAGGACGACCGGCGCGCCCGGCGCCGCTAAGGAGTAACGATGGAAGCCAGGGCACATGCGCGGTACGTCCGCGTCTCGCCCATGAAGGCACGTCGCGTGGTGGACGTGATCCGGGGCATGAAGGCCGACGAGGCGATCGCGATGCTGCAGTACGCACCGCAGGCGGCCGCCGAGCCGGTCCGCAAGGTGATCGCCTCCGCGGTCGCCAACGCGGAGAACAACGACGGCCTCGACCCGGATTCGCTGTACATCGCGCAGGCGTACGCCGACGAGGGGCCGACGATGCGCCGGTTCCGGCCACGAGCACACGGCCGGGCGGCCCGGATCCGCAAGCGCACGAGCCACATCACGATCGTGGTGTCGGAGGAGGCCGCGGACGCGGCGCCGGCACGCAAGGGAGGGACCCGCTAGTGGGCCAGAAGATCAACCCGCATGGGTTCCGGCTCGGCATCTCCACCGACCACAAGAGCCGGTGGTTCGCCGACAGCACGACCAAGGGTCAGCGGTACCGGGACTACGTCGCCGAGGACGTGGCCATCCGCAAGCTGATGTCCACCGGTCTGGAGCGCGCCGGAATCTCGAAGGTGGAGATCGAACGAACCCGCGATCGGGTGCGCGTCGACATCCACACCGCCCGGCCGGGTATCGTCATCGGCCGGCGCGGCACCGAGGCCGACCGGCTTCGCTCCGAGCTCGAGAAGCTCACCGGTAAGCAGGTGCAGCTCAACATTCTCGAGGTCAAGCAGCCGGACCTGGACGCTCAGCTGGTTGCCCAGGGCATCGCCGAGCAGCTGTCCGCTCGGGTGGCGTTCCGCCGCGCGATGCGCAAGGCGATTCAGACGACGCTGCGCGCCGGCGCGCAGGGTGTTCGGGTGCAGTGCTCCGGACGCCTCGGCGGCGCCGAGATGAGCCGTTCGGAGTTCTACCGCGAAGGGCGGGTGCCGTTGCACACGCTTCGCGCGGATGTGGACTATGGCTTCTTCGAGGCGCGTACCACGTTCGGCCGAATCGGCGTCAAGGTGTGGATCTACAAGGGCGAGGTGTCCGGCTCGCGCGCCGAGCGGCAGGCCGCCGAAGCCCAGCAGCGGGCGCAGCAGCAGCAGCGCCGGCGGACCGAGCGGCGTCGTCCGCGCCGGGACGCCGAGCAGCCGGCCGCTTCGGCAGCGACGGAGCAGGCCCCGACGCCGGAACCGGTCGCCGAGGCAGCCACCGTCGAGCCCAGTACCGAAAAGGAGGCCTGAGCATGCTGATTCCGAAGCGAGTCAAGCACCGCAAGCAGCACCACCCGAAGCGCAAGGGCTTTGCCAAGGGTGGAACGACGCTTGCCTTCGGCGACTACGGCATCCAGGCGCTGGAAGGCCACTACGTGACCAACCGGCAGATCGAGGCTGCTCGTATCGCCATCACCCGGCACATCCGCCGTGGCGGCAAGGTATACATCAACATCTTCCCGGACGTCCCCCTGACCAAGAAGCCCGCCGAGACTCGGATGGGCTCGGGTAAGGGCTCCCCTGAGTGGTGGGTGGCCAACGTCAAACCGGGCCGCGTCATGTTCGAGCTTTCGTACCCGAACGAGACGGTGGCGCGCGAGGCGCTGACCCGGGCGATCCACAAGCTCCCGTTGAAGGCCCGCATCGTGACCCGCGAGGCAGGTGAGTACTGATGGCGGTTGGTTCGAAGGGCAAACGTGCCTCCGACCTGCGAGAGAAGTCGGACGAGGACCTCGTCACCGAGCTGAACGACGCCAAGGAGGCGCTGTTCAACCTGCGTTTCCAGGCCGCGACCGGTCAGCTGGAAAGTCACGGGCGACTCCAGGCGGTACGCCGGGACATTGCCCGCATCTACACCGTCATGCGCGAGCGCGAGCTCGGTATCACGACGGTGGTCGAGGAAGAAGGCGCCGCATGAGTACGAAACAGGAACAGGTTCAGGGCAAGTCGGAGAATCGCCCTTACCGGAAGGTTCGCGAGGGCTTCGTCGTTAGCGACAAGATGGACAAGACGGCCGTCGTCGCTGTCGAGAACCGATTCAAGCACCCGCTGTACGGCAAGATCGTTCGGCGGACGAGCAAGCTCAAGGCCCACGATGAGCAGAAGATCGCCGGTATCGGTGACCGCGTCCGGATCATGGAGACCCGGCCGTCGTCGAAGACCAAGCGGTGGCGCGTCGTCGAGGTCGTGCAGAAAGCCGAATAGGAATCCGAGCGCCAGCGAGCATTCCTATTCGGCAGGAAGACTGCCAGCCGGCTTGCCGGCTGTCGAATGAGGAGACAGTGAAGTGATACAGCAAGAGTCGCGGCTGCGAGTCGCCGACAACACCGGAGCCAAGGAGCTCTTGTGCATCCGGGTGCTCGGCGGTTCGGGTCGGCGCTACGCCGGCATCGGTGACGTCATCGTGGCGACCGTCAAGGACGCGATCCCTGGTGGTGGCGTGAAGCGGGGCGAAGTCGTCCGGGCCGTGATCGTGCGCACCGCGAAGGAGCGCCGCCGGCCGGACGGTTCGTACATCCGCTTCGACGAGAACGCCGCTGTGATCATCAAGGACGGCGGGGACCCACGCGGCACTCGCATTTTCGGTCCGGTGGGCCGCGAGCTGCGGGACAAGAGGTATATGCGCATCATCTCGCTGGCTCCGGAGGTGCTGTAACCATGAAGATCAAGAAGGGCGACACCGTCATCGTGGTTGCCGGCAAGGACAAGGGCGCGGTCGGCAAGGTCATCACCGCGTACCCGAAGGAGGACAGGGTTCTCGTCGAGGGTGTGAACCGGATCACCAAGCACGTCAAGGGCGGCCAGTCGGTGACCGGGCAGCAGTCCGGCGGCCTCGTTCACCAGGAGGCGCCGGTCCACGTCAGCAACGTGATGCTCGCGGTGGACGTCGACGGCAAGAAGGTCGGCACCCGGGTCGGATACCGGGTGGACGACGACGGCAACAAGGTCCGGTACGCCAAGCGAACCGGTAAGGAAATCTAATGACGACGACGGAAATGAACGCCCTGCCGCGGCTCAAGGAGCGCTACCGCGCCGAGATCCTTGCGGCGTTGACCGAGGAGTTCGGCTTCACCAACGTCATGCAGGTTCCCACGGTGTCCAAGGTCGTGGTGAACATGGGCGTCGGCGACGCCGCGCGCGACTCCAAAGTGATCGAAGGCGCCATTCGCGACCTGCAGACGATCACCGGCCAGAAGCCGCAGGTGACCAAGGCCCGCAAGTCGATCGCGCAGTTCAAGCTGCGTGAGGGCATGCCGATCGGCGCGCACGTGACGCTGCGCGGCGATCGGATGTGGGAGTTCCTGGATCGCCTCATCACCATCGCGCTGCCCCGTATCCGCGACTTCCGCGGCCTGTCGCCGAAGCAGTTCGACGGCAGCGGCAATTACACGTTCGGCCTCAACGAGCAGTCCATGTTCCACGAGATCGACCAGGACAAGATCGACCGGGTGCGCGGTATGGACATCACGGTGGTCACGACCGCCAAGACCGACGATGAGGGCAGGTCGTTGCTGCGGCACCTCGGCTTCCCGTTCCGGGAGAGCTGACCGGTGCGTGCGGCAGGCAAAGTGACGCGGAGCGGGGAGAGCCACGTGGGCGTGGCGGGCAAAGTGACTCAGAAGAAGGAGTGTTGACGTGGCGAAAAAGGCCCTGGTCAACAAGGCCAATCGCAAGCCCAAATTCAAGGTGCGGGCTTACACGCGGTGCCAGCGGTGCGGCCGTCCGCACTCGGTGTACCGCAAGTTCGGCCTGTGCCGGGTGTGCTTCCGCGAGATGGCGCACCGCGGCGAACTGCCGGGCATAGCCAAATCGAGCTGGTGAACCTGCGGGGTCCGTCCCCGCACACCCCCGACCTGGGTGACGCAACCGCGTCGCCCGACCGATCGCCGAAGGTCCGAATGTTCGGAAACCCCGGCGGGAAAGCAGCACAAGACATATGACGATGACCGATCCGATCGCAGACATGCTGACGCGTCTGCGCAACGCGAACACGGCGTACCACGAGACCGTGGCCATGCCGTACAGCAAGATCAAGGCGCACATCGCCGAGATCCTCAAACAGGAGGGCTACATCGCCGACTTCGAGGTCGGCGATGGCGCCGGTAACGGCAACGGCAACCCGGTGGGAAAGACCCTGACGTTGTCGCTTAAGTACGGCCCGTCCAGGGAGCGTTCCATCGCCGGCCTGCGCCGGGTCAGCAAGCCGGGCCTGCGCGTGTACGCGAAGGCGAACAACATGCCGCGCGTGCTCAACGGCCTCGGCGTAGCCATCATCTCGACCTCGCACGGCCTCTTGACAGATCGTGCGGCGACCAAGCAGGGCGTGGGCGGGGAAGTACTCGCCTACGTCTGGTAACGGGAGGATCGACATGTCGCGTATTGGCAAACTGCCGATCACCGTACCGGGCGGTGTCGAGGTGACGATCTCGGGCCAAGACGTCACGGTGAAGGGGCCGAGAGGCGAACTGCATCAGACCGTCCCGTCGCCGATCACCGTCGCCAGGTCCGAGGACGGCTCGATCGCCGTTGCCAGGCCGGACGAGGAGCAGGAGAACCGCGCGCTGCACGGACTCTCCCGAGCCTTGCTGGCGAACATGGTCAAGGGCGTCTCGGAGGGCTTCGAGAAGAAGCTCGAGATCGTCGGTGTCGGCTACCGCGTGCAGGCCAGGGGTAGCAACCTGGAGTTCTCGCTGGGCTACAGTCACCCGATCGTTATCGAACCGCCGGACGGGATCAACTTCAATGTCGAGTCCCCGACCAGGTTGACCGTGAGCGGGATCGACAAGCAGCGCGTCGGCGAGGTCGCCGCGAACATCCGCAAGCTGCGCAAGCCTGAGCCGTACAAGGGGAAGGGCATTCGCTACGAGGGCGAGCAGGTCCGGCGCAAGGTCGGAAAGGCTGGTAAGTAGGACATGGGTATCGATATCAGGACGCACCGCGGCCGGTCCGGTCGGGCCGGTGCCCGGAATCGGCGGCATCTTCGGGTCCGCAAGAAGGTCTCGGGCACGGCCGCCCGTCCGCGTCTGGTCGTCACCCGGTCGTTGCGGCACATGGTGGCGCAGGTCGTGGACGACGCCACGAGCCGCACCCTCGTATCGGCTTCCACCATGGAGGCCGGCCTGCGTGGGATGGACGGCGACAAGACGGCCAAGGCGCGCAAGGTCGGCGAACTCGTCGCCGAGCGGGCCAAGGCCACCGGAATCGAGCAGGTCGTCTTCGACCGCGCCGGAAACCATTACCACGGCCGGGTCGCGGCAGTGGCGGACGGTGCTCGCGAGGGCGGCTTGAAGCTGTGACGAGCGTGAAGATAACAAGGAAGGCTAAGAGTAATGGCTGAACCACAAGCTGCCAGTTCCCGCCGTGGGGGCCAGGGCGGCCGCAGCGGTGGCGAGCGCCGTGGCCGTGGCCGCGACAAGGGTCGTGACGGCGGCGAGAAGACCCAGTACATCGAGCGCGTCGTCGCCATCAACCGGGTCGCCAAGGTCCACCAGGGCGGCCGTCGATTCAGCTTCACCGCGCTCGTCGTCGCCGGCGACGGCGACGGCCGGGTCGGCGTCGGCTACGGAAAGGCCAAGGAGGTGCCCGCGGCGATCGCCAAGGGCGTCGAGGAGGCCAAGAAGCAGATGTTCCGGGTGCCGCGCATCCAGGGCACGATCCCGCATACGGTTCAGGGCGAGGAGGCGGCCGGCATCGTCCTGCTGCGTCCGGCGTCTCCCGGTACCGGTGTGATCGCCGGCGGCCCGGTGCGAGCCGTGCTGGAGTGCGCCGGCATCAGCGACGTGCTCAGCAAGTCACTGGGCTCGTCCAACGCGATCAACATCGTGCGGGCCACCGTCGCGGCGCTCAAGGCGCTCGAGCGTCCCGAGGAAGTGGCCGCGCGTCGCGGACTCCCCGTCGAGGACGTCGCCCCGGCCGCGCTGCTTCGTGCCCGCCAGGAGGCTACGGCATGAGTCAGATCAAGGTTCGCCAGGTGCGCAGTGAGATCGGCGGCACCAAGGTGCAGCGCGACACACTGCGCTCGCTGGGGCTCAAGCGCATCGGCGACGAGGTCGTCAAAGAGGACCGCCCGGAGATCCGTGGCATGGTCAAGGCCATTGCCCACCTCGTCACCATGGAGGAGGTCAAGTAATCATGGGCGAAGCTCCCATCAAGCCGCACCACCTGCGGCCGGCGCCAGGCGCCAAGACCGCCAAGAAGCGGGTCGGCCGTGGTGAAGCCGGCGTGCGCGGAAAAACCGCGGGCCGCGGCACCAAGGGCACCAAGGCCCGCTACCAGGTTCCGGCCGGGTTCGAGGGCGGCCAGATGCCGATGACCGTCCGGCTGCCGAAGCTGAAGGGTTTCAAGAACCCGTTCCGCGTCGAGTACCAGGTGGTCAACTTAAACAGATTGTCCGAACTCTTTCCGGACGGCGGCGAGGTCACCGTCGAGGACCTGGTCGCCAAGGGCGCGGTCCGCGACGGCGCCCCGGTCAAGGTGCTCGGCACCGGTGAGGTGTCGGTGGCCATGCAGGTCAAAGCCAACAAGTTCTCCGCGTCGGCCAAGGAGAAGATCACCGCGGCCGGCGGCACGGTCACCGAGCTCTAGATGATGTTCACCAGGCATGGCGACGCCACAACAGGCACGCGTGCATGGTATGACGTGGCCAAGCCTGGTGAACGTGGTCGCGCGACAGGTGGATGGGCGTCCCTTTTGGGCGGAACGCGCAGGGCACGCCCGTCGTTCTCACCTCGAGGGCGTGGTGTTAAGGTCACCGGGCCAGGGGTGTATTCCATGACAGGGTCGAGACCGGACCGGTCGAGACGTACGCACCAACGCGCCGCACAAGCCTAGGCGCGCAGGAGGCTGTAGAAGTGCTCAAGCCGTTCATTCAGGCATTCAAGACGCCTGACCTGCAACGGAAGATGCTGTTCACGCTCTTCATCATCGTGATCTTCCGGCTGGGCTCGCAACTGCCGACCCCGGGTGTCGACGTCGAGCAGGTCCGGCTCGCGACCGAGCAGCTCAGTAATGTCGGCGTGCAGGGCGTGCTCAACCTGTTCACCGGTGGTGCGCTGCTACAGCTGTCGGTCTTCGCCCTGGGCATCATGCCCTACATCACGGCGTCGATCATCATGCAGTTGTTGCGTGTGGTCATCCCACGCCTCGAGACCCTGCACAAGGAAGGCTCGGCCGGTCAGCAGAAGATCACCCAGTACACGCGCTACCTGACCATCGGTCTTGCCGTACTACAGTCCACGACAATCGTCTCGCTGGCTCGCAGCGGCCAGTTGCTCGGCACCGACACGGTGATCCGCGACGACTCGGTCGCGACGATGGTCACGATGATCCTGACCATGACCGCCGGCACCGGCCTCATCATGTGGCTGGGCGAACTCATCACCGACCGCGGCATCGGCAACGGCATGTCGATCCTCATCTTCACCCAGATCATCGCGACCTTCCCGGCCCTGCTGTGGACCATAAAGGAGGAGCGCGGCTGGTTCATCTTCGCGGTGGTGCTCGCGGTGGCGCTGGTCGTCATGACCGCGATCGTGTTCGTCGAGCTGTCCCAGCGCCGCATCCCGGTGCAGTACGCCAAGCGGATGGTCGGGCGCCGGATGTACGGCGGCTCGTCCACGTACATCCCGCTGAAGATCAACCAGGCCGGCGTCATCCCGGTGATCTTCGCGTCGTCGCTGCTCTACCTCCCGCTGCTGCTGAGCCAGTTCAACCAGGGTGAGGGCTGGGCCACATGGATCGACCGCAACTTCGTCTCCGGCGCGCACCCGCTGTACGTGGCCACGTTCTTCCTGATGATCGTCTTCTTCGCGTTCTTCTACGTGTCGATCACGTTCAACCCGGTCGAGGTCGCGGACAACATGAAACGCTACGGCGGGTTCATCCCGGGTATCCGTGCCGGTCGGCCGACCGCAGAGTACCTGCAGTACGTGCTCTCCCGCATGACGTCCGCCGGTGCGACGTACCTCGGCCTGGTGGCGATCCTGCCGCTGGTGGCTCTGGCCGCGATGAACACCGCGCAGAACATCCCGTTCGGCGGTACCAGTATCCTGATCATGGTGGGTGTCGGCCTGAACACCATCCAACAGATCGAGGGTCAGTTGCAGCAGCGGAACTATGAAGGATTCCTCAAGTGACCCGGCTGCTGATCATGGGCCCGCCGGGGTCGGGCAAAGGCACCCAGGCGGCGCGGATCGCCGATCGGCTGGGCATCCCGGCCATTTCGACCGGAGATATCTTCCGCGCCAACATCTCGGAAGGAACGCCACTCGGGCTCGAGGCCAAGCGGCACGTCGACTCCGGCGGCTACGTCCCGGACTCGGTGACCAACGCGATGCTGCGCGAGCGGCTCGACGCGGACGACGCCACGCACGGCTTCCTGCTCGACGGGTATCCGCGTACGGTGGCCCAGGTCGAGTTCCTCGACGAGGTGCTCGCCGAGCACGGTGCCAAGATCGACCGGGTGATCGAGCTCGTCGTCGACCGCGAGGAGACCGTGCAGCGGCTGCTCGCCCGGGCGAGGGACGAGGGCCGCACCGATGACAGCGAGGACGTGATCCGCAAGCGGCAGCAGATCTACGCGGAAGAGACCGCACCGCTGCTGCGGCTCTACGACGAGCGTAAGCTCCTGATCCGCGTGGACGGCATGGGCGAGATCGACGAGGTCGCGGACCGGCTGGCCGCGGCGATCGGCGCCTAGTCGAGGTTTCATCCTCCGTGGTGCAGATCAAGTCTGCGGCCCAGGTCGCCAAGATGCGCTCTGCCGGTGGTGTGGTGGGTGAGACGCTGGCCGTGCTCCGCGAGGCCGTCGAGCCGGGAATCACGCCGCGCGATCTCAACGCCATCGGCGAGAAGGAGATCCGGGCGCGGGGCGCCGTCCCGTCCTTCCTCGGCTACTACGGCTTCCCGGCGACGTTGTGCATCTCGGTCAACGACGAGGTCGTGCACGGTATACCCGGCGACCGGCCGCTCGAGTCCGGTGACATCGTCTCCATCGACTGCGGAGCCATCCTGGACGGCTGGCACGGCGATGCCGCGATCACTGTCGGCGTCGGGGAGATCGCACCGGACGTGGCCGCGCTGGTGCGGGTGTGCGAAGAGTCGCTGGAGGCGGGCATCGCCGCGATGCGCCCGGGCAGGCGGGTGCGGGACATCGGCACCGCCGTGGAGAAGTCGGTGCGGGCGGCCGGGCCGTACGGGATCGTCGAGGACTACGGCGGGCACGGAATCGGCACCGAGATGCATCAGGATCCGCACGTGCTGAACTACCGGACCCGGGCGCGTGGCCCGAAGCTGGTGGCCGGTCTGGTGCTGGCGATCGAGCCAATGATCACGATGGGTTCGGCCGAGACCCGCCTGCTTGACGACGAGTGGACCGTCAAGACGGCGGACGGCTCATGGGCGGCCCACTTCGAGCACACGGTCGCCGTCACACCGGACGGCCCTTGGGTCCTCACCACGCCGGAATGACCACGTTAAGCGCCCGTTCCCCAGTCAAACCACGCTTACTGAACCAGCATCGCCGGTGGAACCCGCGCAACGGATCCATTGCGCTAGGGTCGTCCCCAACCTGACGACCAAGGCGGCCGATGAGCAACGATGACGTAGCAGATCGTGTCGAGCAGCTGTTGTCCGAACTGGCGCTCGACGAGAAGCTGCGCCTACTCGCCGGGCGGGGGCTGTTCAGAACGCACGGGGTGAAACGTGTCGGGCTGCGGCCGATGCGGATGACAGATGGCCCGCACGGCGTGGCATGGCACTCGTCGTTCCGGCGGGCCACGCGATTCCCCGCAGCGATCGGCATCGCGGCGACGTGGGACCGCGCACTGGCCGAGGAACTGGGCGAGGCGCTCGGAGCCGAGGCGCGGGCCGCCGGCAGGCAAATGATCCTCGCGCCCGGTGTGAACATCTGCCGGACGCCGATGAACGGCCGTACGTTCGAGTATTTCACCGAAGATCCCTACCTGAACGCAGGCCTCGCGGCGGCCGTCGTCACCGGCATCCAGTCGAAGGGGGTGGCGGCGTGCGTCAAACACTTCGCGGCGAACAACCAGGAGACGGACCGCATGTCCGTCGACGCCAAGGTCGGCGAGCGTGCGCTCCGCGAGATCTACCTACCGGGATTCGAAGCCGCGGTGCGGGACGGCGGTGCCCACGCGGTCATGGCCTGCTACAACAAGGTCAACGGTGAGCATGGTGTGGAGAACCGGTTCCTGCTGCGGCAGGTGCTGCGCGGTGAGTGGGGCTTTGACGGGACGGTCGTCTCCGACTGGGGCGCCGCACGCAGCTCGCAGTCCACCGCCTCGTGCTTGACCGCCGGACTCAACCTGGAGATGCCCGGCGTCATGGCGAAACGATTCCGCGCCAAGGATCTGCGCAAGGCGCTCGAGGCCGACGACATCGTGGAGGAGCAGATCGACGCCAATCTTCGCGGGCTGCTGCACACGATGGTCGTCACCGGCTGCGACCGGCAGCAGGAAAGCCCGCCGTCCGGCTACGACATCGAATATGTCGAGCTGGCACTGCGCGCCGCGCGCGAGTCGATGGTGTTGCTCAAGAACGACGGCGCCCTGCTGCCGCTGAACAAGCTGGCGATCCGGCGTATCGCCGTCCTCGGCAAACATGCCGGCAAGACGTTTACCGGCCCGCTCAAGGGCGGCAGCTCGGGTGTGTGGCCGAAACGAACGGTGACGCCGGAACATGCGCTGCGCGAGTTCCTCCCGGACGTCGAGTTCGTCGACGATGCACGCGAGGCCGACGTCGCCGTGGTGTTCGCCGGCCTGGGCCACGGCCGGGGCCAGGACTGCGAGCACTTCGACCGCACGAGCCTGGAGCTGCCCGACGAACAGGTCGGCCTCATCCGGCGGACCGCGGCGCGCAATCCCAACACCGTCGTCGTGCTGATCAACGGCTCGCCGGTCGCCATGGATCCGTGGCTGGCCGACGTCCGCTCCGTACTGGAGGCCTGGTACGGCGGTCAGGAGGCTGGGACGGCCATTGCTCAGCTGCTGTTCGGCGACGCCAATCCCGGCGGCAAGCTTCCGGTGACCTTTCCACGCCGGCTGGAGGACGTCCCCGCTCATGCGTCCGAGCGCACCTATCCCGGCGTAGCCGGCGAGGTGCACTACGACGAAGGGATCATGGTCGGCTACCGCTACTGCGACACCGCGGACATCGAGCCGCTGTTCCCGTTCGGGCACGGGCTGTCTTATACCACCTTCGCGTACCGGGATCTGCGGCTGAGCGCGTCCGACTGGGATGGAAGCGGCCCGCTCGGCGTCGAGCTGGCCGTGGAGAACACCGGCGGTCGTCCGGGCGCGGAGATCGTCCAGCTCTATGTCACCCAGCGCGCACCACGCGTCGTCCGGCCGCCGAAGGAGCTCAAGGGTTTCGCTCGCGTCGATCTGCAGCCGGGCGGGGAGCGGACGGTTCACTTGGAGCTGCACCGGGCTGACCTCGGTTACTACGACGAAGCCGAACGGCGGTGGCGCACCGATCCGGGCGAGTACGAGATCTCGATCGGAGCATCGTCCCGCGACATTCGCCTCAGGGAGGCGCTCACACTCCGCGCGTAGGTGAGCCATACCGGCACGCCTCCCGACCCGGGTCCGGCTCCGTTGCCACGGGACGGGCGGTCGGGCCATCGTCAGGGAACGGTCCGGGGGATCCCCCATGGCGATCAACGACGGGAAGCGCGGATACTGGTGAACGTGGTGCAACGTGATCAGTTTCGCGCGTCGGACGACGACCGGGAACGAGTGGCGGCAATCCTGCGCGACGCGCACGCCGAGGGACGCCTGACGCGCGACGAGTTCGACGAGCGGCTCGAATCCACTTATGCCGCACGGACCTACCACGACCTGAACAGCCTGCTCGCCGATCTCCCGGCAAGCCGTGCTCAGCTGGCCAAGCAGGTCAACGGATCGCTCGCGCCGAACCCGGGACCAGGCCCGATCCGGCAGAAGGCCCGCCGCGCGGCCCGTACGGTGCTGAACGCATTTTGGTGGATCTACGCCGCCGTCGTGACGGTCAACGTTGTCATCTGGGGCAGCGTCACGCTTGCCACTCCGGAGTCGCCTCCGTTCTGGCCGATCTTCGTGGCCGGGCCGTGGGGGGCTATCCTGCTGTTCGCCGAGTTGGCATACCGCGCCAGCGACAGGTCCCCATGATCATGAAGCCGATTCACACAGAAGTGACTGGTTAGACTTCACGATCATCGACATGACCGATTGGAAATTCGGGCCTGATCTGCCGTAAACTCTATCGACGGCCCACTGTGGCCTGTCTAAGAGTGCTTGGGTGCCCGTCAGGTGATGACGGTCCAGTCCAGCTTAACCGCTCGGACCCGGGTGCGATGTGTAGACAGCTCCGCTGGACTATCCAGTCGACAGTGTGCCGCGGTGGATGACCGAACGAAGAAGTGCGGAGGCTATGCCGAAGAAGGACGGGGCAATCGAGATCGAAGGCAGCGTGATCGAGGCGCTCCCGAACGCAATGTTCCGGGTGGAGCTGTCCAACGGTCACAAGGTGCTGGCCCACATCTCGGGCAAGATGCGCCAGAACTACATCAGGATCCTCCCGGAGGACCGGGTGGTTGTGGAACTGAGCCCTTATGACCTGACCCGGGGTCGGATCGTCTACCGCTACAAGTAACAACAAAGCCGAACGACGTGAGGGATGCACCCTCGCACGTATCCACAAGGGATCTCATGAAGGTCAAACCGAGCGTCAAGCCCATCTGCGCGAAGTGCAAGATCATCCGGCGACACGGCCGTGTGATGGTGATCTGCGAGAACCTGCGGCACAAGCAGCGTCAGGGCTAGGCGCCACAACTGAACAGCGCACCGGCAGTTCCAGCGACACGCTGCGAACACACCCTCGGACGGAGGCCGGGGCCCATCGGCGGGCAGCAGATGGGACGCGGTGCGCCCGACACCTCCGATACTCAAAAGGAGAGAACCAGCCCGCATGGCACGACTCGTTGGAGTCGACCTCCCGCGCGACAAGCGCCTCGAGGTCGCCCTTACCTACATTTTCGGCATCGGCCGCACCAGAGCGCTCGAGACGCTGAAGGAGACCGGCGTCAGCCCTGATGTGCGTGTGCGCGATCTCGGCGACGAAGAACTCGTCAAGCTGCGCGACTGGATCGAAGCCCGCTATCAGATCGAAGGTGACCTGCGCCGCGAGGTGCAGGCCGACATCCGTCGCAAGGTCGACATCGGCAGCTACCAGGGCATTCGGCACCGCCGTGGCCTTCCTGTCCGCGGCCAGCGCACGCACACCAACGCCCGAACTCGCAAGGGCAAGAAAAAGACCGTCGCCGGGAAGAAGAAGGCTTAGGGGAGTACCGCGAAGATGCCACCAGCCAAGGGTCGCCAGACCGCAAAGGTGCGCCGCAAGGAGAAGAAGAACATCTCCCAGGGCGTTGCGCACATCAAGAGCACGTTCAACAACACCATCGTTTCGATCACGGACCCGTCCGGTAACGTGATCTCGTGGGCCAGTTCCGGCCAGGTCGGCTTCAAGGGTTCGCGCAAGTCCACCCCGTACGCCGCGCAGATGGCCGCCGAGGCGGCCGCCCGTCGTGCCCAGGAGCACGGCATGCGCAAGGTCGACGTCCTCGTCAAGGGGCCGGGGTCGGGCCGGGAGACGGCGATCCGCTCGCTTCAGGCCGTCGGCCTGGAGGTCGGTTCGATCTCCGATGTGACGCCGCAAGCGCACAACGGCTGCCGTCCACCGAAGCGCCGCCGCGTCTGACGCCCCACGCTCGAAGAAGCAGGAGACGAAACACATGGCCCGTTACACCGGACCCATCACGAAGAAGTCGCGACGCCTCGGCGTCGACCTTGTGGGCGGCGACAAGGCGTTCGAGCGCCGTCCGTACCCGCCCGGCCAGCACGGCCGCGGCCGGCAGAAGGAGAGCGAGTACCGCCTCCAGCTGCACGAGAAGCAGAAGGCCCGGTACACCTACGGTGTGCTGGAGAAGCAGTTCCGCCGTTACTACGAAGAGGCCAACAAGACGCAGGGTAAGACGGGTGAGGCGCTGCTGCAGATCCTGGAGTCCCGTCTTGACAACGTCGTATACCGCGCCGGGTTCGCCCGGACGCGCCGGCACGCTCGGCAGCTTGTCGTACACGGCCACTTCCTGATCAACGGCCGCAAGGTCGACATCCCGTCGTACCGGGTGTCCGAGCACGACATCATCGAGGTGCGGGACAAGTCCAAGACCATGACGCCGTTCCTGATCGCCAAGGAGACCCACGGCGAGCGGCCGGTTCCGGCGTGGCTCGAGGTCATTCCCGGCGATCTGCGGATCCTCGTGCACCAGCTCCCGAGCCGGCAGCAGATCGACACGCCGGTCCAGGAACAGCTCATCGTCGAGCTCTACTCCAAGTAAATCCACCTGCGGGGGCTCCGCCCCCGCATACCCCCGGCCATGGTTGGGCTGGGGGCGAGAACTGAAGAGAGGGGGACGGCGCTCAGTGCGCTTTCCCCGCATACCCCCGGCCATGGTTGCGCTGGGGGCGAGAACTGAAGAGAGGGGACGGCGCCCAGCGCGCTTTCCCCGCATACCCCCGGCCGTGGTTGCGCTGGGGGCGAGAACTGAAGAGAGGGGGACGGCGCCCAGCGCGCTTTGGCGAACCGGGTGCCGTACCACCACAACTGAATAGCCGGGGACAGCGACCTCCGTCCGTGAGGGCGCAGGGCGCCGTCCCGAACAATCCAACAGGGACATCCTCCGTCGTGGGCCTAACCACGGTAGGGGGGTGTGCGGGGGCGAAGCCCCCCGCAGGTCGCGACAGTCATATAGCGGGCGTCGCGGAAAGGAATCCACTGTGTTAATCACTCAGCGCCCAGTGCTCACCGAGGACCGGGTCAACGACACGCGGTCCCGGTTCACCATCGATCCGCTCGAGCCCGGCTTCGGCTACACGCTCGGCAACTCGATGCGCCGAACGCTGCTTTCGTCCATTCCGGGCGCGGCGATCACGTCGATCCGGATCGACGGCGTGCTGCACGAGTTCAGTACCATCCCCGGTGTGAAGGAAGACGTCACCGACGTCATCTTGAATCTGAAGGAACTGGTCGTCTCCTCGGAGCACGACGAACCGGTCACCATGTACCTGCGCAAGCAGGGGCCGGGTGCCGTCACAGCCGCCGACATCGCGCCGCCGGCCGGTGTCGAGGTCCACAACCCGGACCTGCACATCGCCACGCTCAACGGTAAGGGCAAGCTGGAGATGGAGCTGACGGTCGAGCGCGGCCGCGGCTACGTCTCGGCGGTGCAGAACAAGCAGGAGGACTCCGAGATCGGCCGGATCCCGGTCGACTCGCTGTACTCGCCTGTGGTCAAGGTCACGTACAAAGTCGAGGCGACCCGGGTGGAGGGGCGGACCGACTTCGACAAGCTCATCGTCGACGTCGAGACCAAGCCGTCGACGAGCCCGCGGGACGCCATGGCGTCGGCGGGGACGACACTGGTCGAACTGTTCGGCCTGGCGCGGGAGCT
Organism: Jiangellaceae bacterium; assembly: GCA_036374835.1. GTDB lineage: Bacteria > Actinomycetota > Actinomycetes > Jiangellales > Jiangellaceae > DASUTB01. Next base: position 53,537 of record DASUTB010000106.1, on the reverse strand, counting down.
GAACGTCGAGGCCGAGGGCATCGAGATCGGCCCATCGCCGGTGGACGCCCAGCTCGCCGCCGACCTGGCGCTGCCGATCGAGGATCTGCAGCTGACCGTGCGGTCGTTCAACTGCCTCAAGCGGGAGGGCATCCACTCGGTGGGTGAGCTGATCGCGCGCAGCGAGGCGGACCTGCTGGACATCCGGAACTTCGGCCAGAAGTCGATCGACGAGGTCAAGGCGAAGCTCGCGAGCATGGGCCTGACGCTGAAGGACGGCGCTCCGGGCTTCGACCCCACTACTGCCGTGGATTCCTACGCGGACGACGACCAGTCGTTTGCCGAGGACGAGCAGTACTAAACCCGACAGGAGAATCCAGATATGCCCACTCCGACCAAGGGCCCCCGCCTTGGCGGCTCGCCGTCGCACCAGCGCTCGATCCTGGCCAACCTGGCCACGGCGCTGTTCGAGCACGGCCGCATCACGACGACCGAGGCTAAGGCGCGCCGGCTCCGTCCGGTGGCCGAGCGTCTGATCACCAAGGCCAAGCGCGGCGATCTGCACGCGCGCCGGCAGGTGCAGAAGACGATCGGTGACAAGGACATCGTGCACGAGCTGTTCACCGAGATCGGCCCGCGGTATTCGAACCGCAACGGCGGCTACACCCGGATCGTCAAGGTCGGTCCGCGCAAGGGTGACAATGCGCCGATGGCCGTGATCGAGCTCGTGGAGCCCCTGGCCGAGCAGGTCGTCGCCGAGGCCGAGGGTGCGACCCGTCGCGCTGCCTCTGACGCCGCAAGGGCCGAGGCCAAGAGCGAGGTCGTCGAGGTGGACGCCGCCGAAGCTGCCGCGGCCGACGCCGACACCGAACAGGCCGAGGGCGCCGACGAGGCGGACAAGGGCGAGAACGCCTGATTTCACTTTCGGATATATCAATGCCGCCCTCCGCTGCCGCCACCGGTAGCGGAGGGCGGTCTGCTATGGCCAAACGATCAGGTGAGCAAGAGGCGGCTTCCTCGGTCAGTTCGTCACCTGATCCTTCTGACGTGCCCGCGCCGGCAACTGTCCGAGTTCGCCTCCGGCTGGGCTACGAGGGCACCGACTTCCACGGTTGGGCAGCGCAACCAGGGCAGCGGACCGTCCAGGGTGTGCTCGAAGCAGCGCTGGGTACGGTGTTGCGGGTCGAGCCGCCCTCACTAACCGTCGCCGGACGCACTGACGCCGGAGTCCATGCCCGTAGCCAGGTGTGTCACGTGGACGTGCCGTCGACCGCGTGGGAGCAGGCTCCGGGACGCGCAGATCGCGAACCCGGAGCCGCCCTCGTCCACCGACTGGCCGGCGTGCTGCCGCCCGACCTCCGCGTGCGCGAAGCCGAGATCGCTCCACCCGGGTTCGACGCACGCTTCTCCGCGGTGAGCCGCCGCTACGCTTACCGGGTTTCGGACCGGCCCGGCGGCGCGGACCCGTTGCTGCGCCGGTTCGTGCTCGCGCACAACCGGACCCTGGACGTGCCCGCCATGAACGTGGCGTCGACCGGGTTGCTCGGTGAGCACGACTTCGCCGCCTTCTGCCGGGCCAGAGAGGGCGCGACGACGATTCGAGCGTTGCGAACCCTGCATTGGGAGCGGGATACCGCGGGGCTGCTCATCGCGACGGTCGAAGCCGACGCGTTCTGCCACAAGCAGGTTCGCGCGATGGTCGGTGCGTTGCTCGCAGTCGGGGACGGGCGCCGTCCCATCGACTGGCCGGCGACAGTGTTGGCCGCCGGAGTCCGTGACTCTGCGGTGACCGTGGCTCCAGCCCACGGATTGACGCTCGAAGAGGTGGGCTACCCGCCGGACGATCAGCTCGCCGAGCGAGCGAGCCGAGCGCGCAATTTGCGAGCGATGCCCATTTCCTCCGACTAGGCGGCACGCTTGTGGCGACCATCCGTGCGGGTCAAAATAATCCGTGCGGGTCAAAATAACGTTCTGGCCCGACATCCGGCCGGGCAGCGTTACTTTGACCCGCACGGATTATTTTGACCCGCACAGATGACCGCCGTTCACACCAACGGGCAGGATCGGGACGAACCCTGATGTCATCTCGGGGGTGAAAGACGTAGCCTGGGAGTATGTTGACCGATCTGATCGCGATTGCCGTGGCGGTCGGCGGCGGCGGGATGATCGTCCTTGCGCTCCGTCAGGCCGGCTCCAAGGGCTGGGCCGGATCGTTGCAGATGATGGCCGGCGGCCTCCTCCTGATCGGCGCAGCGGCGATCGGCATCGTCGGATTCCTCGCCGGTATCGTGCTCAATCCCCTCAAGTGGCTCGGCGTGGTCGCGATGGGGCTCGGCGCGGCGATGTTCGTCGCCGGGCAGCGCCTCGAGGGACGCCGTCGGCTCCTGGGCCGGCGCGACAAGGGTGACGGTGAGACGTCGTCCGGGGAACCGGCAAAGCCGAAGGCCGTCGAGGGCAAGAAACAGGATTCAGCCGTGGCCGGCATGGACGAGGACATGGCTGAGATCGAGGAGATTCTGCGACGCCGCGGTATCCAGTAACACACACCACGCGATGGCGGCGGGCGCGTGACGAATGCGTTCCCAGCTGAGCTGCGCTGGTTTTGACCATCCGTGTACGGACCAGGTATCTTTGAACGTCGCTGCGCATGCGCCGGTGGTGCGCGCTCGCGTGCACGCCGCATAGGCGCAGAACGACTCATGACCAACAATTCCGACGAAACGAAGGCCTACGACCGTGCGTACGTATAGCCCGAAGCCCGGTGACGTTCAGCGTCAGTGGCATGTCATCGACGCGTCCGATGTCGTGCTCGGCCGCCTGGCCAGCCAAGCCGCCACCCTGCTACGTGGTAAGCACAAGCCCACCTACGCACCGCATGTCGACACCGGCGACTTCGTCATCATCGTCAACGCCGACAAGGTGGCGTTGACCGGCAACAAGCTCGCGCAGAAGCGCGCCTACCGGCACTCGGGCTACCCGGGCGGCCTCAAGTCGCTGACGTACGAGCAGTTGATGGCGCGTAACCCGCAGCGGGCCGTCGAGAAGGCCGTCAAGGGCATGCTGCCGCGCAACTCGCTCGGCCGGCACATGCTCTCCAAGCTCAAGGTCTACACCGGCCCGGAGCATCCGCACCAGGCTCAGAAGCCGGTGCCGTTCGAGATCACCCAGGTCGCGCAGTGACGACCAGCACCGTGAGTGAGGACATGACCGAGACCACCACGCAGACGCCGGCCGACGAGGCCTCTGCCGAAGACATCGAATCCTTCACGTCCGAGACCGCGCCGCAGCGCTCCTCCGCGATCGAGCCGGCGGCTGCCACCGGCCGCCGCAAGCGGGCCATCGCACGGGTGCGCATCACGCCGGGCACGGGCACGTGGACGGTCAACGGCCGAAGCCTCGACGACTACTTCCCGAACAAGGTCCACCAGCAGGTGGTGAATTCTCCGCTGGTCGAACTCCAGGTGGACGGGCGCTACGACATCGTGGCCAACGTGCACGGCGGTGGTGCCAGCGGCCAGGCCGGCGCGGTGCGGCTCGCCGTGGCGCGGGCGCTGAACTGGGCCGATGTCGAGAACAACCGGCCGCTGCTGAAGAAGGCCGGCTTCCTGACGCGGGACGCCCGGGTCATCGAGCGCAAGAAGGCAGGCCTGAAGAAGGCCCGCAAGGCACCGCAGTACAGCAAGCGCTGATCGGCGCTCGGGCCGCACAGGGCCACGTTGGCGTGCGCGCAGCGGACCGGCGGCACCCTCGCGCGTTCCCCGCTCGCTGACGACCGGCCACGCCCCCTTGCCAGCCCATCGTGCGTCGCTGCCCTTGTCGCGGCGGCCGGGAAGCAGGAGGATCGTGGGGAGATCGGTGTAAAGGAGTAGTCCGTGACACGTTTGTTCGGTACCGACGGTGTCCGGGGTCTGGCCAACCGGGACCTCACCGCCGAACTCGCGCTCGACCTGTCGGTCGCAGCGGCACACGTGCTCGGCGAGGCCGGCGCGTTCGCCGGACGACGCCAGGTGGCGATTGTCGGGCGCGACCCGCGCGCGTCGGGTGAGTTCCTCGAGGCGGCCGTCGTCGCGGGAATCGCAAGCGCCGGAGTGGACGTGCTTCGCGTCGGCGTGCTGCCCACGCCGGCCGTCGCGTTCCTGACCGCCGACTACGACGCCGGGCTCGGCGTCATGATCTCGGCCAGCCACAACCCGATGCCGGACAACGGCATCAAGTTCTTCGCCAAGGGTGGCCACAAGCTGGATGACGCGATCGAGGACTCGATCGAGGCACGGCTGCGGGAAGAGTGGAAGCGTCCGACCGGTGGTGACGTCGGCCGGGTCCGGGACGCGCCGGACGGTGCACAGCGCTACATCGCACACATCGTGGCATCGGCACCGCACCGGCTCGACGGCCTGCGTGTCGTTGTCGACTGTGCGAACGGTGCGGCTTCGTCGGTGGCTCCCGAAGCGCTGCGGCAGCTCGGCGCCGACGTCGTCGCGGTGTTCGACGAACCCGACGGCATCAACATCAACGACCGGTGTGGCTCGACGCATCTCGATAAGCTGCCCGAGCTCGTGCGGCAGCACGGAGCGGACGCCGGTATCGCCCACGATGGTGACGCCGACCGGTGCCTGGCGGTGGACGCGAACGGCGAACTCGTCGACGGCGACCAGATCCTGGCGATCCTTGGCCTGGCCATGTCCGCCGACGGCACGCTGGCCAACGGCACGGTGGTGGCGACGCAGATGTCCAACGAGGGCTTCCGGCTGGCGCTTGCCGCGGCCGGACTCACCGTCCTCGACACCGCTGTCGGCGACCGCTATGTACTCGAAGCGATGCGCGCGGGTGGCTACAACCTCGGCGGCGAGCAGTCGGGCCATGTCATCCTCGCTGACCACGGCACCACCGGCGACGGTGTTCTGACCGCCGTCCATCTGCTCGGCCGGGTCGCCGAGGCGCGACGTCCGCTTGCCGAGCTGGCCGCCGTCATGACTCGGCTGCCGCAGGTCCTCATCAACGTGCCGGACGTCGACAAGACACGTGTCGGCTCAGACGACACGGTCACTACGGCCGTGCGCGCGGCTGAGGCCGAGCTCGGCGAGACCGGTCGCGTCCTGCTGCGACCGTCCGGGACGGAACCTCTGGTGCGGGTCATGGTCGAAGCGGCAACCGAGGCTCAGGCCGGCGCCGTCGCCGAAGTTCTCGCCCGTACTGTGGCCGACGCCCTGCGCCTCCAGACCCCATGATCACCGGCACTTTTCACACGGCGTGTGTGAAAAGTGCCGGTGATCATGGGGTTCCGGGCTACTAGAGCTTGCGCATCCGGACCCGGCGGACGGAGTGGTCCGGGCCCTTGTGCAGAACGACCGTCGCACGACTCCGCGTCGGCAGGATGTTCTGGACCAGATTGGGCCCGTTGATCGTGTCCCAGATGTGCTCGGCGCGCTCGACGGCTTCGTCGTGATCCAGCGCGGCGTAGCGATGGAAGTAGGAGTCCGGATCGGAGAACGCCGTCTTGCGCAGCCGCAGGAACCGGTCGACGTACCACGTGCGGACGTCCGTCTCCGCGGCGTCCACATAGATCGAGAAATCGAAGAAGTCGCTGATCGCCAGGCCGGACGTGCCGTTGGGTCGAGCGCGGGCCGGCTGGAGCACGTTGAGCCCTTCGATGAGCACGATGTCCGGTCGCTTGAGCTCGACGCGCTCGCCGGGGACGATGTCGTAGGTCAGGTGCGAGTAGACCGGCGCGCTGATGCGTGGCGCGCCGGACTTGACGGTGGCCACGAACTTGAGCAGCGCACGCCGGTCGTACGAGTCGGGGAAGCCCTTACGCTCCATCAGGCCGCGGCGTTCGAGTTCGGCGTTGGGCAGGAGGAAGCCGTCGGTGGTCACGAGCGCGACCTTGGGGTGCTCCGGCCAGCGGGCCAGCAGCAGCCGGAGGAGGCGGGCAATCGTCGACTTGCCCGCGGCGACCGATCCGGCGATGCCGATCACATACGGCGTGCGCTCCGGCATCGTGCCGAGAAACGTCTGGGTTGTCCGGTGCAGATCGGACGTCGCCGCGACATGCAGGTTGAGCAGCCTGGACAGCGGCAGGTAAACGTCCCGTACCTCGTCAAGGTCCACCGCGTCACCGAGCCCGCGCAACTGCTCGAGTTCCTCGGCGCTCAGCGGCAGGGGCGTCTGGTGGCGCAGCGCCGACCACGCCTTTCGATCCATCTCCATGAAGGGCGACTCGTCGCTGCCGGGGCGGCGCAACGGTGCGTTCGGGCGGGGCGTCGCAGCGGGGGAATGGTCGCGGCCAGCGCTCATGCGGCCATCCTGCCAGGGTCCGGCCGGACGGCTTGCGCGGGCACCACCCACTTTTCAGGTGGGCCCCCAGAGCACCGCAGCCGGGTAGTACGCTGCCAAGGGTGTGCGGAATCGTGGGTTATGTCGGTGAGCGGGCTGCTCTCGACGTCATCATGGACGGACTTCGGCGTCTCGAATACCGAGGTTACGACTCGGCCGGGGTGGCCGTCGTCGCCGACAGCGCGCTGTCCTCTACCAAACGTGCCGGCAAGCTGGCCAACCTCGACAAGGCGCTGAGCGAGCAGCCGCTCCCGGTCGCCACGACGGGCCTCGGGCACACTCGCTGGGCGACGCACGGCGCGCCGAACGACCGCAACGCGCACCCTCATCTGGACGAGTCCGGCCAGGTCGCCGTGATCCACAACGGGATCATCGAGAACTTCGCGACCCTGCGCGCCGAGCTCGAGGAAGCCGGCGTCACGTTCGCCTCCGACACCGACACCGAGGTCGTGGCCCACCTGCTTGCCGCCGAGGTGAGTACCGGTACCGATCTCGCCGATGCGATGCGTGCGGTCTGCCGCCGCCTGAGCGGCGCGTTCACGCTGGTCGCCGTCCACGCCGGCACCCCCGACCGGGTGGTGGCGGCACGGCTGAACTCGCCGCTGGTCGTCGGGCTCGGTGAGGGTGAGACGTTCGTCGCCTCGGACGTCTCGGCGTTCATCGCACACACACGGGACGCCCTGGAGGTCTCGGACGGCCAGGTCGTCGAGATCGGCATCGACGGTGCGACGCTGACCGACTTCGACGGCGTTCCGGTGCCGGAGAAGCGGTTCCACATCGACTGGGACGCGGCCGCTGCCGAAAAGGACGGCTACGACTACTTCATGCTCAAGGAGATCGCCGAGCAGCCCAAAGCGGTCGCCGACACCTTGCTCGGCCGGGTGAACGAGGCCGGCGAGGTCAAGCTGGACGAGATGCGGTTGTCGGACGATGATCTCCGTGAGGTCGACAAGATCATCGTGATCGCAGCCGGCACGTCCTACTACGCGGGACTGGTGGCCAAGTACGCCATCGAGCACTGGACGCGCATTCCCTGTGAGGTGGAGCTGGCCAGCGAGTTCCGCTATCGCGATCCGATCGTGACCCAGCGCACGCTGGTCGTCGTCATCTCGCAGTCCGGCGAGACGATGGACACGCTGATGGCGCTGCGGCACGCCCGGGAGCAGCGTGCGCGGGTGCTGGCCATCTGCAATACGAACGGCGCCACGATCCCGCGTGAGTCGGACGCGGTGCTGTACACCCGTGCCGGCATCGAGGTGGCCGTGGCGTCCACCAAGGCGTTCCTGACGCAGATCGTGGCGTGCTACCTCGTGGCGCTGTATCTGGGCCAGGTCCGCGGGACGAAGTGGGGCGACGAGGTCGTCTCGGTGCTGAACGATCTCGCGGGCATGCCGGACGCGGTCGAGCGCGTGCTCGACGAGATGGAACCGGTGCGCGAGCTGGCACGTTCGATGGCCTCGGCGACTTCGGTGCTGTTCCTGGGCCGGCATGTCGGCTACCCGGTGGCTCTGGAGGGCGCTCTGAAGCTCAAGGAGATCGCCTACATGCACGCGGAGGGCTTCGCCGCCGGCGAGCTCAAACACGGGCCGATCGCGCTGATCGAAGAGGGCGTGCCGGTGTTCGTCGTCGTCCCGTCCCCGCGTGGCCGCTCGGTGCTGCACGACAAGATCGTGTCGAACATCCAGGAGGTGCGGGCACGTGGTGCGCGGACGATCGTCATCGCCGAGGACGGTGACGAGGCGGTCGTCCCGTACGCGTCGCACATCATTCGGGTGCCGGTGTGCCCGACGCTGATGCAGCCGCTCGTGGCGGTCGTGCCGCTGCAGGTCTTCGCCTGCGAGATGGCCAGTTCGCGCGGCTTCGACGTCGACCAGCCGCGTAATCTGGCCAAGAGCGTCACCGTCGAGTAGCGCCGTCGTCCCTGCGGCGGTTAAGCACGACGGCGAGGTAGACCGCGGCATGTGCCACGCTAGGAGGCGTGATCGTAGGCGTCGGCATCGATGTGGTGGACATCTCGCGGTTCGCCGTCACCCTCGAACGCACACCCGCGCTCGCGGAACGGCTGTTCACGCCGGCCGAGCGCGACCGACCGGTCGCGTCGCTGGCCGCCCGCTTCGCCGCGAAGGAGGCGCTGGCGAAGGCGCTCGGCGCGCCGGCCGGTCTGGCGTGGCATGACGCGGAGGTCGTCACCGCCGAGACCGGCGAGCCGAGTCTCGACGTCGCCGGGACGGTCCGTAAACGATGCGATGAGCTGCGTGCCGATCGGATCCACCTGTCGTTGTCGCATGACGCCGGCGTGGCGTCGGCCGTTGTGATCCTGGAGCGCGACGCGTGATCCGGGTCCACTCCGTCGCAGACATTCGTGCCGCCGAAGCGGCGCTCATGGCGCGGCTGCCGGACGGGGCTCTCATGCAGCGCGCCGCGACCGGGCTTGCCGCCGCACTCTCGCGGATGGGGGCCGGGTACGGCGCCCGAGTCGTGGTGCTGACCGGCGGCGGCGACAACGGCGGCGATGCGTTGTTCGCCGGCGCCCGCGTGGCGCGCCGGGGAGCGCAGGTGCTCGCCGTCCTGGCCCGCCCGGACCGAACGCATGCAGGTGGTCTGGCGGCGCTGCTGCGCGCCGGTGGCGTGGTGACCGATGATGCTTCGGGTGTGCTCCGGTCGGCTGATTTCGTCGTGGACGGTCTGCTCGGCATCGGAGGACAGGGCGGCTTGCGGTCGAACTACGCCGAGCTTGCCGCCGATGCAGCGGAGAGCCTCGCGACCGTGGTGGCGGTTGACCTGCCCAGCGGGATCGATCCGGACACCGGTGAAACACCCGGTGCGCATATCCGCGCTGACGTGACCGTCACGTTCGGTGCCCGCAAGATCGGTCTGGTCATCGATCCGGCCGCCGCGGCGGCCGGCCGCATCATCGACGTTGATATCGGGCTCGGGCCGTTCCTGCCCGAGCCCACGATGACCGTGCTTGAGAATGTGGATGTGAGCTCATTGATTCCGCACCCCGGGCGCGACACGGACAAGTACCGGCGCGGTGTCGTCGGTGTGCTGGCCGGCTCGGAAGAGTTCTCCGGCGCGGCGGTCCTCTGCGTCGGCGGTGCCATCCGCGGCGGCGCCGGAATGGTGCGATACATCGGTTCGGCCGGTGAAGCGGTGCGGTCGCGCTGGCCCGAGGCGGTGACGGCATCCGGTCGCGTCCAGGCGTGGGTAGCGGGGCCCGGACTCGGCCCGGACAAGAAGAACGGCAGAGACCTGGCGAAGCTGATAGCGGACGGCGTGCCCGTGCTCGTCGACGCCGATGGGTTGCGCTTCCTGCCGCGGCGATTCGATACGCCTGCGCTGCTGACACCTCATGCCGGCGAGCTGGCCCGGTTGCTCGGCACGGACCGAGCGGACGTCGAAGCGCGGCGGCTGCACCATGCCGTTGCGGCGGCGAGGAAGTGGAACGCCGTTGTGTTGCTCAAGGGTTCGACGACGCTCGTTGCGGCCCCGGACGGACGGGTCCGTGCCAACCCGACCGGCACTCCGGCACTGGCGACCGCCGGTTCGGGCGACGTTCTCGCCGGCCTTGCCGGCGCGCTGCTCGCCGGCGGCCTAGATCCGTTCGATGCGGGCAGCGTGGCGGCTTACGTCCATGGACGCGCGGGCCACGCGGCTGCACGGGCGCGGATGAATCCGAGCGCGACCGACGTCCTGCGCGCACTGGACGCGGATCGGACGTTCGGCTAGAAAGGGCCGCCGCCGGTGCGGCGGTCGATGCCGGAATGTCCGTCCCGAAGGCATTGCGGATTCAAGATCGACGTATGACACCCAATAGATGTTCTGTGATCATTCCTACCTGCGTAGACACAGTCCTACTTCATCTATTGGGTGTCGTCCGTCGATCTTGGTCACTCTAGGCTTGAAAATGGTGGGCGCGCTGCCGGGTCGGTTTCGCGGGTGGTGAACGTCACGGTTCAGGTGGGAATGGCGGGTTATTGTCCAAGGGTTTACGACACAGGACTCCCGCATCGAGGCGGGCTGACCCGTCCACCCGTTTCGAGAGGCCATGGGGGTTCAGCGTGGCGCAGACCGAATTGCCCGAACCGAGCGCACGCGACGGCCAGCTGGATCCCCGGCGCTGGCGAGCCCTGTTGTTCATCGCGATCGCGCAGCTGATGGTTGTGCTCGATGCGACGATCGTTAACATCGCCCTACCGTCCGTGCAGGCGGACCTGGGGCTCTCCGACGGGAACCGGCAGTGGGTCGTCACGGCCTATTCGCTCGCCTTCGGCGGGCTGCTGCTGCTCGGCGGCCGCATCGCCGACACATGGGGACGCAAGCGCACGTTCCTGACCGGCCTGGTCGGCTTCGCCGGCGCGTCGGCGCTCGGTGGAGCGGCCGGTAGCGAGGCGATGTTGTTCGCTGCCCGTGCGCTTCAGGGTGTGTTCGGAGCGATGCTCGCGCCCGCGGCCCTTTCACTGCTCGCCGTGACGTTCATGGATCCGAAGGAACGCGCCAAGGCGTTCGGTGTGTTCGGTGCGATCGCCGGCGGTGGCGCCGCGGTAGGTCTGACGCTCGGTGGTCTGCTCACCGAATACGTCGACTGGCGGTGGGTGTTCTACGTCAACATCCCGATCGCCGCGCTTGCGGTGTTCGGCGCCATGGCCGAGATCCGGGACCACGGTGGTCGCAACCGCTCACCGCTCGATCTACCGGGTGCGGTGCTGGGCACGTCTGGTCTTGTCGCACTGGTCTACGGGTTCTCCCGGGCCGAGTCGCACGGCTGGACCGACGATTGGACGCTCGGCATGTTCGCGTCGGCGGTCGTACTGTTGGCGTCGTTCGTGTTCACCGAGCGCCGGGTCTCGGCGCCGCTGCTGCCGTTGCGCGTGGTGCTGAACCGGAACCGGGCCGGCGCGTACCTGGCCGTCGGTCTTGGCGTCATCGCGATGTTCGGGCTGTTCTTGTTCCTGACGTACTACATGCAAGTCGTCAAGGACTACTCGCCGATCCGTACCGGCGTGGCGTTCTTGCCGATGGTTGCCGGCATGCTGATCGGCTCGACCCAGATCGGTGCCCGCCTGGTGACGCGAGTCCCGGCTCGCGCCCTGATGGGCCCGGGTTTGCTCGTAGCGGCATCCGGCATGCTGATCCTGACCCAGCTGGAGGTGGACAGCCCGTACCTGCAAATCCTGCCGGCGCTCGTGCTGCTCGGCATCGGGATGGGTTCGACGTTCATGCCGGCGGTGAGTGTGGCCGTATCCGAAGTGGACGCTCGGGATACGGGTATCGCGTCGGCGATGATGAACACGTCGCAGCAGGTCGGCGGCGCTATCGGCATCGCCCTGCTGAACACGATCGCGGCGACTGCCACGACGGCCTTCGTCGCGTCGAACGCGGGTGATGTCCCGCAGCAGGCGCTCCAGCTCGAGGGCATGGTGCACGGGTTCACGACAGCGCTCTGGTGGGCGGTCGGGATCCTGGTGCTGGCCGCGACGCTGGCGGTCACCCTGGTGAGGTCCGGCAGCAGGCGCAGCGTGCGCGGTTCAGTGGGCGACGAGGCTGCGCCCGCGCCGACGCAGTGACGATCAGGTGACGAACTGGCGTTCGGCACTCGCGCGCTGACCTGACAGAATCTGTCCGTATGAGCACGACAGCGGTTCCGCATGCTCGGGTTCACGTCGATTTGACGGCGATCCGAGACAATGTCCGCGAACTACGTACCAGGGCGACACCTGCTGAGGTCATGGCCGTCGTCAAGGCCGACGGGTACGGCCACGGGCTGCTTCCCACGGCCCGTGCGGCCACGGCCGGTGGTGCGACATGGCTGGGTACGGCCGTACTGGCCGAGGGACTGATGTTGCGTCACGCAGGAATCTCCAGCCGGATCCTGTCCTGGTTGTACGCACCTGGTGAGCGGTTCGACGAAGCCGTCCGCGCAGATATCGACCTGTCCGCAGCGGCGCCCTGGACCGTGGCCGAGATCGCAGCGGCGGCGCGCCGGGTCGACCGTCCCGCGCGGGTTCACCTCAAGGTCGATTCCGGGCTAGGACGTTCGGGGGCGCCGGTCGCAGCGTGGGAGCAACTGGTTGATGCGGCGCTCAAAGCGGAATCTGATGGATTGGTGGAGATTGTCGGGTTATGGTCGCACTTCGCGATCGCGGACGCTCCCGGCCACTCGTCGATCGACCACCAGCTCGAGGTGTTCACCCAGGCGGTCCGGCTCGCCGAGGCGCAGGGCGTCCGTCCCGAGGTGCGGCATCTCGCCAACTCGGCGGCGACGCTCGTCCGTCCCGACGCGCACTTCGATCTTGTCCGACCAGGGCTGGCCGTCTACGGGCTCTCGCCGATTCCGGACCAGGCGAAGCCGGCCGATGTGGGGCTCCGGCCCGCGATGTCGGCGCGGGCGAACCTGGCGCTCGTCAAGCGCGTTCCGGCCGGTCAGGGCGTGTCGTACGGCCACATCTACGTCACCGACCGGGAGACCAACCTGGCCCTCGTGCCGCTGGGCTATGCCGACGGAGTGCCGCGGCACGCCTCGGGCGGAGCCGGCGCTCCGGGTGCGCCGGTGCTCGTGGGTGATCGCGTGCACCGGATCGCAGGGCGGGTCTGCATGGATCAGTTCGTTCTGGACATCGGGGGCGACGCGGCCGCCGCCGGCGACGAGGTCGTACTCTTCGGCGACGAGACCGCCGGAGAACCGACGGCAGAGGACTGGGCGGTTGCATGTGGAACTATTTCTTATGAGATAGTCAGCCGACTTGCACCGCGGCTACCTCGCACGTACCTCGGTGCGGACGAGGTCGGGTCCGCGGCCAGATAAGAGGCTCGCCAACGGCGGCGGGAGGAGGTCACCCGTGAGTCGACTCGTAGCGCTCGGCAGAGCGGCCGGCGGCGTTGGCATGACGCTCGGCGTTGCGGCGGCCGGTGCCGCGGTCGGGTTTGCCGCCGAGCGTTATGTGGTGGGGCGTTCGCTGCGTGGTGACGATCCGTACGCGGACGAACAGCTCGGCTCGTTGCGGGGCACACCCGTGCCGGTGGTGACCGACGACGGTGTCGAGATCCATGCAGAGGTGGACGAACCGGAGACGGCCGGGCGGCCGCGGGAGAAGCCGGTCACCATCGTCTTTTCGCATGGATACGCACTCAACATGGATAGCTGGCACTTCCAGCGGCGAGATCTGCGCGGTTCGGCTCGGCTCGCCTTCTGGGATCACAGGTCGCACGGACGTTCGTCCCGCGCGCGCGGAGAAATCGTGACGTTCAGCCGGCTCGCCGAGGATCTGGCCCAGGTCATCGCGACGGTGGCGCCGGAAGGGCCGGTGGTTCTCGCCGGACATTCCATGGGCGCCATGACGATACTTGCGCTGGCGGACGAACACCCGGAACTGTTCAATGAGCGAATCGCCGGCGTTGCACTGATCGCTTCGAGCGCCAAGGCAGTGCCGCTTCCAACGCCCGGCGTTCCGGCGGCCGCGAGCCGGCTTGCCAATCGAGTAGCGCCCGGCGTTCTCAAGACCCTGGCCCGCCGGCCCGACCTCGTCGAGCACGGGCGCCGGGCGGGCACGGATCTGAGCTATGTGATCACCAAGCGGTATTCGTTCGACTCGGGCGGGTCTCCGTCACTTGTCGAGTTCACTGCGGCGATGAACGCGGCGACGCCGATCGACGTGGTCGCCGAGTTCCTTCCGCTCTTCGCCGACAACGATCAAGCCCGGGGGCTCGAGACCGTCGCCGGCCGGCACGCTCTGATCATCGGCGCTACCGGCGACCGCGTCACACCGATCGAACACTGCCGGGCCATGGCCGAGGCGCTGCCCGATGCTAGGTACATCGAGGTTGCCCAGGCGGGCCACATGGTGCTGCTGGAGCGGCACGACGTCGTCACCAGCGGCATCGCCGAACTCGCGGCCGGCGTGCGGGGCTCTCCTCCAAGTCGCCGGAAGCGCCGCTGGTGGCGCCGAGCCGGCGCGGGCCCGGCTACCGACGGCGCACCCGCGCCGACGGTCACGATCCCCCGCCAGCCCGGTACACGGGGCACAGAGGTCACGGCGACGTGACGTCCGAACGCTGGACCGCCGCCGATCCGGACGGCATGCGCGACATCGGCCGGCGGCTCGCCACGGAAGTGCGCGCCGGAGACCTGGTGGTGCTCAGCGGTCCGCTCGGGGCCGGAAAGACGACGCTGGTGCAGGGCTTGGCTGAGGGCCTGGGCGTGCGCGGGCCGATCACGTCGCCGACGTTCGTGATGGCTCGCGTCCATCCGTCCCTCGTGGGCGGGCCGCCGCTCGTGCACGTGGACGCGTACCGCCTTTCGGACTGGGACGATCTCGAGACGCTCGACCTCGAGGCCACACTTGACGAGTCAGTGACCGTGGTTGAGTGGGGCGAAGGGCTGGTCGAGGGCCTCGCGGCCGACCGCATCGAGGTACGGATCGACCGCGCAGCCGGGAACGATGCCGAGGACGGCGACGCCCGCACGGTCGACATCGTCCACGTCCACGCTCGAAGTGACCACGTCAACGCCGTTTAGCCACGGTCAACTGCCACCTGCCCGACCCGGGACCTGCGGCTAGGCTGATTCCGTGTTACTCGCCCTTGACACTTCCAGTCCTGCGGTGACGGTCGCCGTCCACGACGGGAAGACCGTCCTCGCCGAACGAACCACCGTGGACGCACGGCGCCATACCGAGCTGGTCGCGCCGTCGATCGTCGGTGTACTCGAGGAAGCCGGCGTGGGCCGCAGCGAGCTCACCTCGATCGCCGTTGGCGTCGGACCCGGCGCGTTCACCGGCCTCCGGATCGGCCTGATGACCGCCCGGACGCTCGGCGCGGTGCTGGAAATTCCGGTCAACGGCGTGTGCAGCCTGGACATCATCGCGGCCGAAGCTGCGGTCCAGGGCGAGTACGTCGTCGTCACGGACGCGCGGCGCAAGGAGGTGTACTGGGCCGAGTACACCGGCGGGAAGCGTACCGCCGGGCCGGTCGTCGACAAGCCGGACGCGTTGGCCACCGACCGACCCGCCGCCGGTGCAGGTGCGTCGCTGTACACCAGCCAGTTCCCGAACGCGATTCCACCGGACTATCCGAGCGCCGCTGTCCTCGCCGGTCTCGTGCTGTCCGGCGATGTGGACACGGTAGCGCCCGACCCGCTCTATCTGCGCCGGCCGGATGCAACCTCGCCCGGTCCGCGCAAGTCGGTGCTCGCCGCCGGGGGGCAGCGGCGGCGATGAGCTTTCGGCTCCGGCCCATGGCGCCGGCCGACGTCGACGCGATCCTGCCGGCCGAGAAGGAGCTGTTCGCGGCCGACCCGCCGTGGACCGCGGCTCAGTTCCACGCCGAATTGGAGGGCGTGCCGGAGACGCGCTGGTACGTCGTCGCCGAGACTGATTCGGGGGAGATCGCCGGCTATGCCGGGCTCATGGCCGGCGTCGACACGGTCGACATCCAGACGCTCGCGGTCCTACCGCGCTTCCAGCGTCAGGGTCTGGGGCGTTCGCTGCTCAGCGCACTGATCGTCGAGGCGCTCCGTCGCCGGGTGGCGGACGTCCTGCTCGAGGTACGTGCCGACAACGAACCGGCGCTCGAGCTCTACCGCAAGCACGGCTTCGAGCAGATCGCGCGACGCCGCGGCTACTACGGCAATGGCCGGTACGACGGCCTCGTCCTCCGCCGCAGAATGATCACGTAAACGTGGCAGTCCCGCCCTTAACGTGGCGGGTAAGCCGCGCATCGCCGGATCGACAGGCGCGTCAATCGGTGTGAACGATCGTCTAAGTTGGTGGATGTGTCCACGCATTCCCCGTTGATTCTCGGCATCGAGACGTCATGCGACGAGACCGGTGTCGGCCTGGTCCGTGGCACGACGTTGCTGGTCAACGCGATCGCAAGTTCGGTAGAGGAGCATGCGCGCTACGGCGGTGTCGTCCCCGAAGTGGCCAGCCGCGCTCATCTCGAAGCGATGGTGCCGACGATCGAGCGGGCGTGCGGTGATGCCGGTGTCCGGCTGGACGACGTCGACGCGGTCGCCGTCACGAGCGGGCCTGGGCTCGCAGGTGCGCTGATGGTCGGCGTCGCCGCGGCCAAAGCCCTCGCGATCGGCCTCGGAAAGCCGCTCTATGGCGTCAACCACCTGGCCGCGCATGTCGCCGTGGATCAGCTCGAACACGGCCCGCTGCCCCAGCCGGCGGTCGCGCTGCTCGTCTCGGGAGGCCACTCGTCCCTGCTGCTCGTCGAGGACCTGACCGAGACGGTGACGCCGCTCGGCGCGAGCATCGACGACGCCGCGGGCGAGGCCTTCGACAAGGTCGCTCGAGTCCTCGGCCTGCCGTTCCCGGGAGGGCCGCACATCGACAAGACGGCGCGCGACGGCAATCGCGCCTACGTCGAGTTCCCGCGCGGGCTCACCGGGCCCCGCGACATGCAGCGGCACCGTTTCGATTTCTCGTTCTCCGGGCTCAAGACCGCGGTGGCGCGCTGGGTCGAAGCACGCGAGCGGGACGGCGAGCCGGTGCCGGTCGCGGACATTGCGGCATCGTTCCAGGAGGCCGTGGCCGACGTGTTGACCGCCAAGGCGGTGCTCGCGTGCCGCGAACGTGGCGTCGACACGCTGCTGATCGGGGGCGGCGTGGCGGCGAACTCGAGGCTTCGTGCACTGGCTGAGCAACGATGCGCGGACGCTGGGATCACGGTGCGCGTCCCGCGCCCGGGCTTGTGCACCGACAATGGTGCGATGGTCGCTGCGCTGGGCGCCGAACTGGTGGCGAGGGGACGTGCACCCAGCTCGTTGGACCTGCCGGCGGACTCGTCGATGCCGGTCACCGAGGTCTCGGTTCCGGCGCGGTAGCGAGCCGCGACGTGGACGTCGGAGGTGTCGCTGAGTCACACTGGCGCGGTGAAGCGTGCCGTCCTCGTTATCGCCGCGCTGCTCGTTCTGGCATCGTGCGGTAGTGCGGACGGGCCGGTCGGCGAACCGTCACCGGGGCCGCAGGAGCGTCCGGACGCGCCGAATTCGACGCCGAGCGCTGCACCGACACCGGCGCCGACCCCCACGCCGACACCGACGCCGGAGCGGCGGGCTTGGGGACCCAACGACGAGCAATACGCCGAAGCGGCGGATGTTGTCGCGGGGATGTCGATCGAGGAACAAGCCGGGCAGGTCATCGTCGCCAGATACACCGGGACGACGGCGCCGGTCGAGCTGGTCGAACGGCTGCACCTCGGAGGCGTGATCGTCATGGGTGACAACGTGTCGTCGGTGGACCAGGTCAGGACGATGAACTCGGATCTGGCGGCCTCGGACGACCGTGGTCATCCCCTGGTGATCGGCGTCGACCAGGAGGGCGGCCGGGTGGCTCGCATCGGCGCGCCCGCCACCGAGTTCCCGAACCTCATGACGCTGGGTGCTGCGCGCGATCCGGATCTGGCGGCGAAAGTGGCACGGGCGAGCGGCACCGAACTGCGTGCGCTCGGCTTCACGATGGTGTTCGCGCCGGTGGCCGACGTCACGACCGGCCCGGACGATCCGACCATCGCCAGCAGGTCACCCGGTTCGGACCCGGAACTCGTGGCCGAGATCGTGAACGGCGCCCTGCGCGGCTATGCGGACGCCGGAATCATGGCGGTGGCCAAACATTTTCCGGGCCACGGCTCGGTTCCGGCCGACAGCCACGAGGAACTTCCGGTGCAGGACGCATCGCTGGCCGAACTGCGCGGGCGCGACTTCGTGCCGTTCCGCGCTGCAGTCGACGGTGGTGTGCCGGCCGTGATGCTGGCGCACATCGACGTGACCGCGATCGATCCGGGTGTTCCGTCGTCGCTGTCCGGTCCTGTTGTCGATCTGCTGCGGGACGACGTCGGATTCGAGGGAGTCGTCCTGACCGATGCGCAGGAGATGGCGGCGGTGGCGGCGCGCTACGGATCAGGGGAGGCGGCCGTCCGGGCACTGAACGCGGGCGTGGATCTGCTTCTCATGCCGGCCGACGTGGACGCGGCACATGCCGAGATCGTCGACGCGGTCGAGGACGGCCGCCTGGACCCGGCGCGGCTGGCCGAAGCGGCGACGCAGGTGGTGGCGCTGATGCTGTTTCAGGCTTCGATGGGGGAGGCGCCCGGTGCCGATGCGGTCGGGTCACATGAACGTGTGTCGTATGACGCGTCGCTCGCCGGGCTCACCGTCGTCTCCGGGCCTTGCGAGGGCCCGCTTGTCGGCGATGGCATCGTAATCGACGGCGGCACGGCGCTGGATCGGGAGAGGCTGGCCGCGGCGGCGCGAGATGCGGGGCTGGAGGTCGGCTCGGGCGATGTCGTGCGGCTGCTCGGCGCGCTGCCTCCGGCGCCGAGTTCGGGTGATGTCGTCGTATCGCTCGATACTCCGTACGCGCTTGGGGAGAGTTCGGCCGCCACGGCGAAGATCGCGTTGTACGGGCGGACACCGGCCGCGTTCCGCGCCTTGGTCGACGTACTGCTGGGCCACGCGAGCGGAGGTGGCGAACTTCCCGTTGAGGTACCGGACACCGACCGTCCGGGCTGCCCCTGAATGACCATGTTTGGCACGTAATTCAGTGCCTAGCCCCGTCTACAGAGGCAGCAACGTCCGGACAATCCACGCATCGGTGAACTTGCTTCAACAGGTCGTGGCTTGGATGTCGCCGGAGCGCTCGGCCACTGACAAATAGCCGCAGCCGTCGGCACGGTATGCGATGGCTTCGGATTGGACTTGGGACGGTGTCGGAACTCTCCGGACGTCCCAGTCGGGGAACGTCGCAACATCTGCGCTGGCGTCGCCGGCCCGGTACTCGATGATCTCGTCATAGGTGCGGATGAGCACCCGACCGTCGCGCAGCGTGTCCGCGCCGGTGACGACGTTGCCGACGATCAACGCGAACACAGGGTTCTCCGGCTCGGGCAGCGCAAGCTCGCCGATACGCTCAACCCGGCCACCGTCCGTCCCGCCGCGATACACGACCGTCGCTTCGGTGCCGATCGCCGCGTCGCGCGCGGCCGCCTTGCTGATGATCACGGGCCGTCCCTCGGAATCCACGATCAGCGCCTCGGCGTCGGTCGGCCCGTCAGGGTAGGTATAGCGAAGCGCATCGGCCGGAACCGCCGCGGGCAGGTCGTCGAGGTCGGGCTCGGGGACCCGGTAGATCACGACGTCCGGGCGGCCGATGTGGTCCCCGAGGTCGCCGACGAACAGGCACGTGTCCTGGGACGACGGCCCGCACGGCCCGACAGCGAGTGCCTCGGCGTTCTCCGCGGACATGCCGTCGATCGTGATCGTCTCGACCCGGGAGCCGTCCTCACGTATCGCGACGACGGCGGCCGTCCCGGCGACGTCGCTCACGGCGTAGAAGGTGCCCGGCGTGCGGAGGCTGGCGGCCAGTCCGCTCGGCTGTTCGACCACCGCCGCGTCGAGGACGCCGGTGCGCTGTGGCTCCGCATAGCAGGGAGGGTCGGTGCATGCGGGCGTGGACGGTGCCTCGGTGCTCGGCTCAGGTGGATCGGATTCGACGCTCGTCGGGACGTCGTCCTCACCCGCCCGCGCGCATGCCGCCAATGCCAGTGCGGCGAGCGAGGCGGCGACGAGCCATCGGAGTCGTTTCATCGCCGACCAAGCGTAGAGCCCCATGCAAGATCGTCCGTAAGAAGCAAGGACAATAGGGAAGTCGGGCGACGTTTGCCCAGGACGATTCGGGCGCCAGTCTAGCGTTCCTTACCTTTTGCGGTTGATCTTGTTAGTAACCGCCCTCGGCGGCGGGCCGGAGCGCTCGTGCGCCGGGTCCGTACCGGGCCTGGTAGTCGCCTGTGTTGTTCAACGCGCACGCCGTCAGGGAGAGGCAGCCGCAGCCGATACACCCGGTCAGGCGATCGCGCAGGCGCTGCAACGCGTCGATCCGGGCGTCGAGCTCGGTCCGCCACTCCTTCGACAGCCGTGCCCAGTCGGCTTTGTTCGGTGCGCGATCGCGGGGCAGCGTTGCCAGCGCCTCGCTGATCTGGTCCAGGCTCAGCCCGACCCGCTGCGCGGCGCGAATGAACGCGATCCGGCGAAGCATCACGCGCGGATACCGTCGCTGGTTGCCGCTCGTGCGCTCGGCGAAGATAAGCCCACGTTCCTCGTAGAAGCGCAATGCGCTCGGCGGAACGCCGCTGCGCTCCGAGATCTGTCCGATCGTCAGATGGTCGGCGAGTTTCGGCATACTGAAACATTACTTGAAGTTGGACACCGAGCTGCCAGAGCCCAGCGATCATGCCGGCGGGCATGGTTAGGCTTGGGTTCGAAAGCCGACCGAAGGGTGGCTAGGGTTCCGCCGCGGAATCAGCATCCGCGGGCAGCGACCGAGCGCCACAGAAGGCTGGCCACGCCAGCTCGCACCTCATCGGATAAAAGCCTCGAGGGGAGACGTCGGCACGGTTGACCGTGCCCGCGTACTCCGAGAGGTGATGTTCCGTGCCGCCGCGCACCGCCGCCGTCCTGCAAGCTTTCATCGTCACGTTCTTGTGGTCGACGTCCTGGGTTCTGATCAAGATCGGACTGGACGAGATTCCCGCGCTGACGTTCGCCGGTCTCCGGTATGTCCTTGCATTCCTGTGCCTTCTACCGCTTGCGCTGCGCTCGGCAAACCGAGCCGCGCTGCGGCGATTGTCCATATCGGACTGGCGAGAGCTCGCGGTTCTCGGTCTGGTGTTGTACTCCGTCACGCAGGGCGCACAGTTCCTGGCGCTGGTCTACCTGCCTGCGCAGACCGTGAGCCTGGTGCTGAGCTTCTCACCCGTGGCGGTCGCGCTGATCGGCGTCGTGGCGCTCGGCGAGCGCACCGTGGCCGCCCAGTGGTTCGGTGTGGCGATGTTCCTGGCCGGCGCGGTGATGTTCTTGTATCCGATCCCGGGAGGACAGGCTCTCGGCCTGGTGATCGCGGTCGTGGGGCTCGTGTCGAATGCGTTGGCGGCGATCGTCGGCCGTAAGGTCAATCGCGGCCACCGGCTGAGCCCGGTCGTGGTGACGGTGGCGAGCATGGGCATCGGATCGATCGCACTGCTCGTCACCGGTGTGACCACGCAAGGCATGCCGGCGCTGAGCTCCGCAGGTTGGCTGATCGTGACCTGGCTCGCCGTGGTGAACACGGCGGTTGCGTTCACGCTGTGGAATCACACCCAGCGCACGCTGTCGGCTCTGGAGTCGAGTGTGGTCAACAACACGATGTTGATCCAGATCGCGGTGCTCGCCTGGCTGTTCCTCGACGAGTCGCTGGGCCCGCGCAAGATCACCGGTCTGGTGCTGGCCGCGACCGGCGTGCTCATCGTCCAACTGCGGGGACTGCCCTTGCGACGAGCACGGTGGCTCGGTCGGACACGCGTGTGATGATCAACGTGGCCTCGGCGTGCCCGGCCGGTTTGAGCTCGCGGCGCAGCTTGGCCGGGTCGACGTCCACACCTCGCTTCTTGATCGTCAGGGTGCCGATGTGGTTGTCGCGGACGTACCGGCGCAGCCGCTTGCGGTCGTACGCCAGTCGATCGACGATCTCGTACAGGCGGCCCAGTGGAGTCGACGGCTCCTGATCGCACGCCACGTAGGCGATCTTCGGGTCGAGCAGGCGGCCGGAGATCTCGGCGGCGACGGCGGAGACGAGGCCGGCCCGGATCACGGCGCCATCCGGTTCGACGAGCCATCGTCCTGGCAGCCCGACGGGCGGATCGGGCGGGGCATCGGTATCGGTGACGGTGTGCCCGGACGGCAGCAGCGTCGCCCGGCGGACGGCCGTCCCCGTCAAGTCGCCGGACCAAAGTGCAGCCTCCTTGACCTCGCCGCCGTCGGACACCCATTCGGCCTCCACGCCGGCCGGGATGCGTGAGTGCGGGATCCCGGGTGCGACCTTCACGCACGCGGCGCCGGTCAGGAGCTCCTCGATGAACGACCACGGCGGTTTGTACGCATCGGGGTGGAAGACGCGTCCAAGGGCGGTACGGCGTGCCGGGTCGCACATGACCGCGGCGAACGGGGTCCGGTCGGCCGCGGTCGCGTCGGCGCAGTGCACGGATGCGTCGAGGCCGAGCACGTCGGCGTTCGCAGCTGCGACGGCGGCGGTGAGCGGGTTGTCGTCCACGCCGGTGACGTTCAGCCCGGCCCGCGCCAGCGCGATGAGGTCGCCGCCGATCCCGCAGCACAGGTCGAGAACGGGCCCGCCCAGCGTGGCGAACCGGTGCGCCCGGTGGCGGGCGACGCTGGACCGGGTCGCCTGTTCGAGCCCGTCGACGGTGAAGTACATGCGTTCTGCGTCGACGGGATCGAACTTCTCCCGGGCGCGCCGCCTCAAGTCGGCCTGCGTGAGTGCCGCGGCGACGAGATCCGGGGGGTAGTCGCGCCGCAACCGCCGGCTGACGGCAAGGACGTCGTCCTGCCCGTGCGCCTCGACCGTCGTGGCAAGCAGCCCCTGTCCGTACGGCGTGCGCAGCGCTTTCAGCGTCTCGACGTCCACGGCGTAAGCCTCACCTGTCGCGATCACGAGAGCAAGCCCTGCCGAACCGCACATCGGTGGTTGTCAGGACCGTACGTTACGGTTGGTGATGTGTCGAGACGAGTTGCATTGGTGACATGCCGGGAATTCGGGGACCTGGACGAGGACGACCGGCTGCTCATTCCCGAGCTGGCGGCGCTCGGTATCGAGGCCGAGCCGGCGGTGTGGGACGACCCGGCGGTGGACTGGAACGGCTACGACCTCGCCGTCGTGCGGTCCACGTGGGACTACGTCGACCGCCGGGACGAGTTCCTGACGTGGGCCGCGACCGTCCCCCGCCTGGCCAATTCGGCATCGACCATCGCGTGGAACACCGACAAGCGCTACCTGCGCGACCTCGGGGACGACGGTGTGCCGGTGGTGCAGACCGCCTGGCTCGGGTCCGGCGACGACGCGGAGCTACCCGCGAGCGGCGTGGTCATCATCAAGCCGGCGGTGGGTGCCGGATCGCGCGACGCGGGCAGGTTCGATCTCGCCGGCCCCGACCGCGAGCTTGCCGACAAACATGTCCGAAGGCTGCTGGACCGAGGAGAGACGGTTATGGTGCAGCCGTACCTCGACGCGGTCGAATCCGCGGGTGAGACGGCGATGCTCTTCGCCGGAGGACGGTTCAGCCACGCGATTCGCAAAGAGGCACTGCTGCACGGTCCGGACGTGGCCGTCCGCGCACTCTTTCGGCCCGAGGCGATAAGTCCGCGCACACCGGCGGCGGCCGAACTCGAGGTGGCCGAACAGGTCCTGGCCAGTCTGCGGTCGCTCGCCACCGAACCACCGCTCTATGCGAGGGTGGACGTGTTGCCCGGCCCGGACGGCCGTCCCGTCCTGCTCGAACTCGAACTGGCCGAACCATCGCTCTTCCTGAGGCACGGCACCGGCGCGGCGGCCCGTTTTGCCGCCGCAATTGGCACTCGCCTTGACCGAGTGCTAAATACGCGCTAGTTTTCGGATTGGCACTTTCACCACGAGAGTGCCAACGGCCACCATCGCTGGCACCCGCGACGACAGCACGGCGGCCCGTCAACCCAAGTCAATCCGTGACATCCCGTGAAAGGGGAGTCAGCAAGTGTCGGTTTCCATCAAGCCGCTCGAGGACCGGATTGTGGTCAAGCCGCTCGACGCGGAGCAGACCACCGCTTCCGGCCTCGTGATCCCTGACACCGCCAAGGAGAAGCCGCAGGAGGGCGAGGTCCTCGCTGTCGGTGAGGGTAAGTACGACGACTCCGGCAAACGCATCCCGGTGGACGTGTCGGTCGGGGACAAGGTCCTGTACTCCAAGTACGGCGGCACGGAGGTCAAGTACGACAATGAGGAGCTCCTCATCCTGTCGTCGCGTGACGTCCTTGCCATCATCCAGAAGTAAGCCGCTGGCACAGTGTGACAGCTCGTCGCCCCGGGGACGGCTCGGCCGAGTCCGCGTCATCCCCGGGGCGCGCGTCATTTGCGAAGGGATCTAGATACTCATGCCCAAGATCTTGGAGTTCGACGAGAGCGCCCGCCGCCGCCTGGAGCGCGGCGTGGACGAACTCGCGAACACCGTGAAAGTAACGCTCGGCCCGAAGGGCCGCAACGTCGTGATCGACAAGAAGTTCGGCGCACCGACGATCACGAACGACGGTGTGACGATCGCTCGCGAGATCGAGCTCGACGACCCGTACGAGAACCTCGGCGCACAGCTCGCCAAAGAGGTCGCGACCAAGACCAACGACGTCGCCGGTGACGGCACGACCACCGCGACGGTCCTGGCCCAGGCCATGGTGCACAAGGGCTTGAAGGCCGTCGCCGCCGGTGCTGCTCCGATGGCGGTCAAGCGCGGCATCGACCGGGCCGTGGAGGCGGTGACGGGGAACCTGCTCGAGCAGGCGCGCCCGGTGGACGAGAAGTCCGACATCGCTTCGGTGGCTGCCATCTCCGCGCAGGACCGCCCGATCGGTGAACTGATCGCCGAGGCGTTCGACAAGGTCGGCAAGGACGGTGTGATCACCGTCGAGGAATCCCAGTCGTTCGGCACCGAGCTCGAGTTCACCGAGGGCATGCAGTTCGACAAGGGCTACCTCAGCCCGTACATGGTCACCGACGCCGAGCGTATGGAGGCCGTGCTCGAGGACGCATACGTGCTGCTGCACCAGGGCAAGATCTCGGCGCTGGCCGACTTCCTCCCGTTGATGGAGAAGGTCGCGCAGGCCGGCAAGCCGCTGTTCGTGATCGCGGAGGATGTCGAGGGCGAGGCGCTGTCGGCGCTGGTCGTCAACAAGATCCGCGGCACGTTCATCGGTGTGGCCGCCAAGGCACCGGGCTTCGGCGACCGCCGCAAGGCCATGCTGCAGGACATCGCGGTGCTGACCGGCGCCCAGGTCGTGGCGCCCGAGGTCGGCCTCAAGCTCGACCAGGTCGGGCTCGAGGTGCTCGGCCAGGCGCGGCGTATCGTCGTCACCAAGGACGACACCACGATCGTCGACGGCCGCGGCGCCGATGCCGACGTCGAGGCCCGGATCGCTCAGATCAAGGGCGAGATCGAGAACACCGACTCGGACTGGGATCGCGAAAAGCTGCAGGAGCGGCTGGCCAAGCTGGCCGGCGGGGTGTGCGTCATCCGGGTCGGCGCCGCCACCGAGGTGGAGCTCAAGGAGCGCAAGCACCGCATCGAGGACGCCATCTCGGCGACCCGTGCGGCCATCGAGGAGGGCATCGTCGCCGGTGGTGGTACGGCCCTGATCCACGCCGGCTCCGCGCTGGACGGCGACCTGGGTCTCGATGGCGACGAGCGCACCGGCGTCAAGGTCGTGCGTGAGGCGCTGTCCGAGCCAACCCGCTGGATCGCCGACAATGCGGGCGCGAACGGCTACGTCGTCGTGTCGAAGGTCGCTGAGTTGTCCGGACCGGAGGGCTTCAACGCAGCCACCGGCGAGTACGGCGACCTGCTGGCCGACGGCGTGCTCGACCCGGTCAAGGTGACCCGCTCGGCGCTCGAGAACGCCGCGTCGATCGCGAGCATGCTGCTGACCACTGAGGTGCTCGTCGTAGACAAGCCCGAGGAAGAGGACGAGGGCGAAGGCACCGGTCACGGCCACGGTCACGGCCACTGATCGACCACGTCAAGCCCGGCTTGTCTCGATCCTATGATCACCGGCACTTTTCGCATCGTGGGTGTGAAAAGTGCCGGTGATCATCGTCTTTTAAGGCGCTCGCGCAGGGCCGCGGTGATTTCGGGCCGGCGGGCGCGGAACTCGGCGATCCGCTTGCGGGTCCGCGCCGGCTCGCCGATGGCGGCCAGGTTGAGCATGCCGGGATCGCCCTCGCGTTGACCGGCTTCGATCCGGTTCATTGCCCGCTGCATGCGGGTGGCGGCGTGTTCCAGGATGTCCACCGGTTCGACGTCGCCATAGGTGCCGGCCATGAGTGCGATCCGGCGAGCGACGTCATGCGCGGCGATGGGCCGGTGCAGCGGCACCGAGCTCCACGCCATGAATGCAAGATCGTCGAGCGGACGGCCGGGACCGGCCATATCCCAGTCGACCACGCCGGCGAGCCGGTCGCCGGAGATGATCCAGTTGTACGCGCCGGGATCGTGATGACAGATGATCTCATCCTCGCCGAGGGCGCGCTCTGCGCCGCGCCAGGCGACGGGCCCCGCCGGCCGGTACGTCCGGACGGCGCTATGGAAGCGGCGCAGCCAGCCCGCTCCCGCAACGAGCAGCTCGTCACTGACGATCTCGTTGTCGGGGTCGACGCTTCGGCCCGGGATGAAGCTGAGGATCTCGCGCCCGGCTTGGTCCATGCCGAGTACTCGCGGAATGCCGTCCAGCCCTGCGACGTGCAGGTGACGGAGCAACGCATGGACGGCGGGCGTCCACGGCCCGGTGGGACGGCGAACCGTGTCACCGACCCGCACCGCACCGCCGACGTTGCCGCCGGCCAGCCTGGTTTCCTGCTGGTCCACGCACAGATCGTCCCATGGTCGAGGCATCGAGCGACCCGGTGGCGCTCGTCGCCGGACCCTGGGTCGACCCGTCAAGACGCTCGTCTGTGTCGACCGGCGAATGCCGACGTAGTGTGAGACGCATGTCGTACCTGGTCGAACGGATGCAACCCTTTACGTCCACGATCTTCGCCGAGATGTCGGCGCTGGCCCTGCGGACCGGTTCGGTCAACCTGGGGCAGGGCTTCCCCGACACCGACGGGCCGGCGTCGCTGCTCGACGACGCCGCGGCGGCGATCCACAACGGCGCGAACCAGTACCCGCCGGGGCCGGGGGTGCCCGAACTCCGCTCCGCGGTCGCACGTCACCAGGAGCGGTTCTACGGTCTTACACCCGACCCGGACACCGACGTGCTGGTCACAGCCGGTGCGACCGAGGCGATCGCGGCCAGCATTCTCGCGTTGTGTGAACGGGGCGACGAGGTCGTGACCTTCGAGCCGTATTACGACTCGTATGCGGCGTCGATCGCGCTGGCCGGGGCACGTCGCCGGACCGTTGTGTTGCGGGCGCCGGACTTCTCGTATGATCCGGAAGAACTGAGCGCCGCGTTCACTGACCGCACGCGCCTCGTGCTGCTGAACACGCCGCACAACCCGACCGGAAAGGTGTTCAGCCGTGCCGAGCTCGAGGTCATCGCCGAGCTGGCGCAGCGGCACGATGCGATCGTCGTCACCGACGAGGTGTACGAGCACCAGACCTTCGACGGCGTGCCGCACGTCCCGATCGCGACGCTACCGGGTATGGCGGAGCGCACGATCACGATCTCGTCGGCGGGTAAGACGTTCTCGGTCACCGGATGGAAGATCGGTTGGCTGCACGCCGCTGCACCGCTGGTGGCGGCCGTCCGGGCGGTCAAGCAGTTCCTGACGTTCGTCAACGGCGCACCGTTCCAGCCGGCCGTCGCCCGTGCTCTCGACCTGCCGGACGAGTTCTTCGGCGGGCTGGCCGCCGACCTGCAAGGCAAGCGCGACCTGCTCTCCGACGGGCTGCGTGCCGCGGGTTTCGAGGTGTTGCCGACACGAGGCACCTACTTCGTGGTGACGGACGTCGCCCCGCTCGGCTTCGACGACGCTGTCGAGCTGTGCTGGCGGTTGCCCGAACTCGTCGGGGTGGCCGCGGTGCCGGTCGCGGTGTTCTGTGACGAGCCGGACGCAGCACGAACGCTCGTCCGGTTCGCGTTCTGCAAGCGGGACGACGTTCTCGCCGAAGCCGCCGAGCGATTGACCAAGCTGGCGAGCTGATTCGACGGGAACGGCACTCCGGACCCGGCCGCGGCGTTGACCGGATGAGGCGACGATGCGTTCGGAAGTGCGAAAGGCAATAAGGCGTCCGTCCGGGCGCGTGACGAACCTGACCCTGCTCGCCGCCCTGATCCTCGCGCTCCTGACCGGTCTGGGTGCGCTGGCGACCGGTTCGGCGGCGGGACGCTGGGTGGTGCTCGGACACGGTATCGTCGGGCTGGCCGTCCTGCTGCTCACCCCGTGGAAGAGTGTGGTGGTGCGCCGTGGCCTTCGGCGTACCGGCACGAGTCGGTGGATATCGGTCCTTCTCGGTGTTCTGGTCGCGATCTCGATCGGTACCGGGCTGGCGTCCAGCACTGGTTTGGCGCGTTCGATCGGTGGCCAGCACACGATGTGGGTGCACATCGCCGCGTCGGTGGCGCTGCTGCCGCTGCTGGTCTGGCACGTCGTGGTGCGCCGGCCGCGGCCGCGGGCGGTCGACCTGTCCCGGCGAACGCTGCTGCGCACGGGGGCGCTAGGGGTCACGGCCGCCGCCTTGTACGGCGTGGTGGAGGCGACGACGCGGCTGGCCGACTGGCCCGGGTCGCGACGCCGGTTCACTGGCTCGCACGAGATCGGTTCGTTCGATCCGACGTCGATGCCGAGCACGATCTGGCTCAACGACACGGTTCCGCACATCGTGGGTGACCAGTGGCGGCTAGAGGTGACCGACGCTTCGTCACTCCGATCATTCACGCTCGCGGACCTGCCGAACGCGCGGGTCACGAGGCGGGCGACCCTGGACTGCACGTCGGGCTGGTTCGCGCAGCAGGATTGGACGGGCGTACCGGTCGCGGCGTTGTTGGATGACGTGGGCGCGGCACGGAGCCTCCGCGTGCAGTCGGTGACCGGGTACTGGATCCGATTCCCGATCGAGGATGTGGATTCACTGCTTCTCGCGACAGGTGTTGGTGGTGCTCCGTTGGCCCGGCGGCACGGATTCCCGGCGCGATTGGTCGCTCCGCGACGGCGCGGCTTCTGGTGGGTCAAGTGGGTCGAACGCATTGAGGTCGACGACGCGCCGCCGTGGTGGCAACCGCCGTTCCCGCTGGCTTGAGCATCACCCGTGGGCGGACTGTCCGCGCTCTGCCTGGCCGGCAGGCCGCGGTTGGCCCTGGTGGCAGCGGCTTCACGTGATCATTCTGGCGGAGGGAGTTGGCGGGCGGCGACCAGCCGGCCGGCTGCGAAGCCTTCGAGGCGGATCGGGCCGGACGCGGTGTCGCCGAGCTGCAATGTGAGTGTGTTCGTACCGTCCGGCGCGGGGACGGCGGCCACGTGCGGCCGTTCGCCGACATAGATGTCGATTGTGTCGAGCCCGCGAGTGGTGACGTCGATCTGGAAGCCGGAGTCGTCCGTCCCGCTGACCGCGACATCGAACACTCGGACCGTCCCCCTGGACAGGATCTCGCCGGCGTGTTCGAGCAGATCGTGGTTGCCCTCGATCAGGTCGTCGCGCGTCATGGCGTGGATCTCATCCGGCCTGACGCCGAGATCTTCGACCGGCTGCCCCGCCGATGCCCCGACCCGAAGCGTGCGACGCAGCGAGACGCGCAGCTGCGCGCCTTCGGGGAGCGGCTCGAGCGGCCCGTCCGTCCAGTCCTGGAGCAGCCGGGCATGGTTGAGGACGTTGGCCCCGCCGGCACCGGTGTTCGAGTCGACGCCGAGGATCGTGCCGGCATTGTGATCGGCGAAGCCGGCCGCGAACATGTCGCAGGCCGAGTAGCACAGCGCGTCGGTGATCAGCACCACCGGGCCGTGATAGAGCTGGCCGACCGAGTTGACGACCTCGGGCGGTGACAGCGGGATTCCGGTCGAGTACTGCGCCGCGGTCTCGATGGCCTGTTCGATCGACGGTGCCCACGGTTGCATGTCGTGGATCGCATTGCACAGCTGCAACGTGGTGGGGGTGGTGATGAACTGTGCCGGCTCTGGGGTCACCCGACGCGGCGTGAGGAATTGGAGGAGGAACTCGGAGGCGATGACGTAACCGCCGCCGTTGCCGCGCACATCGATGATCAGCCCATCGGGCGGGAACTCGTCGTCGACCAGGCGCGCCACCTCGCTGACGAATGCGCTGATGTCCCCGTCGCGCATCAAGAACGTGAAGATGCGCAGGTAGCCGAAGCTGCCGTGCGCCGTGTCGACGGTCCGTGCCAGCAACTCGTCGGGGCGGCTCGTCGGAATGATGCCTGCGGCCAGTTGCTGCTCGGTCGGCGGCGGGACCGCGGTAGGGCTGCTCGCGACGCGTTGCGCTTCGGCTACCGCACCGGGGGCGAACAGTTCCTTCTTGACGCGCCGGACGAGTTCGGTGCGTACGTCGAGACCGAGCAGGTGCCCTGGCGGTGCGGTGAGATCGGCGAGGATGCCGGACGGCGGTTCGTCCGGACTGACGATCTCCTCGACTGATTCGAACACCAGCCACGGAAGCCGGGCTTCCTGCGGCTCGCCGTCCACCAGATAGCGAAGATCGACCCAGTCCTCGTCCGGCGGCAACGACGCGCCGAGGCTGCGCAGGGTGAGGCTCTCGAGACCCCGAGCCTTGCGGGCGGCCAGGTTGCTGCCGGCCTCGAGCTCGGCATTGCGCCAGACCGCGAGCTCGACCGGTGCGCCGTTCCAATGGGTCACCTCGGCGCCGGGCGCCAGGGTCGGTTCGGCGACGAGATGGTCGAAAACCTTCGAGACCAGATAGCGGGGCTTGTCGGAGTCGCCGAAGCGCTCGATCAGCACGCCGATGAACGCGAGCCGTCCCGCGTAGGGTCGCGGCAGGAAGTAGTTCGTGTGCAGGTCACGCAGATCGGTCATGATGCTGAGCAGATCGGTGTGGAACTCGCGGTCGGTGAGGCCGTCGAGCCGGTGCGCGAGCAGCCGCAGGCGCTGTACGGGGTCGACCGCATGCATGGCTCGTTTGAGTGGCAGGTGCGCGTAGAGATCCGACACGAGAATCGTCGCCTGTTCGACCAGCGTATGGCGCTGTTCGACGGTGAGAGCGGGCTCCTGCTCGGCCAGCGTGCGGAACTCCGGTACGGGCATGACCGCACCGAGGTCGTGTCCAGGAGTGAGCACTGCCGTCATGATCGACACCCTACGCCGTATCCGGCGGCCTGCGGCCGATACGTGGACTGTCCGAGCGATGCCTGCTCTGCATGCTACGTAAAGCTGGAAATTGCCGGCCAAACATGGTCATTCTTTAGGGGATGAGGAGGAGTTTGCCGGTCGTGCGGCGGCCCTCCAGATCATCGTGGGCCCGGCGGGCGTCCTCCAGCGCATAACGACCGCCGATACGCACGTCCAACCGGCCTTGTTTGACCCACTCGAACAGCTCGTCGGTGCGGCCGGTCAGCTCGGCGCGATCGCGCGTGTAGTGGGCGAGCGTTGGCCGGGTCAGGTACAGCGAGCCCTTCGCATTGAGCGTCTGGACGTCGACCGGCGGCACCGGCCCGCTGGCCGCGCCGTACATCGCGAGCAGCCCGCGCGGGCGTAGCGCGTCGAGGTCGGCGTCGAACGTCGCCTGGCCGACGCCGTCGTAGACGCAGGGAACGCCGACGCCGTCGGTCAGCTCACGGGCCTTGCCGGCGAAGTCGTCGTAGGACGTGACGACGTCAGCCCCGGCCTGCTTGGCAAGTTCGGCTTTGTCATCGGTGGACGTTGTGGCGAGGACGCGGCCGCCGCGAAGCTTGACGATCTGGGTGAGCAGGTGCCCGACACCGCCGGCCGCGGCGTGCACGACCACCCAGTCGCCGGGCTGGACGGCATAGGTGGACGTGGCGAGGTAGTGCGCCGTTATGCCTTGCAGAATCAGCGCCGCGGCCACCTCGTCGGACACTCCGTCCGGAACCGGGACGGCTTCGCCGGACGGCACCGCGACCTGCTCGGCATACGATCCGAGCGCACCCTTCCACGCCACGTGGTCGCCGACCGAGACATCGGCCACGTCTTGCCCGACGGCAACGACCGTCCCTGCTCCCTCGAGGCCCAGTGTGAACGGCGTCTCGATGGGGTAGCGCCCGGTGCGCTGGTACGTGTCGATGTAGTTGACGCCCGCCGCGGCCACGTCCACGACGACTTCACCAGAACCGGCCTGGGGCGGGTCGACGTCACGGAGTTCGAGGACTTCGGATCCGCCGTGGGCGGAGACGACGACAGCTCTCATGGCGCCCACCCTACGACTGTTCCGGCCGGTATGGTGATCGCGTGACTGTGCCAGCATTTCTGCATCCGTTCGCCCGGCCCGCCGCCGACTCGTTCGTGAACATCGTCGAAGGGGACGGCGCCGTGGTCCGGGACGATTCCGGCCGGGAATACATCGATGCCATGGCGAGTCTCTGGTACTGCAACGTCGGCCACGGCAGGCGGGAGATCGCGGACGCCGTCGCTGAGCAGCTGTCGAGCCTCGACGCGTTTCACGCCTACGAGATCTTCACCAATCCGCCCGCCGACGCGCTGGCGTCCGAGCTCGCGGAGATCGCACCCGGCGCGGGGTTCCGGGTGTTCTTCACCGGGTCCGGGTCGGAGTCGGTCGATACCGCGATCAAGCTGGCGCGCTCGGCACACTCGCTCGCCGGGCGCCCGTCGAGACGACTCGTCGTGAGCCGAACGCCGTCGTATCACGGTGTGACGTACGGCGGGCTGGCTGCGACCGGATTGCCGGCGAATCAGGCGCACTTCGGCGCGATGCTCGCCGACGTCGTGCAGGTGGGGTACGACGACGCGGCTGCGGTGCGCAAGGTGGCCGAGGAGCGTCCCGGCGAGCTGGCCGCGGTGATCGCCGAACCGGTCGTCGGCGCCGGCGGTGTGTATCCGCCCCCGGAGGGTTATTTGGCGGAGCTGCGGGAGATCTGCGACGAGCACGGCGCCTTTCTGATCGTGGACGAGGTCATCTGCGGGTTCGGCCGGTTGGGTCACTGGTGGGGCTCGGAGTATTACGGCGTCCGTCCCGATCTGGTGACGTTCGCCAAGGGCGTAACGGCCGGCTATGTTCCGCTCGGCGGCGCGCTCGTGGGTCCAGCGGTGCGCGAGCCGCTGGAGACGGACGGGTCGTTCGTGCTGCGGCACGGCCACACCTACAGCGGCCATCCGGTGGCGTGTGCTGCCGGGCTGGCGACGCTGGCGCTGCTGCGCGCGGAGAATCTGATCGAACGCGCTCCGGTGATCGGCGAGCGGCTGTCTTCCGGGCTGCGCCGGCTGGCGGACGACGGACTGATCGCCGAGGTGCGCGGCGCCGGCGCGATGTGGGCGGCCGGCATGCGCCCGGAGGTCGACGCCGTCACCGTACGCGACGCGATGATGGAGCGCGGCGTGATCGCCCGCCCGATCGGGCCGGACACGCTGACGTTCTGCCCCCCGCTCGTGACGTCCGACGAGCAGATCGACACGTGCGTGACGGCGCTCGCCGACGCACTGCGCAACCTGTGATCATGTTCTTGATCATGAAGGCGATTCACGCAAATATGACCAGTCAGCTTTCATGATCACGCGTCATGGCCCTAATACGGGCCGCCTATCGCGTAGCCTGACCTGTCATGCGAAGCTTCGGAGCGATCGCCGCGCGGGTATACCGGCTCCTGCACCGTAACCCGGAGTCGAACCGGATCGTCATCGACATGCTCGAGCTGACGCCCGACGACCGGGTTCTCGAGATCGGCTGCGGACCGGGTGCAGCGGTGGAACTCGCCGCCGAGCGTATCGGTGCCGAGCGAGTGGCCGCGGTCGATCCTTCCCCGACGTTCGTCGACATGGTGCGTAAGCGTGTGCCGGGCGCGGACGTCCGGGTCGGCAGCGCCTCCGAGATCCCGTTCGACGACGGTACGTTCACCGTCATCTGGTCGATCGCCTCGATGCACCACTGGCCGTCCCGCGAACCCGGGCTCGACGCCCAGGTCGCCAAGCTGGCGCCGGGCGGGCGGCTCGTGATCGCCGAACGGCTGCTGGACAAGCCGGGGCACGGAATCACCGAAACGCAGACAGCCGAGGTCATGGACTACTTGAAGGGTCTCGGCCTTGCCGACGTCGAGTCGGCGACGGCCCGCGGCAAGCTGAAGACCATTCAAGTGATCCGGGGCACCGCCGCGTAGGCAGCTCACGCTCAAGCAAGTGCTGACGTCCGAGCGTCTTGCGATCGAGTTCGCAAGCGGTGCCAACGGCCGGCATCAGCCCAGGGCAGGTAGCAAACGACGCGGAGCAGGAGGTAGCCGAGTTGATCGTGACCCGACCGTCTCCTGCTCTGCGCCGATCTCAAGCACGAATCCCCGGGATCGCTAACTCACCGTTCGGGTACTCCGGCCGCCGGCCTCGGAAAGGCCCCACGCGACGATCCTGGTAGGCCTGATACGGATGTGCGGGTCGG
This sequence comes from Jiangellaceae bacterium, assembly GCA_036374835.1. Classification (GTDB taxonomy): domain Bacteria; phylum Actinomycetota; class Actinomycetes; order Jiangellales; family Jiangellaceae; genus DASUTB01. The sequence goes on along the minus strand of DASUTB010000106.1, from coordinate 19,130 downwards.
GCTCGGGCACGGCCGCTGCGTCGCCGCGGATCTCAACGCCTCGGGGCTGCCAGGGTGCCAGCACATCGTCGACGACGAGCGCGGCGCGGCCTGTGCGCTGGACGTCACGGTACTTCTTGGTGGCAGCGAACTCGTGCCCTCCGACCTCCACGACGTCCGACTCTGGGTCGTACGACCATCCCACCGGCGTCACGTGCGGCATGCCGTCCGGACCAACGGTCGCCAACCTGCCCAGACGTCGCTCACCTCGCAGGTAACTCAGCTCATCCTCGGTGAAAATGCTCATCGCGCACTCCTCGCCAAGGTCGGGATCAGGGTGCCGCCGACCGCGAGGTGAAGGATGATCAACACCACGCCCGCAGATGTCGTCGTCGCCGCAGTCACTGGTGTACCCAGCGAAAGGACGAGGACCGCCGTGGCTGCGATCGTCCACGCGATCCTTGCGTGTGTGGTCGTCCGTTCCAGAATGGCAAGTGTGGCCCACCCGGCCACTGCCGCGATGAGAGCGGTGACGATGACACTCGGAAGGCCGATCGTCATGGTCGCGCTGGTGTCCCAGCGCTCGACGACCAGGTCGATGCCCAGCAACTGCACCGCGATCAGCCAGATCGCGGCGGCAATGAGAGGTGTCGCGAGGACTGCGACCGCGCGACTGCGTGTCTTCGTGGTACGCCTGTTCTGAGTCGGCGCCGACATGGGAACCTTTTCCTCCTCGACTAGTAACTTCACATCGTGTGTATTTGCTAAACTACACACGGTGTCACGATCGCGCAAGGGCTTCTGCACACACAGTGAAGATTTTTCGAGAGAGGCGGTGGGATGGCCAAGACCATCGGGGAACCTCGGAACGCCCGGAGCAGGCGGACGTGTAGCGCCATCCTGAATGCGACCCGGCAGGTAATCGAGACCGAGGGCTTCGAGACGTTGACGATGGCGGCCGTCGCGCAACGTGCCGGCGTGTCTCGGCGGGCGGTCTATCTGCACTTCACAAGCCGTGCCGACCTGCTGTCGGCGCTGTTGCGGCACTTGGGTGAGGCCGAGGAGCTCGGCCAGTCACTGGAGCGGGTGTGGGCCGCCCCGGACGCGGTGTCGGCGGTCGACGAATGGGCCCGTCACCTTGCTCGTGCCCATCCGAGGATCCTTCCGATCGCGCGAGCGGTGGAGGAGGTCCGCCGCACAGATGCGGACGCCGCCGAGCTACGCGAAGCCATCATGGAGCGATGGCGGAAGGGCTGCCGGCGGCTCGCGACCTGGCTCGAGGATGAAGGTCGGCTGGCCATACCGTGGACGGTCGACGCCGCCGCGGACATGATGTGGGCGCTGATGTCGTGGGACCTGCTCGAAGGGCTGACGATCGAGCGTGATTGGTCCCAGGAGCGCTACGCCGAGGCGATGGCGTTGCTGCTCCGTTCGACGTTCGTCCGGCAGGCCTAGCCGGCGCAGGGTAGGGATCGGGGGCACCGGTCAATACTGCCTGACCACGCCACCAACCGAAATGATCTCGACTACCTGTCAGCGGGGCGTTCCTATGATGGCGGTATGCCAGTTGAGGTGACGCGGGAGCAGGTGCTCGGCTTCCGGGTCCGGGCCCAGCAGCTCGATCGGTCCGCCGTCCCGCTCGCCGACGCGGCCGCATGTGACGCCGGTGTTCAGGACACCGGGCCCGACGGCGCGCTGTGGGCGCTCGCGATTCGCGGAGTCGATGTGTCGAGCCTGGCAGCGGACGACGTCGTCATGCTGTGGACTATTCGCGGCGCTCCGCACGTCTACCGGCGTGCCGACCTGCCATCAATAGCGGGGGCGGTGCAGCCCTACTCGGAGGCGGATGCGGTCAAGCGGATCTTCGATGCCGCGAAGCCACTCGAAGCCGCCGGCATCGCGGTGCTCGACGCGCTGGACACTGTGGCTGCGCAGATGCGGAAGGTCGTCACGAAGCCGATGGTGAAGGGGGAGGTCTCCACCGAGATCACCAAACGCGTGGACGAGCCGTACTTGCGCTACTGCCGCTCGTGCCAGGCGACGCACCTTTACGAGCTGCCGTTCCGTCTCGGCGCCACGCGTGCCGGCCTCGAGCTGCAAGCCGGGACGTCGCCTCCGGTCCTGCAGCCGATACCCGTCTTCGATCCGACGGGCCGTCCGGGCGACCGGCACGACGTGATCCGCGGATACCTTCGCCTTCTCGGCCCGGCGACGCACAAGCACGTCGCGGACTATCTCGACTCCCCGGTGAAGGAGGTCAAGGCGCACTGGCCGAGCGACGCCACCGAGGTAACGGTGGACGGCGCGCGTCGCTGGATTCTCGAGTCGGACGAGCCCGCGCTGAGCGCGGATCGACCACGGGTGACTCGGCTGATCGGGCCCTATGATCTGTTCCTCCAGGCCAAGGACCGAGGCCTGCTGGTCCCCGACAAGGCGCGGGCGAAGAAGTTGTGGCCCGTACTCGGCCGTCCGGGAGCTGTTCTGATCGACGGAGAGATCGCCGGATGGTGGCGGCCCCGTCAATCGGGAGCCAAGCTGAAGGTCGCCGGCGAGCTGTGGGCTCCGGTGGCGGCCGCGCGCCGGCGGGAGATCGAGCACGAGGCCGAGCGGCTCGCGGCGTTCCGTGATGGACGGCTCACCGGGGTGGACATCAGCGCACCGTAGGGCCGACGTACGCTTCGATCGTGCCTGAAAAAGATGATCAGATGCCGCCGTGGAACCTGGCGCTACGGTTCGTTCTGGAGCTCGCCGCCTGGACCGGTTTCGCATGGGGCGGCTGGCAGCTCGGCTCGTGGCCGCTCGGCCTCGGTCTGCTCGTGCTCTCGGTCGCTGCGTGGGGGACGTTCGCCGTTCCCGGCGATCCGAGCCGCGGTGGGGGCGCCCCGGTGCCGGTGAACGGTCAGGTGCGGCTCGTAGTCGAGGTGCTCGTGCTGGGCGGCGGCTGCGTCATGTTCTGGATCGGCGGCGCACCGATCGTCGCCATCGTGCTCGCCGCACTCAACGTGATTCATGTCGTCTTCGCGGCCGGCCGGATCCGGTGGCTCATCGGCGAGCGCGGTACGGCGGCAACGGACTAGCCGGCCGGCAGGTAGTGCAGCAGGGCGCGCCACGACAGGCGGTCATCCTCGCCGTCGCGGTGCGGGCCACGGAAGTGAGCTGCGTAGGCACAGATCTCGGCCAGTCCCCACCAGAGCCGGAAGAGCTGCACGCTCTCCTCATGAAGCGTCACCCGGCCGGCCGTGTGCTGGTAGGCCTCGATCGCATCGGTGTTCTGCAAGTCGGTCGTTCCGTCGTCGAATGCGTTGACGAGATCGCGTTCCTTCGGGGCTCGCCGCACCGTGTCCCAGTCGATCAATAGCATTGCTCCGTCCGTCCGGATGACGTTGCCCGCATGCGGCTCGCCATGGGAGACGACCCAGAGCGCGGAGGTCGACTCGACGGAGTTCACCAGCGCGTCGTACCGAGCGAGGCGACGCTCGACGGCTGCCCGGCGCTCGGCGAGCAACCCGCGGACCGCGTCGGCGTACGGGCCGGTCGACCACGGCCGTCCGAGGTCGTCGAATGCAGCGGTGAGGGCGTCGCGTTGCGGGATCGCTGAGTCCCACCGTGGTAGAGACGGTGGCGGTATGGCATCGTGCAATCGACGAAGGAGCGTGGCGATCTGATGCCGCTCGCCGGGGTCCTCCCACCGGCCGAATCCGGATGCCTGCCCGATGACGTACGGATACACCTGCATCGCCCAGCTGCCGTCCAGCGGGACGACGAGGCGGCCGGCGCGGTCTGCGAGGCCGGCGAGTACGAACTCGAGTCCTTGCTCGGCCAGTTCGAACTTCGCCGCGGCGGTTGCGTTGAGTGTCTCGAAGGCATTCCCGTCGGCGAGCCGGTCGGCAGTCACGAACCACGCGGGCTCCCCGTCCGATCGCTCGACGATCCAGTGATGGCTCCCGAAGCCGAGCGGTGCATACCGAACGCCCCAGGCGGCGAGCCCCCAGTGTTCCGCGAGTGCCACGCGAATACGATCACACGTCAAGTCCGCTGGCTCATCGAACATCGTGCGGATTGTCGTCGATTCCCGGCTACGTTCGCCACGGCTTTTCTCGCGGACCGAGTCCGTCTCCGATTCTATTTTCCGCGAGGCGATCGACGGCTGGGTCGGCGAGGAGCTGCCCTAGCCGTGACGAGGGCGCCGAAAAGCGCTTCGGAGAATCGCCCGCACTCGCATACGCTACCCACGTGCCTAGCGCTGATCGATTACTGGCGTTCGCCGTCGTCGCCGTGATCTTCGTCGCCGTCCCGGGACCGAGCGTCCTGTTCACGATCAGTCGTGCGCTGACGCTGGGGAAGCGTCCCGCACTGCTGACCGTCGTGGGCAACGCCGCAGGTGTCTACGTCCACGTCGGTGCCGTCGCTTTCGGAGTCGCCGCCATCGTCGAGCGGTCCGTGCTGGCGTTCACCGTGCTCAAGTTCGCCGGGGCTGCCTATCTCGTGTACCTCGGAGCCCAGGCGCTCCGGCATCGGCGCCGACTGTCGGCGGTGCCGGACGGGCATTTCACTGGAGTCGTCCGTCCGCGCAAGGTCCTTATCGACGGGTTCGTCGTCGGCGTGACCAATCCGAAGAGCATCGTGTTCTTCGCCGCCATCCTTCCCCAGTTCGTCACGCCGGCCAACGGCCACATCACGAGTCAACTGCTCGTGCTCGGGCTGGTGGCGATCAGCGCCGCCCTCGTGTGCGACAGCATCTGGGCGATGATTGCGGGCACGGCACGTGACTGGTTCGCCCGTTCGCCGCGCCGGCTCGAGGCGATCGGCGGTGCCGGCGGCGTCGTCATGATGGGGCTCGGCGTCCAGCTCGCGTTAACCGGCCGTAAGGACTGAACCCGGTCAGCCCGCGGCCTGGAGCCCTTCCCACGACCAGCGCGGCATCGGATGCCCGTCCTGCACCTGGTCGGGGTCCGCGAGGCCGTACGAGAGGATCTCACTGACCGCCCACTCCATGTACGCGCGCATCGCGTCGCGGAACTCTTGATCATCGGGTAGTCCGGCGTCGTCCATTGCCGCGACGAAGCATTCCACGAAGCGGCGGCCGAGGTCGGTCATGTCGCCGTTGCCTGAGTGCAGCCGCAGCACGAACGACTGATCGGCGCATGACTCCGAGTAGCGCGTCGGCCCGCCGAGCACCTCGGCCCAGTAGGCTGCCAGCCGTTCGACATGCTGCGGATTCTGGTCGGGATGCGAGAACGGATGATTGAGTTCCGGATCGGCGAGGCACCGGGCATGGTGTGCGCTCGCGAGATTGAGCAGGGCAGCGTCGCCACCGGCGAACTCGTATAGCGTCGGACGCATGATTTCATCCTTATCCACGGGCCTCGGGATAGGAAGCGCCCATGGCGCTTGAGATGCGCACAGAGTGCGAGCGCTGCGATGCCCCGCTGGCGGCGAGCGGCGAGGCGTTCATCTGTAGCTACGAGTGCACGTTCTGCCCGGCATGCGCGGCGGCGATGGATCACTGCCCGAACTGCGGCGGCGAACTCGTCCGGCGTCCGCGCCGTTGACCCTGATGCTCGAAGATCATCCGTGAAAAGCAAGGAACAACCCGAGGTGGTGTCCGATTCGTCCTGGGCAAACGCCACCAAGATCGCAATTGATCCTTACTTCTTGCGGACGATCTAGCCGGTGGCGAGGACCCGGCAGGGTGCGCCGGAGCCGTCCTCCCACGGCACGGGGCCGACGACGGCCCGAGCTCCCCGAGGCGGGATGCGGTCGAGATTGGCGAGGCTCTCGATGCCGTACCGGTCGGTGGCGAGGAAGGTGTTGTGGACGGCGAAGTCGGCGGAGTTGCCCGGGTCGAGGCTCATCGTGTCGACGCCGATGCCCACCGGATCCCGGTTGGCGACGAGCCAGTCGGTGGCGTCCGCGGAGAAGCCGGGAAAGTTGAGGTCGGGGAAGCCGACGCCGCCACGGAAGGCGTCGCCGTTGTCCACCTTTTCAGCCCAGCCGGAGTTCATGCACACCAGCGCGCGGTGTGGAATGCGCCCGTAGCGGCGCTCGAAGGCGACGAGGTCCGACGGTGTCACGGTCGCGTTGGGGTCGTCCTTCGCCTTCTCTGAGATGTCGATCACCACGATCGGCGCCACGAGGTCGTCCGGATCGAGCTCGTCCACCAGCCGGTTGCCTTGGTCGAAGTGGCCAGGGGAGTCGAGGTGGGTGCCGATGTGCTCTTCGAGCGTCCACCGCTTGGAGAAGAAGCCGGACGTATCGAAGTCGTTGACGACCTCGTCGAACACCACCTGAGGACCGAAGAACGAGGGGAAGTCGCGGACCAACCGGTGCGTGAGGTCGACGGCGTCGCGCAACCGTCGGCCACGCATGGCGGCCGCTGGTGCGGCCGAACCGGCGCCGACCAGCGCGGCCCCGCCGGCGATCGCGGCCGACGACCGGAGCAGGTTTCGGCGGGTGAGAGATCCGGAAGACTCGGTCGAGTGACTGTGGTGATGGTCGGTGGCAATGGGAGCGCACATGGCTTTCCTCCACGACTCGTCCAGCGATACTCCGTCCTTGGCACGTTACTCCGCTCACCGACCACGGTGTAGACCTCGAGACTTGGTGAACGAAAGCATTGTCATTCCTGCCGCGAGGGGAGTCCGGACGCGCTGCGGCCGGCGACCCGCAGCCTGAAGCGTCCGGCCGACGCGGTGTTGTCGTCGACAGGTGTCGCAGCTGCCCACGGTTGTGATGCATCGGATGCTGCTGGCCACAGGCGAGTGGCCGCCCAACGAGCCGGCGGGCCGAGACCGCTGCTCGTCGATGGTGACCTGGTTGGCCGTTGGTTCCGCACCCGTCCCGGCCGCCGGCCGTAGCCGTCCACGTCGGTTGGCGTACCGACCCGGAAGCGGCCGTGCAGGTGGTGTGCACCACTATCCGAGGCCCGCCGTACAGCGAGAACTGCTTGCGCTGCCGCCCATGAGTGAGGGCCCGGGCGCAGCCCGGGCCCTCAAGTGGGCCTCCTTTGTAAGCGTTACGGGTCGATGACGATGGTGCAGGTGTAGGTTCCCGGCTCGAGGTCCGTGACGTCGAGCGAGGCAGGGTCAGCGAATTCGCCGCTGTTGCCGACTTCGTTCTCCCCCTCCGCGCACACGATCGTGGACTCGGTGGCCCCCGGAATCTGAGCGGTCACGTCGATCGAGATGTCGGTCAAGGCCAGGTTCTCGACGCTGACGGAGGTCGGCATCCCCGTTCCTTCGCAGTCTGCATTCTCCGCACTCGATGTGACCAACTGGTCGCCAACCGCGGCATAGCCGGACGGCACCGTGGTCTCGGTGAGTGTGAACTCGGTGTTGACCGGCAGCCCGTCGAAGCAGGCAATGCCGTCGGCTCCGGTAGTCACCTCACCGGGCGGATCAACGGCCGCAGGCGGATCGCCGTGGAACAGGGTGAAGCCCGCTCCCGCAACCGGCTGGGTGTCCGTGCTGCCCGGAACCTTGGCGAACTTGTTCACCTCGATGGCGCCACAGATCACGTCGATCGACGCGTCGTCCGACACCTCATCGGCGTTGTCGGCATCGGCGAACGCGGTGTTGTCGAGCGTGTCGCCGCAGAACTCGGAGCCGAGAGCGATCGGTGCGGTGGTCTGCACCCGCACGGTGAACGTGTTGCTCGGCGCCAGATTGCCGACATCGCAGTCGAGCGTGTTGCCTCCTGTGATCGAGCACGCTCCTGCGATGTCCTCGCTGACGATCTCCCAGTCGAGCACCGTGTTGGGCAACTCGTCGTCGATCGTCACGTTCTGCGCCGTCGCTGGGCCCAGGCTGGTGACGGTGATGTCGAAGGCTCCGCGCTCACCGACGGTGATGGTGTCGTCGACGGCCGTCTTGGTGATCTCCAGCTCCGCCGCCGCCTCGGCGACACAGAAGGAGATGTGGCTCAACCCGTAGAACCTGTCGTTGTTCGGGTTGATCGGAGCGTGCAGGAAAGTATCGGCCTGCGCGCCCGGAGCGAACGACGCGGCGATGTAGTCGTACAGGTTCGCGTCCGGACCGCCCTTGACCACAACCGTCGCCGCGACGAAGTCCCCCGCGAACGAGAAGTCGAACGCCTGCCCGTCCGGCGTGTTGTACTGGTCGACCGTCACGGATCCGGTCAGCCCGTCGAAAGACAACGGGAACGTGCCGTCTTCCACCGGCTCGAGCTTGAACTCGAACAGGAAGTCGTCCGGATCCGTCACGTCACTACAGGTCGGGTTGCCGTGCACGCCAGTCGGCTGCACTTCCAGCGTCGTGGTCGGCGGTCCCGGTGCCACGTGGTCAGCCGAGGCCGGTACGACGGCGAGCGCGGTGGGCAGCGCGATTACGCCCACCATGATCGCCAGGCGTCTGAAGCGTTTCATTTCCATTTCCCCCTCTGTCGGCTCGCTCCTTTGCGAGCACAATGTTGTGGTACTTTCGTGCAGCGTTTTGATCATTCACCCCCTCTATTCGAGCTCCGTGTGCCGCTCAATAGATCAAATCGTCAGATCGCATTACCACACGCACTGGGTAAGGTGATTCAAGAAAGGAACTTGGCAATGTCGGAGTCCAATTTCCCCACCCCCAAGGGTTGCCCAGCAACCGCGGCTGGCCAGCGACGGACCAGCTGAACAGCCCGATTATCCGCCCGGAGCAAGGCTCGGTCAATACCCGGATCTATCCATTGCTCATTCGTAGAAGCGCCGGTAGGAATGGGCGCGCTCTCACACAGCTACCAAGTCGAGAAATCCGAAACTAGTCGCAGAGTGACCCGGCTTTGCACGGCGCACCGGATGAGTCAGATGCTGATCGTTGTATTCGCGTCGGCGGCATCATTCGCGAGAGATGAAATCGCGGCCGCGGCGAGCCAACCAGTTCACATTATGGGGCGCAGGTAATCAGGCTTCCAACGGCTGGCGGACGCCCAAGTCGGCGGGAACGCCCGCGTCCGTTGGCAGGTGCGTCCGGTGTTCCGTGGCATCCCGGCCGGACGCTAGCTGTGGGCGACCGCCGGCTCGCAACGGGCCAGCGGTCGCCCACAGCTAGCGTGATCGGCGGGACTCCTAGTCGATCGAGAAGCTCGTCAGCCGCACGTCGTCGCTGAGTACGAGGTAGACGTCGTGTGTGCCGCGGTCTTCGGATAGCTGTGCCGTCGTTGTCGTGTACGTGTAGACGTCACCGGTGCTCTCGACGGTTGCCGTGCCGAGCAGCGTGCCGTCCGGGGAGCCGAGCCGGATCTCGATCGTGCCCGTGCCCGCGCTCTCCTTGGCCACCTCGGCGGTGAACGTCGTGTCCCGCTTGCCGAGCTTGGCGTCGGCGAACTCGACCCAACTCCCGTCCGCCTCGGCTTCGACGGCCGTCCCGCGCTCCTTGCTCTCGTCGACGAGCGCAACGCCGGAGTAGTCGTCGAAGTTCTCCGCCTTGGTCGGATCCGACAGGTCGCGAGCCGGGATCGGCTCGCCCCGTACCCGCAGCGTGGTCTGTTCCCGGATGTCGTTGGACGACGAACCCACGAGCACGTCGTACGTCGACCGCTCGACGACCCAGGTGTCTCGGGTGACGTCCCAGTGCGCCAGGTCGGACGCCCGCAGCCGGAACTTGACCGTCTCGGTCTCGCCCGGCTCGAGGGCCACCCGCTCGAAGGCTGCGAGCTCCTTGTCAGGCACCTCGTCGCGGGATGTGCGCTGGTGGGTGTAGAGCTGGACGACCTCGTCACCGGCCAGGTCGCCGAAGTTGGTGACATCGACGCTGACCCGGACGAGCCCGTCGCCGCCGACCGACGTGCCGTCCGTCCGCAGGTTCGAGTACTCGAACCTGCTGTACGACAGGCCGTGACCGAACGGGTAGAGCGGCGTGCCCTCGTAGTACATGTAGGTCATGCCGGTCTTGATGATGTCGTAGTCCAGGATGCTCGGCAGGTCGTCGGTGCCGGTGTACCACGTCTGGGTCAGCCGTCCCGCCGGGTTGACGTCACCGAAGACGACGTCCGCGAGCGCGTTCCCAGTCTCCGAGCCAGCGTGTGTCGTCCACAGCAGCGTGTCCGCCTCGGCGTCCATCGTGACCGGGTAGCTGGTCTCCAGGACGACGACGGTGTTCGGGTTGGCCGCGCTGACCGCCTCGATGAGCTCCTGCTGGCTCTCGCCCAGCGCCATCGTCTCCCGGTCATGGTTCTCCCGGCCGTAGACGAACGGCTGGCTGCCCACCACGACGACGGCCGCGTCGGCGTCGTCCGCCGCTGCGACAGCACTGTCGACGCCGCTGCTCACGACCTCCATCTCGAACTGCGCGGCGTCGGCCTTCGAGCCTGTGCCGACCGTGCCGTCGGCGGCAACCGTGACGTAGTGCTCGGGGATCCACCACCAGCCCTCGTTCGTCTCGTAGCCGACGTACTGGATCAGGAAGGTACCGTCGTCCTGCTCCTCCAGCCGGAACTGCTGCTGGACGAACCAGCCGCTGGGCTCGTCGGATGGGTGTTGAAAGGCCCCCAGTTGCCGGTGAGGTACTTGCCGTTGCCTACGTTGCGCAGCGTCGAGTAGTCGGCCATCCAGTCGTTGACGTCCCACTGCGACGCTGGTGTGGGTGACGTGTCGGACGCCACGATTTTGTCGCCGGTGCCCGTGCCGGTTGCCGTCAGGTACGTGCCGGACCCAGACAGGTGCTGCTGCCGTGCGAACTGGTCGTCGGCGGCAGCTCCGGACCGCCGCCGAACCGGGGCCGCGTTTCCCGGCGGTAATCGACAACGCACGAATCGAAGGAGGCAACGTAGCCATGGTCAGGACACGACACGGAACCCGGCGGCTCGCCGCCCTGTTGACACTGCCCCTCCTGCTCATCGCCGTCTGTGGAGGCGACGACGACGGCGGCAGCGACGAGCCCCAAGGCGGCTCGGACGGCGACGCCGCGGACGACGAGGGCGAGGAACAGACCGGAACGCTGAGGCTGTGGCACTACGAAGGTCCGAACAGCGCGATGGGCATCGCCTGGGATCGGGCGATCGAGATCTTCGAGGAAACCCACCCGGGCGTCACGGTCGAGTTCGAGGAGAAGGGCTTCGAGCAGATCCAGGACACCGCCCAGATGGTGCTGAACTCGCCCGATGGCCCGGACATCATGGAGTACAACAAGGGCAACGCCACCGCAGGCCTCTGTCCAGCCAGGGCCTGCTCGCCGATCTTTCCGAGCCGGCCGAGGAGCGTGGCTGGCCCGACATGCTCAGCTCGAGCCTGCAGACGACGGCCATCTACGAGGACGGCGTCATGGGCTCCGGCAACTGGTACGGCGTACCCAACTACGGGGAGTTCGTTCTCGTCTACTACAACCAGGAGATGTTCGACGAGCACGGCGTTGAGGTCCCGACGACACTCGAGGAGTTCGAGGCCGCCATGGACACCTTCGTCGATGCGGGCATCACACCGCTGGCCGTCGGCGGCGCCGAATACCCGGCGCAGCAGATCTGGTACCAGCTCTCCCTGGCCAACGCCGACCGCGAGTTCGTCAACGTCTTCCAGCTCTACGAGGGTGACGTCGACTTCCACGGGCCGGAGATGACCGCCGGCGCCGAGAAGTTCGTGGAGTGGCTGGACGCCGGCTACATCAGCTCGGATGCCGCCGGCATCCCGGCCGAGGACATGGGCGTGTCGTTCACCAGCGGTGAGTACCCGATCCTGATCTCCGGCACCTGGTGGTTCGGCCGATTCGTGGACGAGATCGACTTCGACTGGGGCACGTTCCTGTTCCCCGGCACGGACCTGTACCTCGGCTCGAGCGGCAACCTCTGGGTGGTCTCCGAGCGTTCGGAGAACAAGGAGCTGGCCTACGACTTCATCGACATCACGATGAGCGAGGACATCCAGAACCTGCTCGGCAACAACGGCGGCATCCCGGTCGCGGCGGACCCGGATGCGATCACCGACGAGCGCAGCCGGGAGCTGATCGAGAACTTCAACACGGTGGTCGAGAACGACGGCCTGGCCTTTTACCCGGACTGGCCGGCACCCGGCTACTACGACACGCTGGTCGCCGGTGTCCAAGCTCACCGGTTCCGTGGTGGAGGGACCGGCCTGGCTGCGCGAGCAGCACGGCTTCGACAGCCTGCCGCTTCTCGTGCGCCCAGGATCCGTCGTGCCGCTCGGTGCTGTCGAAGACCGGCCCGACTATGAGTTCGCCGACGGGGTCACCCTTCATGTGTACGGGCTGGAGCCGGGTGCGGGCGTGGCCGTGACCGTTCCAGCTCTGGACGGATCACCGGCCGCGACGTTCTCGGTGTCCCGGGACGGCGACGTCCTGACCGCCAGGCTCGTCGACGGCGCCGCGCCGGGGTGGAGCGTCCTGCTCGACGGGGAATCCAGTGGCGTCCGCCTCTACCCGGATGGCGGTCAGGTGGTCGCCCAGCTCAAGTGAAGATCGACGATGGGCGACCGGTGATGACACGCCGACGTGTCATCACCGGTCGCACCGTCGATGACGTGTTCCGTGGTGCTGCTACGGCGAGACGGTCGTGTAGTACTGGTTCGCCGGGTCGATCGCGGTGGTCTGCGTGAAGAACGGCGTGAAGGCGTCCCCCATGTTGTCCAGGCCGACGTAGTCGCCGAGGAAGAATCCTCCCGCGAACGGCGCCTGCTGGATGTCGAACGAGCCGGCCACATGCGACTCGTCGGTCCAGCTCGACGGATCCGAGCACGCGCTGTGGCAGTGGGCCAGCCACAGGTCGGTGTCCGTGCCGCCACCGGCAGCGTTGTTGCGGAAATCGTAGTAGCTCACGCCGACGGTGCCGTCGTCGGCGACATGCACCTGGGGCGTGTGCGCCTGCCGGTTGTCGACCGGCACGGTATCGGGCGTCTGGTTGACCTGGATCGGTGTCGACCAGGTTGCGCCCGCGTCCGTCGACATCGTGAACGCCACGCTGTCATGGGCGAAGCCGCTGAACCGGCCGTCCTGCCATACGGCGTACAGGTTTCCGTTCGCCGGGTCAACGGCGACGTCGAAGAGCACGGCGGCGGCGCGCACCGGAGCGCCGGCGTTGTCGTCACCGGCGGGTATCTGGACACCCAGTGACTGGATCTCCTGAGCTCGGATCGGCCGACCGTGCGGCAGCCAGGTCTCGCCGCGGTCCGGCGAGAACTTCAACGACAGGTTGAAGTCGAACTGGCTCCCACGGTCGTCGTTGCGGAAGTTCAGGATCTCGTTGAAGAAGTCGAACAGCACGCCCTGGTCGTCGACGACGATCTGGTTGCCGATCGTCTGGTTGACGCCACCGGGGTTGTACAGCACCTCCGGCTCGGACCACGTCTGTCCGCCGTCGGTCGTTCGCGAGAACAATGCGGCCCCCTTGAAGCCAAGGCCGCCGCCGAAGACGCCACGGTCCGGGTTGATCAGTGCCCCGGTCGGTATGTCGAGGAAGTCCCACACCGCGTACGCGAAGTCGGAGTCGAACGGGTCGGCGGTCATGGAGTTCTTGTCGTGGAGATTCCCCTTGTCGTCGAACGCGATGAGGATCGGGTCAGTGACCTCGGACTCTTCGACCACGCCGTCGCCGAATGCGGCGGCCGGGATCTTCTGCATCATCATTCCGTTGTCGCCGAATCCTCCCGGTCGCCCTGGGGGCGACGCGATGTCGAGCACGAGATGCATGACGTGTAGGTCGCCGTTCGGCGAGAAGCTCAGCCACGGGTCGGACGCCCGGTCGAAGTCACCCCCGGTGCACTCGGTCACGCCTGGGAAGGTGAGCAGATCCCAGGACCCGCCGGCGTCGAAGCTGATCGCGGCTACGTTTCCACGCGATCCACCATTGCTCCAGCGATCTTGTTGCCAAATACCCGCGACGATGTCCGAGTCGACCGGGCTGACGTCGACCCAGGGCTCGACCTCGCTGTTCACGAACAGCGTTCCACCGTTCGGGGTCAGCCCACAGCCCGGGTCGAACGGGCTGGTGCCGGACACCTGGGTCTCCGGGTCCGGCGTGTACGGCCCTGCAGCTGCGGTACCCGTGCTCAGCACGAGGAGTGAGCAGCCGGCTGCAATCAGCATGTTTCGTCGCATTTCCGTACCTCCTTGTTCGGATAGCGGCTTGGATGAGTCGTGGATCTGATGATTCGCACAGCTCGCAATCGACCACCCCCCTTGCGGCTTGGCTACTGTGCCAACCGGCACGACGCCGGGCCCGGCAGCACCGGCCGCAGCTCAATGCCCCGCAGCGTGCTCGGCGTGCCACCGACTGGAGATTCGGCTCACCTCTCAGTAAGCCACCGAATGCCGGAGCCGTCGAGACTTTGAGACAGAGATTCTTCGAGCGGAGTTCTCAAGACGTCCAGCACGCAATTGGCAGGTCGGCCGTAGAGTTGAGTTGATGGCCGACGACACTGGGCTTGACCTCGTGACCGGCGCGTTCAGCTATACCGGACGGGTCATCGCGCGCAGGTTGCTGGACGTGGGGCGGCAGGCGCGGACCCTGACGGGCCACCCGGATCGTTCGGATCCGTTCGAAGGCCGGGTCGAGGCGATGCCGTACACCTTTTGACCAGCCCGAGCGTCTCGTGCAGGCGATGGCGGGTGTGACCACCTTCTACAACACGTACTGGGTCCGGTTCGAGCACAAGGGAGCCGCGTACTCGGGCCCTCTTCGACGCAGCTCGTGAGGCGGGCGTGCGGCGGATCATCCATGTCAGCATCGCGAAGGTCGATGATGCGCCGGAACTGCCGTACTACGAGGGCAAGGCGCAGGTCGAGCAGGGACTCGCCGCCGCCGGTGTGCCCCATTCGGTCATCCGTCCCACCGTGGTGTACGGCCGCGGCGACATCTTGGTCAACAACCTGGCCTGGGTGCTGCGGCGGTTCCCGGTCTTCGGTGTACCGGGCTCGGGGGAGTATCGCATCCGGCCGGTCCACGTCGACGACGTCGCCGGGCTCTGCGTGGCCGCCGCGGAGGGGGAAGGCAATGACGTCACCGACGCGGTCGGGGCGGAGGTCTTCACGTTCAACGATTGGGTGCGGGCCGTGCGCGACGCGGTCGGTGCTCGCGCGTGGCTGGTCCACCTGCCGCCCGACTTGATCACGCCACTTGCCCGCGTCATCGGACGACTACAGGGTGATGTGCTGCTCACGCGAGACGAGGTCACCGGCCTGATGGCCGAACTCACCACCACGGACGGCCCGGCCACGGGGCAGACCGTCTTCTCGGATTGGCTCGCGGAGCATGCCTCCGAGTTGGGCCGCCAATGGGCCTCCGAGGTCGGGCGTCACTTCGACCGCTGACGTACGCCACCAGGCTTGGCGACATCAGACCATGCATGCACGGGTGGTGTGATGTGGCTGCGGGTGGTGAACGTGATCGAACGACGAGGATTACCAGGTCCAGACGCGGCGGCGGCGGTCGTCTTTCAGCGGTCGCGTGGACTCCCAGATGCGGCGCCACGACGACGCGGGCGGGACGCCCGGCACGGCGACGTCCGAACGGCGCGACGGCACCGGCAGGTGGTTCTCGGCCTCGGCGCGGAGTGCGCCGTACCAGCCCATGTCCTCCTCCGCGCCGAGCCGGGCCACGGTGCGCATCATCCGGTCGCGCAACTCGCGGAATCCCTCGCCCTCGACCGGCAGGAGCGGCCGGCCGAACCGGACCGCCACCTTCGGCCTACCGGGCACCGGCCAGTTCCGGCCGCGGGGCATCGCCGCGTACGCGCCGCGCAGAGCGACCGGCACCACCGGAACGCCCTTCGACACGCACAGCTGTGCGGTACCGGCCTTGAACGCGCTCATCCAGCCGTCCTCGGAGCGGGTGCCCTCCGGGAACAGCAGCAGGCTCCAGCCCTCGTCCAGCAGATCGATTGCCTGCGACCGAAGCCGGCGGTTGCCGTGCCGCTCGACCGGGAACGTGTTGAGGAACAAGGCGGACGTGATGGCCCGCCAGCGCGCGTCGAAGAAGTAGTCCGCAGCGGCGCCGACCGCAAGTCGGTTCGATAGCCTGCGCGGCAGCGCACACACGATCAGCGGCGTGTCCAGGTGCGACGAGTGGTTCGCGACGAACACGACCGGGCCCTCGAGGTTCTCCAGATACTCCAGTCCGGTGACGACCGGCCGGGTCTGGCTCCACGCCACCGGCTTGAGCAGGCCGCGCTGCAGCACCGTGCGGGCGGCGATGCCGGCCTTCGTGCGGGCCCAAGCGGTCGGGAAGACGCGCTCGTCCTCGTCGACGATGTACGGGTCGGCCGATCGCGGGACGGTGGAGCGTCCCCGCCAGTCCCGGCCGTGCCGCAGCAACTGGATCTCGTTGCGAATGCCCATCGTCGGCTCCTAGCGCACGTCCGCCATGACCAGTGGCGGCGCGTGCAGATACGTGATGGACGGCGACCGTCCCACCGTCTGCGAGGCGATTTCCAACGCATCGGACAACGTGGACGCCGCCCGGAAGCCCATCCGACCCGTCGTGCGCCGGTTGCCGCCGACGAAGATGACGTCGCCGAGATGCTCGAGTGCGTGCGCGCCCCAGTACCACATGTAGAAGGGGTGCACACCGTGGTAGGCGTAGCTCTTGCGGTACAGCTGGATGTACCACGGATCGGTCGCGAACTGCTCCTCGTACTTGGTTTCCAACACCGCCGGGTCGGTGGACTGGGTGAGGACCTCGTCGAAGAAGTCGATGTAGCTCGGGTGGTGCACCGGGTGGAAATCGTGCGGTACCGGGTGGTAGAAGATCGCCGTCCCGCCTTCGCGCACGATCGGCTTGCTGCGGTAGAGGTTGAAAAAGTAGCCGAGCCCGAGCGACATGACCAAGATCGGGTTCATGATCGAGTTGACGTTGTACGGGCAGATGTAGGGCAATCCGAAGATCGCGATGTCCGCCTGCCCGCCCGGCACCTCGGTCAGCTGCTGGCGGTGCACGTTGTCCAGCGTGATCGGGTGCACCTGAGATGGGACGCCGGCGTTCACCCCGGTGACACCGTAGGGTGCGGCCGTCGACTGCCAGATTTTGCGCCGCGGCTTGGCCGGGAGCAGATCGTTACCCCGCTTGACCGCGAGGTACGACGCCTGGTCGCGCAGGTTCCACTCCCACTCCCGCTTGTTGAGAAAACCCATGGACGTGGGGAACGTGTCGTTGTTCAACGTCGTCTCGATCTGGAATACCGGGACGTGCTCGCCGATCAGATCCTTCATGCGCTCGTACGAGTGGTGCATGGCCGAGTTCGGCGGGTCGTTGAACGAGCGCGAGTGCCGCAGGGTGTGCACATTGTGGTGGTGCCGCAGGCTGCGGTAGCTCGCCAGCCCGACCGACACCGACTTGGGCCCGCCGCTCATCGCGGTCAGCGTGATGTTGACGTAGACGACGAGGTCGGACTCCATCGCGCGCCGGTTGAGTTCGACGACCTCGCCGTGCTTGGTCTTGCCCAGTTCGACAAGGTCGTCGCGATCCTCGGCGTCGTGGTTGCGCAACTGATCCGGGTAGAACGACCGGAACACCCGCTCGCCGACGGTCCGCTTGAGCTCGGCCGGCGTCATCCGCCGGTGCAGCGAGTTCGCCGCGATCAGCTCGACGTCGTCCACGCCCGCCCGCGCCGCGAGTTCGAGCACCTGCTCGATGATCCGCTGGCGCACGTCCGGCGTCTGCATCGGCGGCAGTGGCAGCGACAGGTCGTCGAACACGATCGTCAGCCGCATGCCGGGCTTGAGCAGTTCGGGCAGCGGCTCGATGCCGATCGGGTTGTGTATCGCATGGTGGATCGCCGCGTCCACATTGCGGATGCCGGGCAGCGAGTCCGGCGGGTAGACGACGTTGGTGCCCAGCGGTAGCCGCTCCAGCCGGAAGCCTTCGCCCTCGTGCATGAGGAGCGGCGGTGTGCGTTCGTCGACCGACAGGACGAAACCTGGTCTGCTCATCTCTTCCCTCCAGTCAGTCGCGCCCGGGCGCGAAGGCGATCTTGACACTGCCGAGCTTGCCCGCGTCTGTTGCGTGGGAGAGCGCCTCGCGCCAGCGGCGCAGCGGGTACGGCGGCTCGACCCAGTCGTCGACCGGCGCAGATCCGATTACGCTGAGCGCAGTAGCGAAGTCCCCATGATCATCGGCACTTTTCACATCAGGCGTGTGAGAAGTGCCGGTGATCACGGAAGAGCTGGCGTAGGCGCCCACCAGGGTGAGTTCGCGGAACCATATCGGTGTCAGGTCGACGGTGCCGGACGGCATGCCGGACATGACGACCGTCCCGCCGGCGCGGGTCAGCCGCAGCGCGGTGTCGAGCCCGCGGGAGCCGCCGGTGCATTCGAATACGATGTCCACACCGCCGAGCAGGAACTCGCTGCCGCGCTCGGGCGTGTGCATCCGCGCGCCGGTCGTGCGGCGCAGCGCGCGGGTCGCGCGCCCGGGCTCGTGGACCGACGCCGCCCCGAGCGCTCGCGCCCGGTCCTGCTGGTGGTGGTGCTTGGCCACCACGTGCACCGGGTTCGACGGGTGCAGCTCGCGCAGCGCCAGCAGTGTCATCAGCCCGACCGTTCCGGCGCCGATGACCGCCACCGAAGCGTCCTTCGGGATCGTCACCCGCCGGACCGAATGCACGGCGCACGCCAGCGGTTCAACGAGCACAGCCCGTTCGTCGGGCAGATCGTCCGGGACGGTGTGCAGTTGGCTTTGGTGCGCGACGAGCTGGCGGCTCCAGCCGCCACCCGTCTCGGCGCAGAATCCGGTCTGGAGCCCGGCGGCGAGCCGCCCGGTCGTCACGTGGTCGCACCGGCTCTGCCGGCCGGCTTCGCACCAGCGGCACGGTGTCGTACCGCGAGCGGCGCAGGACAGCACCGGGTCCAAGACCACCCGTGACCCGGCGGGCAGCCCTGGCAGGTCATCAACGGTCGATCCGACGACCTCGTGTCCCGGCACGAACGGCATCGACGTGACCGGCGACAGATATGCCGACGATTGCCCGGCGAGCAGCGACAGGTCGGAGCCGCAGATACCGGCCAACACGGGCGTGACACGAGTCCAGCCGTCCCCGGGCAGATCCGGCTCGGTGAGGTTGACCAGCCGTAGTGGCGATATGTTGCCGGCCACCATGCCGGACAGCCGGCCACCCGCTTTCGTGGACGTGACCGCCCGCGACGCGATGTAGCGGGCAGGGGAGCGCTGGTACTGCAGCGACAGAATCACCGTGCCACCTCCGCACGGCTCCGCTG
>DASUTB010000105.1:0-24866 GCA_036374835.1 Jiangellaceae bacterium | reverse complement strand
GGGAGCCGGTCGGACTGCACACTCGCCGAACTACGCAGCCCACGATCGGCCCTCGCACGTTGCCGCTCCGACGCTTCCTCGCCCGTATTGATGTTGGTCGTCGTGGCCATGTGCTCCCTGCACCCGGATGTCTGGATGGCTCCCCGTTGATCGTCTTAGAGGAGGATATCCGGCCCGAACGGATCGTCATAGACCCTGCCCCACATTGCCGGCGGCCGCCCTCCGAATGATCACGTTAAGCGCCCTTTTCCCAGCCAAACCACGCCTGCAGACCCCGCAAAGTACGGGAACACCGCGCAAAGTTCAGGTCAGATCGGGGAACCAGAGGTCGATCTCGCGCTTGGCCGAGGCGGCCGAATCGGACGCGTGGACGAGGTTCTCCGACGTGGACAGCGCGAAGTCGCCACGGATCGTGCCCGGCGCGGCCTTACGACCGTCCGTCGTACCGATCATCGTGCGGACGACATCGATCGCCGAATCCCCCTCCAGCACCAATGCCACGAGCGGGCCGCCGGTGATGAATTCCTTGAGCCCCGGGTAGAACGGCTTGTCGACGTGCTCGGCGTAGTGCGCGTCCGACAGCGATGCGTCGATGACCCGATGATCCATCGCGACGATTCGGAATCCACGGCGCTCGATGCGCCCGAGGATCTCCCCGATCAGGCCGCGGCGGACGGCATCGGGCTTGATCAGGACAAGCGTGCGCTCGGACACGTGAGACTCCCTTTTGAATACGGTCTGGCGGCCAACCAATGCTATCGGAGGGGCGCGCCGCCCACGCCGCGACGGTTCAGTCGGCGCTGGCGGCATCGACGCCAGGGCCGATACGCATCAGCACGATCCACAGCACGGCGAAGATGCCGCCGATGGCGAATATCGCCGGCACGATGAACCCGCCGGCGACGGCCAGCACCTGGACCACCGATCCGGCGATATACCCTATGCGACCGCGCCGGCACAAGCCCGCGGCCACGAGGGCGGCTGCCACCGCGCCGAGCCCGAGCGGGACGGCCACTGCCGGCCGCAGGTCCGCCACCGAGATCATGACCGGAATGGCGAGCACGAAGACGAGGGCTTCAAGCGTCAACAGGGCCGCAGCGACACGCGCCATCGCCTATCGCTCCTTCCGGAAATCGCGATCGAAGTGGCGGTCCATCATCGCGTCCCGCCGAGCAGGTGACGCGCATCGCCGGCCGTCACGACCGAGCCAGTGATCAATACTCCGGCGCCGCCGAACATGGCATCGTCCTCGACCAGTGCGACGGCGCGGTCGATCGCATCCGGCAGCGCCGCCACCGGGACCACGCGCTCCTCGCCGAACACCGACGCTGCCACCTCGGCGAGTTCGTCAAGGGGCAGGGCGCGCGGCGAGCTGTTTGACGTCACGACGACGGACGATACGATCGGTTCCAGCTCGTCCAGGATCCCGCGCACGTCCTTGTCACCCAGCACGGCGACGACGGCCACCAACCGGGTAAAGGAGAACTCCTCCTGCACCGCCTCGGCGACCACCCGCATGCCCGCCGGGTTGTGCGCCGCGTCCACGATGACGGACGGCCCTCGCCGCAGCACCTCGAGCCGGCCCGGCGATTGGGTCCGGCCGAGTGATTCGCGAACGACGTCCGGTTCGAGCGCCTGGCCCGCCGCGCCGACGAACGCCTCGACCGCGGCCACGGCGCACGCGGCATTGCTCGCCTGATGGGCACCGTGCAGCGGCAGGAAGACATCGTCGTACTCCCCGGCGAGGCCGTGAATCGTCAGCAGCTGGCCGCCAACCGCGACGTCGCGGCCGCGCACCGAGAAGTCCACGCCCTCGCGGTGCAGGCTCGCGCCGAGTTCCACCGCTCGGTCGGCCACCACCTCGGCCGGTTCGTCGAGTTGCACACCGGAGATCACCGTCGCACCGGCCTTGATGATGCCGGCCTTCTCCAGCGCGATGTCGTGCAGGTCGTTACCGAGGTACTCGGAATGGTCCAGCGAGATCGGCGTGATGACGGCCACCGGCGCGGTCACGACGTTCGTCGCGTCCCACGACCCGCCCATGCCGACCTCCACGACCGCGACGTCCACCGGCGCATCGGCGAACGCGGCGAACGCCATCGCGGTCAGCGCCTCGAAGTACGAGAGCCGGACATCGTGGCGCCGGTCCGTCATCTCCAGGAACGGCGCGACTTCGGCATAGATTTCGGCGAACCGCTCATTGCTGACCGGCTCGCCGTCCAGGTTGATCCGCTCGGTCACCGACTCCAGATGCGGGCTCGTGTAGCGGCCGGTGCGCAGGCCGAGCCCGCGCAGCAGCGCGTCCACCATGCGCGCGGTAGAGGTCTTGCCGTTCGTCCCCGCGATGTGGATCACGGGGTATGCCTGCTGCGGGTTTCCGAGCAGGTCCATGACGTCGATGATGCGATCGAGTGACGGCTCGATCTTCGACTCGGGCCAGCGGGTACGAAGCGCGATCTCGACGGCATGCAGCGCTTCGGAGCTCATCGTCTTCCCCTGTATTCGTCGACGGCAGATCGACGACGATCAGGTGAGCGACGAAAGCCGGTTCTGGCCGAGTTTCTCACCTGATCAGCTCGATGCACCCGGCAGCGCGGCGAGCCGCGACTCCAGTCGCTCGATCTCGGTCTGCGCGGCCTTCTCCCGCTCGCGCATCCGTTCCACTACATGATCGGGTGCTTTGGCGAGGAACTGCTCGTTGCCGAGCTTGCGGGTCACCTGATCGAGCTCCTTGCGGGCCGCGGCGAGGTCCTTGTCGAGCCGCCGCCGCTCGGCATCGACGTCGATCGCTCCGGACAGGTCGAGCTCGACGGTGACCGTGCTGAGGCCGAGCGATGCGGTCGATGCGAACCCGTCACCCTCCGGGGCGAGCCGGGCCAACGAACGGATCTCGGTCTCGTGCTCGGCGACGATGCCGGACGCACCGGCGAGACGGGCCGCGACACGCTGGCCCGGTTTGAGCCCCTGGTCGCTGCGGAAGCGCCGGATCTCGGTGACGACGTGCTGCAGCTCACCGATCGCGGACTCGGCGGCACTGTCGTAACGGCTCTCGTCCGGCTTCGGCCAGTCGGCGATCACGAGGGACTCTTCGCCTGCCGAGGCGGGCTGGCGGGAGGAATGTCGTAGCGTCGTCCAGAGCGCCTCGGTGACGAAGGGCGTGATCGGGTGCAGGACCCGCAGTAGCACGTCCAGCACATGACCGAGCACTAGACGGGTCCGCTCGGCCGCCGCACCGCCCTCGGCCAGCGGTGTCTTGGCCAGCTCGACGTACCAGTCGCAGAACTCGTCCCACGCGAAGTGGTACAGCGCGTCGGTCAGCTTCGCGAACTGGTAGTCCTCGTAGAGGGCGTCGACCTCGGCCACCGTGCGGTGCAGCCGGGAGAGAATCCAGCGGTCGATATCGGAAAGCTCGTCAGCCGGCGGCAGCTCGCCGAGCTTCGCGCCCGAGCGCAGCGCGAACCGGGTCGCGTTCCAGAGTTTGTTGCAGAAGTTCCGGGACGCCTGCACCCAATCCTCACCGATCGGGACGTCGGTACCCGGGTTGGCGCCGCGGGCGAGCGTGAACCGCAAGGCGTCCGAGCCGTACGCGTCCATCCACTCCTGCGGGTCGACCGCATTGCCGAACGATTTCGACATCTTCTTGCCGTGCTCGTCGCGAACCATTCCGTGCAGCGCGATCGTGCTGAAGGGAATTGCCCCGGACGGACCCCGGTCGGCGTTGGCGTAGGTACCGAACATCATCATCCGGGCGACCCAGAAGAACAGGATGTCGTAACCGGTGACGAGCACCTGGTTGGGATAGAACTTATCCATCGCCGGCGTCTTGTCCGGCCAGCCCAGCGTCGAGAACGGCCACAACGCGGACGAGAACCAGGTGTCGAGCACATCCTCGTCCTGGCGCCATCCGTCGCCGGAAGGCGGCTCCTCGTCCGGGCCGACGCACACGACCTCGTCGTTGGGCCCATACCAGACGGGGATGCGGTGCCCCCACCACAACTGCCGCGAGATGCACCAGTCGTGCATGTTGTCGACCCAGGAGAACCAGCGAGGCTCCATGTCCTTCGGGTGGATCCGCACCCGTCCGTCGCGTACCGCATCGCCGGCGGCCCTGGCCAGCGGCTCGGTCTTGACGAACCACTGCAGCGACAGCCGCGGCTCGACGACGGTCTTGCAGCGCGAGCAGTGCCCGACCGAGTGCGGGTAAGGACGCAACTCGCTGACGATCCGTCCCTGCTCGCGCAGTGCCGCCACGATCGCCGGTCGAGCCTCGAACCGGTCGAGCCCTTCGAACGGGCCATGCGCGGTGATGACACCCTGCTCGTCCATGATCGTCAAACTGGGCAGGCCGTGCCGCTGCCCGATGCCGAAGTCGTTCGGGTCGTGCGCCGGCGTCACCTTGACCATGCCGGTGCCGAAGTCGGGGTCGACGTGCTCGTCCGCGACCACCGGGATGCGCCGTCCGGTCAGCGGCAGCTCGACCTCGGTGCCGATCAGGTGCCGATAGCGGCCGTCATCGGGGTTCACCGCGACGGCGGTGTCGCCGAGCATGGTCTCGGCGCGGGTGGTGGCCACCACGACCTCGTCGCCGTACCGGATCGAGATCAGCTCGCCCTCGTCATCGGAGTGCTCGACCTCGATGTCGGACAACGCCGTGTGGCACCGCACGCACCAGTTGATGATGCGCTCGGCACGGTAGATCAGGCCGTCCTCGTAGAGCCGTTTGAAAATCGTCAGAACGGCACGGGACAGGCCGTCGTCCATAGTGAACCGCTCACGGCTCCAGGCGACGCCGTCGCCGAGCCGGCGCATCTGGCCGAGGATCACGCCGCCGGACTGCGCCTTCCACTCCCACACCTTTTCGACGAACGCCTCGCGCCCCAGATCGTGCCGGGAGATGCCTTGCTTGCCGAGCTCGCGCTCGACGACGTTCTGGGTGGCGATCCCCGCGTGATCCATGCCCGGCATCCACAGCGCCTCGTATCCCTGCATCCGTCGGCGGCGCACCAGCGCATCGATCAGCGTGTGCTCAAACGCGTGCCCGAGGTGTAGTGAGCCGGTGACGTTCGGCGGCGGGATGACGATGCAGTACGGCGGCTTTTCGCTGTGATCGTCCGCCTCGAAATAGCCGCGTTCGACCCAGCGCTCATAGAGCGGTACCTCGACCGCGGCCGGGTCATATGCGGTCGGCAGGTCGCTCGGAGTCGCGGCGTCAGCGCGTGGAGTCGTCACGTCCGCAAAGTCTACGTACCCGGACGATCGTCCGCCCCGCACGCCCCTGCCCTCGCCCAGGCGATGCCGAGCCGGTCGAACGTGGGCGCCCTCGCCACCACCGTCAGTGCTGCGGGTACAGCACTTCGAACCGCTCACACACCACTTCGGTGTCCGGGCTGACCGGGGTGCCATCGGGAACGGCCCGATTCCAGAATCTCTCGTGCTCGGCCCGCCAGGAAGCCAGCGTCCTGTCATCCTCGCCCTCGGCGGCCGCGAAATCCTCGTCCACCTCGCCGAACGGCACCACCTCCACCGATGTCGTGCGGATCAGTGCTCTCGGCGTTCCCGCGCCGTCGAGCAGGATCGACAGGTCGCCCGTCTTCGGCATCGGTTCGGTCTCGTCGTCATACTCGGCGGCCAGTGAGGACGTGGCGGTCTTGGTACCGGCCAGCACGAGGTCGAGTAGTAGATCCGCAAGAGCCGGGTTATCGCCGAACGACCAGGCTGGAGGTGGGACGCTCGCCGTGACGCCCAAGCCGGTGACGGCCTCGACTCCGAGCACGCCCGCCCTACCGCGCGCGGCCTCCCAGAACTTGAGCACCGCGGCGGCGCGCTCGGCGTCGGCGGCCATGGGGTCCGGGACAGCGGAGTCGAACGCCTCCGGGCGCTTCGCATCAGTCACACGCACAGTCTCCCTCATCGACCCACCGAGGAGTCGGCCGCCACCGCGCACGGGATCCGGTCCGCCGGCTCACCAGCTTTCGTCGACGGGCATGCCCTCGGCGTACCCGGACGCGCTCTGCACGCCGACGACCGCGCGGTCATGGAACTCGGCGAGTGTCGCGGCGCCCGCGTAGGTGCATGCGCTCCTGAGCCCGGCCACGATCTGATCGATCAGATCCTCGACGCTCGGCCGCTCCGGATCGAGGTACATCCGCGCCCGCGAGATGCCTTCCTCGAACATCGCCTTGCGGGCCCGGTCGAAGGGTGTGTCCGCAGCAGTACGGAGCCGTACCGCGCGGGACGACGCCATCCCGAAGCTCTCTTTGTAGAACCGGCCGGCGGCATCGCGCTGCGCATCGCCCGGCGATTCGTACGTGCCGGCGAACCAGGAACCGACCATCACGTTGGCCGCCCCTGCCGCGAGCGCGAGCGCGACATCTCTGGGGTGACGGACGCCGCCGTCGGCCCAGACGTGACGGCCCATCTCCCGAGCCTGGGCGGCGCACTCGAGAACCGTGGAGAACTGCGGACGGCCAACCCCGGTCATCATGCGCGTCGTGCACATCGCACCCGGCCCGACGCCGACTTTGACGATGTCGGCGCCGGCGTCGACCAGGTCGGTGACGCCGCCGGCGGTTGCCACGTTGCCCGCGATGATGGGAACCGCCGGGTCGAGCGCGCGGACCGAGCGCAGCACGTCGATCATCCGCTCCTGATGGCCATGTGCGGTGTCGATGACCAGCGCGTCCACTCCAGCGTCGACGAGCTCCTTCGCCCTCGCAGCGACGTCACCGTTGATTCCCACCGCCGCCGCAACCCGCAGCCGGCCGTTGTCGTCGGTCGCCGGCGTGTACAGGCTGGCGCGGAGGGCTCGTTCCTTGCTGAAGACGCCGGTGAGCCTGCCGTCGGCATCCACGACCGGAGCCAGTCGGTGGCCGCCGGCCTGCAGGGCGTTGAACGCGGCCGCCGGCGCGGTGCCGTCCGCGAGCGTGAACACGTCCTCGGACATCACCTCGCCGACCTGGGTGAACCGGTCGACGTCCACACAGTCCGCGTCGGTGACCACGCCTGCCACCCGGCCTTCGGCGTCGAGTACCAGCGCCGCGTCGTGGCTGCGCTTGGGAAGCAGGTTCAATGCTTCGCCGACCGTTTGGGTCGGCGACATCGTGATCGGCGTGTCGTACACGGTGTGCCTGGCTTTGACCCAGGAGACCGCGTCGGCCACGACGTCTGTGGGGATGTCCTGAGGGAGAACGGTCAGCCCGCCGCACCGCGCCACGGTCTCGGCCATCCGACGACCGGCCACCGCGGTCATGTTCGCTACCACGATGGGCACGGTGGTGCCGCTGCCATCGTTGGTGGTCAGGTCGACGTCCAGCCGGGACGTCACGGCCGATCGGCTCGGAACAAGAAAGACGTCGCTGTAGGTGAGGTCGTGCTCTGGAATCCGGTCATGCAGGAAACGCATTGTTACCTCCTGCATTGGGGGCGGGGCCGGAGTTCCATTTTACGCGGTGGCACCACGTGATCATCGGTACTTTCCGCGCTTTATGCGAGGAAAGTACCGATGATCACGAACACGCCGTCACACGCGACGCTTGAACACCCACACCGACAGCGGTGCAAAGATCGCCACGATGATCGCCGCCCAGATCAGCGACGAGACTACCGGCGTGCCTGCGGACTCCACGTGCCACTGCATCAGTTCCGGTGAAGCCAGCGTCTTGTCGCCCACCATTAGCGCCCGAGTCGCGTCCGCGACGTGCGTCACGGGGTTGACGTTGACGAACGCCTGTAGCCAGCCCGGCATGGTCTCGACCGGGACGAACACGTTGCTGACGAACGTGATCGGGAACAGCGCGGTGAAGCCGAACAATTGGACTTGCTCCGGATCCTTGGCTACCAGCCCCACGAGTACCGAAACCCAAGAGAACGCCAGTGCGAAGACCAGCAGCAACGCTATTGCCGCGAGCACCGACCCGACACTCGTCCCGAACCGGAAGCCGAGCGCCATGCCGACCGCGAGCAGCAGGAAGATCGACCAGCCCTGCTTCACCTGGTCGGCCACGATGCGTCCGGCCATCGGGGCCCACCGCGCGATCGGGAGCGAGCGCAACCGGTCGAACACACCCTTGGTGAGGTCGGTGTTGAGCCCGGTGCCGACATACATCGTGATGAAGAGCATGTTCATCACGATGATGCCCGGTAGTGCACCAATGAGGTAGTCGCCGGTCGACCCCGAGATCGCACCACCGAACACGTAGGTGAACAGCAGCACGAACATGATGGGCTGGATGCTGAAGTCGCCAAGCTCCCACGGATTGTGCCGGACCTGGACGATCGTGCGCCAGGCCAGCGTCAGCGACTGGCGGATTCCCTCGGCGGGGCTGACGCGCGGGCTGAGTTCTTCCGCCGCCGGGACGGTGGCAGTGATGGCGCTCATGCGGACTCCTCTTCGGTTTGAGCGGACTCGTCGGCGGTGTGGCCGGTCAGCGCGAGGAACACCTCGTTAAGGCTGGAGTTCCGCAGCGTCAGTTCGGTGACCACCACGCCGGCGTCGTCCAGCCGTCGCACCACGGCCGGCAACACGGCCGGATCGGTAACCGGTGCCGTCACCAGTGCTCCGGCGAGCTCCGGCTCTGTCTTGGTCAGCTCGGCCACGGTAGAGGTGACGATAGGTACGTTGCTCTCGTCCTCCGGGCGCACGGCGAGAGTCTGCGAACCCGTCTTGGCCTTGAGCTCGTCCGGCGTGCCAGTGGCGATGACCTTGCCGTGGTCGATGACGACGATCTCGTCCGCGAGTTCATCGGCTTCGTCCAAGTACTGCGTGGTCAGCAGGACCGTGACGCCGCCGGCGACCAGGTTCCGGATCAGCCCCCACAACTCGGCCCGCGCTCGGGGATCCAGCCCTGTGGTCGGCTCGTCCAGGTACAACAGCGGTGGCCGTCCGACCAGACTCGCGGCGAGGTCGAGCCGCCGTCGCATGCCTCCGGAGTACGTCTTGGCCGCCCGGTCCGCCGCGTCCGTCAGGTCGAACTGGGCCAGCAGCTCGTGGGCCCGAGCCTTCGCGCCTGCCTTCGGTACACCGAGTAGCCGTCCGATGAGGATCAGGTTCTCGGCGCCGGTCAGCATCTCGTCCACCGCCGCGTACTGCCCGGTCAGGCCGACGAGCTGGCGCACCTTGTGGGCTTCGCGGACCACGTCGAATCCACCGACCGTGGCGCTGCCGCCATCGGGTTTCAGCAACGTGCTCAGCACGCGAACCGCCGTAGTCTTGCCCGCACCGTTCGGCCCGAGCATGCCGAGAACCGTGCCGGTTCGCACGCCGAGATCCACCCCGTCGAGCGCCTTTGTTTCGCCGAAGTGCTTGACCAGCCCTTCAGCCCAGATTGCATGGTCGGTCATTCGTCCCCTCCTGTGTTTTTCACAAGACATAGTTTGGTCGCTGCCACTGACATTCTTCGTAGCCGACGCTAGAACCTCTAGTTAACTTGAAGTCAACTGCGAGCTCAGGCCGACCGAGGCATACGCGCGCCGCATCTCATCCGCGGGACGAGATCTGCTGCACTGCCCAGGCATTGCCGTCCGGATCGCTGAAGTAGACGAATCCGACGTTGTCCAGCCGATCGCCGGGCAGGGGGTTCTCACCCACGACCTGGACGTCGGTGACGTCGACACCGCGCTCCACGAGCTCCTCGCGTGCGCGGTGGATGTCCGGCACTACGAGTTGCAGCCCGTTGAGCGAGCCCGGCGGCATTTCCGGCACCGCACCCTTGCCGATGACGATCGAGCATGCCGAGCCCGGTGGCGTCAGCTGGACAACACGAATCTCGTCGCTGATCGTCGTGTCATGGTCGACGTTGAACCCGACCTTGTCCGCATAGAACGCCTTGGCCCGATCGATATCGGCGACCGGCACGACGACCACTTCGAGCGTCCAGTTCATGGCCTCTCCTCGCTGTACTGACTTCATCCTCCAATGAGACGTCGAAGCAGCCGGCGCGAAATCGACATTGCGCGGCGTATACCTGCATTGCGGGGCCTGCACGGCGCGTAAAGCCGGGATATTCCCGCTTAACGTGGTCATTCGGTGCTGGCGGGAGTGACGGTGGTATGCGAACATATGTTCGTATGATCCTCCACGCGGACCTCGACGCCTTCTACGCCTCGGTCGAGCAACGGGACGATCCGCGGCTACGCGGCCGGCCCGTCATCGTCGGCGGTGGCGTGGTGCTCGCGGCCAGCTACGAGGCCAAGGCCCGCGGCGTGCGCACGGCGATGCCGTACCGCGAGGCGCGCCGGCTCTGCCCGGAGGCGACCGTCGTGCCGCCGCGGATGAGCGCGTACTCCGAGGCGAGCAAAGCGGTGTTCGAGGTGTTCCGCGAGACGACGCCGGTCGTCGAACCGATGTCGATCGACGAGGCGTTCCTCGACGTCACCGGCCTGCATCGGATCGCTGGACCGGCCGCCGGCATCGCGGCCAAGCTACGTGCGGACGTCCGCTCCCGGGTCGGCCTGCCCATCACCGTCGGTGTCGCCCGCACGAAGTTCCTCGCCAAGGTCGCGAGCGCGGTGGCCAAGCCGGACGGCCTGCTCGTGGTGCCGCCCGAGGCCGAGCGCGAGTTCCTGTATCCACTTCCGGTCGGCCGGCTGTGGGGTGTCGGCACGGTCACCGCGGACAAGCTGCACCAGCGCGGGCTGGAGACGGTCGCCGACGTCGCCGCGATGCCGCGCCGGAGCCTGATCACGATGCTCGGCCGCGCCACCGGTAACCACCTGCACGCACTGGCCAATGGGCTGGATCCGCGTCCCGTCGACACCGGCCGGCGGCGGCGGTCCATCGGCTCGCAAAGCGCCCTCGGCCGCCGCCAACGCTCGCACACCGAACTCGAGGCGATCCTCGCCGCGCTCGTCGACCGGGTCACCCGCCGGCTGCGCACCGGCGGACGCATCTGCGGCACCGTCACCCTGCGGATGCGCTTCGGTGATTTCACCCGCGCCACGCGTTCGCACACGCTGCCAGAGCCGTGTGACGACACCGCACCCATTCTCGCCACCGCCCGGTGGCTCCTTGCCCGTGCGAGACCGCTGATCGAGGCCCGCGGGCTGACTCTCATCGGCGTATCCCTGGGCAACCTGACCTCGGCCGGCGTGATACAGCTTCCGTTGCCGGTGGGCGAGCGTCCATCACACGACCTCGACACCGCGCTCGACGAGCTACGCGCTCGTTACGGCAGCGGTTCGGTGACGCGGGCCTCGGTGCTCGGCCGACGCGTGGGCGAGCCGGTCCCGATACTCCCTGACTGAGCCTGGCTCGAGCGATGCGCGGTTATTACGGACGATGCGAGGTCAGTAGACCGCGTAAAGCAGGAATTCCGTGCCAAACATGGTCATTCTGCGGGTCAGGCGGTTTTTGGCGTGCGACGTTCCCGCTTGCGCGGCATGACGTCGCGCGGCACGAGCGTCGGGTTGACGTTGCGCAGGACGGCTTCGCGGTCGATCACCACACGGGCGACATCGTCCCGGCTCGGCACCTCGTACATGACGTGCAGCAGAACTTCTTCCATAATCGCCCGCAACCCTCGTGCGCCGGTACCGCGCAGCAACGCCTGGTCCGCGACCTCTTCGATGGCGCCGTCGTCGAACTCGAGTTCCACGTTGTCGAGTTCGAAGAGCCGGACGTACTGCTTGACAAGCGCGTTGCGTGGAGAGGTAAGGATCCGGATGAGCGCCTCGCGGTCGAGCTGACTCACCGTCGTGATCACCGGCAGCCGGCCGATGAACTCCGGGATCAGGCCGAATTTCAGCAGATCCTCGGGCATGACGTCACCGAACTGGTCGGCGTGACGCTCAGCCTTGCTCAGCACCTCGTTGGCGAAACCGAGCCCGCGGCGCCCGACCCGCTTCTCGATGATGTCCTCAAGCCCCGCGAACGCGCCGCCCACGATGAACAGCACGTTGGTGGTGTCGATCTGGATGAACTCCTGGTTCGGATGCTTGCGGCCGCCCTGCGGCGGGACGGACGCCGTCGCACCCTCCATGATCTTCAGCAGCGCCTGCTGCACCCCTTCGCCGGAGACGTCGCGGGTGATCGACGGGTTCTCGCTCTTGCGCGCGATCTTGTCGACCTCGTCGATATAGATGATGCCGGTCTCGGCCTTCTTCACGTCGTAGTCGGCGGCCTGGATCAGCTTGAGCAGGATGTTCTCGACGTCCTCACCGACATAACCGGCTTCGGTCAGCGCCGTCGCGTCCGCGATCGCGAACGGCACGTTGAGCAGCCGGGCCAGCGTCTGCGCCAAGTACGTCTTGCCACAACCGGTGGGCCCGATCAGCAGGATGTTCGACTTCGCCAGCTCGACGGTTTCACTCTTGCCGCTCGACCTTCCGCCGGTCTGCATGGCCTGAACGCGCTTGTAGTGGTTGTACACCGCGACCGACAGCGCCTTCTTCGCGACGTCCTGACCCACCACGTAGTCCTCGAGGAAGTCATAGATTTCCCGCGGCTTGGGAAGTTCCTGCGGGCCGCCGTCCCCGGTCTCGGTGAGCTCTTCCTCGATGATCTCGTTACACAGGTCAATGCACTCGTCGCAGATGTAAACGCCGGGCCCGGCGATGAGCTTTTTCACCTGCTTCTGGCTCTTCCCGCAGAACGAGCACTTCAGCAGGTCACCACCGTCGCCTATGCGTGCCACGCGGTACGTCCCTCCCTGAGGCGCCAGGCGGGCTCATTCGACCCGCGTAGTTCGACGTTACCGTCTCGCGGCGACAAACGGGTGGCCACCCACCCAACGGCGTGTCCGCGGACGATCATCTCAGTAGACGGCAACACGTTACGATGATCCGACATGGGCACGAAAAGGGCTAGCTTGGGGTACGACGTCACCGGTCCCGACGACGGGCCGGCACTGGTTCTCGGCAGCTCACTCGGCACCACGCGGGCGATGTGGGACGCGATGACGCCGACGCTCGGCAAGACCTTCCGCGTCGTGCGCTACGACCATCTCGGGCACGGAGAGTCCGCCGTCCCGGACGGCCCGTACACGATTGATCGGCTCGCCGACGAACTGGCCGCTGTGCTCGACGAACTGGGCATCCAGCGGGCACACCATGCCGGGGTCTCGCTCGGCGGCATGGTCGCCCTGCAGTTCGCTGCGAGCTTTCCGGAGCGTGTCGACCGTCTCGCCGTCATCTGCTCGTCCGCCCACCTCCCGCCGGCCGAGAACTGGACCCAGCGCGCGCACGCGGCACGCACCGAGGGGGTGGAATCCATCGCGGACGTGGTCGTCGGTCGCTGGTTCACCGACGCCGCACCGGCCGGCACCGTGGCAGCGGCCCGCAGCATGCTCGCCGGCACGCCTGCCGAGGGCTATGCGGGTTGCTGCGAAGCGATCCGCGAGATGGACCTGCGTCCGATTCTCGGCAAGATCACCGCGCCGACGCTTGCCATCGCCGGCGCGGACGATCCCGCCACGCCGGTGGAGCATGCGCACGTCATCGTGGACGGTATTCGCGCAGGAGGCACGTCGGCCGCGGTGGAGATCGTCGACGGCGCCGCCCACCTGGCCGCGGTCGAACGTCCCGACGCCGTCGCCCGGCTCCTGCTCACCCACTTCCGCACCTGATCGTCGCTTTGTCACCTGATCAGATATGGCGTGGCGATCAGGTCATGAACACGGGCCATTGCAGTCCGTTTCCTCACCTGATCGCATCGGCACGTGTGCCCGCTGAACGATCAGGTGAGGAACCAGCGCCGATTTCACGGCAGTTCTTCTACTGATCGGCGCGGGCGTAGCGATCAGGTTAGGAACTGACGATCAGGTGACCAACGGCGCGCGGGGCGGCGTGCCGCGGATCCTCAGGCGCGGAGGCTGGCCTTACGGGACGTCGTCACGGCGTCGACCAGTCCGTACTCGATCGCTTCCTCGACAGTGAAGATCTTGTCGCGCTCGACGTCCTTGCGGACCTGCTCGAGAGACCTGTTCGAGTGGTCCGCGATCATCTGCTCCATCAGCTCGCGCATGCGCTGGATCTCTTTGGCATGGATCTCGATGTCGCTGGCCTGACCGTAGATCGCCTCGGAAACCGCCGGCTGGTGGATCATGACGCGCGCGTTCGGCACGGCCAGTCGCTTCTTCGGTGCCCCTGCGGCGAGCAGGACGGCCGCCGCCGACGCCGCCTGACCCATGCACACCGTGCGCACATCAGGCTTGATGAACTGCATCGTGTCGTAGATCGTCGTCATCGCCGTGAACGAACCACCCGGCGAGTTGATGTAGATCTCGATGTCACGGTCGGTGTCCATCGACTCGAGGCACAACAGCTGCGCCATGACGGCATTGGCGACGTCGTCCGAAATCGCCGTGCCGAGGAAGATGATGCGGTCCTCGAACAGCTTGGCGTACGGATCGATCCGGCGGTAACCGTACGAGGTGCGCTCTTCCCATTGCGGAATGTAATAGTTCATCTCTGGCTGCATCATCGCGACGCTCTCCTGACCTGCGGCGTGAACGGTGGGTGCGCGGAATTGACTCGTCACTTCGTCCTCCCGCCGGCGACTTGCGAAGCGGATTGCACGACGTGGTCGATGAACCCGTATTCGAGCGCTTCCTCGGGTGTGAAGTACCGATCGCGGTCGGCGTCCCGCTCGATCTCTTCCACCGTGTGACCGGTGTGCTCGGCGGTGAGCCGGGCCATCTCCTGCTTCGTCCGGACCATCGCCTCGGCGTGGATCCTGATGTCGGTCGCCGTCCCCCCGACACCGCCGTGCGGCTGGTGCATGAGGATCTTCGAATGTGGGAGCGCGTACCGCTTGCCCGGCGAACCGGCGGTCAGCAGGAACTGCCCCATCGACGCCGCGAAGCCGAGTGCGAGCGTCACCACATCGGGGCGGACGAACTGCATGGTGTCGTAGATCGCCATACCGGCCGACACCGACCCTCCGGGCGAGTTGATGTAGAGGTGGATGTCGCGGCTCGGATCCTCCGCTGCCAGCAGGAGCAGCTGCGCGCAGATCGCGTTCGCGTTCTCGTCGCGCACCTCGGTGCCGAGGAAGATGATCCGTTCGCGTAGCAGCCGGTTGTAGATCTGGTCGTCCAGGCCATAGCCATTGTAGGACGGCGTGTGGCCCTGGACGGGCTGGACGAGGCCGGGGGTCTCCAGACGTTGGCTCACCGTGGCTCCTTGCTGCTCGTTGATTCGGCGTGGGATTCAGCAACCGCTGACTGACACCGACCTTAACCAACGCACGGCCCGGCGCCATCCTCGGAATGAGCCGTGTTCGCTCATGGCACACCACGCCCGAGTAATCAATGGGACGAGGCTGCACCGACCATAACGGGATCCGCTCACGAGAATTGAATTCGTTTCCGACAATCCACACATAGACTGCAAATCAACACCGTCGAGGTGAGCGAATATCGTGCTGGCGCTACTCGCGGGTGGTGTCGTCCGTCGCGCCGGATCCGGATTCCTCGTTCGCCGCCTCGGTTTCGGTGTCGGCGTCCTCGTCGTCCAACTCCGCGAATTCGAACCCGGGAGCGATCGAGGCCTCGGACTCGGCCTGCTCGGGCTCGCCGACCGAGCCGTCCTCCTGGAGGTTCTCCAGGTCGACGACCTCGCCGTTGGTGTCGGTGACCTTGGCCTTCTCGACGACCATCGCCAGCGCCTTGCCGCGCGCGACATCGCCCATCAGCGCCGGGAGGTTGCCGCTGTTGACGAACTGCTGCGCCAGCTGGTTCGGGTCGACGCCGGACTGCTGGGCCCGCGAGATGATGTAGGACGTCAGCTCTTCCTGGCCGACTTCGACGTTCTCGGCGGCCACGAGCTCGTCCAGCAGGAACTGCGACTTGAGGTTCTTCTGCAGGTCCTCCTCGAACTCCTTGCGGTGCTCGTCGTCGCCGTGGCCGTCGCTGAAGTGCTCCTCGATCTGGGCGGCGACCAGGTTCTCCGGTAGCGGAACGTCGCCGGCCTTCTCCAGGAAGGCGTCGAGCACCTTGTCGCGTGCGTTGACGGCCTGCTCGAGCCGCTTCGTCCGCTCAGCCTGATCCTTGAGCGATTCACGCAGCTCGTCCAGCGTGTCGAACTCGCTGGCCATCTCGGCGAACTCGTCGTCCAGCTCGGGAAGCTCCTGCTCCTTGACGGCGGTGACCGTCACCTCGCAGTCGACCTCCATACCCTCGTGCGTGCCGACCAGCGTGGTCGTGAACGTCGTCGAGTCGCCCGCCGACATTCCGGTCACTGCCTCGTCGATGCCGTCGAGCTGTAGCTGGCCGCTGCCGATCTGGTACGAGATCTGCGTCGCCTGGCCGCCCTCGACCGGCTCGCCGTCCTTCGTGGCGTTGAGGTCGATCAGGACGTAGTCGCCCTCCGCGGCGGGACGGTCGACGCCGACCAGCGTCGCGAAGCGGGTGCGTAGCGCCTCGAGCTGCTCGTCGACGTCCTCGGCCGTCACCTCGACCGGGTCGACCTCGACCTCGATGCCCGCCCACTCCGGAAGCGTGATCTCGGGCCGAACCTCGACCTCGGCGGTGAACTTTAGCTCTTCGCCGTCACCGAACTCGGTGATCTCGACCTCGGGCTGGCCGACGGGCCGGATCTCCGACTCGCGGACCGCGTCGGAGTACAACTGCGGCATTGCGTCGTTGATGGCGTCCTGGAGGACGGCCGCCCGGCCGAAACGCTGGTCGATGATCGCCGGCGGCACCTTGCCCTTGCGGAATCCCGGCACGGTCACCTGGCCGGCGATCTTCTGGTAGGTCGACTTGATGTTCGGTTCGAGCTCACCGAACGGCACCTCGACGGCAAGTTTCACGCGGGTGGGGTTCAGTGTCTCGACGACGCTCTTCACGAGAGGGCTCTCCTGGACTTCATCGATCGGCAGGCGGCGAGAACCCGCGAGCCGGTGGACTGTGGGCCGGACGTCGCCAGCGTTCGCCACGGCGACCGGCACAATGCACCATCGTAACCGCCATCGCGCAGCCAGACGAAACCGTCGGGGTAGCCGGATTTGAACCGGCGACCTTCCGCTCCCAAAGCGGACGCGCTACCAACCTGCGCCATACCCCGCAGCCAAGCCATCTGAGGCGAGCCGCACCCGACCTGACGATACGGCCGGGGCAAGGATACGCCGCCGCCTCGCCGTAACGCGAAACGAGTTGCATCGACCGGAATTCGGGCGCAGCGGCGATGACCCGCTATCATCGTCCGCGTACTGCGATCCCTGGCTCGCAGCTCGCGGGTGTAGCTCAATGGTAGAGCCCCAGCCTTCCAAGCTGGTGGTGCCGGTTCAATCCCGGTCACCCGCTCAGATTTCAGCGCATGGCCGACCACCCGGTCCAGGTTTGCACCATTACGACGATCGCCGGGCCGCTCGGCGGGTCGCCGCGGTATTGCCGGTACTTGTCGCCCAAGGCACCGATCGCGCCTTCCCACTGTTCGCCTGAGTCGACGACCGCGGCGTGGCCGTCGGCGCGCACCCACCACAACCCGCGCCAGTCGTCGCTGTATCGGTCGGCGAGCACGCTGACGTTCGGATTGGCGCGAATGTTGTCCAGTCGAGTCAGTCTGGCGGTCGACTTGGGCTTGTGGTCGACCGCAGTGACGATCAAATCCGGTTCGAGCAGCGCGAAGGTGATCGGGACGAGGTGGGGACGTCCGTCCGGGCGAACCGTGGCCAGGCGCGCCACTGTCGCCTCGGCCATCCACGACCGGCACAGGTCAGCAGCCAATCGCACGTTTGATCCAATCCGCCGTCGTCGCAGGGCGCCCCCAACCGGCGCCCAGACTGATCGTTACGAGTTCGTTACCGACCCTATGCGGCCACCTGAACACCCGTCGAACCACCCATTGACCTGCGTGTTCGCTACCAGTCGGTAACCGCCTGGCACCTGCGGCGATGAAGATTCGCAACTCTTCTTACTGATTGGTAAGAAAAGGTCTTGTCCTCGACCCCGAATGGGTACACGATCTACCCTCAACCGGCCAGTCCGGGGATGACGGACGATCGAGGAGGATTGATGGGGAAACGGACCCAGACGAAGTGGAGATGGTTCGCCGCAGCGGCGATCCCGTCCACACTCATCGCGAGCGGCCTGATGGTCGGCGTGGCCAACGGTGCGGTCCCAGTGGCGATCAACATCGCCGGCGACAGCTTCAAGGTGTCCGCCGATCGGCTCGAGGGCTCCGACTTCAAGCAGTTCGCGAGCGTGGCGACCGATGCCGGCGGAGGTGTTCATCCCGTCGCTGGTTCGGCCATCGGCTCGGCCGACCTGACGAATCTTTGCCAGTCGGTCACGGTTGACAGCCCGCTCGGGACGATCAGCATGCTGATTTCGGCAGGGGACGCCGGAACTCCAGCGTCGGCGGACAATCTGCTGATCGGTCTCGAGGACCTTCGCGGTGACGCGGAGTTCACGAACATCACGATCGGCACGGACGGCAAGGTCCTCGCCGACAGCGTCGACCCGAGCGGCCCGCTAAATTCGCAGGTGGCCGGCTCGGTCGGTCAACAAGCTGACTCCATCGTCATCGATGATCTGCGGCAGACTGCCCTCAGCACGACCGCAGGCACGTTCACGCTTCCCAACCTGCATCTGAGTCTGAGCAAGTCCGGCGAGGAGTGCTTCTAGTAGTGACGGCCGATGACGAGGCCACTGTCCGCCCACCGGGCACCGGGCGGTTCCGGGCCGCAATGAGCAAGATCGGCGCGGTCCGGAACCGCTTCCGGCAGTGGCGACGCGCCCGCCCGTTCTGGGGCGGGCTACTGATCATCCTCTCCGGTCTGGAGATCATCGGTACCACTCAGTTGTCGCTCGACAACATCCAGATCAGCATCGGGCTCGAAGGACTCCAGTCCATCCTCATCCCGGTCATACTCGTCACGGCGGGAATCCTCATCTGGGCGATGCCGGTCCATCGCGTGTTCTACGGCGTCATCGCCCTCGTCGTGGCGCTGTACTCCCTGGTCGGTGTCAACCTTGGCGGCTTCCTCATCGGCATGCTGCTCGGCATCTTCGGCGGATCGCTGGCAGTCGCGTGGTCGCCTCGGGCGCCTGATGGGCAATCGTCCCCCGACAACGGCACGAGCGCGGACGACGAGTCCACGGCCGAGCCGGCGGACGGACCGTGGGGCGACCTGCGCCGACCGCAGGGAACTCACAACGACTCGATCGTCCCTGGAATGCGGCACGATCGCGGTGCGAGCTCGGCGCGGCTCGCCGTCGCCGGCGCCGTGGCCGGCGCGTTGCTCGTCCTGGCCATCGTCCCGGCCGGAGCGGCCGGCTCCATCCTCGCGTCCCAGACCACTGGAGATGACTGCGAGGCCGATCCAGACCCGACCGCATCCCCCGATCCGACTCAGGAGCCGAGCCCCGATCCGTCCGACACGCCGGAACCGGAACCGACGGCGACGTCCGACCCGGATCTCATCAAGAGCCTTCTGTCGACCACAACCGAGATCCTCGACCCCTCGGCGGACGACTGCGGGCCGGCGGACGACCCCACCGCAAGCCCGACGGCCGACCCCACGAGCGAACCGACGGCGACGCCCACGCCTCATCCGGACGACGAGTCGGGCGCCGGGGACGAGACGTCCGGGACCACGGAGCAAGAGCAGGCCGGCGAGACGGACGAACTCGGCCTGCCGGAGGGATTCGAACTCCCTGAGGACGCCGTGTTGACCGAGCAGCAGACGCTCGAGGGCGAGAATCTTCCGGTCGTCGCGGCCAGTCCCGGACGGCTCACCGGCTCATCCATCACGCTGTACGGCCTGGTCTACGAAGGCAATGTCGACCTTCCCACCGCCGACGGCCCACTCACGGTCATGAAGTTCACGATGGACAAGTCCGCAACCAAAGACTTCTCGCTCGCGGTCGACGCCATGAACGAAACCCTGGTAACCACCACTGACGAGCTGACCATCCGCGGTGACGTCACGTTCTACACCGACCGTTTCGTCGGCTGGATGCTCGGCTTCAAGTGGACGTTCCTCCCGGAGACGCCGCCGCCGTTCACACTCCCGCTCATGGTGTTCTCCGACCCGGAGATCCGGCTCGTCGCCGTGGACGCGGACGTGCTCGAGACCGAACCGGTCATGAACCAGCGCCAGGTCGGCTAGCACCCTCAGAGAACGTGCGCCTGGGCGAACCCCTGCGCCCAGGCGCGCACACCCGCCTCGAGCCTCACCATGGCACTATGGCGGACATCGGAACGCGGCGATCGCCGTCAGGAGGCGTAGAGCGCGGCGATCTCGGCGGCGTAGCGTTCGTGTATCCGGCCCCGGCGCAGCTTGAGCGACGGCGTCAGCAGGCCGTTCTCCTCGGTGAACTCTTCGGGCACGATCGTGAACGCGCGAATCGACTCGGCTCGCGATACCGCGGCGTTGGCGTCGTCCACCGCCTCTTGGATTGCGCCGTGCAGCGCCGTGTCCGACGTGTCGTCAGCGTGGGTTCGCCACCGCTCGTACGCCTCGGGGTCGATCGTCACGAGCGCGGCCACGAACGGACGTCCGTCCCCCACGACCACGCACTGGCTCACCAGGGGATGGCTGCGGAGGCGATCCTCGAGAATCACCGGCGAGACGTTCTTGCCACCACTGGTAACGATGATCTCCTTGGCCCGCCCGGTGATCGTCAGGTAGCCGTCGTCGTCCAGCTCACCGAGGTCGCCGGTGCTGAACCAGCCGTCGGAATCGACGTCACCGTCCCGCCCGCGGTAGCCCTGGAACACCATCGGACCACGCAGTTGCACCTCGCCGTTCGGCGCGATCCGCACCGCAGCCCCGGGTACGGGACGCCCGACCGTGCCGGGCCGCGGCCGCATCGGCGGGTTGATCGTCATCCCGGCGCAGGTCTCGGTCAGCCCGTACCCCTCGTAGATCGGAATGCCCGCACCGGTGAAGAAGTGGATGAGATCCGCCGACAGAGCCGAACCACCGGAGATGCCGTATGAGATCCGTCCGCCGAGCGCGGCGCGGATCCGCCGGTACACCAGAAGGTCGTACAGCCGGTGCACCAGCCGCAAGCCGATCAACCGCGGTAGCGGCGGACGTGGCTCCACCTCGGCGGCGATCCGCCCGTACCGCTGCGCGATCCGCGCCGCGCGGTCGAACGCACCCGCCTTGCCCATGTCCTCGGCCTGCGCCCGGGCGTTGTCGCGAATCTTCTCCCAGAGGTACGGCACACCGACGATGAAGGTCGGCCCGAACCGGGCCAGTTCCGGGCGTAGCTCGTCCGGCCGCACCGACGGGAAGTGGCCGAGCAGAATGCCGTGGCGCAGGCAGGACAGCTGCACGGTGCGCCCGTACACGTGGGCCAGCGGCAGGAACAGGATCGTGGACGGGTCGTCGTCGCGCATCGCCCGATACGGCGGCATGAGGACACTGTTGGTCGCCGCGGTCTGCTGCAACAGGTTGCGATGGGTGATGACGCAGCCCTTCGGGTTGCCGGTCGTCCCGGACGTGTAGATGAGCGTGGCGACATCGTCACGGTTGATCGCCGCCCGGCGGGAAGTCACCTCGGCCTCCGGAACGCTCGCACCGTCGGACACCAGGGCATCGACCGCACCGTCGGCCAGGTTCCACACCGCCACATCGACACCGGCGTCGGCGATCACCTTCGCGTGCTCGGCGGCCTCGACCGCGCACGCCACGGTGGCGCTGTCGGTGAGGATCCAGCGGACCTGCGCCGCGGACGAGGTCGGATAGAGCGGGACGACGACCCCGCCGGCGGCCCACGTCGCAAGATCCAGCAGCATCCACTCGTAACTGGTGCGGGCCATGATTCCGACCCGGGAGCCCGGCTCGACGCCCCGAGCGATCAGGCCGCGCGCGACGGCAACGACCTCGTCTCGGAGTTGGGCCGCGGTGACGGGCGTCCACTCGTCGCCGACCTTGCGTTTCACGACGACGGCGTCCGGATCGGCCGCGGCGTTATCGAACGGGATGTCGGCGAGGCTGCCGGACGGTGGAGACGTCTCCTCCACCGCACGACCCTCGGCGACACGGCCCTCCGGAGTGTCCGTGACATCGACTCGCGGCTCGTCGACCAGCGCGCGGACCTTGCGTAGATCGTTCAGCATCGTCGCCTCCGGGCGGGGTCGGCACTACCTGTCCGTAGACTTACTCATGAGTAAGGAGATTGCAATGGTGGTCGTCAACCTGGCTCGAGCGGCCGCGTCACCGCTGTTCCGCGACCGGCCGGCGTCCGCGCCTGATGTCGTGCTGAAGGAGACGGCGGTCCGCGCGGATCCGGATCGGGTTCGGGCGTATGCGCGGCTCTGTGGCTTCGAGTCGGGTCCCGTCATGCCGGCGACGTATCCGCACGTCTTGGCGTTCGATCAGATGATGCGTCTGATGAGCCGCCGGGACTTTCCGTTCGCGCTGCCGGGACTGATCCATGTCCGAAATACCATCACCGTCCACCGTCCGATCGAGACAGCCGAGGCGTTGACCCTTCGAGTGCACACCGGTGACGTGGTCGAGCATCCGAAAGGCCGCACGGTCGACGTCCTGACATCGGCCGGCGTCGGCGACACCGAATGCTGGGCCGAACGCAGCACGTACCTGCATCGGGAGAAGGCGAGGCGTCGGCCTGCCGATGCGCCCGAACGCGCCGAGCCGTTGCCCGCGGTGGCGACCTGGGACCTACCCGGGACTCTCGGCCGGCGTTACGCCCGCGTGTCCAATGACTGGAATCCGATTCATCTGAGCCGGTGGACGGCACGACTCTTCGGGTATAGCCGACCGATCGCGCACGGGATGTGGACACTGGGCCGCGCCCTCGCGGCGACACCGCTGCCCGTTTCGTTCACCGTTGACGCCACGTTCATCGCGCCGCTCACGCTGCCGGCACGCGTCGAGTTCGCCTCCGACGGCAGGCAGGCGGCCGTCCGCCCAGCCGGCGCCCCTGGGGCCCGCCCACACCTCACCGGAACCATCACCCGACCATAGATTTGCCAGTTGTCGCCATGGCAGCAGTTGGAAAGCCCATTGCCGCCCTCCACGGGTCACGCTGCACGCGTGGCCGCCGACGCAGCGGCTTCGATCTCGGCAAGCACGATGGACGGCTCGTCCCGCAGCCTTCGCGGTGACACCGGGTAGACCCGCCAACCCAGGCTCGCCAATCGCGCTCGACGACGCTCGGTTCGCTCTGGGGCGTCACCGAACTGGTGGTGCTCCATCGACTCGACCTCGAGAACGAGCCGCAACTCTTCGATGTAGCCGTCGGGGACGATGTCCGATGCGTCGGGCAGCGGCTGGTTCCACACCGGCTCCGGGAGTTCGCGGCTGGTCCGCACCGCCTCGCGCAGCTCACATTCCGGTGCCGACCGGCATCCCGCCAGAATGTCTCCGACCGCACGGCGCGCGTTCGCCATGCCGCGGGAGTCGACCCGCGCCAACTCGGTGTTGAGCCGATCCGCGGTCGCCAGGCGCCGTTGCACCACCTCGCACAACACGGCCCGAACGACGTGGAGCGCGCTCGCGCTTCGCGCCGCGTCCAAGGCTGCGCGCTCCGGCAACACTGTGCGTACACTCGGCATGATGTCATGCTGAATAGCGTTAGTTCACTACAGCTCGTTCAAGTTGTGGATAACTTGTTAGCGTAACTGTCGTTACCGTGCAATAGGTTTGCCAACGGTCGCTATAGCGGCAATTGGAAAGCCTACTGCAGGCTGGCGCGGCGCGTGACGACCGCGGCTCACGCCGAGTCGGCCTTGTGCCAGTGTTCGCCGGCGAGGTACCGCTCCAGGCCCAGCCAGACGATGTTCATCAACCGCGCGGTCGTCCCGGCGGCGTCCTCGCCGGCCCGCGGCGCCCACTCGGCCAGCGCATCGCCCGCGCCGACGAGCGCGTATGCGATCGATTCGGCGGCTGGGCCGGGTCCTTCGTCCGGGTCGCGTCCACCAACGAGCCCGGTGATGACGTCGATGATCGCGTGCCGGGCACGATCGAGCTCATCGGTGAAAGGCGGCCCGAGCGTCCGGCCCTGGAAGTAAAGGACGCGCCAGCTGTCCGAACGCTCTGAGACGTAGCCGAAGAAGGCCTCGATGCCGAATGCGAACCGCTCCTCGAAGGTGCTGGCCGCCTCGACCGCCGCAGTCATCCGCTCGAGCATGCGGTCCGCTTCGCGCCGGATGCACGAGATGAAAAGTTCTTCCTTCGAGCCGTGGTAGAGGTACAGCATCGGCTTGGAGATCCCGGACGCTTCGGCGACCTCGTCCATCGAGGCGGCGTGGTAGCCCCGCCGCGAGAACACCTGCACGGCGGCGTCGAGCATCTGCTGCTCGCGGATGGCGCGCGGCACGCGCTTCGACGAAGTCGCTTCAGGCACCTTGCCAGTCTACCTACGGCATCGTAATGTTACCCGCAAGTAATATTACCGATCAGTAAGGACTGCGCATGGACATCGACCTCGAGGCCACCGACTTCGCCGAGATCACTCCTGAACAGTTCGCCAAGACCGTCAGGTCCGCCGGCAAGGAGGAACTCGCCGGCGTGCTGCGCGGCCCGCATCGCGAGCAGATCCTCGACGCGGTCTTCGACCGGATGGGCAGGCAGTTCCGGCCCGACCTGGCCGGCGGACTGAACGCATTCGTGCGATGGGAGATCACCGGCGTCGCCCCTCTCGTCTACGAGCTCAGCATCCGCGGTGGCGCCTGCACGACGTCGAAGGGACGTTCGGACGAGGACGCGCGCGTCACGCTCAACCTCGCCGACGCCGACTTCCTCCGACTCGTCTCGGGCAACGCCAGCGGACCGATGCTGTTCATGACGCGCAAGATGCGGGTCGACGGCGACCTCGGCCTCGCCGCGGGCCTGACCCGGTACTTCGACATCCCCCGCGTTTAGGTCGTTCGATCACGTTCACCACCCGCAGCTACATCACACCATGCATGCACGGGTGGTGTGATGTAGCTACGGGTGGTGAACGTGA
>DASUTB010000104.1:0-25397 GCA_036374835.1 Jiangellaceae bacterium | reverse complement strand
GGGGATTCCCCAGCCTTGGCCGGTCTACAAACCGGCCAAGGCTGGGGAATCCCCG
This sequence comes from Jiangellaceae bacterium, assembly GCA_036374835.1. Classification (GTDB taxonomy): domain Bacteria; phylum Actinomycetota; class Actinomycetes; order Jiangellales; family Jiangellaceae; genus DASUTB01. The sequence continues at coordinate 25,342 of DASUTB010000104.1, read as the reverse complement.
CTTAACATGGTCATTCGGTCTTAGGTCAGGCCCTGCCGAGGATCCGGTTCAGATTGGTCGAGCAGACCGGGCACTTGGCCTTGGCCATCCGCGTGCCCTTGTCGTTGACCACGACGTCGCCGGTCGCTTGGCGCTTCTCCTTGCACTTCACGCAGTAGAACTCGCCGGAGTAGGTCTCGGCCATGGGTTGGCCTCCTGTTCGTTGGAACTGGTCGGTCGCGGCGTAACACTACGGCAGGCGAGCATCGCGTGCGCTGCAGAGTCGTGCCTGCGGGCGAAAGACGGCCGACCGCGCGGCGCCTGGTGCAGGGAGTCAGGCAACCGAACGGCCGGCTGATTCGGCGGACGTCCCCCGGGCCAAGCCCGCCGCGCGCCTTCCCCGTGCGAACGACTGTTTTGCGCCCGGACGCTTCCGTCTGCGAACGACGCTAGAGGCCCGCGCGGCGATGGTCAACGCGAGTCGGCAGGACTTTTCCACGGCCTGTGGAAAACCTTGTGGACAGGGTGTGAGGCGGTTCCGATTTGCCTGTGGACGTCTGGTGGTTTTCCTTGTTGACGGACCTTCCGGCAGTACCGAAATCAACGCGTTGACCTGCACGAACATTGTCCACGGCATGTGGACGAAAATTTCTGGGGCCTAGTTGGAGCCGTCGCTGTCCGGACCGTCCGGTTCGTCGCGATCCTCCGGCGGGGCACTCTCATCGGTCGCATCGCCGTCGGGTGCCACACCGCCTTCCCGGGCCGTCTCATCGCCGGCCGGTGCCGGTGGAGTGTCGTCCAGCATCGACGGGTCGAGAGCGTCACGAGCGAGGTAGGTCGCAGGATCGGCCAGGTCGTCCACGTCCGGCATGAGGTCGGGATGTGCCCAGATGCCGTCCCGTCCTTCCACGCCACGCTCCTCACGCACCGCGGCCCAGAACGCGGCCGCCTCGCGGAGCTTGCGCGGGCGCAGCTCCAGCCCGACGAGTGTGGCGAAGGTCTGCTCGGCCGGGCCGCCGGACGCGCGCCGCCGCCGGACCGTCTCGGCCAGCCGTTCGGCGGATGGTAGGCGACCGCTCGCCGCGAGCGTGACGACGTCGTGCACCCAACCCTCGACCAGGGCAAGGGCCAGTTCGAGCCGGGCGAGCGCCGACTTCTGCTCCGGCGTCGTCGGCAGCTCGAACACGCCGCCCTCGAGCGCTTCCTGGATCGCCTCCGGGCGTTGCGGGTCGAGATCGCGCATCGATGCTTCGATCCGGTCGGTGTCGACCGTGACGTGCCGCGCGTACTCCTCGACCAGCGAGATGATGTGCGAGCGCAGCCACGGCGCGTGCGCGTACAGCCGCAGGTGCGCGATCTCGCGCAACGCGAGGTAGATGAACACGTCGCGCTCGTCCACGCCGAGGCCCTGGCCGAATGCGCGTACGTTCGCCGGGACGAGTACCGGCTGGCCGGGAGTCAGCGGGAATCCGACATCGGTCGAGCCCAGCACCTCACCGGCGAGCTTACCGACGCTCTGGCCGACCTGAACGCCCCACATCGACACGCCGAGCTGCTGCATCATGCCCACCAGTGGGCCGGCCTGTTGCGTGACCTCCTCGGGCAGCGCGCGGTTCATCGCCTCCGATACGCGTGCCGCCACGGGTTCGATCAGCGTCTTCCACTGCGGGATGGTGCCTTCGACCCACTCCGCGCGGCTCCACGGTTCTGGTGTGGCGCCGCCGGCGGGGAACACCGTCGCTTCGTTCAACCAGGTGTCGGCCAGCCGGCACGCCAGCGCGAACGCGTCGCGCTCGCCACCGGTCACCGACTGGTCGCCGGCAGCGGCCACCACTTGCCGGGCGGACTGCCTGGCCAGATCCCAGTTCACCGGACCGCCGGACCACGAGAGCATCTGGCCGAGCTGCTGCAACATCTGCCCGAGGTCGGGCATGCCGCCGCTGAAATCTCCGCCGCGGCCACCGCCACCCGGCGCCCCGGGCATACCCGGCGGCACACCGCCGCCGAGGGCGGCGAACAGTTGGCTGAACGGGTCGCCCGCGCCTGCCGCGCCGGACGGATCGTCGCCGGGTTGCTGCGCGTCTCCGCCGGGACGTCGCTGCGGAGTTCCTTCGTCGTCGCTCTCGTCGTCGGGGCGAGAGCCAAACGGTTCGTCAGTCATCTCTTGGCCCTAGGCTCAGATCGAAACGCAACGTGGGATTCTGGTAAGCCTCACGGACTTCACGTTACGGCAGGAGGAAGGGCCCGTGGCAAAGCAGGCCGAGGCGGTTCGCGTTCGGCGCAACCCGCAGGGCCCGGTCGTCGCCGTCGTCGGTGCCGCGTCCGGACCCGGCCGCGGCATTGCCGCCGGCCTAGCCGCACGGACCGACGTCAGGCGCGTCGTGGCGATCGACAGCGAACGCGGGGATCTGGAGGGCGTGACGTGGCGGGTGCTCGACCAGACCGACCCGGCGATCGTCACCCGCTTCGACGGCTGCGACACCGTAGTGCACGCGGGCGTGCGGACCGGCCTCGGTGGCGAACGGCAACCCGGCAAGGGCAGGTCACAGCCAGGTGGAGCACGGCCTGCACCCGCCGGTGGAAACCTGCGTGGCGCCCAGACCGTGCTCACCGCCGCGGCCGCTGCCGGGGTCGGCCGGGTGGTGGTCATAACGAGCGCGATGGTCTACGGCGCGCATGCCGACAACCCGATGCCGCTGGACGACGACGCGCCGCTGCGCGCGACCGCGGACGGCGGCATGATCAGCGAACTTCTCGACATCGAAGCGCTGTGTGCCACGGCTCCGTCGACCCACCCGGGTATGGCGGTGACGGTCGTGCGTCCCGCCGCACTCGTCGGTCCCGGCATCGACACCGTGCTGACCAGGCATTTCGAAGCTCCCCGCCTGATGGTGGTGCGCGGCAGCCGGCCGGCGTGGCAGTTCTGCCACGTCGACGACCTCGTGTCCGCGCTGGAACTGGTCGTGATGGAGGATCTCGATGGTCCGGTGACGGTCGGCTGCGAGGGCTGGCTCAACCAGCACGAGGTGGAAGCGCTCAGTGGACGCGCCAGTATCGAGCTACCCGAGTCGGTCGCGTTCGGCGCCGTGACTCGGATGCACCGGCTGGGGATCACGCCGGTGCCGGCCAGCGAGTTGCGGTACGTCACGTATCCGTGGGCGGTGGCGTCCGAGCGGATTCGCAAGGCGGGCTGGCGTCCCGAATACGACAACGCGACGGCGCTGGAAGCGTTGCTGGACGAGGTGGCGGGACGGCACGCCGTCGCGTCGCGCCGCATCGGCCGCAAGGAGACCGCGGCCACGATCGGCGCCGCCGGAGCCGCGGCCGCGGTCATCGGAACGGCGGCGGCCGTCCGGCGGGCGCGCCGTCGGAAATAGGAGCTGGACGCCGGCTTCCGTACCCTTGATGCTGCATCGCCTTCTCAACCCAAGGACACACAACTTCGATGAGCCGCCGTACTCTGACGCTCGCCGTCACCGGGGCCCTGCTGGTCGCGCTGATCGCGGTCGCCTCGCTCCTGCCCGTGCCGTACGTGGTCTACTCGCCGGGCCCGACGGAGGACACGCTCGGTGAGCAGGACGGCGTCCCGGTCATCGAAGTGGACGGAGCCGAGACCTATCCGACCGACGGTGAGCTCGATCTGACCACCGTCGGCATCACACCGGTGGACGGCCAGGTGGACGTGTTCACCGCACTGCGGGCCTGGATGGACGACGAGCGGGCGATCTTCCCGCGGGATCTGATCTACCCGCCGGACCTGACGGCCGAGCAGCGCCGCGAGCAGAACGCCGCCATGTTGCAGCGGTCGCAGGACGATGCCAAGGCCGCCGCGTTGCGCCATCTCGGCTACGACGTGCCGGGGACGGTGCTCGTGGACATGGTGCTCGAGGACATGCCCGCCGACGGCAACCTGATGCCGGGGGACGAGCTGCTGGAGGTCGACGGCACGTCGATCGAGCAACCCGAGGACGTCGTCGAGGTCGTGCAGGCCCACGCACCCGGTGACGAGATCGAGTTCGTGATCGACCGGTCCGGGGAAGAGGTCGTGCTCGACATCGTGACGACGGAGGCTGAGAACGGCGACCATGCCTTCGTCGGTTTCGCGCCGGTCGCCGGTTACGAATTTCCGGTCGATATCAACGTCACGATCGACGACCGGATCGGCGGGCCGAGCGCCGGCATGGTCTTCGCGCTGGCGATCTACGACACGCTGACGCCGGGCGCCTTGCTCGACGGTCTGCATGTCGCCGGCACCGGGGAGATCACCGGCGACGGTGACGTCGGGCCGATCGGCGGAATCCAGCAGAAGATCGCGGCCGCGGCGAACGAGGGCGCCGACCTGTTCCTTGCGCCGGTGGAGAACTGCGACGACGTGCCCGGCGCCGCCGCCCACGACATGCAGATCGTCAGCGTCGACATGCTGGACGACGCGATCGCCGCCGTCGAGGCCGCCGCCGCCGGCGAAGAGGCCGGCCTACCCAGCTGCGGTTAACGTCTCGGCGAGGGCCGCGCACAGGTCCGGCGTGAACTCCGGATCCCGGATCAGGTCGGTATCGGACTCGTGCCCGCGCACCCGAAGGACCGACGCCCGTGGCCCGGCGCGCAGTGCTGCGGCCACGATCCGGACGTCCGTGCGCTCCGGATGCTGCTGCGCCCATTCGTTCACGTCGGTGTCGGCGGGGACGGACTCCTCGACACCTTCGGGCAGCACGATGCGTTCGACCGCAAGAGCCGCGCCGACCACTCCTTCGGGCCAGCTGATCGTGGAAAGGAGTTCCTCCAGCGACGTTTCCGGTAGCTCCTGCTCGATCGGAATCAGCGTCGGTTCGGCCGACTCGGACGGTTCGATGCCGAGTTCGGCTGCAAGAGCGGGGGCGCGCCGGAGAAGTTCGTCGGCCTCGGCCAACGCGTAGAGCCGGGGAGGCTGATCCCAGCCGTCGGCGCCGACATGTTGCTCGATCTCGTTGATCGCCCGGTTCAATTCGGTCGACGATGGGTGCTGCGTGGCCATCGCAGCATGCTCCCATGCAAAATCCGAACCGGCCACCGTGGGAACCTGATCAGCAGGTGAGATAGTTTACGGGGCGTGAGTCAGGAATTTCCTCGCCCCGCCGACCCGTTCCGTGGACGCACGTCAGGCTCGCGCCGCACGCGGGCACTCGTCCCCACCCTGATTATTCTGGCGGCGCTGGCGATCGCATACGGAGTGTTCACGTCGCTATGGACCGAACGCCTCTGGTTCGACGCGGTCGGTTATACGGATGTGTGGTCGACGAGGCTGCTGACCCAGTCCGGTTTGTTCATCCTCGGCGGCCTCATCATGGCCGCGGCCGTCGTCGTCAATGCGCTGCTCGCTTTCCGCATGCGGCCGCGGTACCGGCCGATGAGCGTCGAGCAGCAGAGCCTCGACCGATATCGCGATGCCATCGACCCGGTGCGCCGCTGGGTGGTGATCGGCGCCGCGATCCTCGTCGGGCTGATCGCCGGCGGGAGCGCGTCGTCCAACTGGGACACGTTCCTGCTGTGGCGCAACGGCCACGACTTCGACGCGACGGACCCGCAGTTCAACATCGACATCTCGTTCTTCGCGTTCGACTATCCGTGGTGGCGCTTCCTGGTCAGCTTCGGGTTCGGCGCTGTGACGATCGGCCTGATCACCGCCGTCGTCACGCACTACATCTACGGCGCCGTCCGGCTGCAGACGCCGGGGGAGAAGGTCACCAAGCCGGCGCAGGCGCACCTGTCGGTCCTCATCGGGCTGTTCGTGCTGCTCAAGGCCGTCGCCTACTGGCTCGACCGGTTCGACCTGTTGATCAAGGAAGGTCAGGTCGGCGAAGCGCCGTTCACCGGTGCGCAGTACGCGGACGTCAACGCGACGCTGCCGGCCAAGACCATCCTGATCTTCATTGCGCTGATCTGCGCCATCCTGTTCTTCGTCAACGTGTGGATGCGCAACTGGATGCTGCCGGGCATCTCACTCGGCCTGCTGGCGATCTCGGCGATCCTGCTCAGCGGACTGTGGCCCTTCCTCGTCCAGCAGTTCCAGGTGAGCCCGAGCGAGGCGTCCCGCGAGCGCCCCTTCATCCAGGAGAACATCGACGCGACGCGGGCGGCGTACGGAGTGGCCGATGTCGAAGCGGAGTTCTACCAGGCGACGACGGACGTCCAGCGCGGCCAGCTCGAGGACTACGCCGAGAGCATTCCGGGCATCCGGCTGATCGACCCTGACGTCGTATCGCCGTCGTTCACCCAGGACCAGCAGGTCCGTGGTTTCTACGCCTTCCCGGAGTCGCTCGACATCGACCGGTATGAAATCGACGGCGAATCGCGCGACGTCGTGATCACGGCCCGTGAGATCGATCTGAACCGGCTGCCCGAGGGTCAGCAGACCTGGATCAACGAGCACACGACCTATACGCACGGCTACGGAGTCGTGGCCGCCTACGGCAACGAGCGCCAGCCAAGCGGTGCTCCGGTCTACGCCGAGGAGGACCTGCCGCCGCGCGGTGATATCTCTGACGAGCTCGGGGACTACGAGCCGCGCATCTACTACGGCGAGAACTCGCCCGACTACTCGATCGTGGGCGCGCCGGAGGGAACCGACCCCGTCGAGTTCGACGTTCCACTTGGCGGCGGCGAGGACGACGCCGGCGAGGATCGCCGCAACATCTACGACGGCGCGGGCGGCGTCGAGATCGGGTCGTTCTTCAACAAGCTGCTCTACGCCACAAAGTTCCAGGCGACGAGCATCCTGCTCACCGACCGGGTCAACGAGGAATCCAAGATCCTCTACGACCGTAACCCCCGGGACCGACTCGAGAAGGTCGCTCCGTGGCTGCACGTAGACGGCGACCCGTTCCCGGCCGTGGTGGACGAGCGCATCGTGTGGATCCTGGACGGATACACCACGTTCAACTCGTACCCGTACTCGCACCGTGTCTCGATGGAGGAGGCGACGTCCGACTCGCGCACCGTGGTTCCGGGTGTGGTTGCGCAGCCGCAAGACCACATCAACTACATCCGCAACTCGGTGAAAGTCACCGTGGATGCCTATGACGGCACGGTCGCGCTGTACGAGTGGGACTCGAACGACCCGGTACTGCGGGCCTGGATGGACGTCTTCCCCGACTCCGTCGAGCCGTACGACGCCATCCCGGAGGATCTGATGGCGCACCTGCGCTACCCGCAGGACCTGTTCAAGATCCAGCGTGAGGTCTTGACCTCGTATCACGTCACCGAGGCTGAGACGTTCTACGAGGGCCAGGACCAGTGGTTCGTGCCGAACGATCCGGCGGCAACTACCGAGACGGCTCAGCCGGCGTACTACCAGAGCATCCAGATGCCGCAGCGGGACGAGGCGATCTTCTCGCTGACGACGACCTACACGCCGCGAGCACGCCAGAACCTCGCCGGGTTCCTGGCGGTCAACGCCGACGCGCAACACGAGAACTACGGCGAGATGCGCCTGTTGCGATTGCCGTCGGAGACGCAGATCCAAGGTCCCGAACAGGTGGCGAACACGTTCGAGGCGGAGCCGGAGGTCGCCGAGGTGCTCTCGCTGCTGCGTTCCGGCGACTCGGAAACGGTCGCGGGTAACCTGCTGACGCTTCCGGTCGGCGGCGGGCTGATGTATGTGCAGCCGATCTACCAGCAGCGCGCCACCGGCGGCGAGGCGCAGTTCCCGCTGCTGCAGCGCGTGCTCGTGTCGTTCGGCTCGAACATCGGCTTCGCGCCGACCCTGCAGGAGGCGCTTGACCAGGTGTTCGGCGGGGAAGCCGGTGTCGACACCGGAGAGGGCTTCGTCCCCGACACGATCGAGACCGAAGAAGGCGACGTCGACCCGGAGGAGGGCACAGCCGAGCCCGAGGAAGGCGCCGACGAGGGCGAAGCCGCTACGGAGGAGCCGACCGCACCACCGTCCCCGCCGGCCACCGGCGGCGATCAGGAGCTGATCGACGCGGCCAACCAGGCCTACCAGGACGCGCTGGAAGCCCAGCAACAGGGCGACTGGGCCGCCTACGGCGAGGCGATCGAAGAGCTCGGCCGGATCCTCGAAGAGCTCGTGGCGCAACAGGAGTGACGTCGTTCGATCACGTTCGGCAGGCGTAGCGACATCACACCATGCATGCAGCCATGGTGTGATGTCGCGACGCCTGTTGGGGTGGCGCGCCGATTTGGTGCATCACCGGGCGTCCCGTAAACTAATCAATGCGACGCGGGGTGGAGCAGTTCGGTAGCTCGCTGGGCTCATAACCCAGAGGTCGGAGGTTCAAATCCTCCCCCCGCTACCACGTAACCGCAGGTCAGAGGCCGGTCATCCAGACAGGATGGCCGGCCTTTTGATCGTTGTCAGCGATCTGCCACGTTCGCGCCGGATGGTGCCGGCACTGCCGGCTGCGTCTGAACGGGTCAGCTGCAGGTGGCAGGCCGGACAAGTCAAGCGACGAGACGGCAAGGTGCGAGTCCGCGTGAACCGGTTGTGAGGCAGTCGCAGGATGTTCTGCGCGGCCGGTTAGCCGATGGACAGCGGTCACGATGAGCTTTCGAGAAAGTCGAATGTCAGGCCCGAGGTCGGCTCGCGTGGGGCCGGGTCCTTCCGGCGGCCGATCCAGACGTGGGCGGTGCCGTCGCTGCCGCGGGCCAACCGCCACAGCCGCTGGACGCGCAGGCCGGTGCGCGGTGCTTCCTCTTCGTTGAGCCGCCAGGACTCGGCGATGACCCGGCCGCGGTACTGGGGAGCGGCTGCGCTGGCCGACTCCTGCGACCGGGCCCGCCGCAGGTACACCTGGGTCGGGTTCGGGCCCTGCCCGTCGATCCGCCGGGGGACGTAGGGGACCCAGTGGGGCGCCACCCCTGACGTGAGCCGGTAGGCGGGGAGGTTGCGCACGTCATCGGGCAACCCCGGGCCGTCGTCGTCGGGTGGCGCGTCGGTGGCCGGCTCGTCGCCCCGGCGTCGGGGCCGTCCGGTGGCCTCGTCGAAGTAGAGCCTCTCCACGGCCCATGCGACGTTGGCGTCCTCGTCGCGCACGATGGCGACCTCCTCGATCACCTCGCCCTCGACGACGCCGCCGCGGACGTTTGGCAGGAACAGCAGCTCGCCCGGTAGTGCCTCGCCGTCGGCGGCGCTTAGGCAGAAGAGCCGCCAGGCGCCACCGCCGGCGACCGGCGGGAGCGGCGTGCTCACCCCGAAGCTGTCGACCATCGTCACTTCGTCGATCCGGCGCAGGTGCCCGACGGCTTCCTCCAACGGCAGGGTGAACCAGTTGTCGGCGTCGAGGTAGAGGAACTCGGGGATCAGCAGCGACAGCAGGTTGGGCTCGGGGTCGGTGGCGTCTTCCAGGTAGTCGCCGGTCTCCTCGAAGCGCCACCAACGCGGGTGGGGCATGCCCGTGACCTCGAGGCCGGCTGGCACGACTCGCCGGCTCTGGGTGGTTCCCTCCGACGGACTGGCGGGGGTGGCGTCCACGTCGAAGTGGTACCAGTCCAGGTCACGGCCGTGATACTCCTCGGCGTGGAGTTGCCAGCCGGCGCCGTGCAGGCCGAACAGGTACTCCAGTCGCTCGCCGCTCCAGGCCGGCGACGTGCCCTGGTCCTGCTCCGCCTCGACCCGCGCTTCGAGCGGGTCCAGCGGGTCGAGCGCGTCCTCGGTGTCGCCCCGGACCAGCCGGTCAAGGGCCCACGAGGTCCACGACACGTGGGCCTGCGCCGGCCGGCCCCCGTTCTCGGCCTCGAACTCGCCGGTCTGCCACTGCCGGGCCAGGAACCACAGCGGGTCCTTGACCCTGGCCTCCTGCGCCTCGGCGATGTTGGCGCTCGTGTTGTCGGGCTCGATGATCTGGGAAGCCGCGATCTCCTCGGCGGCATCGGGCTCCAGCTCCCGCCGCGGCGCCGGAGGCAGCAGGTCCAGGTTGTTGCTGGTCGTGGCGTCGCGGGCGGTGCGCAGGTACTTGCCGTGTGGGTCGTCGACGACGTGGATGTCGGTTTCGCCCTCGGGCCCGGCTACGAGGTAGCGGTGGGTGCCCGACTCGATGTCGGCGATCACCTCGGCCACCGACCGCGGGGACCAGGTCTCGTCGGGGCCGTGCAGGAACCTGGTCACGCCCCGGCGGTCCCTCATGACGTGGGTCACGAACCTGGTTGCCATCGCAAGCTCCTCTACGTGCCGGCTCCGCCGTCGCAGTGCAGTGCGCTCGCTGGGTTCAGGCTTGCGCAGATCGAGCAATGATGCAAGGGCGAGGCGACAGCGACCGTCTGCGCCTGTTGACTCGACCTGAGTGGCGTGAGACTTTGTGAACAGTCTTTATCGCTTCCTCGGGCCTTGGGGGGCCGCGTGAACGACGAGGTTGGCGAGTTCGAGGTTACAGTCGGCTCGTTCCGGTTCGATCCGGTGGACGAGGAACCCGAGCCCGGAGATGTCCCTGCTGATCCTGATCGGCTGACGCCGTGGATCGTACAGTTCCAACGGCTGCCGACCGACGGCGATCTGGCTCGTCTGCGCGGCCAGTATGGGATCAGGCTCGACGTCCCCATACCCGAGCTTGCGTACGTGGAGCGCCTGGACGGCGAGACGCGGGAGCAGGTGTGTGCGGACCCGCTCACGCGGGCCTGCGTGCCGTACCGGCCTGAATTCAAGCTCTCGCCATCCATGCGTCCGGTGGCGGGGCCGACCTCGTTGAGAGCGATTCTGTTCGACGACGCCGACCCGGACGATGTCCGCGGACAGATGGGCGACGCCGGAGCGACGGACCTGCACGTCACTGACATGCGTGAGGTCAGGGGTCATGTGAGGGTTCGGTTCGTCGTATCCGACCCCGGGCAGCTTGAAACCATCGCCGAACTCGATGGGGTGCGCCGCATCGAACCGGTCGGCCGCTTTGTCGTCACGAACGTGGCGGGCGCGTCGACGACCCAGGGGGGTGCTCCCGACCAGTCGGCGATATGGGATCGCGGGTTGCACGGGGAAGGCCAGATCGTCGGGATGCTCGACGACGGGCCGCCGGACATCGACCACTGCTTCCTCGCCGACCCGACGGACAACACGCCCGGCCCGGAGCACCGGAAGATTGTTGCCATTCGCAACGCTTCGAAGACGCCGCTGAGCGGGAGTGATGACAACGGGGACGATGACAACGGGGACGATGACAACGGGGACGATGAGAACGGAGTAGGTGACCCGCCGAAAGCCCCCGGGCATGCGACCTTCGTCGCGGCGTGCATCGCCGGCGACGACCACACTGTGCCGCCGGGTACGTCCCCTCACCGAGGTGGTGCGTGGGCCGCCAAACTCGTGTGTGGCAATATGCACGACGGGTTCACGCTGTACACCGAGTTTGCCGACAATGGCGACAAGGATGCATATATCCATAGCAACAGCTTCGTTTCCGACGAACCGGCGTACGATACGATCGCGGCTGACGCCGACAACTACGCATGGCGGTACGAGGAAGATCTCGTCATTGGCGGGTCCAACAACTCGGGAGGAACGCAAGGGCCGCCCGGAACGGCCAAGAACGTGCTGTGCGTCGCCGCGGCCGATGCGCACCCGAACCACGCGGAGCTCTGCAGCGGCGTTCCGGGACCTACTCCGGACGGACGTCGTAAGCCGGATCTCGTGGTCGTGGGCAGAGTGGAGTCGGCGAAGTTCGAGACGCCTTGCGACACGATGGAGGACGGTTGTGCGACGAGTTGGGCGACGGCTCATGCCGCCGCGGCCGCCGCGCTTGTGCGGCAGTACTTCGTCGAGGGCTGGTATCCGAAAGGTAAGCAGACCGACAAGCACAAGCGGATCCCGACCGGTGCGCTTCTCAAAGCCGTGCTCCTCAACACCACCGTCGAGATGGCCGGCGATCCTGACTTCCCCGGCGAGTATCCCACCCTCCATGAGGGCTGGGGCCGATTGCAGCTCGACCGCAGCCTCTACTTCGAGGGCGCGCCCCGCAAGCTCCGGGTATGGGACAAGCGCCATGCCAAGGGCCTCAAGACGAGCGATACTCGGACACACAAGATTGACGTCGAGGGCGGCTCCGAACCGCTGAAGGTGACACTCGTCTGGACCGAACCTCCCGGGGAGGATTCGGATCCTGTCGTGAACGATCTCGATCTCCGCGTGACGGCGCCCGGGGAGGATGCTGCGGTCTACAACGGGAACGCCTTTCTCGACGGGGAATCAGACCCGACGAGCCAGTTCCGGGACTCCAAGAACAACGTGGAGATGGTCATCGTCCGGACCCCGGTCACCGGGACTTGGACGATCGAGGTCAGGGCCATCAAAGTCAGGGTCGGAGATCCCGGGCAGGGTTATGCCCTCGTCGTCAGCGGAGACGTGGATGCCGACTCGTGTTTCGTCGCCACGGCGGTGTATGGAGACCCCGAGCACGCCGACGTCGATTTTCTGCGCGAGTGGCGGGAAAGGCACCTGTCGCCGGGTGCTCGGGGCCGGGCCGCCATGCGTCTGCTGGTCGCTGCTTACGCACGCGTCGGGCCCCGGCTAGCGCACATGGTCGATGGCCTCCCCCGTGTCGCCGCGCTGTTGCGCCGTCTCGTATTCATGCCGGCAGTGGCCGTCCTGCGGCGCCTCGACCCGCCGCCGGCGACGACACGCTCGGTGGAGCACGGGCATCGAAGGGAGTGCTGATGGCCGGCACGGTGGAGGCACTCACGCTCGAGCTCGCCAAGGCGCTCGAGCCTCTCGAGGATCGGTTGACCGCCCCTATGGGAGCGGTGTCCTTGTTCGCAGAGCTCGGGATCCCGATACCGCCGGCGGTCACGACGGCCATCGAGTCGGCCCCGGAGCTGCCGGAGATCGCCACGTCCGTCACCGAGATCGGCTCCGAGGTGCCGACGTTGGCCGCTGCGATCACGGCGTCCGACCGGGCCGCGATCACGGCTTCGGTTGCGCGAGCGCTCCCTGCAATCAGGGCGGCGTCCCGGGGTATGAGGGCGATGGCCGAGCGGGTTCGAGCGGCGTTTCCGGACGACTTGTCCGGCTTTCCGCCCGAGACCCGGGAGTTGATCGCCGGACTGCCTGAACGTCTGCTTGCGTGGATATTTGTCTCGTACCTCGAAGCGAATCGGCCGCTGCTGTTTCGTACTCTGGCGATCCTCGGGTTGGTCGAATCGACACCGGTGTCGGCGGTGGACGGCGGCCCGGCTCTGACTCGCCGAACGGTACACCTGCACCGACTAGGCGACCTGTTCGAGGATCCGGAGCAGCATTTCGGAGGGCTTTACGGGTGGGGCGACACCACCACGCCACTTGACGCGTTACTCCTGCTGACCCGGCTCGACGACCTGCTTGATGCGGCGGATGTCTCCGGTTTCCTGGACGCTGAGACGCCCGAGTTGCGCGCGCTCTGGTTCTCCCTGGGGCCGGCACCCGGAGCGCCGCCGACAGGGCTCGATCTGGGGCTGACGTTCGACGTCCTGGAAGGCATCGAGTTTCCTGTGGCCAGCACGATGCCCCTCACCGACGATGGGACATTGGTCTTTCATGTGGAGGCCGGTGCTGAGCTCGCCGGCGGGATCGTTCTCACGTTCCATCCTTCGGGCGTGACCATGGATGTCGGGGACGACACGGCGGCGGGCTCGTTCCGGATGGAGCTGGCGAAGGCGCCGGCAGCCGGGGAGTCCGCGATCGTGCTGTTCGGGGACCCGGACGGCACCCGGCTGGAGGCGCAAGGGCTCACCGTCGGCGTCGGCGGCGAGGACGGCGACTTTTACGCGGCTGCCGCCCTCGAGGGGTTCCGTCTGGTCGTCGACGTCAGCGACGATGCCCTACTGACGCAGCTCGTATCGGAGCCGATCGTGGTGGATGCCGGCGACCTCGTGGGTGGCTGGCGGCTGGAGCGCGGCATCTATTTCGAGCAGGGCTCCGGCCTCAGCCTGCGCATCCCCCTCGACGTCGAGGTGGCCGGCGTCGCCCGGCTGCGCCAGCTCGGCCTCCGGCTGGCATTCGAGTCCGAGACGGCCCTGACCGCCGTCGTGAGTGGCGACCTGTCGATGGGCCCGCTGTTCTTGGGGGTCGAGGATCTGGGGTTCCGCCTGGTCGTGGTGCCCAACTCGAACGGCAGGTTCGGGACGTTCGATCTCGACGCCGGAGTCAAGGTCCCCAGTGGATACGCGGCGCAGCTCGACGCCGGGTTGATCAGCGGCGGCGGCCATCTCGAGAAGAGCGACCACGAGTACCGCGGCGCATTGAGCCTGCGCTTCGAATCGTTCGGGCTGTCAGCGTTCGCGATCCTCACCACCCGGATGCCCTCAGGCCGGCCTGGCGTCTCGTTCCTGGCCTCGATCTTCGGTGATGTGGACGTGCAGCTCGGCTACGGGTTCAGGCTCACCGGCATCGGCGGCATCATCGGCATCGACCGTCGCGTCGACGTCGATCAGCTCCGCTCCGTGCTGGCGGACGGGCGCCTCGACTCGGTGATGTTCCCCCGTGCGCCCATCAAGGATGCCGCCGTGATCCTCGATGACATGGCTGCGGTCTTCCCGCCTGCCCGCGGGCAGTACCTGATCGGCCCCATGGCCAAGGTGGCCTGGGGCACGCCGACGCTGATCGAGGGCAAGCTCGGTGTGATCCTCGAGGTGGGAGACGAGACCCGCGCCGTCGTCGTCGGCACGCTGGAGGCCGTGCTGCCGGTACGCTCGGCCGCCATCGTCGTCCTCAGGCTCGACTTCGTCGGCACCGTCGAGGCCGCTACCGGTGCGGTCGGCTTCGATGCCACACTTACGAGCTCTCGCATCCTGTCGTGGCCGGTGACCGGCGAGGCCGCGGTGCGCACCGGCTGGGGACCGAGTGCCGGCCTGGTGGCGTCGGTCGGGGGTTTCCATCCGGCGTTCTCGCCGCCGGCGGGCTTCCCCGCCCTGCGGCCGATGACCATCGACTTCGCCACCAACAACCCCAGCCTCACGCTGACCGCGTACCTGGCCATCACCCTTGGCTCGGTCCAGGCGGGCGCCGAGGCCAGCCTCTACGCCAAGGGGCCCAAGATCCCCTTCGTGGGCCGCTTCGCGGTGGAGGGCTCGGTCGGGTTCGACGCGCTCGTCCACTTCGACCCCTTCGCGTTCGACGCCAAGCTGTGGCTCGCGCTCGACCTGCTGTTCCGCGGCGACGTTGTGTGCGGTATCGGCGGCGACCTGCGGCTGCGCGGGCCCAACCGCTACGAGATCAAGGGGAAGCTGCGGGTGAAGGCCCTCGGCGTCACCGTGAAGGTCGGGATCGACAAGGCGTGGGGCACGCCGGTGACAGAGACGCCCCAGCGCGTCGACGGCGTCCAGGTGCTGCGGGCCGCGGTGGAGACGGCCCAGGGCTTCGAGCCGATCCCGGTGTCGACCCGGGTCAGCGGCGTGGGCTTCGCCCGCCAGGAGCGGGCTGGCGACCGAGCGCTCGTCGATCCCGCCGGCGGTGTTCGCTTCGTCCAGCGCGCCCTGCCGCTGGCCGTGCCCATCGACCGCATCGGCACCTCCCGGTTGACGGGGAAGGCCACCACCTTCGACCTGGCGTTCACGGACGGCACGGGCGGGGATGGCTCCCCGGCGATCGACGGCGCTGACGCCGAGTCCGAATTCGTGCGGGGTGCCTTCTTCGACCTCAGCGAATCGGAACGTCTCCGGGGCCCGGCGACCGAGCCGCACAAGAGCGGGATCGAGCTGCGCGGCGCCGACGACCTCGCCTTCGACGAGGCCGCGGCCCAGCACTTCGACCTGGACTACGAGACGATCGTCCTCGGCGACGACGAGGAGGACGCACCGGCCGTCTCCCCGCATCCCCTCGATTCCACCGTGGCCGAACGTTCGGTCCGGCTGACAGCCGAGACCGCAACGTCGCCGCTCAACGGCAACTACGTTCCCCTGGCTCTCGCCGGCGAGCGGGTCGGGGTGGCGCCGATCAGCTACGTAGCGGTGGGCGATGCCGCCGTGGAGGGCGGCCCGACGCCCGTCCCGACGCCCGACGGCGAGCTGGTGACGGGGCCGTTGACCAGCGTCAACAGACGGCTGGGCGCCGGCCAACGGGCCGTCGCCGGCTACCTGGCAGCGCCGGCGGAACCGGGGGGATAGGAGCAGCCATGGCGGGCGAACACGCACTGGTTCCCCATGTGCGCACGGCCTTGGCCGCCAGGGCGGTGCCGCCGCTGGACGGAGCCGGGGCCGGTCACCGGGCGATCCGCATCGGCGTGCAGGTCATGGCTGAAGGCGTGGCCCAGGGCGCGCCGCACCAGGTGGCGGCGGAGCTGTTCGGCGCCGGCGACATCGTGTCGCTCGACCCGTCGATGGTGGCGCGGGTGGAGCCCGGCCCCACGTCGCGGGCGGTCGAACCGAACTACTTCCCCTACGTCGACTTCCGGGACGCCGACTTCCCGTGGCGCTACACCCTCGACGCCGGCACGTCCCGCCGCCTGCGGCCCTGGCTACTGGTGGTGGCGCTCGAAGCCAGCGAGTTCCGCCATCTTGGAGGTGGCGGCGGGCTGGCCCGCATCGAGGTGTTCGACCCGAGCGCCAGCCTGCCCAACCCTGAGCAGTCCTGGGCCTTCGCCCACGTGCAGGTCAACCGGGCCGGCCAGCCCGGCGACCTGGCTCAGACGCTGCGGACCGCACCGGAAGCCGGCCACGCCCGGCTGCTGTGCCCCCGGCGCCTCGGCGACAACACGCCCTACACGCTGGCGCTGGTGCCCACCTACGAGGCCGGGCGGCTGGCCGGGCTCGGCGCCCGCGGCCCGGCCGAGCCGTGGGACGCATTCGCCTGGGATGTGGCCCGCACCGAGCCCGTCGAGCTGCCCGTCTACCGGCAGTGGACCTTCCGCACCAGCACGCTGGAGGACTTCGAGTCGCTGGTCCGCCGCCTCCAGCCGGTGCCTACCGACGCCGAGACGCCGTTCGGCGGCACCCGCACCGTCTTCGCCGGGCGGCCCGGCTACTACGACGACGTGGACGATCCCGAGCTGACGTTCGAGGCCGAAGGGGCGTTGCACCACCTGGACTTCGAACGCCAGGTGCCGGTGATCGAGGAGACGGCGCTGACGCCGCGCCTCGAGCAGACGCTTACGGCCGTGGTCCAGAGTGACCTGCCCCAGGGCGCCGACGACGGGCCCGAGCAGGAGGACCCCCTGGTGGCGCTGCCGGTCTACGGCCGTCACTTCGCCCGGCCGGAGGCCATCGAAGCGGCGGCCACGTCGACGCCGTGGGTGCATGAGGTCACCCTCGATCCCCGCCTGCGCCTGGCCGCCGGCGTCGGCGCCCGCATCGTGCGCCGCCACCAGGAGCCGTTCATGGAGAAGTGCTGGCAGCAGGTGGGCGAGCTGCACGAGGCCAACCGGCTGCGCGCCCGGCTGCAGTTGCTGACTCGCCTCAACGAGGTGGTGGCGCGCAAGCGGCTGGTGGCGCTGTCCGCGCCCGAGGCCGCTCAGGTGTCCGCACCTCTGTTCCACGCCGTGAAGACGCCGTTCGGCGACGATCGCACGCTGCGCGCCGACCTCCGGGTCCGGGGCATTCCCGACGGCCTGTCGTCCCCGCTCGCCCGCCGCCTCGCTGCCAAGCGAGCCGGCGCCGGTCGCACGTTCTCGCCCCAGGGCGCCATGAACGAGGACCGGGCGCGGCCGTTTGCCATGGCGACCGGGGTGGTCGACGTGATGGCCGGTCAGGCGGTGCCGTCGTCGGTCGACCTGGCTCGGGCGGCGAGCCGGGTCGACGCCCGGCGGCTGACGGTGGCGGACGCCTCGGATCTGGCGCAGCTCATCCCGGAACCGCTCGCCGCGGTCCACGCCGTCTCGTTCGACCGACCGACGTTCGAGGTCGCCCCCGTCGACGGCGGCCAGATCGTGGACGCGGTGGTGGCGCGCCTCCACGAGCTGCCCCGCCGCAAGGCGGCCGACCGCGTGGCCGGTCTGGCCTCGGACGAGGCGGCGTCGCTGGAGCCGCTCGTGCGCAGCCCCCGCCTGCCGATCCCGCTGTCGGGCCACGTCGCCGAGGAAGACGCCAACCACCTGCTGCCGGGTGTCGACGCCCTCCCCGACAACAGCGCCACCCTACTGGTGGAGAACCGGGCCTTCATCGAGGCGCTCATGGCGGGGGCGAACCACGAGATGAACCGCGAGATGCGCTGGCGGGAGCTGTCGACGGACATGCGCAGCTCCGTCTTCACCCGGTTCTGGGGCTCGGGGCATGCCCCGGACGACACCGCCGCCGACGACCTCCCGCCGCTGCACCAGTGGGAGGGGCGGACCGGCACGCACTTCGGCCAGGGCGACCAGGCGAACCTGGTCCTCGTGATCCACGGCGACCTGGTGCGGAGGTATCCGGACGTGCTGGTCGCTATGAACCGCCAGGTGGTCCCGCCGAGTGGGCAGTGGGAGGCGGAGCGGGGCACCACCACGCACCCCGTGTTCACCGGCGTCATCGGCGACAGCGCCGGCTTCTACGGCTTCGACCTCGCGGTGGACGAGCTGCGGGCCGATCTCGACGCCTTCTACTTCGTCCTCTACGAGCCGGCCAACCGGTTCCGCTTCGGGCTCGACATCGCCACCTACGGGGCGCGTACGTCACGGCGCGACCTGGGACGGGCGCCGATGCCGTTTCCCCTGGCCACCTTGGTGGCGTCGCACCGGGCGGTTCGCATCCGCAGCGTGCGGGACTTCTGGAATGTCCCGCCCGCACCGGTCGGCCCGGTGCCCCGGGATCCCGACGACCTGTCGTGGGAGCACGTCACGCTCGACGCCGCCGGCTACATCGACGTCGACCAGGCCATCTCGTTCGCCGACGGCTCCGACCTGCTGGGACCGGCGCGCACGTCGGCGAGCATCGCCCGCGCCACGCTGCAGCGCCCCGTCGCTGCGGTGGTGCCTGCCCGGCGGATGGTGACCAATGCCTGACGACGCTCCCCGCCCCGCCGACCCGCTCCTGCTGCTGCCGCTGCGGTTGGACTACCGCGTCGTGGAGGCGGGGGAGCGGATAACGCTCGGGTCCGTCCCGCCCGAAGCCCGCGGCGAGTCCGCCGCCGGCCCGCGCACCGTGTCCGCCCTCGGGGAGAAGTCGCCGCTGCGCTTCCAAGAGACCACTGCCGACCGACAGGAGATCTGGTTCCGCTGGTATCCCGACGAGCCCTTTGCCCTAGACGGGGTCGCACCGGCCAGCGCCGAGGAGCAGGCGGCGCGCGCCGACTTCCTGGCGGCCGTGGAAGATGCCGCGACCGACTGGTTCGACGCCGACCACCCGGCGGTGGCGGTGGCGTGGCAGACCTACACCGCCGCGGTCGGCGTGCATCGTGGTATCCACCTGCTGCGTGCGGCTGACGCCGTCTCGGACGACGACACCGGGCCGGACGACGGCCTGGCGGCGACGGGGCGCATCGTCGGCCTGCCCGACCGCGTCGCCCTGTTCGGGCTCAGCGGATCGTCGCTGGTCGCCCTAGGCGACGGCGAGCCGATACGGGACGAGCTGCGCTACACACCGGATGAGCTCGATGGTGGCAGCTGGCTCACGAGCTTCCCCGAGGCCGTCGCCGCCGGCATGGGCACGAAGCTCACCGACCCGGAGCGGGTGTCGGCGGCGCTGGCCGCCGACTGGGTGATCGCGGTGGGTGTCCGCGACGGCGACGCCACGCAGATCGTCGAGACCTACCTGCGCGACGCCGTCGCCAACGGGACGGTGGAGCTGCTGGCGCAGGACACCCCGACGAACAACAGCGACGATGCCCGCACCGACTACGAGCCGGTTTCCGAGGACCCGGTGGCGGCGTTGCGGCTGGCGACCCAGGCGGAGCGCCGGGCGGTGTCGGGGGCCGGCCCGCCGACCGACGCCGACGTGCTGGCGTCCGCGCTGGGGGTGGACACTGCGGCGGTGCTGCAGGTGCCGGGTGCCGGGCGTGCCGGCGTCCGTGACGCCCGGGCGATGGCCACGGCGCTGCTGCCAGGGTTGGTGGACGTACTGTTCACCTGGTTGTCAGACGCCCGCGTGTCACGGGACGAGCTGATCGACTTCATCGTCGACCACGCCAGCGCCCGGGGTCCGCTGCCGGTTCTCCGCCTCGACACCCACCCGTTCGGTGTGTTGCCCATCATGGCCGCCGGCCACTTCGAGCCGCCCGACCACCTGGACGAGCGTCAACGGAGGGTCTTCGAGCTGGTCCACCGGCTCGGAGAAGTGGCCGTGGACAGCCTGCAGAAGGAGGCCGCCGGACAACCCGTGATCGAGCCGGGCGCTCCCGACAACTCTGATCGACTGAACCGCATCCTGCGCCTGAACCCGGTCGGCAAGCGGGTCGACGTCGTGGATGCCGGCGACGAGGACGCCGAGCCGAAGCGCCTGCGCTGCCCGCTCGTGGAGGGCCCGGAGCACGCCCCCGGGGACTACGTCGGGCAGCTTCAGGCCACACCGCTGGCCGATCTGCCGGACCCGGATCGGTCGGACCAGTCGACGCCGCTGCTGTATCGCCTGCTCCGGCTGGCACTGGAGCGCACCGCGGCGCGGCTGCCGGAGCCGCTGCGCAACCTGCCGCTGGTCGACATGGCGGAGCAGGCGCCGGCCGACATCGGGTCCCGGCTGGCGGCGCACGTCGCCGCGCTCGACCACCTCCGGAACCTTCCCCGCGATCAGCTGGAGGTGTTGCTGCTGGAGGTGCTCGACCTGTTGCACTATCGCCACGACGCCTGGCTGACCGCCATCGCGTCGTCCCGGCTGGCCGCGCAGCGGCGCCAGCGGGCCGGCGGCCTCCGGCTCGGCTACTACGGCTTGCTCGGGACGTTGCGTCCGGCCTCCGTGACCGGCGGCAGCGACGGCTACATCCAGACCCCCAGCCTGGAGAAGGCCGTGACCGCGGCCCTGCTTCGGTCGGCCGGGCTGCGCCACGGCCCATCCAGCGCCTTCGACCTCGACCTGTCGTCCCGCCGAGTGCGGCGCGCACTGGCGCTCGTCGACCTGCTGCGCGAGGGGTTGAGCCCGCGCGAGGTCCTCGGCTACCGAGCCGAGCGCTGGCTGCACGACCAGCGCCAGGACCTGCTGATCCACCAGCTGCGGGCTCGGTACCCGCTGCCGCAAGGGGAGGGCAGCGCCGCCCACCAGGAGAGGCTGCTCGACGGCTTGGCCCTCGCCGAGGGTCGCGACGCCGACCTCGGTGGGCTGACGACGGACCAGATCGCGGTGGTCGGGCGCCTGCGGGCCCAGCTTGCCGACGACCTCGACGCCGTGTCGGACCTGACGATGGCCGAGGCGGTGCACCAGATGGCGATCGGCAACAACGCCGCCGCCAACGCCTGGATCAACGTGCTCTCCGGCGAACCGGTGCCGTCGAGCACGGCGTTCGTCTCCACCCGTCGCGATGGGCACGGCTCGACCCATCGGGTTTCCCTCGTGCTTGATCCGGACCCGCCACCCGGCGGCAACGACAATCCGCGGGAGCTCATCGAACCCGCGATCGGTCGGTTGGCGGCACGGCACCTCGACGGCTTCGACGCGTGCGCCGTCGGGGTGAGCGTCCCGGCGCTTGCGTCGGGGGACGCCCCGCCGCTCACCCTGGAGCTGAGGCTCGGCGCCGACCTAGGGATGATGCCGGTCGACCTGGTGGTCGGCGGGCGCAACGAGGTCACGCTGCGGGCCCGGCATCACGTCGTCCGGCTGTGGCAGACCCGGACCGACCTCCAGACCGCACTGGGTGAGCTTCCGGCCACCGATCTTGTCACCCACGTCAACCAGGTGCAGCCGATCTCCCTGGACCTGGGGCACGGGATGCCCTCGGCCGAGGACCTGCTGGCAGCGGCCGTCCAGCTCGGCCGGCTACTCCGCGAGGGGCGGCCGTTGGAGGCGACCGACCTCAACGCCGCCCTGCCTCCCTCGGAGGTGCTCACCGAGGCCGAGCTGGCCGACATCCTCGCCGACACGATCAGCTCCCTGGTGGCGCGCGCCGAGACACTCTCGGAACGGCTGGCGGCGCTGTCGGCGTCGTTCGGCGATGCGCTGGGCGAGGTTCGGGTGGCCGCCGCCGAGGCCGAGCGGTTGCGTCAGGCCGAGGCGCCGGCGACCGAGATCGAGGCTGCCCGGCAGCGCCTGTCCGCGGCCCGCGAGGCGTTGGAGGAGCCGCTGCTACACAGCTCGCGCTTCGGCCTGCCGGAGGCCCTGCTGCCGTTCGCCACCGAGCAGCTCGAGACCGGTGCCGCCAACGAGCACATCCGCCGGCTGGAAGGGGTTGCCGCCCGGCTGGCCGACAAGCGGGCGCAGCTGGACAATGCCCTGGCGGCGGCCGCTGCCAGCACGCCGACGTCCCAACGGCAGGCAGAAGAGCTCAGGGCACAGCTCGTGACGGCCCTGCAGGCGGCGTGCGACGGCGATGGGCTCCCCGTCCTGCCCCCGTTCGGCCGGCAGGCCAAGACGTCGCCCACGCTGACCGAGCTGGCCGACGTCCGGGCCGAGTTACAGCCCCACGAGCCCATCCGCCCCCGGCTGCGCGCGGTCTCGTGGCTGGTGGCGCAGGATCCGGCCCAGCGGGCCTGGCGCGCCCGCGATGACGCGACGGCGGACACCGACGAGGATGACGCCGAGGACACCGTCCGCAGCGAGGCGGAGCGGCCCCGCAGCCGCTATGTCGGCCTCTACCTGGGGGATGCCGATGGCGTCCTCGGTGCTGGCACCGGTACCGGGGATGACGGCCGCTACTCCGGCCTGGTGGTCGACGAGTGGTCCGAGCTGCGGCCGAGCATGCTCCAGACAACGGGGATGGCGCTCAATTACGACGCCCCGCAGAGCCAGCCTCCGCATGCGCTGCTGCTCGGGGTGGCGCCGGAGGCGTCGCACACGACGTGGACCACAGAGTCCGCCGCCGCCCTGGTCCAGGAGGTCATCCGGCTAATGCAGACGCGGGCGCTGCCCTCCGGGTTGGCGTCCGGCCGGAACCACATCGGCACCCTATTCAACGTCGTGCCTCCGGCGAGCTCCGGCAAGCGCCTGCCCACCGCCGGCTACCGGCTCGCGCCGCGCCTCGACGAACTGGCACCACCCCTGGAGGCGGTCGACGCAGTCCTCGACGACGACGCAACCGTCCACGCCGTGATCGAACGCCACTTCACGCGCCACCGCCAGTGACCTGCGACGGACGGCACGTTTCGCCTGTGGTGTACGAACCTTCGCCACGACGAACGACACCGTCGCTCATCAGGTCAGAACCGGCGCTCCCTAAAGTGCCTTGCGCTGAGGCTCCGCTCCAGCAGCTCTTTCACGGTGCTCTTCCGGGCATGGACCTACAAGATCATCTAGTCGTGGAGCGTCGGTCTCGGTCGGGCTCAGCTCTCGAGGTGGACCCGGACGACGGCGCTGCGCGCGGCCGCGTGCGCGAGCGCCTCGTTGTCGCCCTGTGGTATTCCGAGTCGCTTGGCTGTGCTGGGAAATCGGTGAATGTACCGGCGCAACCCGTCGGCCACGATGCCCGGCTGCCGGTCGTAGGTGTAGGCCACGCCGCGGCCGGTGCGCTCTCGGCCGCGCAGTAGGACCTGCACTCGTGCCTCCTGCTCCAGGTTGCGCCACCAGGTCTTGTCCTCGCTGCTGCCGATGTAGACCCAGAGCACGTCGCCGTGCTGGACGTACTGCACGGGAAACGTGTAGGGCCGGCCGGTGCGACGTCCGAATACGGTGAGGAGCAGGATGCTGCGGTCGACCAGCCGGGAGAACCGGGACCGCACCAGGCGGCTCATCGCCCGATTCAGCCAGGGCTGCTTGCCTCGGGTCGTGGGCGTCTCGCCGGTGCTCATCGTTCGGTCCTCCCGCCGGCCGATCAGCTGCCTGGCCTTTTCGACTGAGTTCACACCCGCTTCGGTACGTTTCCGTTGAGCGTGAACAGGACCCGCATCGCCTTGTGCCCAGCGTCTGCGGTGGGATTGAACATGCACGGACAGCCGCCGTCGATCACCTTGATGCCGTGTCGGCGGCCGTACTCGGCGGCTGTCTCGGAGACGCTGCCTTCGCCGAAGGAGCGATGCATCCATACGTGCTTGATGCCGAGTTCGGTGCATTCGTTCATGGTGGTCTCGGCAAGCTCGGGCCTGGTGGCGATCACGACCGCGTCCGCGCCGCCTGGGATCGATCTGAGGTCCGGGTAACACCGGTCGCCTTCGACCTGCTCCGTGTTCGGGTTGACCGCGAAGACCTCGTACCCGCGTTCCCGAAGCCGCCGGTACACCACATTGCTGCCGTGTCCCTGCGGGTTCCGGGACACGCCGGTGACCGCGATCCGCTTGTTGGTCAGGAACTCGGCCGCAGCATCTTTGATCGTCGTCATGGCTCCGCCCTCCCTATTTTGGTGGCTGGGGCCACGATCGCGCGTCAAGGCCTGTCGGCACAGGGTCCAACGGCCCAACCGGAGACTGCTAGAGGGCCCATCGATGATCAGCGTACGATTCCCGGGCTGACCCTCGACCAGACCAGTATGGGCGGAGGTCCCCGGCGCTCCGTGTCCTAAGCCTCTGCCGTCAATCGGGGATGGTCGGTGACGCTTGCGTTGGAGTGGTCGTGGTCGACCTGCGTTGTCCACGCAACCGTCTCCGCGGGCAATAGTGCTTGGGAGGCAGCAGTAATGTCTGCTGACGCACAAATCAGAGCGCGGGCGGCGCCCGACTCTGCGGCGGGTGCCGAATCGCCTCGATGGCTACCCGTGATCTGGATCGTCTTCGTGATCGCTGCCCTGCTGATGCTGCCAGTCCTGCCGCTGACCGTTTGGGGTGTGGTCGTCCCGGCCGTCGCCGTTGGGCTGCTGGCCGTCACCGCCCGGGCCGCCGGAGGCATGTCGTGGCTGCATCGTCACGTTGACGTCGCTGACCTGACCGTGCTGGCCGCCCTGTATCTGGCGGTCGTCGGGATGTTCAGGCTCGCGTTCACCGTGTTCACCACCGCCAACGTGGCTGGGCTGTTCCTGGCGTTCGCCGGTGGTCTGCTGCTGGGCGTTGGCGGACCGGTGGTCTACAGCACCTGGATCAGGCACCGCCCGTTGAGCAGCCTGGGATTGGGTACCCACGCGTTGCGTCCCACTCTGGCGCTCGCGCTGGTGTTCGGCGGCATCCAGTTCGCCATCATGTTCTGGGGTTACTCGCTGCCCGCACCGGTCGACTGGGTGCCCTTGCTCGTCATGTCGCTGACCGTCGGCCTGTTCGAAGCCGTCTTCTTCCGCGGCTTCATCCAGGGTCGATTGGAGGACGGCTTCGGAACCGCCGCCGGTGTTGCCGGCGCCGCCGCCCTATACGCTCTGTACCACGTCGGCTATGGCATGAGTGCCACCGAGATCGTCTTCTTGTTCGGGTTGGGCGTGCTGTATGCCATCGCCTACCGGCTCGTGAACAACATCCTCGTGCTATGGCCGCTGCTCACCCCGATCGGTGCGTTCTTCAACAACCTC
>DASUTB010000103.1:0-51579 GCA_036374835.1 Jiangellaceae bacterium | reverse complement strand
CCCCGGCACCAGTTCTGCGTGCTGGGCGACGACGCCGCGGGCGGTTTCGCTCGGCTCGCCGTACAGGTTGACTTCCGTGGTGTCGAGGGATTCGAGCGCGAGCGACTGGAGATTCTCGGTGAACACACGCATATGGGTGTCGAGCGAGTGGGCGTCAGGATGCACCTGGACGGTCGACACCTCAGTGCCGTCGTCGGACGCGTAGCACAAGAAGGCGATCATCCTTGGTTCCTCGGCCTCCACCAGCTCGGCGCCGCGCTGAATGTGCTTCGCATACTCCTCGGCCTTGCCGTCCTTGACCGTCGAGTGCGAAACGAAGATGAGCGGTCCGGACATGGGTCTGACCTCCTCTGATCAGGGCTGTTGCTTGTCTCGCCTTCGACGCTACGAGCGGAACGCACCGCAGACATCTGTCGAACGACGTATCTTCGCCGCTCCTTTCAGTCCTGGACGAGCCCCCGGCGGCGGGCGATGTCGGCGGCCTCGGTCCGGCGGGCGGCACCGAGCTTGGCCAGGATGCGCGACACGTGGACGCCGACCGTCCGCGGACTGATGATCAGTGTCTCGGCGATCTCCGCATTGGTGCGCCCGGCCACGAGGTGCGGCAAGATCTCGAGCTCGCGATGTGTGAAGCCGAGCTCGTCGGCCACGATCGAAGGACCATCGGAGCCGTGGTCCGCCGCGAGATGGATTTTTGCGGCTGCCGCCAGAGAAGAAAGGACCCTGCCGAGCGGCCGGGCGCCTAGACGGGTGGCGGCATTGTCAGCGATCGTGAGCGCTGCCCGCGCATCCCGCCGTCCAGCGCGGCTCGCCAGAAGCGCGTGCGCGAGTCGCCATCGGCAGTACGCGGCGTGGTAAGGGTCGCCCGTCTCGTCCCAGGCGGTTACCGCCTCGCGCCATGGCGCCGGATCCCGCCGGCCGTGCATCCGCGTCAGCTCTGCACGCACGGTTGCCGCAAAGGCGGCGACCCGCGGCTGCGCATCGGCACCCGGTTCGTATCCCTCGGCAGCGGTGTCGGGTACGGGCTTCCCGGCCATCCGCGCGTTCTCGGCAATGTCGGCACTCGCCCGAGCGTGCAGGGCGAGCGCCTCAGCACTGGGCGCCACGTCGACTGTGAGCGCTCGGGCCTGCTCGGCAAGTCCCAGGGCATCGTCCGGCTCGCCGGCCCACAGGCAATCCTCGGCCCGAGCACAGAGTGCGATCGCGCCCGGCACCGGTTGCTGGGGCAGGTCGTCGGCCAGTGCCGCGGCTTCGGCCGCGGCCGCCGAAGCCGCCGGCCGGTCACCCCGCACGGCGGCGAGCCAAGCGTGATAGGCGTGCGTGAACATCGCGGGTACTCCACGCGGCGAGCCTGCGAGGTTCTCCTGAAGGATTGCGTCCGCCTCGTCCCAGCGTCCTGTGTTGAGCAGCGCGTCCGCGAGTAGATATCGCATCGCCGCGGCGTACGTCTTTACCAGGCCGTGCCGGACAGCCGCCGCGAGCCCGTCGCGCAGGACGGACTCCCGTCCTGCGGTATCGCCACGACTGCGATGGGCCAGGTCGAGAACGGCGTGCGCCCGTCCCAGCTCGTCCCCGGCGTCGCATCGCTCCGCGAGCTCGCGCGCCTCCCACAGCGCGGCGAGCCCTTCCTCGCCATCTGAGCGTGCCAGTCCCCACGCGAGCAGCGCTCGGCAGCGCACGAGGGTGTCGTCGCAGGCATCGGCCGCTTCCAACGCTCGGCTCGAGTAGTGTTGCGCGCGCCCGCGGTCGAAACTCGCGTTTGCTGAGGCGGCCATACCCAAGTACCAGCCGTAGCCGGAGTACACCTGGGCGTGGACGGCCGGCGCCGCGTCGTCCGGTAGTACCCGCACCGACTCCTCATGGGCATGTTGTGCCCCGGCGCCATCGCCGGACACCCAGCAGTACCGTGCGATGCGCTCCCAGCGCTGCGCCGCCTCGCTCCCGTCCTCTGCCAGCGCAAGACTCTCGCGAGCCAGCGCCACAGCCTCCTCGAAGCCGCCACTCATGTGCGCGGCCTCCGCCGTCCGGGCCAGGATTCCGCTACGACCTCCCGCCGCGGCGAGTGTCGCCGGCGGCAGTGCCTTTTCGTGCTCCAGAACCCGGCTCAAGTACCGCCACACCGCTGCCGGGGCATGTATGCGCTCGGCCATTTCGGCCGCCTGAAGGTTCGCAGGAGCTGCCTTCGCGGGTTCGTCGGCGGCGTACCAATGGTGGGCCAGCGCCGCCGGGTCGGGACGTAGCCCGGCCGCAAGCGCGGCGGCGATGTCGCCGTGCAGGCGGCGGCGCCGTGCACGTGGCACGCTCTCGTACACCGCCTCACGGAGCAGGTCGTGGCGCATCCGGTAACGCCTACCGTCCGTCGCCAGGACGCCGGTGCCGACCGCTTCGTCCAGCGCCGCGGCCACGCCGTCACGGTCATGATCGACGACTGTGGCGATCAGGCGTTCGTCACACGGTTCACCGGCAACGGCAACGACCTCCACCGCCCGTACCGCCGTCGTATCGAGCTGTCCGATCCGGGTGATGAACAGCTGGCGCAGGTGCTCCGGCACCCCGCTGATCCCCGATGCCTCGGCGGCGACCAATTCTTCGACGAGCAGCGGTATACCACCGCTGCGTTCGTGCACCCGAGCGGCATCGTCGGGCGCGACCGGCCGGTTCGTGATCCCAGCCAATTGGGCCGCCACGCCGTCCCGAGATAGTGCTTCCAGCGCCACGTTGGCTACCGCGTGCCGTTGCGCGACGTCGAGGAACTCCTGCAGATCGGGGCGCGCGGCCACCTGGTCGTCACGAACTGTGAGTACCAGGACCCAGCTACCCTCCCGCGCCGTCCCGATCAAGTACAGCAGCGCGTCGCGGGTGATCCGATCGGACCAGTGCACATCCTCGACGATCAGCACCGTGCGGTCCCGACGTGCGAGGGCGACCGTCGTCGTGCGCAGCAGCTCGAACAGCCGCGACCTGGGCATGTCGACAGCACCGGTCAACGCGTCGAGCAACTGGACTGGCGGTGGCTCGGCGTTGCGGAACGCGTCGACGAGGGCCGCGTAGGACGCCGCGCCTGCCTCCAGGTCGAGGCAGCCGCCGCTGAGCACGCGAACGCCGCGCTCGTGAAGCGAATCCGCCACCGCCGTCACGAAGCGCGTCTTGCCGATACCGGGCTGGCCGCTGACGGTAATGACGCCGGGTTCGCCGTCGGGCACGGCGCAGATCGCGGCCAGCACGGCTGCTAGCTCATCGTCTCTACCGACGAGCGTTCGACTGGCGAGCCGTACAGTGGTCGGCACCCACCCAATCTCGCCTGGAACGGCTCCCTTGGCAAGACGCTCGACGGCCTTGGCCGGTCGGCCGCCGGAGATCTCGTTGGGTTAGTCGAGGACGAACGTCACCTCGAGGAACACCTGATATTCGGTGATCTGGCCGTCGGACACCATGACCTTCTGATCCTTGACCCACGCTCCGCTCACGTTGCGCAGGGTCTGGTTCGCGCGTTCGATGCCCGTTCGCACGGCGTCCTCGAAACTCTGCGTCGAGCGGGCGCTGATCTGCGTGACTCGGGCGACGTCCCCCATCGGTGCCTCCGATATCGAGGTTGGAAGTGCTCTCACTTCCGATCGTGGTACAGGTGGGACGCGTTCGCCACCCCAAACTGGGAAGCCGCCGCCCCCGGCCGATACGATCGATCCGATGATCGCGTGAGGGGGCGGGCGTTGCTACAGGTTGACGACCTGGCGAAGACATATGGTGGCACCGTTGCGCTCGATGGCGTGACGTTCGCCGTCCAGCCGGGAGAAATGTTCGGCTTCGTCGGGGCGAACGGCGCCGGGAAAACGACGTGCATGCGCATCATCATGGGCATCCTGACCCCGGACCGCGGCAGGGTCACCTGGCAGGGCCGGCAGCTGACCTATCAGGACCGTCGCTCGTTCGGCTACATGCCAGAGGAGCGCGGCCTCTATCAGAAGATGAAGGTCGCCGAGCAGATCGAGTACTTTGGCCGGCTCTACGGAATGTCGGCGAGGGACGCCCGTCGCGGCGCGGACGAGTGGATCGAACGTCTCGGCCTCGGCGAACGCCGCAACGACGAGGTCCAGGCGCTTTCGCTCGGCAATCAGCAGCGGGCCCAACTGGCCGTCGCGCTCATCCACGATCCACCGGTGCTCGTCCTCGACGAGCCCTTCTCCGGGCTCGACCCGCTCGCGGTGGACGAACTCGCCGGTGCGCTGGCCGAGAAGCGAGCCGCCGGCGTGCCGATCATCTTCTCCAGCCACCAGCTCGATCTCGTGGAGCGGATCAGCGACTCGGTCGGCATCATCTCGTCCGGCACCATGGTGGCCGTCGGCCCGATCAGTGAGCTGCGTGCCCAGGGACGACGACTGCTGCGGGTGAGCGTCCGTCATGCCAGTCCGGGGTGGCGTGACAACCTGCCCGGTACCGTCGTCTCGACACCGGCCGACGACGTTGCGCTGATCGACCCGAACGGGATGAAGGATCAGGATGTGCTGCGCGCGGCGCTGGCCAGCGGCGAGGTGGCGCACTTCGGCTGGGAGGAACCGACCCTCACCGATCGCTTCCGGGAGGCGGTGGCATGACCGGCATTGGGCTGGTGGCGCGCCGCGAACTGCTCGCTCAGGTCCGCTCCAAGGGGTTCCTGATCGGCCTGGCGATAAGCGCGATCATCGTGGCCGGATTGATCATCGTGCCGCAGGTGATCGGTTCTGAAGACTCGTACACCGTGTCGCTGACCGGCGACGGCTCGGATGAACTGGCCGGCAGCATCGAGCAGGTGGCCGAGCAGTCGGGTGTCGACATCGAGGTGGAACGAGCCGACGACGAGGCTGCGGCCCGCCTGACCATCACAGACGGCTCCGCCGATGCGGCGGTTCTCGACGGCGAGGTGATCATCAGCGATGGTGGCGTCGATCCGCGGCTAGAGGGAGTTCTGCAGAACGCACACGCGGCCATCGCCAGTCAGGCCCAACTCGTCGATGCCGGGCTCGACCCACAGCAGGTCCAGGAAGCCCTCAGCGTCGAACCGCTGGCCGTCGAGCTCGTGGCCGGTAGCCAGGACGACGACGCACGAGAGGGTATCGCCTTCCTGACGGTGATCGCGCTGTTCTTCCTGATCGTCGGTTCGGCGAGCATGGTCGCGATCGGTGTCGTCGAGGAGAAGAGCAGCCGGATCGTCGAGATCCTGCTCATCGCCGTCCGGCCGTGGCAACTGCTGGCGGGGAAGATCGCCGCATTCGTGATGCTCGGATTGATCCAGTTGGCCGTCATCGCGACGTCTGGTTTCATCGCCGTCAACGCGGTCGGGGATCTAGGTGATCTTCCGCCGGGGATGCCGGGCATCGTCGCCGTCGCGTTCGCCGGTTTCCTGCTCGGCTTCTTGTTCTACGCGTCGGCGGCCGCTGCATTCGCCTCGCTCGTGTCGCGGCAAGAAGAGGTCAATCAGGTGCTGACGCCGATGACGATCAGCATCGTCGCGTCCTACCTGGTCGGGGTGTGGGCGTTGAACAGTCCGGACGCCCTTGCCGGGCAGGTCCTGTCGGTGACGCCGCCGTTCTCCGCCCTGGTGATGCCGGTGCGCGTGGCCACCGGAGACGCGGCCGGCAGCGAGATCGTGCTCGCGTTCGGGCTGATGGTCGCCGCGGTGGCCGGCATGCTCTATCTCGGTGGGCGCATCTACGAGCGTGCCGTGCTGCGCACCGGCAAGCGCCTCAAGATCACCGAAGTACTGCGCCGTGAAGCTTCTCCCACGTGATCAAGGGAGGTTTGCCGCGGCTGTAGATTCCTTTATCGGCGCTAGCTGGTTGGCGTTCATCGCAGCGTTGCCAGATCGAGGATGCGGACCGAGCCGCTGAACGAGAAGTTCGGCCTCGGCCCTCCCGTCAGCACGTACAACCGGTCATCCAGCACGACGCCGGCTCCGATGCCGTGACGGCCCTCCGGAAGGTCCGGCAGGATCCGCACGGTTCCGTCTCTGTCGACACACTCCGTCTCGGTAAAGGTAAAGCCACTGGACTCGCCGCCCACGTAGCATCCGCCCAGGTCTGGGACGAAGAAGCCGCCGCCGCCCGATCGTGGCGTGGGGACGTCGCCGAGGTAGGTCACCTGGTCGCCGTCGAACAGATCGACCGTCGCGACATTGGAGGATCCGAAGTTGCCCGTGACGCGGCCGGCGAGGAACCACACGGTGCCTGCACCGTCGGTGGCCGCACCCAGATGATTCCGCGCCTCCGACAGCCGTCCAGCGACGTGCCAGCCGTCGTCGTCGAGCACGAGAACCTCGTCTCTGTCGCGTGCGGCTTCGCCGACGCCGCCGCCATAGACGATGCGCGAGCCGTCCCAGACTGCGGCGCCAGCGGCACGTCCTGCGGGCAACGCGGGACCTGGATCCCAGCCATCGCCGGCGCTGTTCAGCACCCATACGTTCGAACCCTGGCCGTACCCACCGATCACATAGAGCCGATCACCACCGACCACCGAGGTGTGATCCACTCCGCCCGGAAGCGACGGCCCTTCGTCCCAGCTGTCGCTGGCCGGGTCATAGACCAGCACCGAGTTGGTATTGCTCTGGAGACCATCCACGAAGCCACCGACCACCCAGATACGGCCGTTCCACGCCGCGACGCCCACCTCGGTCCGCCAGTGCGACGCGGCTGCCTCCTGACCGAGCGTCCACTCCCCTTGCAGCGTCTCGACCAGATCCGTGACGCTCTGCTCAGATGGCTCACCAGACGGGCTGTCGCTGGGCGTCTCGTCGTTGCTCGCAGCGGCGTCATCGGCGGCGGTGCAAGCGGTGAGAGCAACAGCCAGCGCTGCGGCACCGGTTGGGCCGAGGACGCGCTGGTCCACTAGCCGTCCCCACCCGTGTCGGCGCCACAAAGTCATAGAGCCACCTATCCTCACTGACGGTCGCACCTCTTGACGCGTGTCCGGCGGCCCCAGGTCAGCGTGTCCGCGCGTCGATAGCCGAATGAACGTCCTACCACTCGTACGGTAGTCCGGAGAGATCACGGCGCGAGGTGGGGCTTGGGATGTACGGCACGTTCAGGTTCTGGATTCGCGTCACGGCCGCTGTAATCGCCGCGGTGGCCGGCATCGGGCTCGGCTTGGATGAGGCCGGGGTCTGGAACGCTCCCAGGGACGTCGCCGTCGCCCTCGTGGCCGCAGGTGTGGTAGTCGCGTTCTTCATCTCGGTGGAGTCGGCGGTCGACCGCTACCTCGTCAGCCGCGCGGAAGAGTTGCGCGAGCAGGCCCGCGCGGTGCTCGCCCCGTTGCTTATCGAGCTTGAAGAGGCGACCGGGATAGGCGCCGACGAACTCGGTGTCTCCGCCTATCGCCTACGTCCACGCGTACTTCCGTTCCGGCAACCCCGGCTCGAACGTATCGTGCGGATGCAACTCGTCATCAGGGTCGCGTCCGGCATTTCCTGGCGACCCGGCGTGGGAGTCATCGGGCAGTGCGTCACGCGCGGTGCGGATGTCATCGAAAACCTCGCGATGCTGGACGAGGAACTCGAGGACGTCACAGCGGAGGAGTGGAGGACCCTACCGGCCGATCTGACCTACGGACTCTCCTACGATGAATACCTCCGGGTGCGTGGCAAGTATGAGGTCATTCTGGCCACACCGATTATTCAGGAACGGCCCTTGGGCTCGCGGGTCATCGGCTGTATCGCGGTGGACGCGCCCGCGGCGGCGTACGACGCGCTCGTCAGGGACGAAACCCGAGGCTTGGTTGCCGCGGCCGCGGTACCGCTCGCTGCACTGATATCGCAACGGCGGCTAAGATGAGAGTAGGTCGAGTTTCGAGGAAGCGGTTTGAAGGGGGATCGATGACATCGTCTGCAGCGATCCGCCGCCAGCGTCTCATCGCTCCGCGGGTGCGCTCCGAGTCCGCCGCCGATCGGCTGCTCAAGCAGATGCGCTTGAGTGGCAGCGAGAAGGTGCTGCCCCGAAGCGTTTGGCTGACCGCCGCCGAGCTTCCAAGTGTCATCGCCTCGGAGAACGGACGACGTCGCTAGGTCGCGACTGCGTGCCTCCGGCTCAAGCGCCGACAACCCTCCTTGCCGGTGTCGAAATCGGCATCTCCCGTTCGACGCATTGGTAGGGCGCGGGTGAGAGCCGGATCGAGGTGATCCGGGTCCGCGCCGCGGATGGGAGAAGACGATGGGCGCGGTAGTGGCGACGACGTTTGTGTCGATGGATGGTGTGATGCAGGCTCCGGGCGGGCCGGACGAGGATCGTAGCAACGGATTCGACGTCGGCGGTTGGGTCTTCCCGCATGCCGACGAGGACATGGGGCGATTCATCAGTACTGTGTTCTCCCGGGCCGACGCCTTTCTTCTCGGGCGCAAGACCTATGAGATCTTCGCAGCGCACTGGCCGCGCGTCACCGATGCCGACGACCCGGTGGCGAGTGCCCTGAACACGTTGCCGAAGTACGTCGTGTCGACGACGCTGGAGAAGGCCGAGTGGACCAATTCGACGCTCGTCGCGGATGATGTCGCCGGCCGCGTTGCCGAACTGAAGCGGCGGTATGCGAACGAGATCCAGGTCCATGGCAGCGGTGAGCTCATCCAGACGTTGCGCGACCATCACTTGATCGACGAGCATCACGTGCTGACATTTCCGGTGGTGCTCGGCTCCGGCAAGCGGCTCTTTGCGGAGGGATGTGCGCGATCCGCCTACACGCTCACCGAATCCAAGGTCACCAGTGCCGGCGCTGTCATCAGCACCTATCAGCGCGCCGGGGACGTCCCCACGGGGTCGTTTGCGCTTGAAGAGTGAGGTCGCCAGCACCGCCGGGGAGGGCCCGCGCGATTGAACCCAAAGGCAGCCGAACCCACCACGATTGGGTTCGGCTGTCCGGGATGTCGTGAGACATCTCAAATGTGGAGACGATGGGACTTGAACCCACAACCCCTGCCTTGCAAAGGCAGTGCTCTGCCAGTTGAGCTACGTCCCCTAGCGCGGGGCCACACTAGAGTACCGTCAGCGCGGTGTGGCTACGAAACTCGTTGCCGACGGTCGGCGACCGCCTGCCACGACGCCTGACCGAGGTGTGCCGCGCAGATCGGCGTACTGTCCCGACTCGTTGGTCCGAGCACGCTGACCTGCGCGGCGTCGCCGATTTAGCTGAGTTCTGCGTCGGCGTAGACCTTCATCGCGTCACGTAGGAACTCGACGAACTCGTCATCGCCGCCGCCGATGTTGCGGCGGAACCGCTCGTCGTCGACGTACATGTCGGCAAGGCCACGGAAGGCCTCGCGGTTCGGCGTCCAGAACATCGTCAGCCACTCGCACAGCCCGGCGACGGCCTGCTGGACGCGCGGGTCGTCCACGGTGGCGCCGTCCGCACGAAGCGCACGCACGGCGCCGGACGCGTTCGCGAACCCCGCCTTCGCCTCCTCGGCCTGTTCCGGGGTGAGGTTCCGGATCGCGGCGTTGGCGTCGTCCACGGCCCTGTCACCCCAGCGCTCACGTGCTTCGGCCTCGTACGGGTTGTGCTCGAAGCCCTCGAACATCGTGTCCGCTGCCATGTCAACTCCTTCCTCGAGTGATGTCATCGTCCGGTCCACGGTGCGGATGAGCGTGCTGATCCGTTCCTGCTCCCTGGCCAACCACTCGCGGTGCCGCTTGAGCACCTCGATCTGGCTTTCGCGATCCTGCGCGGCCAGTACCTCGGCAATGGCGTTGAGGCCGAGCCCCAGATCGCGCAGCAGGAGGATCCGCTGCAGCCGCAGCAGATCGTCCTGCTCGTAGAACCGCCGCCCGCTGTGATCGGTCCACGCCGGCGGCAGCAGCCCGATCGCGTCGTAATGGCGCAACGTGCGTGACGTCACGCCAGACACGCGGGCGATCTCGTTGATCGACCAGCTCACATCCACTCCCGTGCCCGCCGCGGCAGACGTTCCGCCACGGTCGTTTACCACGCTAGGAGTTGACGCTGCGTTAACTTCAAGTCGAGTTTCGCGTCCATGCGAGCAGGTCGTCAACCGGCCTGGTGTTGATGATGCGATCGATCGGGACGCCGCACGCCGCGGCCCGGTCGCAGCCGTAGGGCTGCCACTCGAGTTGTCCCGGCGCGTGGGCGTCGCTGTCGATCGAGAACTCACAGCCGGTCTCCACCGCTACCCGAAGGAGCCGTTTAGGAGGATCGAGCCGTTCGGGACGGGAGTTGATTTCGACCGCAACGCCGAACTGGCGGCACGCTTCGAAGACCATCTCGTGATCGAACGTGGACTCCGGGCGGGTTCCGCGCTCGCCGGTGATGAGCCGGCCGGTGCAGTGACCCAGGATGTCCGTATGCGGGTTGGAGATGGCGACGCACATGCGCCTGGTCATCT
The DNA here is from genome assembly GCA_036374835.1 of Jiangellaceae bacterium. Taxonomy (GTDB): domain Bacteria; phylum Actinomycetota; class Actinomycetes; order Jiangellales; family Jiangellaceae; genus DASUTB01. The sequence continues at coordinate 41,225 of DASUTB010000103.1, read as the reverse complement.
CGTCGCTCGGCATACGTAGTTTGCCGTGCACGCTCGCCACGACGATGTCCAGCCGGTCGAGTAGGTCGGACTCCTGGTCGAGCGTTCCGTCGTCGTTGATGTTGACTTCGATCCCGGTCAGGATGCGGAACGGCGCGAGTTCTTCGTTGAGCTCGGCCACGACGTCGAGCTGGCGGCGCAGCCGGTCCGCCGACAGCCCGTTGGCGACGGTGAGCCGCGGTGAGTGGTCGGTCAGCGCCATGTACTCATGGCCCAGCGCACGCGCCGTCGTGGCCATCTCCTTGATGGACGCGCCGCCGTCGGACCACTCCGAGTGGGTGTGCAGATCGCCGCGCAGCGCCGCGCGAATCTCCGCCCCGCCCTCGGCGACGGGACGTCCTCCGGTCGCTTCGAGCCGCCGCAGATAGACCGGCGTCTCCCCGGCGAGTGCCTCGGTGATGACGGTCGCCGTCACTTTGCCGATGCCGTCGAGCTGCGCGAGTGTGCCGGCTTCGGCGCGTTCGCGGAGTTCGGCGTCCGGCAGACCGTCCACGACCTTGGCGGCGCTACGGAACGCTCGGATCCGGTAGGTGGGTTCGCGGGCGACTTCGAGCAGATGCGCGATGCGTCGTAGTGCGTCGGCTGGTTCCACCGGCCGGACCGGTCAGCGAAGGTCGCGCGGCTGAACCGGGTCGGTCGCTTCGGCCCAGAGGTCCTGTTCGGCCCGCTCGGCTTTGACCCGCTTGTATCCGAGGTATCCGGCCACCGCGAGCACCGCGGTGAACAGGAACTTCTTGTTGAACACGGTGTGGCCGCCTCCAGTCGAGTTGTTGACGTATGCAGCGTAGTACAGCCGCCCGCACGCATCCATCTTCGGGACCAATGACCATCAACGACTAACCGAACGGCTCTGAGCGTGCCAACAGCCAATGTGAATAACGTCAGACGAGGTAGCTGATCCGGCAGACAGGCGCGCGGAGGGAGACCGGACTGCATGGACTTCGCGGTACGGGTCGACGGACTACAGAAGCGTTACGGCGACACCGTCGCCGTCGATGGGGTCACCTTCGACGTGTGCCGCGGCGAGATCTTCGGCCTGCTCGGCCCAAATGGCTCCGGGAAGACGACGACCGTCGAATGTGTACAGGGGTTGCGCCGCGCCGGCGGCGGCCGGATCGACGTCCTCGGCTGCGACCCGCAACGGGACCGGCTGCGGGTGCGCCGGCTGGTCGGTAGCCAGCTGCAGGACTCCGCCTTGCCGGATCGGATCAAGGTGTGGGAGGCGCTGCGGCTGTTCTCGAGGCTCTCGCCGGACGGTCCCCCGTGGGAGCGTTTGCTCGACGAATGGGGCCTACGGCCACAGCGCACCACTGCCTTCGGTGATCTGTCCGGCGGCCAGCGTCAGCGGCTATTCGTCGCACTTGCGCTCGTGAACGATCCACGGTTGGTCATCCTGGACGAGATGACGACCGGGCTCGACCCGGCGGCCAGGCGGGTCGCCTGGGACCTGGTCGAGGCGGTGCGGGACCGGGGCGCGACCGTCGTTCTCGTGACGCACTTCATGGACGAGGCGGCCAGGCTGTGCGATCGGGTCGCCGTGCTCCGCGCCGGGCGGATTGTCGCCACGGCAACGCCGGTGGAACTGGTGGCGAGTCAAGCAGGCCGGAGCACGGTCCGATTCACCACCGCGGCAACCGACCTTGGCTACCTGAACAACGTCACGGGTGTCGCCGAGGTCCGGCGCGCTGGTGATTGCATCACGGTGGCCGGTTCTGGGCCGCTACTCGCCCGCGTGGCACATGCTCTGGTAGACCACGGCGAGGAGCCGCTGGACCTCCGGGCCGAGCTGCCGTCCCTCGAAGATGCGTATCTGGCATTGACCGGCGTTCCCGCTACCGATGGCGGGGCTGAGACCGGAAAGGTAAACGACGGTGCGCGCGCTGAGTGAGATCACGTGGGTCGAACTCAAGCTGTTCGGCCGGGAGCCGCTGACAGTGCTGTTCGTCCTCGTTCTGCCATTGATCGTGTTGTACATCCTCAATGGCGTGTTCGGCAACCAGCCGGATCCCAGCGTGTACGAAGGACTTGGCCCGGTCGACTTCTACGCCCCTGCCTACGTCGCCTTGGTTGTGGCGACGGTCGGCGTTCTGTCGGTTCCTGTGCATCTGGCGAGCTATCGCGAGAACGGAGTGCTGCGCCGCTTCCAGGCCTCGGCGATGCCGGCCGTGACCCTGCTCGGCGCACATGTGATCATTGCTGTGATCACCGCGACGGTCGGAGCGGTGCTGCTCATCACGATGTCAACCGCGGCATACGACGGTGCGCTCCCGAATGATTGGCCGGGCGTGCTTGCCGGACTGCTCCTGATCACGCTCTCGTTCGCTGTATTGGGCACGTTCATCGGGGTGACGATTCCAACCGCCCGGGCCGCACAAGGGCTTGGTGTTCTGCTGTTCTTCGTGTTCCTGATGCTCGGAGGAGCCGGGCCGCCCCGTGAAGTCCTCCCCAGTGCCATGCAGACGCTCAGTGACGCCGTTCCACTGACTTATGCCGGAGCCGTGCTCCGGGGCCCGTGGCTAGGTACGGGCTGGGACGGCGGAGCCATAGCCGTCATGGTCGCAATGCTGGCTGCTTGCCTTGCGTTGACCTGGTGGCGGCTACGCACACTAGATCGTTGATTCCTCTAAGATCACGAGGACGACTCTACGATGTCTAGGTGGCGGTGGTGCGCTCGCGGGAGATCCCCGCTGTAATAGATGCCGATGTCTGGCCGCTCGGATCTTCGCGAGGGTCTGCTGCTGTTCGAGCAGCAGGCTTGGTCCAGCGCGTACCGGGCGCTGTCGACGGCTGACCAGTCGGATCCGTTGTCGTCAAACGAGTTGGAGACGCTCGCCATCGCCGCCCACCTTGCTGGGATGGACGAGGAAAGCGACCGTGCCTGGGCTCGCGCGTTCACGATCCATGAGCGTGCCGGCAATGACAGTCGCGCCGTGCGCTGCGCATTCTGGTTGGCTTTCCGGCTGCTGAACACCCGCGACCAGCCCCGCAGCAGCGGATGGATCGCCCGCATCCGTCGGTTGTTGGCCGAGCGCGGCGACTGCGTCGAGCATGGCTACCGGAGCTACCTGGAGGCCATGCAGCTCCTCTTCTTCGGCGGTGATGTCGAGGTGGCAACTCGGGAGTTTGGGGTTGCGGTGGACATCGGCGACAGGTACGACGACGCCGACCTGGCCACGCTCGCCCGCGCCGGCCAGGGCCGGTGTTTGATCTATGCCGGCGAGATCGACGCTGGGCTTGCGTTGCTCGATGAAGCCATGGTGACGGTGACCGCGGGCGGATTGTCGCCCGTGGTCATCGCCGATACCTATTGCACGGTGATCGAAGGTTGTAGAGAGCTGTTCGACCTGCACCGGGTGCAGGTCTGGACATCCGGATTGAGCGCGTGGTGCGATGCGCAGCCGGAGTTGGTCGCCTTCCGAGGCCAGTGCTTGGTCGACCGCTGTGAGGTCCTGCGCCTGAGCGGCGATTGGCTTGCCGCGTCGGCCGAGGCACGTCGCGCACGCGAAGTTCTCAGTACGCCAAAGCCCAGGCCGCCGATCGCGACTGCGTTCTACCACGAGGCCGAGCTACACCGGTTGCGCGGGGAGAACGTCGCCGCCGAAGCGGCGTACCGCCGGGCCAGCAACGCGGGCCTCGATCCACAGCCGGGACTCGCAATGCTGCGGCTCGCACAAGGCAAGGTCGACGTGGCTCGCAGCGCAATCGAACGGGCGGTTGCCGAATCCGGCGACCGCCTCGCCCGAGCACGGTTGCTGCCCGCCTACGTGGAAATCAACATCGCTGCCGGTGAAAGTGCGGCCGCCGCATCGGCGGCGGCCGAACTCACCGAGATTGCGGCCGCGTTGCGGGCCCCACTGCTACGAGCCATGGCGGCGACCGCGGCCGGCCAGGTGTCGCTCGCCCATAGTCAGGCGCGGACGGCACTAACTCAGCTACGTGTGGCCGAGAGTCTGTGGACCGAACTGGAGGCCCCGTATCACCTGGCGCGCGTCCGGCTTCTGATGGCCGAGGGGTGCGCTGCACTGGGCGACCGTGACGGCGAAGCACTGGAGCGAGAAGCAGCGCGGGTCGGGTTCGCCCGGCTCGGCGCCGCGGGCGACCTCGCACAACTCCAAGGCTCCTCGGGAGAGAGTCCTCTCAGCGTGCGCGAGATCGAAGTCATTCGCCACGTCGCTGCGGGTGAGTCCAACCACGAGATCGCCGAAGCATTGTTCATCAGTGAGCGCACTGTCGAGCGCCACGTGAGCAACATCTTTGCCAAGCTCGGCATCAACAGTCGCGCAGCCGCAACCGCCCACGCGTACAAGCACGGTCTCGTCTGACTGGGTGCCAGCACCCATCCCGAGCACCACATGAAGATGGGTGATCGTGCGGACGCGACACATCGTCGGGCTTCCCTAGCGTTGAGCGCAACGACCAGATCCCAGGGAGGAAAGACGATGCCGAGTGTCACGAAGACATCCGCTTCGGAACAGATGAGTCTCGACCACCTCGATGTCGGCATGGAGAGTTTCGCCGGCGGCTACACAGTCTGCTTCGAAACACACCACGCCGACCTCGATATGGCGCCGGTCTTCGCCGGTCTGCCCGAGGACCGGTGTCAATTCCCCCGGTGGGGCTACGTCGTTCGAGGACGGGTTGGGTTCCGATTTGCCGATCACGAGGAGACGTACGCCGCCGGCGAGGCCTACTACGTTCCTCCCGGCCATACCCCGATCCACTACGCCGGCGCTGAGATCGTCGAGTTCAGCCCGACCGATCAGCTCGGAGAAGCCATCGGTGTGGCCATGGCCAACCTCGGGAAAAACTGATCACGATGAGCGTCTTCTACACGGTCGCTTACGCCATCGGGTTCCACCCATGGGAAGAACTCGCAACCCACGAGCCATTCGCTGACACCCTCCTCGCGCTCATCGCTCGAGATGAAACCTCGAACGGGCAACCGAACGGCCGGGCGCTGGACGTCGGTACCGGAAGCGGCGTCTGGGGGGTCAAGCTCGCCGAACGCGGATGGGACGTCACCGGTATCGACCCTGTGCGCAAGGCTGTACGACGTGCGCGAAAACGAGTTGCCGCGGCCAACGTCCCGATGAAAGTCGTCCGCGCGGACGTCTGCAGATCGCTTCCTGAATCGGTCGGGACCGGGTACCGGCTCATCGTGGATACCGGGACCTTCCACGGTCTGACCGATGCGCAACGCCGAGCGATGGGCCGAACGGTCTCGGCTGTCGCAGCCGAGCAGGCGACCGTCATCCTTGACTGCTTTTCCCCGGGCAGACGCGGCCCACTGCCTCGCGGGGCGACTGAAGCCGATATCGAGGCTGCATTCCCCGATTGGAAGATCACCGACAAGGTCGTGGCCGATACCGATCCCGACCCGATCGCCGTCAAGTTCAAGTTCGACGAACACTTCTACCGACTGCGCCGAAACAGCTGACCCACAGGCGGCTAGGATCGTCGACCCACGTACCCGAAGTGTGACTGCTCACGTGTACAGGCGACTGGATTCTAACGGGTGGGCCTAAGTGGACTTGAACCACTGACCTCTTCCTTATCAGGGAAGCGCTCTAACCGTCTGAGCTATAGGCCCGAGAGATGCGCGGCCGCGCCGAACTAAGTTACCTCACCGGCGCGCGGCCGCCCAAATCTTATCCGCCGTACGTCCACGATGCGCATGTGAGTTGCGGAACCGGCGATGCACGGACTGTACCGGCTTTGCTCGGCCTGCAGGGGCGGTTTGGCTGGGGCTTCGGAGCTTTACATGGTCATTCTTAGTCGTCTTCGGCGAGGGTGACCTCGAGGCCGCCGAGCAGACCTGCGGACAGGTTGTACAGGAACGCGCCGAGCGTTGCCAAAGCGGTGACCAGCACAACGTCCACGACGGCGATCAGCGTGGTGAAGCCGAGCACCCGCGACAGGGAGGTGTAGGACTGGATGTCAACGCCGGAACCTGCGGCTTCGGATTCGGTGAGATCCTGGACGAGACCTCCGACGGCGCTGAACACACCGGCGGCGTCGAGCACCGACCATAGTACGGCGACGGCGACGAATACGGCGATGCCCAGCGCGACGGACAACAGGAACGACGTCTTCATCACCGACCACGGGTCGACCCGCAACAGGCGCAACCGTGCCTTGCGAACCCGGCCCCGGCGAACCGGTGGAGGCGTAGCGGTGTGCGGTACCGGCTTTGGCTGCTGGCGGGGGACGGCTGGACGGGCGTCCAGGCTCGCCTGGGTCTCCTCGGTGGGTGCCCCGGCAGCACGCCGGCGGGACGGGGTGACGGCGGGAGCGTGGGCCGGCGCGGCCGGCGCGGCGGGAGCGGCCGCCGCTGCCGCTGCGCCGGTGGGGCCGGCGTCCCCATAATGCTGTGACCGATCTCGCCGCGCGGTTTCGTATGTCGACGTCGCGGCCATCGCCGCCTCGGCACCGGTCGGCTCGCCGCTCGCCCGCCGGCCGGCCGGTTTGACCTCGGACTCGTCTTCGGTTCGCACGGCCTCCTGCACGCGCGCTGCCGCGTCACGCGTTGCCTGAGCCGCTCGCGTGGCCTGCGCGCGAAGTGCCGACGCGACCTCGTAAGCCGTCGAAGCCTTCACGTTCCGGCCATCGCCGTCGCCGTTGGGTCCGTTCGCAGTCGCCATTGTGTTGCCATCCCGCTCGTCAATCGTGCGTCGTTCCGATCCTACGGAGCCGGCGTGGAACTGCCGGTCCGTCGGTTCGTCACGACCGTCACCCTTCACTTTCGTCCTGCTCCGCTCCGCCGGCGGCGGATTGTGCGTCTTCGTCTTCCTGCTCAGCGTTGCGGGCGATCGCAACGACCGCGTCCCCGGAACCGAGGGATACGTATTTCACGCCCATCGTGTCACGTCCCTTCGCCGGCACGTCACGTACCGGTGAACGAGTCACACTACCGCTTGCTCGGATTGCGAAGGTATCGTCCCCCTCGCCGACCACGAGCGCGCCGACGAGCGTTCCTCGACCCTCGTTTATCTTCATCGCCTTGATCCCGAGACCGCCGCGTCCCTGCCGCCGGTACTGTTCAACGGCCGTACGTTTGGCATATCCACCATCGGTGACCGTAAACACGTACCACTCGGCTCCGTCCTCGACGACCGACATCGAAAGCAGCTCGTCCCCTTCCCGGAACTTCATACCAACCACTCCCCCTGTGGCTCGGCCCATCGGCCTCAGCTGCTCATCGGTCGCGGTGAACCGGAGCGCCTGACCCTTGCGGGACACCAGCAAGATGTCGTCTACCGCTGACACGAGCTGGGCGCCGATAAGTTCATCATCCTCCGAACGGAACAAGATTGCGATCAATCCGCCGGATCGCGGCGAGTCGTATTCAGTTAGCCGCGTCTTCTTGACCAAACCGTTGCGTGTCGCGAGCACCAGGTACGGCGACTGCTCGTAGTCGCGGACCGCAAGGACCTGTGCGATCTGCTCGTCCGGCTGGAACGCCAACAGGTTCGCCACATGCTGGCCCTTGGCGTCGCGCGGCATCTCGGGAAGCTCATACGCCTTGGCCCGGTAGACCCGCCCGCGGTTCGTGAAGAACAGCAACCAGTGGTGCGTGGTCGTGGTGAAGAACTGCTCGACCACGTCATCCGACCGTAGCTGCGCGCCGCGCACCCCTTTGCCGCCGCGCCGCTGCGAGCGGTAGAGCTCGAGCCGGGTGCGCTTGGCGTAACCGCCGCGGGTGATGGTGACGACGACCGGCTCCTCCGGGATCAGGTCCTCGGCGGTCATGTCACCCTCGGCCGGAACGATCCTGCTGCGGCGCTCATCGCCGTACTTGGCGACGATCTCCCCCAGTTCTTCTTGGATGATCTGGCGCTTGCGGTCGTCGGACGCGAGGATCGCTTCGAGCTCGGCGATGTCTCGGACCAGCTGGTCGTGCTCGTCCTGCAGCTTGTTGCGCTCCAGCGCGGCGAGTTGGCGGAGCTGCATGTCGAGGATCGCCCGGGCCTGGATCTCGTCGATCTCCAGGAACTCCTGTAGCTGGACTTGGGCCTGGGCCGCCGACGGGCTCTGCCGGATCAGGGCGATCACCTGGTCGATGACGTCGATCGCCTTGAGCAAGGCGACCACGATGTGCAGCCGGTCCCTCTTCTGCTTGAGCCGGTATGCGGTGCGGCGCGCGATGACCTCGACCTGGTGGGCGACCCAGTGCCGGACGAACGCGTCCAGCGACAGCGTTCGCGGCACACCTTCGACCAGCGCGACCATGTTGCAGCCGAAGCTGTCCTGTAGCTGGGTGTGCTTGTAGAGGTTGTTCCGGACGACCGAGGCCACTGCGTCGCGCTTGAGCACGACGACGATCCGCATGCCCGCGCGAGCGGACGAGTCGTCGCGCAGATCGGCGATACCCGGCACCTTGCCGGAGTCGGCCAACTCGGCGATCTTACGGATCAGCGAATCCGGGTTGACCTGGTACGGAAGCTCGGAGATCACCAGGCAGGAGCGGCCGCGGCTGTCCTCCTCCACTTCGACAACTGCTCGCATGATCACCGAGCCGCGGCCGGTACGGTATGCCTGCTCGATGCCGGTGGTGCCGACGATCAGGCCGGAGGTCGGGAAGTCCGGTCCCTTGATGTGCTGGAGCAGTTCTTCGAGCAACTCCTCGTTGGACGCGTCCGGGTTCTCCAGGTACCAGTCGACGCCGGCGGCCACTTCGCGCAGGTTGTGCGGCGGGATGTTCGTGGCCATGCCCACCGCGATCCCGCCTGCGCCGTTGACCAGCAGGTTCGGGAACCGGGACGGCAGCACGTCCGGCTCCTGGCTTCTGCCGTCGTAGTTCGGCGAGAAGTCGACCGCATCCTCATGGATGTCCCTCACCATCTCCATGGCAAGGGGAGCCATCCGGCACTCGGTGTTGTGGCTGACCAGCCCGTTTGTCACGAACGCGTGGTCGTCTGTATCGACCCGAAGGCTGTAGACCGGCTGCACCCCGGCGTCTTCGACGGACGCCACCTCGGCGTAGTGGAAACGCCCATCGACCAACGGCTCGACGACGCTCAATATCTCAGTGGTCAGTCGTTTGGCGATGGACGAACCACCTGCGCGCCACACGTCGAGCCGGTCGAGGTCGTGACTCTGAAGCCACTTGTGGTCTGCTCGAGTTGCCGAAGCCTCGGGACGCCGGACGAAGTCCGATACGTACGGCAACGTCTCGTCGGCCAGGACCCGCATCTCCTCAGGCAGGTCTGCAGCGCCTTCGCGAGAGGCTACGACGTAATCGCCGGGTTGGATCTCGTCCAACAGCTTCCACAGGAGGGTTGGGACGCCGGCGACGGATACTAGGCAGAGCACGGGGTGGTTGTACGTGCCGGTGATCTCTAAGCCGTTGCGCGTGCGAATGCGCAACGTCGGATGGTCGCCCGAGTGGAAGAACTTCGTTGCACGGACCAGCTCGCTCGACCGTCCGAAGATCTTCAGGTCGATATCTGTGTCAGAATTCGGCTCTGCGTCCGGAACGATGTCGGAGATGGGGACCGTGCCCATGTCGGCTGTGCGCACTCTGGTGTCGCCGGTGACGCAGTAGCGCATGGCGGCTTGGCGGTCGTCGCCGCGGGAGCCGAAGTTGCCCTGGCCGTTGACCAGCAGGTAGCGCATCGACCACCACTGGCCGAGCCGCACCAGGGTGTCGTAGATCGCGACGTCGCCGTGTGGGTGGTAGTTGCCCATGACGTCGCCGACCACGCGGGAACACTTGGAGAAGCCGCGGTCCGGACGGTACCCGCCGTCGTACATCGCGTAGATGATCTTGCGGTGGACCGGTTTTAACCCGTCGCGCACGTCCGGCAGAGCCCGTCCGACGATCACGCTCATCGCGTAGTCGAGATACGAGCGCTGCATCTCGACCTGGAGGTCGACAGGCTCGATTCGGCCGCCTGCCGACATGGGCGACATGGTGGTGTCGTCGGTCACGGGTATTGCCTCCACGCGGCTTTCAGCCGCATCTCATAGCTGAGACGCGCAGTAGCGCGCTCCGGGTTGCAGTTGTTATCGAGTCGAGATCTAGATGTCCAGGAAGCGGACGTCGCGAGCGTTGCGCTGGATGAATTGGCGGCGGCTCTCGACGTCCTCACCCATGAGTGTGGTGAAGATGTCGTCTGCCTGTGCGGCGTCCTCGAGCGTGACCTGGCGCAGGATCCGCTGCGCCGGGTCCATGGTGGTTTCCCACAGCTCGTCGTCGTTCATTTCACCCAGACCCTTGTAGCGCTGGATGCCTTCCTTCTGCAGCCGCTTGCCGGCCGCATCCCCGAGCCGAATCATCTCGTCGCGCTCCCGGTCGGAGTACGCGAACTCTGGCGGATGCTCCTTCCCGGCCCACTTCAGCTTGTAGAGCGGTGGCTGGGCGAGGTAGACGTGACCGTGCTCGATGACCGGGCGCATGAAACGGAATAACAGCGTCAACAGCAGAGTGCTGATGTGCTGGCCATCGACGTCCGCGTCGGCCATCAGCACGATCTTGTGGTAGCGCAGCCGGTTGAGATCGAACTCCTCCTGGATGCCGGTGCCCATCGCGCTGATGATCGCCTGCACTTCCTGGTTCTGCAGGATGCGGTCGATCCGTGCCTTCTCGACATTGAGGATCTTGCCCCGGATCGGAAGGATTGCCTGGATACGCGAGTCGCGGCCCTGCTTGGCCGGGCCGCCGGCCGAGTCGCCCTCGACGATGAACAGCTCGCACTCTTCCGGGACGGTCGACTGGCAGTCGGCCAGCTTGCCGGGCAGCCCGGCGCCGCCGAGCAGACCCTTGCGGCTGCGTGCGGCGTCGCGCGCTTTGCGCGCGGCCAGCCTGGCCACCGCCGCCGCTTGGGCCTTGCGGGCGATCAACTTGCCCTCGGTGGGGTTCTGCTCGAACCACGCGCCGAGCTGTTCGTGCACGACCTTCTGCACGAACGTCTTGACCTCGGTGTTGCCCAGTTTGGTCTTCGTCTGACCCTCGAACTGCGGCTCCGCGAGCTTGATGCTGACGATCGCCGTCAGGCCCTCCCGGACGTCGTCGCCGGTCAGGTTGGGATCCTTTTCCTTGAGCACACCCCAGTCCCTGGCGAACTTGTTCACCAGGATGGTCAGCGCGGACCGGAATCCCTCCTCGTGCGTGCCGCCCTCGTGTGTATTGATGGCGTTGGCGAACGTGTGGACCGACTCGGTGAACGCGTTGTTCCACTGCATCGCGACCTCGAGGCTCATCGGTTGTTTCTGGTCGCCGTTGGACGTCGCCTCGAGCTCCACCACCGAGCGGTGAATCGACTCCTTGCCACGGTTGAGGTGAGCGACGTAGTCGACCAGGCCGTTGTCGTACCGGTACGTGACCTCACGCGGGCCGGCCGGCTCGGCGTCGGCAACGTCCTCCTCCTTGCCCTCGTCGCGCGAACGTTCCCGCTCGTCGCGTAGCGCGATGGTCAGGCCCTTGTTGAGAAACGCCATCTCGCGGAAGCGCGTCGACAGGGTCTCGAAGTCGTACTCGATGGTCTCGAAGATGTCCGGGGAGGCCCAGAACGTGGTGGTCGTTCCGGTGCGGTCGGTCGCCTCGCCCCGCTCCACCGGTGCGGTCGCCTCGCCGTACTCGTACGACTGGCGCCATACGTAGCCGTCCCTGGCGACCTCGACCGAAACCGCCCTTGACAGTGCGTTGACAACGGAGATCCCCACGCCGTGCAGACCACCGGAAACCTTGTATCCGCCGCCGCCGAACTTCCCACCGGCGTGCAGGGTCGTCATGATCACTTCAAGGGCGGGCTTCTTCTCGATCGGATGCTCGTCCACCGGGATGCCGCGCCCGTTGTCGCGGACGGTGACCCCGCCGTCCTCCCTGACGACCACCTCGATCCGGTCCGCGAATCCTGCGAGCGCCTCGTCCACCGAGTTGTCCACGACCTCGGTGACGAGGTGGTGCAAGCCACGCTCGCCGGTGGAGCCGATATACATGCCTGGCCGTTTGCGGACGGCTTCGAGCCCTTCGAGTACGGTGATCGCGCTTGCGTCGTAGATACTGCTGAGATCTTCAACTGTCACGGAGTCCGAAAACCTTCCTGCCAGAATCAGGCCGCCCTGCCCGCCGAGAGCCGAGACGCTCATAGGTGGCCGGAGCGGCCTGGATGGTGCCTCAATTCTACCCTGAAGTCGGCCCAGAACCTGCATTCAGCGGCCCGTGGAGGCTGTTTTCTGGAGTTGTCATAAGGTGGGCGTGGGTCCCTACCCGGATGTTCGCCCCCGAGACGCCAGCGCCGGTCTGGCGACACACCCTGTGGTGGTACCGGTTCACCGTGCGGCGAATATCACGGGCGCCTGGAGTTCACAATATGACAGGGTCAAACCGTACCCTTGATCTGCTATGTGGCGACTGACGAGCGTGACGATGACGGCGATCCTCGCATTGGGTATCGCCGGAAACGTGATGGAGCCGCAGTGGGAGCCGGAGGAGTACGACATGCCTGCCGAGTTCACCGGCATTCCCGCCGTTGGAGACCCGGTTGGCGTTCCGTCCGGCAACGTGGTCCTGGACGAGGTGGCGGTCGACGTCGGCAACGAGACCCTCGAAGGCCTCGTCTACGCCCCCGCCGGCACGTCGGCCGTCGACGATGAGATCGGCGGCACCACCGCAGGGCCGGAGTCCCTCAGGTATCCGGCCGTGGTGTTCCTGCACGGTGCCGGGACCAAGGACCGGACCGGGTTCGCCGAGCAGGCGACCCACCTGGCCCGCTCCGGGGTGGTGGCGCTCGTGCTCGACCGGCGGACGGACGGCTACTCGACGTGGCACCGCGACTACGAGGCGATGGCCGGCGATGCACTGGCCGGGGTCGAACTGCTGAGAGCACGGCCGGACGTCGACCCGGAACGGGTGGGCCTCTTCGGTGAGAGCGAGGGGAGTTGGGTCGCGCCGATCGCCGCGGCGAAGGATCCCGACGTGGCGTTTATGGTCCTGGTTTCCGCACCGATCGTCTCGCCGGCGCAGCAGGCGACGTACGCGACGTTGATGGCGCTGGAGGATCTCAACGCACCGGATCCGGTCGAGCGCGCCGTCGCCAAGGGCATCGGCCTTTCCATGACGGTGCCGAACCTCCTGGAGTATGCGACGTTCGACGTCCTGCCGTATCTCGAACGAACCGAGCAGCCGATCCTCATGGCGTTCGGCACCGAGGACGACGCCGTCCCCATCGTTCAGGCCGCCGAGAAGGTCGCCAACGCCAACAACAATCTCACCGTGCGGTACTTCGAGGGGGCCCAGCACGCTATCCGCATCGGCGACGAGTTCGGCCCGTTCGCCGACGGCTACCTCGACCTGTTGCCGTCGTGGATCCACGCTGCCGTGAACGGCACCGTCGACGGTCCGGACATCGCCGGCGGCGAGCCGGTCCAGACGTTCTCGGCCAATCCCGTCCCACCGCCTCCGTGGTTCGCGACCGCGTACGCCCACGTGGCGGCACTCGTGCTCGCGGTGGCCGGCTATTTCGCCGGACCCGTCACCGCCCGCCTACTAAGAAGCCGGCGCGGTAATGGCGCCCCCCGCGTCACGCCGGCGTTACGCCGCCGCCTCCGGTGGCTTCGCACGCTCGGCGCCGGCAGCCTGCTCTCGCTGGTGGTGTACTTCTGGGGCCTGTCGCATCTCGCGCTGAACCACGAGACCAGCACGACGATCACCTATGGGCTGTGGGCCGTCGTCTGGATCATCACCGCCGGTGCGGTGACGGTAATGCTCAACCTGTGGCTCGACGACTCGTGGCGAATGAGTGAACTCGCCGCCGAGGTCGGCGACGGTTATGCGACCGGCAAGCTCAATCGGCTCGAGCTCGTCGCGGTTGCCGGTGCCGTTACCGGCACGGTCCTGCTGCTGATGATCGTCACCTATTGGGGCGTCTTCCTCGGCATCTAACAGAATGATCACGTAAAGCTGGTAATCCCCAGCCAAACGATGCCTGTATGCCTGCCAAAGTACGGATAGTCCGCGCATCGGCCGATCGCACGCGTCACTGATCGGCACCAAGCGATCGTCTCCACGTGGATCATCCGTAGGTGTCGCGCGGACCACGTCCCCGCACGGTTCGCGGGCCCTTCTTCCACGACGGAGCATGCGGCCCGAGCACGACGACCCGCGTGACGCTGCCGTGCCCGATCTCCTGGTTGAGCCGCCGCACCAGGTTCGGAGCGAGCAGCTTCACCTGCGTTGCCCACGCTGTGGAATCGGCTCGGACGGTCAGCTCCCCGTCGGCGAACCGTTCGGTCTTTACGTGCGCGGCGACGTCGTCTCCGACGATCTGTTCCCACCGTGCGATCACGGCGTGCACCGACAACTCTTCGCCCCAACCGTGCTCACCGACCAGACGGTCGACCGCATATTCGAGCGGCTTCGGATCACGATCGTCCGCACCCGGACCGCTCCAGGTCGAGGTGGATGGACCAGACGAACGGTAGGCCCGACCCCGCCTGCGCGGTTCGGCCGGTGCGGCACGCCGGTCCGACTGTGCCCGCGCCAGGAGAGCGCGCGCCAGATCGGTACCGTCCGGCTCCCATTCGTTGTCCACAGCCGACACGGTAACCCCTCCGGACTCCGAGTTCGAGGGATGACGCGGGTCAGCGGATCCGCCGGACCGCACCGTCCATCACATCGACGCGCGCGCCGGACAGTAGCTCGGGCACATCCTGCGCCACCGCGGCCGTGATCAGCACCTGCTCGCAGTCGGCGACGAGTTCGGCAAGCCGGTCGCGACGGTCCGCGTCCAACTCGGCGAATACGTCGTCCAGCACGAGCACCGGGTCGTCACCGTCGGCGCGCAACAACCGGTAAGCGGCCAGCCGCAATGCGAGCGCGAACGACCACGACTCGCCCTGGCTGGCGTAGCCCTTCGCCGGCAAATCGCCAAGGGTCAGTACCAGGTCGTCCCGGTGCGGTCCGACGAGGGAGACGCCCCGCTCCAGATCATCGGACCGGGCGCGGCTGATGGACTCGGCCAGCATGGCACTGAGCAGCTCGCGATCGACCGCGCTGCCGGACGTGCCGGCTTCGGAGCCGCGCGCGAGTTGTTCGAGCCCAGGCTGTTCATCGTCCTCCCCGGGACGGATGGACGACTTGTATTCCAGCCGGGCCAGCGGCGGTTTCGCGGTATCGGCCGTGCGCGCGACCGCCTCGTATGCCGTCTCGACGCGCGGTCGCAGTGCCGCGATCAGTTCGAGCCGGGCAGCGATGAGCTCCGCGCCGGCACGGGCCAGGTGGCCGTCCCACACGTCCAACGTTCGCAGGTCCGGAACACCACCTCCGCTGCGCGACGCCCGCATCGCCATGCCCGCGGACTTGAGAAGGGCATTGCGCTGCTTGAGCACGCGCTCGTAGTCGGACCGGACCGCGGCGAACCGCGGTGCGCGCACGACGAGCAGATCGTCGAGGAAGCGCCGGCGCCCGGCCGGATCGCCTTTGACGAGGGCAAGATCTTCGGGTGCGAACAGCACGGCCTGGAGTGTCCCGAGGACTTCGCGCGGGGTTCGGACCGGGGACCGGTTCAGTCGCGCCCGATTGCTCTTGCCCGCCGTGATCTCGAGTTCGATGAGCGTGGTGCGGGCGTCCCGTTCGACCGTCCCTCGCACGATCGCCTGCTGCGCGCCGGCCCGGATGAGCGGACCGTCCTGCGCGACGCGGTGGCTGCTCAAGGTGGCGAGGTAACCGACGGCCTCGATCAGGTTCGTCTTGCCCTGGCCGTTCGGGCCGATCAGCGCGGTCGCGCCGGGTTCGAGGGACAGCTCGACGTCGGTGTACGACCGGAAGTTCGTCAGCGAAAGCTGCGAAAGGTACACACGCCCTCACTCATCCGATGCGCCGCAATTCCGTGCTTTGGCATGGCTACAGGAAACGTAAAGCAGGGATTTGCCAGCTTAACGTGATCATTCTGACTCGACGATGGAATGGCCGCCGAACTTGTTGCGCAACGCGGCGACGGCCTTCATCGCCGGGGAGTCGTCCTGTCGCGACGCGAACCGGGCGTACAGCGCTGCGGACAACACGGGCGCCGGCACCGCATTGTCGATCGCCTCCTGCACCGTCCACCGGCCCTCGCCCGAGTCGTCGACGTAACCGCGCAGCGACGCGAGTTCGGCATCCTCGCCGAGCGCTTCGACAAGCAGATCCAGCAGCCACGAGCGTACGACCGTGCCGCGGGTCCACGCCTGGAACACACCCGGCACGTTGTCGACGACGTCGGTCCTGGCCAGCAACTCGTAACCCTCGGCATATGCCTGCATGAGGCCGTACTCGATGCCGTTGTGCACCATCTTGGCGTAGTGCCCGGCGCCGACCGGCCCCGCGTGCGCGAAACCCTCCTCACGCGGCCCCTCCGGACGGAGCGCGTCGAACACCGGCATCAGCCGCTCGATATCAGCCGCGTTCCCGCCGGCCATCAGCCCGTAGCCGTTCTCGAGGCCCCAGATGCCTCCGGAAACTCCACAGTCCACGTAGCCGATGCCGTGTTCGGCGAGCTGCTCGGCGTGCAGCCGGTCGTCGGTCCAGCGCGAGTTGCCGCCTTCGACGACGATGTCCCCATCGTCCAGCAGGCCGGCCAGAGCCTCGATCGTCGACCTGGTCGGTTCACCGTGCGGCACCATCACCCAGACCGCACGCGGCACGTCGAGCGCGGCCACCAGCCCGTCGAGGTCCGGCACATCGCTGAGGTCCGGGTCGCGGTCGTAGCCGACGACGGTGTGGCCGGCGCGGACGAGCCGGTCGCGCATATTGCCGCCCATCCGGCCCAGGCCGATGAGTCCCAGTTGCATAGCGCCCTACCCGGAGACCCGCACCGGCATGGCCAGGTAGCGGTATCCCGCGATCGGATCGGAATCGAGGCTCTCCGCACCCTGGAGGACGGCCGCCTTCTTCGGATCGGTGAACGACAGGTGAACGAACGGCGCGTCGATCGCCTGCAGGCCGTCCTGGAGATACTGCGGGTTGAAACCGGTCTTGATCGCCGGCCCCTGGACCGAAGCGGCGAGTGCTTCGGACGCCTGCGCGTCGTCCCCGCTGCCCGCCTCGAGGGTGACCTGTTCGTCCTCGAACGAAAGATGGATCGGCGTGTTCCGCTCGGCGACCAGGGCGACCCGCTTGGCCGATTCGATCAGCGCCGACATCTCGACCCGGGCGATCGTGGTCGGTTCGGCGGGGAACAACCGCTCATAGTTGGGCACCCACTCGCCGTCGATCAGCCTGCTCGTGGTCTGCCGCCCACCACCGGACATGCCGATCAAGCTGTCCTGGTCGGTTCCGGCCAGAGCCAGCGTGACGTCTCCGCCGCCGAGGGTCTTCGCGGCGTCGAGCAACGTGCGGGCCGGGACAAGGGCCCGCGCCGACACGTCGGAATGACTGGGGCGCCAGGTGAACTCCCGCACCGCGAGCCGGTACCGGTCGGTCGCGGCCAGGACCACCCGTTCGCCTTCGATCTCGACCCGCACACCGGTGAGGGTCGGAAGCATGTCGTCCCGGCCGGCCGCGACGGCGACCTGGCTCACCGCCTCGGCGAACAGCGCGCCGTCGACCGTGCCGCTCGGTTCGGGTTGTACGGGCAGTGCCGGGTACTCCTCGAGCGGCAGCAATAACAGGCTGAACCGAGCGCTGCCGCAGGTGAGACTCACCTTGCTGCTGTCGGCGGAGAAGTCGACCGGACGATCGGGCAGCGCCCGGGCGATATCCGCGAGTAGCCGGCCCGACACCAGGGCGGTCCCGGGATCGGCAACTTCGCCCGGCACCGAGACCCGGCCGGACACTTCATAGTCGAAAGACGAGAACGTCACCTCGCCGTCGGCCGCGTCAACCCGCAGCCCGGCGAGCACCGGCACCGTCGGCCGGTTCGGCAGCGTCCGCGCGGCCCACGCCACGGCGTCGGCGAGCACGTCGCGCTCAAGCCGGAACTTCACCGCTGGATCCTCCTCCTCGTTGGAATTCTCATCTTTCCACGAACCTCCGACACTCGCTCCGTCGCGGGCTCATGCGGGACGGATCCACATCTTGGCAGTGTCCGGATTGTTGGCGGATGGATCGAGTATGAGTCGTCTCGTTGTCATCATCGCTGCGGTGGATTGTGTGGAGAACCCGAGGCCTCGCTGGTCAACGTGCCACACGGGGTGACAAGGATTGTGGAAACGATGCGAGCTGTCTGTGGAACGGTGTGATTCGTCACTGGCGCACAACACGCCGTCCACGTACGGTCCCCGCTCGAAAGCGAGTGTCCACAGGGTCGTCCACAGCCTGTGTGGAACTCGATCACGGTCGGAACGTCGCCCGGAACGCCACTGGACGCCGGAAGGCGGCGGCTCGTTCATGACTTACGCGCCTGGAGCTTGATCCGGTTCGTGAGTTCGGTTACCTGGTTGAAAACGCTGCGGCGCTCGGCCATCAGCTGGCGAATCTTGCGTTCGGCGTGGATGACGGTCGTGTGGTCGCGGCCGCCGAACAGCTGGCCGATCTTCGGTAGCGACAGGTCGGTCAGCTCGCGGCACAGGTACATGGCGATCTGCCGGGCGTTGACGAGGACACGGCTGCGACTGGAGCCTTGCAGGTCCTCCATGGTGAGCCCGAAGTAGGCGGCGGTCTGCGCCATGATGGTGGCCGCGGTGATCTCCGGGTCGGTGTCGGTGGGCACGAGGTCGCGCAGCACGGTCTCGGCGAGCGTGAGGTCGACCGGTTGCCGGTTGAGGCTGGCGAACGCGGTGACGCGGATGAGCGCGCCCTCGAGCTCACGGATGTTGGTGGCGATCCGGCTGGCGATGTATTCGAGCACGTCGGGCGGCACATTCAGCGAATCCTGCGCCGCCTTCTTCGACAAGATGGCGATTCGCGTTTCCAGGTCGGGCGGTTGGACGTCACAGATCAGTCCCCACTCGAATCGGTTGCGCAACCGGTCCTCGAGCGCGTTGAGCTGCTTGGGCGGACGATCCGAGGTGATGACGATCTGCTTGTTCGCGTTGTGCAGCGTATTGAAGGTGTGGAAGAACTCTTCCTGGGTCTGGATCTTGCCTTCGAGGAACTGGATGTCGTCGATGAGCAGCACGTCGACGTCGCGGTACCGGCGCTGGAACGCGGAGGCCTTGTCGTCGCGGATCGAGTTGATGAAGTCGTTGGTGAACTCTTCTGAGCTGACGTAGCGCACCCGCGTGCCGGGGAAGATCGTGCGTGCGTAGTGGCCGATGGCGTGCAACAGGTGCGTCTTGCCGAGGCCGGATTCGCCATAGACCAGGAGCGGGTTGTACGCCTTGCCGGGTGCTTCGGCGGCGGCGACGGTGGCCGCGTGCGCGAATCGGTTTCCGGACCCGATGACGAAGGTGTCGAACGTGTAGCGCGGGTTCAGCCGGGGCACTTCACTGTCCGGGCGCGTCGGCGCATCGGTCGGCGGCACCGGTGTTGACGGCGCTGCCGGTAAGTCGGCAACCGGCCGCAGCGGGAGGTAACCCGTCGAACTGTCGCTCTGCGGCTTATGGTTCCCGTCATCGGGAGCCCAGCCGTGCCGATCGGCCGGTTCGGGCGCGTCGCCGTCAACGTCATCGGCGACCGGCGCAACGCTGACCGCGAGCCCGACCTGGGTTCCGAGCACCTGCCCGAGTGCGTCGACGATCAGCGGACGCAGCCGCTGCTCGAGCTGGAGCCGGGCGAAGTCGCTCGGCACCGCGACGACCGCGGTGCCTTCGACAAGGGTGACTGGACGGGCCTGAGACAAGAACGCTCGTTGCTGCGGCCCGATATCGGCATCGTCGAGCCGGTTGATCGCTGCCGTCCAAGCGGAACGGAAATCGCCGTTGATCTCGTCGGTCACAGATTCCTCCGCTCTACGTCCGGTTGATCGCCAGGAACGTGGCCCGGCGCGGATCGGCCGTCCACCGCCGGCCGGCCGGCGTCCAGCCGGATCCGAGAGATCTCACACCCTTTGCGTGCGGCCACGAGCCCTCCGTTCCTTACCTCGGCGACCATATGTCCCCCGCTCGCCGTGACGGGGAACATCCCCGCCGCACCCTATCCACATAGTCGTCCACAGCGTGTGGAGGAGTGACACAGGTGCCCAATGTGACCGGACAGCCCTCTGTGACCTGCGAAAATCTCACCCCACCCGCACGCAGCAACGAATGCGCCAGAGTCGAGACGCTAACAACTCCCGGCCCCGGCTTCAACCGGTGGAGAGGATGTTCGTTCCATCTCGTCCGGCGTGTCGCCACCGGATCGTCGCTCCGCGATGTTGTGATGAAGAGTTGGCGTCCGTCTGGAGCCAGAGGTGCCGGTTTGACCATGCGGTGTGCCGACGCGTACCGTTTATTGGTCCGACGAAGTCCATTGGCGCTATTCGCTGATGCTATCGCGCGCGCTGGGCCGGCGTCGGCCTCGATTACGAACGCCCTTTTATTTAGACGTCTGGAGTCTGGCCGTGAAGCGCACTTTCCAGCCCAACAACCGCCGCCGTTCGCGTAAGCACGGTTTCCGACTGCGGATGCGCACTCGCGCCGGCCGCGCCATCGTGAACAGCCGGCGCCGCAAGGGCCGCGCCCGCGTGTCCGCCTGACCGCGTCGTTGCGGCATCCAGGGGCGGACATGGTGCCTGCGGCGAACCGGCTTCGACGCGGCGCGGACTTCCGCGCCGTGATGCGCAGTGGCCGCCGGTCCGGTGGCCCGCGACTTGTGGTGAGCGTCGCACATTCCGGCGGGCACGATGCACGGCCGGCACGCGTTGGCTTCAGTGTGGGACGCTCGGTCGGCAACGCGGTGGTGCGCAACGCCGTCCGTCGCCGACTACGACATCTCATGCGCGACAGGCTCGGCCGGCTCCCCGCGGGAACCGATGTTGTAGTCCGAGCCCTACCGGGGGCGGCGACCGCGTCGTCCGCCCGTCTCAGTGAAGATCTCGATCGTTCACTTGGCCGCTTGGTCGACCACACGGGGGCTTCGGTATGAGCGCGGCGGGTGTCCGGACGGCCGTCGCTCGCGGCTTGCACGCGGTGTACGAGTGGACGATCAAGCCGTTGCTGGTAGCGGTCAACCACATACCGCAGGTGACCGGGCAGCGGTGCCGGTACTACCCGACGTGCGCGAAGTACGGCGTCGAGGCGATCGGATCGCTGGGTTTGATCCGTGGCGGTTGGCTTACGGTCCGCCGGGTGGGACGCTGCCACCCCTGGGCTCCCGGGGGCATCGACATGGTGCCCAGTAGAGAGGCTTACCGTTGGTGGGGTATCGCCGACGGTAGCGATGGCGAGCACGAGCACGCCGCGACTCCCCAATCGACGACCAAGGATTCGGCCCTGCGAGGAGCCTGACGACGTGGATACGATTCTTGCCCCCCTGCTCTACCTGACCAGTTGGATCCTGATCGGCTGGCACTGGCTCCTCGCGCAGATGCTCGGTGTCGGCCACGACGGCGTCGCTTGGCTGTTGGCGATCATCGGGCTGGTCGTCGTCATCCGGATCCTGCTGATCCCGCTGTTCGTACGCCAGATCAAGGCCCAGCGCAACATGCAGATCCTGCAGCCGAAGGTGCGCGAACTACAGAAGAAGTACAAGGGCGATCGCGAGCGGCTTCAGAAGGAGACGATGAAGCTGTACCAGGACGCCGGGACGAATCCGTTCGCGTCCTGCCTGCCGATCCTACTGCAGGCGCCGTTCCTGTTCGCGTTGTTCCGCGTGTTGCACGGCGTCTCCACCGATGACCCGCGCGGTGCGTTCACGAACCAGGCGGATCTGTTCGAGTCGTTCGGCGACGCCGAGATCTTCGGTGCCCCGCTGTCGGCGTCGTTCCTCGACGCTCCGAACGTCCAGGTCCGCGTCATCGCGGTGATCCTGGTGGTCCTGATGGTCGCCACGACGTACATCACGCAGCGCCAGATCATGCGCAAGAACATGCCGCCGGAGGCGCTGGAGGGCCCGTACGCGCAGCAGCAGAAGATCCTGCTCTACGTTCTGCCACTCGTCTTCGCGTTCTCCGGCACGTTCTTCCCGCTGGGCGTGGTGATCTACTGGTTGACCTCGAACGTGTGGACGATGGGGCAACAGCTGTTCGTCATCCGACGGATGCCGGCGCCCGGCTCTCCGGCCGAAGCTGCGCGGAAGAAGCGCAAGCAGGCCAGGTCGCAGAAGCACGGCGAAGCGGTGCCGGAGACGGTTCCTCCCGACCCGGAGGTTCAAAAGGACGTGACGCCGAAGCAGCAGCCGGTGCGGCAGCAGCCGAAGCGGCAGAGCCGCGCACAGCGTAAAGGTAAGAAGTAGATCTTTCGAGTAAGGATCATTTGATGACCACGGTGGACAACGGCTCCGGTGCGGCTACTTCGTCGCCGAGCGCGGAGGACGTGAAGCAGCTCGAGCGCGAAGGCGACATCGCCGCGGATTACCTCGAGGGACTACTCGACATCGCAGACCTCGACGGGGACATCGACATGGACGTCGAGGGCGATCGGGCCGTCGTATCGATCGTCGGTGGTGACCTGGAGGATCTCATCGGGTCCGAGGGCGAGGTGCTCAGCGCGATCCAGGATCTGACCAGGCTGGCCGTGATTCGCGAGACCGGAGAGCGGAGCCGGCTGATGCTGGACATTGGCGGCTACCGGGCACGGCGGCGTGACGAGCTCACCAAGCTGGCGCAGCGCGCCGTCGAGCACGTCCGGTCGTCGGGTGAGTCCGAGGCGCTACCGGCGATGAATCCGTTCGAGCGCAAGATCGTGCACGATGCGGTGAGCGCCGCCGGGCTCGTGAGTGACTCCGAGGGCGAGGAGCCTGCGCGCTACGTCGTCATCCGTCCGTCCTGATGCCGCTGTTTCACGTGAAACACGACTTGTGACCGCGGGGACACGAAGCGCCGGTGCAGCGATATTCGGAGCCCGGCTCGAGGTCGCTGAGCGGTATGCTGAGCTGCTGACCGATCAGGGAATTGTCCGTGGTCTGATCGGACCGCGCGAGGCGGCTCGGATCTGGGACCGGCACATCTTGAACTGTGCCGTCGTGGCACCTCGCGTGCCGGCCGGAGCGGCGGTGGCGGACGTCGGGTCAGGTGCGGGTCTACCGGGGATCGTGTTGGCGATCGCGCGGCCGGACGTCCAGATGACGCTCGTCGAACCGCTACTCCGGCGGACTAAATTCCTCGACGAAGCCGTGCGCGAACTCGGCCTCGAGCGGGTGCGCGTGGTACGCGGCCGCGCGCAGGACCTTGCGGGTGAGTTGTCCGTCGACGTGGTGACCGCACGAGCGGTCGCACCGCTCGGAACCTTGGCGCGTTGGACGTTCCCGCTGCTGCGCCCGGGCGGACTGCTGCTGGCCTTGAAAGGCCAGAGCGTGGCAGATGAGCTAGCCTCTGCAACGAGTGAACTGGCGAAGCTGGGCGCGTCGTCATGGTCCGTCGAAGAGTTCGGCGACGGCATCGTCGATCCGGTGACACGGGTCGCGGTCGTGGAGTTCGGCGGTTGACTGCGGCACGCTGGAGATGGCGGCAGACCGAGGAAGAGGAGTCTTGAGTGAGTCCGCAGGACAACGAGGAACCGCTGCTCGTAGCGAAGACGACCGCCGAACAATCGAGGAGGATGACTCAGCGGCCGGAAACCTTGCAGGATCGGCGGTCGGAGACTTCGCAGGATCAGCGGTCGGAGACCTGGCAGAAGATGCGAACGGCCAACGACGAACTTCTGGCGGACGTGCCGAAGGCACGGGAAATCTCGAGGGCTGCGGATTCGGCCGCAACTGGGCGCTCACCCGGGTCCCCGGGGAACGCGGCTTTCACTGCGGAGTCCGGTGATACGCCGATCATGCGCCAGGCCGAGAGTGCGATGCAGGTGCAGGCACAGGGCCGGCATGGGCTACCTGAACCGGAGCGCACTCGAGTGCTCGTGGTGGCGAACCAGAAGGGCGGCGTCGGGAAGACCACGAGCGCGGTGAACCTGGCCGCGGCGTTGTCGCAGTACGGCTTGCGGGTGCTCGTCGTCGACCTCGACCCGCAAGGGAACGCATCGACCGCACTCGGAATCGACCGGCGCTCGCAGGAGCTCAACAGCATCTACGAGGCACTCATCGGGGAGGGAACACTCGGCGACGCCGTCCTCCCGGTAGAGGGCTACGACTCCCTCTACTGCGCCCCTGCGACGATCGACCTCGCCGGCGCGGAGATCGAGCTCGTCGAGATGGAAGGACGCGAGTCCAGGCTGCGCCGCGTCCTCGCCGAACACCTCAACGACGGCGACCGGCGGTACGACTACGTGTTCATCGACTGCCCGCCGTCGCTCGGCCTGCTGACGGTCAATGCACTCGTGGCCGGCGACGAGGTGCTGATCCCGATCCAGTGCGAGTACTACGCGCTCGAGGGATTGAGCCAACTGCTCCAGAACATCCGGCTCGTGCAGTCGCACCTGAACCGCGACCTCGAGATCACCACGGTGCTGCTGACCATGTTCGACGGTCGGACGCGCCTGTCCGCTCAGGTGGTCGAGGAGGTCCGTCAATACTTCGGAGAGTCGGCCCTGCAGACCACGATCCCCCGCTCGGTGCGGATCAGCGAAGCGCCGAGCTACGGGCAGACCGTCTTGGCGTACGATCCGGGTTCGACCGGCGCGATGTCGTACATGGACGCGGCGCGGGAAATGGCTTTGCGCACCGGAAAACGCGAAGCTGTAACAGAGAATCAGAGGTAGGACGGTGACCGACCGTAAGCGAGGCTTAGGTAGGGGCTTGGGCGCCCTCATCCCGACCGGACCGGAGAACGGTTCCGCCGGGGTCGGCGACGACGCTCCGGCGGCCGTCGGCACGATCCCTCCGCCGGACGGGCGTGTTTCACGTGAAACAGGGGCCGCAGCCGACAAACCGGAACCGGAGTTGGTGTACGTAGACGGCGCCCGGTTCGCGGAGGTCCCGATCGCCGGCATCCGGCCGAATCCCCGCCAGCCCCGTGACGCTTTCGACGAGGAGCCGCTGGCCGAGCTCGTGGCATCGATCCGCGAGGTCGGCCTGCTGCAGCCCATCGTCGTGCGGCCGCTACCGAGCGACGGTTCGGCCACGCCGAACTATGAACTGGTCATGGGTGAGCGCCGGTGGCGCGCGAGCCGGCAGGCGGGCCTGACCCACATACCCGCGATCGTGCGGGAGACGCGGGACGAGTCGATGCTTCGCGACGCGCTGCTGGAGAACCTCCACCGCGTCGACCTGAATCCACTCGAGGAGGCCGCGGCGTACCAGCAGCTTCTCGACGACTTCGGTTGCACCCACGACGAGCTCTCGCTACGCATCGGCCGGTCGCGGCCCCAGATCACCAACACACTGCGTCTGCTCAAGCTGCCGCCGACTGTGCAGCGCCGCGTTGCGGCCGGCGTTCTGTCGGCAGGCCACGCCCGGGCTCTGCTCGGCCTGTCCGACGGCGGGGCGCAGGAGCGGTTGGCGCAGCGGATCGTGGCCGAGGGCCTGAGTGTGCGAGCCGTCGAGGAGATCGTCACGATGGGCGGGGACGATGCCCCGTCGAGCAGGCCGACGAAGAAACCCGGCTCCAAGCCCACGTCCCCCCGGCTGGACGAAATCGCCGAATCGCTGTCCGAGCAGCTCGACACCCGAGTCAAAGTTGACCTTGGCCGCCGCAAGGGTAAGGTCACGATCGAGTTCGCCAGTATCGACGACCTAGAGCGAATCGTCACCTCAATCGCCGCCACAGAGTGATCGGGCGCTCGTCAGTACATACCGGGACTCATGATGATCCGGTGCACCTGCTGGCGTGCCTGACCGGCGAGTTGCACCGCATCGCAGGATCTCCGCGCTACTGCGTCGCGGCAGCCATCGACTTGCACTGCACGCGCCACTCACCGACGCCGCCGACGCCGATCAGCTTGGGCGCGATGCCTTCGCGGTCCAGCAGACTGGCGGCGATGGCTGCCCGGTGCCCGTTGGAACAGATCACCCACACCGGTTCGTCGTGGGGCAGGGTCTTCAGCTCCCGCGGCAGGTCGGCGACGAACACCAGGTGACTGTCCGGGACCGTACCCCAGCCCCACTCCAGTTCCTGGCGAACATCGAGGACGTACGGACGATCCCCGCGCTGCTGAACATCGCACAGGTCCGCCGCCGTCACCACGTCGTAGGACGAGATCGCTCCGCCGTGCTTCCGCCAGCCCTCGAAGCCGCCGTCCAGGTAGCCTTGCACCGACGCCCATCCGATGCGGAACAGCTGGGTGAGTGCTTCGGCCAGCGAATCGTCGACCGGGTCGGGCAGCACCAGGATCACAGGGGCGTCGAACGGCAGCATCCAGCCCACATAGCCGGCGAAGCCGGAATTGAGCTCGATATTGATCGACCCCGGGATGTGCGCCGCAGCGAAGGACTCGCGGTCGCGACCATCGATCACCCAAACACCACGCTGCGCCGCGGCGTCGACTGCACTTGCATCCATCGCCGGGGGTTCGGGCAGCCGGCCGAGGACGGGTGCACCGGCCCGGTTGATCGGCGCCATATTGGCGTAGTAGGTGGGGTAGGCCATCAGCTCGGCCTGCAGCTCGGTCACGAACTCCTGGTAGTCCGCGGCCCGCACCAGCAGGTTGCGGCGACGCTCGTCGCCCACCGTGCTGGTCGCCTTCGTGGTCGGCATCGCCGCCACGCAGAAGCTGCCCGCGCCGTGCGTAGGGAGCACCGCGACGTCGTCACCGAGGCCGGCGAGCTTGCCCAGCGACTCGTACTGCGCCCGGGTCAACTCGGCGGTGAAATCCGGCCCGAGAAGGTCCGTCCGTCCCGCGCTTCCGACGAGGAGGCTCCCGCCGGTGAACGCCGCGTCCGGCTGGTCCAGCCCGGCGCGGAACGCGAGCCACGAGACGTGCTCCGGGGTGTGGCCCGGCGTGGCGAGTGCCACCAGCCGAAGATCACCGATCGTGATTTCGTGGCCATCCTCGGCCGCCTCGAAGGCGAACTCGTACCTGCCCTCGGCCGGCATGATCAGGGTGGCGCCGGTCGCCGACCGAATCTCGTGGGCGCCGGAGACGTAGTCGTTGTGCACGTGCGTCTCGAGCACCGCCCGCACGCGCACCCCCAATTGCTCGGCGGCGGCAAGAAACCGCCACGCGTCACGCTGCGGGTCCACAACGACGGCTTCGTCCCCCGACCGCACCAGGTAGCTGTTGTCGCCGAGCCCTGGTGTGGTGAAGACCTCGAAGTTCATGCTGCTCCCTCCAACGATGCATATGTTAATTGACTGCTTGAATGATTAACAGTAGGTTGTGGTGCATGCCTCTGAGCTCACGGCCCGAACTCGAGGAGACGGCGGCCAGGTTCGCACTCCTCGGGGATCCGACGCGGCTGCACCTACTGAGTGTCGTCCTCGATCGTGGCGAGTGCTCGGTAGGTGAGTTGGCGACCGCCACCGGAATTTCCGCCGCAAATGCTTCGCAGCATCTCCGCAAGCTCACCCTCGGTGGCGTCGTGGCCCGTCGCCGCGCCGGCCAGCAGGTCTATTACCGCGTCGCCGAGGAGAGCATCGGCCAGCTTTGCGACATGGTGTGTGCCAGCGTGCAGCAGCGAGCGAGTCTGCGGGCGGACGTCGCCTAGCAGGTTGGGAGGTCGTCGCAGTGCAGGACAGCCAAACCGGTCCGCAGTTGATCGCCCGCACGATCGGTGTCGGGGAGCCGGCCGCCGCGTGGGGGAAGGTGATCGATCAGAGCACCTGCATCGGCTGTCACGCCTGCACGACCGCGTGCAAGTCCGAGAACGACGTACCGCTGTCGGTCAACCGCACGTTCGTGAAGAGCGTGGACGTCGGGATCTACCCGGAGGCTCGCCGGTCCTTCCAGGTCACCCGGTGCAACCAGTGCACCGACGCGCCGTGCGTCGCGGCCTGCCCGACGTCGGCGATGTTCACCCGCCCGGACGGTATCGTCGACTTCGACAAATCCGCCTGCATCGGGTGTAAGGCCTGTATGGCCGCCTGCCCATACGACGCGATCTTCATCAACCCGGAGGACCACTCGGCGGAGAAGTGCAACTTCTGCGCCCACCGGCTCGACATGGGGCTGGAGCCGGCTTGCGTCGTCGTCTGCCCGACTCAGTCGATCATGGTCGGCGACCTGAACGACCCGGACTCCAGGGTGGCGCAGTACGTGAACCGGGAGCCGGTCACCGTACGCCGTCCGGAGAAGAACACCAAACCCAAGCTGTACTACAAGGACGCGACGGAGTTCACCCTCGACCCGCTGGCGGCGGGCCGCCCGCCGGGCGACACGTTCGCATGGACCGAACAGCCTCGCGGACGGCACGTCGTATCCGGGCCTACCACACCGCAGAACAGCAGTGCCGCGGCCGTGATCTCCTACGATGTGGCGCACCGCGCGCCCTGGGACTGGCGGGTCAGCCTCTACACCTGGACCAAGGGCATCGCCTCCGGTGCCTACCTTGTGCCACTGCTGCTGCTCATGACCGGGTGGCTCGATGCGTCCGACGGCCTGTGGGTATGGTCCGCACCGGTGGTGGCCGCGACGTTTCTCGCGATCACGGCCGGACTACTGGTTTGGGATCTCGATCATCCCGCGCGCTTCTTCTACATCCTGACCCGGCCGCAGTGGCGATCGTGGTTGGTGCGCGGCGGGGTGATCCTCGCCGGGTTCGCCGCCGCCCTCGGCGTCCACCTGCTAGGCAGCCTGTTCGGAGTAGCCGGGCTGCGGACAGCGGCCGCGGTTGTCGGCTTGCCGCTTTCGGTGCTGGCGGCCGTCTACACCGCCTACCTGTTCGCCCAGGCCAAGGCGCGCGACCTGTGGCAGAACCCGCTGCTTCCGCCACACCTCGCGGTACAGGCCGCGTTGTCCGGCGCCGCCGCGATGTTACTGATCGCGACCTGGAGTTCGGATGCGGACGTGGTCACCGCGCTCGGTTGGGTGCTCGGCGGCGCCAGCCTGCTGCACCTGCTGTTCGTGCTCGGCGAGGTGACGCTCCCGCATGTCACCGGACACGCCCGGCAAGCCGGCCACGAGATGGTGGCCGGGCGCTACGGCAGGTTCTTCTGGGCGGGCGTCGTCCTGGTCGCGGTCGGCCTGCTTGCCCCGTGGCTCGGGGCATGGGTGGCGCTGCCCGCGCTCGCCGGGTTGGCCCTGCACGAGCACGCGTACGTACAGGCCGGGCAGTCGGTCCCGCTGGCATAACACGCTCATGGGAGAGGAAGCCGTGGCTCGAGCATCGCTGGAAGAGATCGCCGGTCGGGTCAGCGCGGCCAGAACGCAGACCGAGGCGCGCGGTGAGACCTTCTACCCCGGTCCCAGCCGGGTCCACCTGGCGGCCTTCCCGCCCAAGGAGCGGTGGGACGACTGGGTGGAGCTCGAATCCAAGGACTGGCCACGCCGCACCGAGCGACGCTACATGCTGGTGCCCACGACCTGCTTCAACTGCGAGTCCGCGTGCGGCCTGCTCGCGTACGTCGACCGCGAGACCCTGCAGGTTCGCAAGTTCGAGGGCAATCCGGAGCACCCGGGCTCCCGCGGCCGTAACTGCGCCAAGGGCCCGGCGACGGTCAACCAGGTCACCGACCCGGATCGGATACTGCAACCGCTCAAGCGCTCCGGTCCTCGGGGCAGCGGACAGTGGGAGCCGGTGAGTTGGGACGAGGCGCTGGACGAGATCGCGAACCGCATCCGCACCGCGATCGTCGAGGAACGGCGCAACGAGGTCATGTACCACGTCGGCCGTCCCGGCGAGGATGGCTTCACCGAACGGGTGCTGGCCAGTTGGGGCGTCGACGGGCACAACTCGCACACGAACGTCTGCTCCAGCGGCGCCCGGGCGGGCTACCACTTCTGGACCGGCATCGACCGGCCGAGCCCGGATCACACGAATGCCGAGGTCATCCTGCTGATCAGCTCGCACCTGGAGTCAGGTCACTATTTCAACCCGCACGCCCAGCGGATCGTCGACGCCCGGGCCGGCGGGGCGAAGCTGATCGTCTTCGACACGCGGCTGTCCAACACGGCCACCCACGCCGACCACTGGGTGTCACCGCATCCCGGGTCGGAGCCGGCCATCCTGCTGGCGATCGCCGCGTACCTGATCCGCACCGGCCGGTACGACCGGGAGTTCGTGCGCCGCTGGTGGAACTGGGAGGAGTACCTCGAAGCGGAGCACCCGCAGCGGCCGCGCACCTTCGCCGCGTTCGAGACGGTCTTGGGCGAGCTGTACGCCGGCTACACGTTCGAGTTCGCCGCGCAGGAGTCGGGTGTGCCGATCCGGACCATCGAGGCGGTCGCCGAGGCCGTCTCGCACGCCGGGAGCCGGCTGTCCACGCACAGCTGGCGGTCCGCGGCGGCCGGAAACCTCGGCGGCTGGCAGGTGTCCCGGACGCTGTTCATGCTGAACGCGCTGCTCGGCGCCGTCGCGACACCAGGCGGTACGTACCCGAACGCGTGGAACAAGTTCGTGCCCCGCCCGATGTATGTCCCCCCACACCCCGGCACGTGGAACGAGCTCACCTGGCCGCTGGAGTACCCGCTGGCGTTGAACGAGCTGTCGTTCCTGCTGCCGCACTTCCTCAAAGAGGGGCGCGGCAAGATCGACACCTACTTCACCCGGGTCTACAACCCGGTCTGGACCAATCCGGACGGGCTGAGCTGGCTGGAGGTGCTCACCGACGAGAGCCTGATCGGCCTGCACGTGGCGCTCACACCCACCTGGAGCGAGACGGCGTTCTTCGCCGACTACGTGCTGCCGATGGGGCTCGGGCCGGAGCGGCACGACCTGCACTCCTACGAGCAGTACGACGGGCAGTGGGTCGGCTTCCGGCAGCCGGTGCTGCGCGCCGCACGTGAACGCGCCGGCGAGACCGTCGCCGACACCCGCCAGGTCAATCCCGGCGAGGTGTGGGAGGAGAACGAGTTCTGGATCGAGCTGTCGTGGCGGATCGACCGCGACGGCAACCTCGGCATCCGGCAGTACTACGAGTCGAAGCAGCGGCCGGGCGAGAAGCTGACCGTCGATGAGTACTACGGCTGGATCTTCGAGAACTCGGTTCCCGGCCTGCCTGAGGCGGCCGCCGCCGAAGGGCTCACCCCGTTGGCCTACATGCGACGGTACGGCGCGTTCGAGATCCGCAAGGGCATCGGGCCGATCCATGAGGAGCCCGTCCCGGACGACGAACTCGTCGACCCGGCGGAGAACGCCAACGGCCGGGTCTACACCCGTGCGGAGGCACCCCCGGCCAGCAACATCGTCCCGAAGGGCGCCCCCGATCCGGACCCGGAGGGACGCCGCCCGGTCGGCGTGCGCGTCGACGGCGTCGTACGGCGCGGCTTCCCGACGCCCGGCGGCAAGCTCGAGTTCTATTCGCGGACGCTGGCGGACTGGGGCTGGCAGGACGCGGCCATCCCCGGGTATCTGCGCAGCCATGTGCACCCGGACGAGATGGACCCCGACCAGCTCGTGCTGATCTCCACGTTCCGGCTGCCGACCCAGATCCACACCCGTGGCGGCAACGCCAAGTGGCTGGACGAGCTCGCGCACACCAACCCGTTGTGGCTGCACCCGACCGACGCCGCCCGAATCGGTGTGGCGACCAGCGACCTGGTCACCGTCGAGACCGAGATCGGGTACTTCGTGGTCAAGGCGTGGGTGACCGAGGGCATCCGGCCAGGGGTCGTCGCCTGCAGCCACCACATGGGCCGATGGAAGCTGCGTGAGCAGGGACAGCGGCAGCTGATGGCCACGGTCGACCTCGATAACGACGACGCGGGCAAGTGGCGGATGAGCCGGCGTTCCGGAGTGAAGCCGTACCCGTCGAGCGATCCGGACACGGCCCGGATCTGGTGGACCGACGTGGGGGTTCACCAGAACCTCACCTTCCCGGTGCATCCCGACCCGATCTCCGGGCAACACTGCTGGCACCAGGCGGTGCGCGTGCGCAAGGCACGGCCGGACGAGTCGTACGGCGACATCGCCGTCGATACCGCGAAGGCGCACGAGGTATACCAACGCTGGCTCGGCCGCACCAGAGACGCGAGGAAACACTCGCCCGACGGAACCCGCCGGCCGCACTGGCTGATGCGGCCGCTCAAACCAGCCAAGGCGGCGTTCCTGATTCCAGACGGTGACGTGACGTGACGGCGCAGGTGCTGGAGGCAACGCGTGCGGATCTGTTCCGCGCGCTGGGAGTGCTCGCCGAGCCGCCCGGCGCGGCCCGCGAGCGTGCTGTGCATGACCGGCTCGCCGAACTTGTCGGCATGGCGGCGCCGGACCGGTCCGCCTGGACGGAGGCATTCGTCGTCCAGCTGGTGCCGCATGCGTCGGTATACCTGAGCGAGGACGGCATGCTCGGCGGCGTGGCGGCAGACCGGGTCGCGGGCTTTTGGCGCGCGCTGCGGTTGCCGGTTCCAGCCGACGCCGACCATGTGGCGGCTCTGCTCGGCCTGTACGCCACGGTCGTCGAGGCGGAGGCCGGCGAGCCGGCCGGACCACGCCGCGTGCTGTTGCACGAGGCACGTGCCGCGCTGCTGCACGAGCACTTGCTCAGCTGGTTGCTCGCCTACACCTCAGCCATGTCCGCGGTGGGCCCGCCGGCATACGCTGCATGGTCCGAGCTGCTGCGGGAGGCGTTGCTCGCCGAGACGGCCGCGGTGTCGGACGCCGGCGGGAGCACGCCGTTGCCGATTCACTTGCGGGACCAGCCGGGGAACGCCGACCGGCGCGATGTCATCGATGAGTTGCTGGCACCGGCGCGCACCGGGTTCATCCTCACCCGCGCGGACCTTGCCCGGGCGGCGCGGCAGCACGGCCTCGGCGTGCGGCTCGGCGACCGCCGGCTGATGTTGCGGAGCCTGATGGAGCAGGATCCGCCCGGAACCCTCCGCTGGTTGGCGGACCACGCGCGGTCGTGGGCCGCCCGAAGCCGGACGGACGAGACGGTGGCCGGGCCGATCGCGGCGTACTGGACCGCACGCGCGGCGCAGACCGCCGAGCGTCTGGACTCGGCCAGGCGTGGGCTGAACCGGAGCGAACGGGAGAACGGGGAACGGCCGCCCGGCTTGCAGGACGAGCCAGCCGTTCGACCGCCGGCCGCGACCGCGGCCACGACGACAGAAGGAGTGAGCGATGACCACTGAGATATCGGCGCCCGAGGCGCAGGCACTGACCGAGGAGGACGTACGACGCATCGTCCGCGAGGAGGTGACGCAGGCCTTCGCCAAGAACCCCGCGTCCCGCAGGGCGGCGATCATCGCCTCGAAGGGAACTCTGGACTGGGCGTACCCGCCACTCATCCTGGCCAACGCGGCCGCGGCGGCCGGGATGGACGTCTCGGTGTTCTTCACCTTCTACGGCCTGAACATCATCCACCGCGACTTCGAGCGCAAGCTCAAGGTGGACCCGGTCGGCAACCCGGCGATGCCGATGCCGGTGCCGATGCCGGACGTCGTCACCGGCATGCCCGGCATGCTCACGGTGGCCTCCAAGATGATGCGGTCGAAGTTCGCCAAGAACAACGTCGCCAATATCCGTACCCTGCTCGACTCCGCGATGGAGCTCGACGTCCGGCTGATCGCCTGCCAGATGACGGTCGACGTCTTCGACTACAAGGAGGACGAGTTCCTCGACGGCGTGGAGTTCGGCGGGGCGGCGGCGTTCATGTCCGAGGCGCGCCGCTCCCAGGTAACGCTGTTCATCTGACCGAAAGACCCCTCAACGCAACGGAGGAATCTGGAATGGACACGGACATCAAGGTCGATGAGGTCGTCGACGCACGCGGGCTGATGTGCCCGATGCCAGTCCTCGCGGCGACCAAGGCGATGAAGCTGCTCGATCCCGGCCAGGTGATCAAGGTATTGGCGACCGACAAGGGCTCGCTGAGCGACATGCCGGCGTGGGCCGAGGACAACGGGCACGAACTGCTGTCGTCCGGCACCGAAGACGACGTCCTCGTCTTCTACATCCGCAAATCCCCGGCATAGTCTGTGCCGCCGCTTGGGCGCAGCGGTCCCGGCCGCGCTGCGCCCCCGACCCGACGGCCGTGAACGACACGGACCGGCCGGCCTACCGGGTCAGCGGAACTGGTTCTCCTTCAGCTCGATCACCCATGCCCGCCGCTCTGCGATCTTGGCATCCCGCATGACGAAGACCTCTGCCATCGACATGCGCATGACCTCTCCGGTGTCGCGCTCCACCGAGCCGGTGAGCTCGGCCATCACCACATCGTCCTGCTCCACCATGCGGACGACCTGGAGTTCGGGCGGGGGAACGAACCCCGGTGCTTCGATCGCGTCGTCGTAAGCCTTCTTCCCCGTCAGATGGAAGGCGCCGAAGACCGTCCACTCGATGTCGTCGGTCAGGCACGAGAGGATCTGGTCATGATCGTTCTTCCGGAATCCGTCAAGGTACCGTTCGACCGTGCGCGTGTTCTCGGACATTCTGCTCGCTTTCCCTACCTAGGACTTGCGTTTCGCAAGTACTAAGCTATGCGCACCACTTGTATAATGCAAGCACCGTGGGAGGTCGGTAGGCATGGACAACGCACCACGCTCGGACTGCCCGATCAACGCGGCGGTCGAGTTGCTCGGGGACAAGTGGTCGCTGCTGATCCTGCGCGACATGGTGTTCGGCGGCAGTTGCCAATTCCGGCAGTTGCAATCCGGGCTCAAGGAAGGGATCGCGTCGAATATCCTCACCGACCGTCTGCGCAGGCTTGTCGACGCCGGGCTGCTGACCAAACACGAACGAGGTCGCGGTAGGCCGACCACGTACCGGCTAGCCGAGCCGGCCATCCAATTGGTGCCGGTACTCGTCACCCTCGGCGCGTGGGGCGCTCGGCACCGGCCCACGACACCCGAACTCCGCCGAGGTGCCGAGGAGATGGAAGCCGGCGGTCCCGAGCACTGGCAACAGCTCATGGCCGAGCTACGCGAACGCGTCCGAAACGGCGAACCTGAGTAGGACGGCGACACCGGCTCACACCCGCGCGCGCAGCGAGGTGAGCGGACGTTGACACACCCGCGTCACGTGGGCGACACAACCGAAATGCGGCGCTCCTAACGTCAACGGCCATCCGACCATACGGAGGCCGACATGACCGACGCGACCACACTCACCAGAAGCCGCCGGGCTGCCACCGGACGCCGCCGACGCGGGGGTCGCTGGCTCGACTACTGGGAGCCGGAGAACGATCAGT
Organism: Jiangellaceae bacterium; assembly: GCA_036374835.1. GTDB lineage: Bacteria > Actinomycetota > Actinomycetes > Jiangellales > Jiangellaceae > DASUTB01. The sequence goes on along the minus strand of DASUTB010000103.1, from coordinate 6,087 downwards.
TCTGGGAGAGTACCGGCAAACGCGTCGCACGCCGCAACCTGATCTTCTCCATCTTCGCCGAGAACATCGCGTTCTCGGTGTGGCTGCTATGGAGCATCTCCGCGGCGTTGCTGGTCGCCCACTATGAGTTCGGGTTCAGCGCGGCGCAGATGTTCTTCCTCGTCGCGGTGCCCAACCTCGTCGGTTCGACGTTGCGCATCCCCTACACGTTCGCGGTGCCCAAGTTCGGCGGGCGGAACTGGACGACGGTCAGCGGGCTCCTGTTGCTGATCCCGACGGTGCTGCTCGCGCTCGCGGTAAGCAATCCGGCCACCCCGTACTGGGCGTTCATCCTGATCGCGGCGACCGCAGGATTCGGCGGCGGCAACTTCGCGTCGAGCATGACCAACATCAGCTTCTTCTACCCCGACCGGAAGAAGGGTCTTGCGCTCGGGCTCAACGCGGCAGGCGGCAACGTCGGCGTCTCGGTCATCCAACTCGGCCTGCCGCTGATCGTCGGGGCGGGCGGGCTGTTCGGCTTGGTGGCGGTCGGCAGCGACGGCGTCGACCTCGCGCGCGCCGGCTGGGCGTGGGCGATCTTCGGTCTGGTGGCCGCAGGGTGCGCCTGGTTCTTCATGGACAACTTGTCGGTGTCGCTGGCCAGTTTCTCCGAACAGATCAAGGTCGTGCGGTACCGGCACACGTGGATCATGTCGTGGCTCTACATCGGCACCTTCGGCTCGTTCATCGGATTCTCGGCGGCGTTCCCGTTGCTGATCGGTCTGCAGTTCCCGGACGTTCCGGTGGCGAACTTCGCCTTCCTCGGGGCGCTCGTGGGATCGGCGGCCCGTCCATTCGGCGGTTGGCTGTCCGACCGGATCGGCGGGTCGCGGGTGACGTTCTGGAACTTCGTGGCAATGGGCGCCGGCACCGTGGCGGTGATCATCGCGGTTCGCACGGCCGCGTGGCCGCTCTTCCTGATCGCCTTCCTGATCGTCTTCGTAACGACGGGGATCGGCAACGGATCGACGTTCCGGATGATCCCCGTCATCTTCCAGCGGCAAGCACTCGGCAGGCTGCGTCCAGCCAGTGTCGCCGAACGAGCGTCCGCGCTCGCCACCGGACGGACCGAGGCGGCGGCTGTGATCGGCCTGTCCTCAGCCGCCGGCGCCTTCGGTGGTTTCATCATCGTCGCGACGTTCGGCGTCCTCGGCCTGCTCAACGACGGAACGGTGCCGCGGGACGCGATCGCCACGGCCTTCATGATCTTCCTCGGCTACTACGTTGCGTGCGGAGCCGCGACGTGGTGGAACTATCTCCGCACCAGCGGCGATTCGCCGGCGTGATGTCCATTTAGCCCGCCCGTAACATGCGCGAGTCGATGGAGAAACGGCCGCCGGGCAGCGTGGTTGCCATGAGCGGCCCGACGTCCACACCGACGCACTGCCCGTACTGTGCGCTGCAGTGCGCGATGGCCGTGCACGGTGGTCCGGGAGGGACGGCGGACGTCGCGCCGCTGGACTTCCCGACCAACCGTGGGGGTCTGTGCCAGAAGGGCTGGACGGCGGCCGAACTGCTCGATTCGCCGGGACGGCTGACCACACCACTCATCAGAGACTCCGCGGGTGAACAGCGTCCGGCGAGCTGGGACGCGGCGCTGGCGGCCGTCACCGACGGCATTCGACGAGCGCAGCACGCCGGAGGCCGGGATGCGGTGGCGGTACTGGGCGGCGGCGGGCTGACCAACGAGAAGGCGTACCAACTCGGCAAGTTCGCCCGCGTGGCGTTGCGGACGAGGAACATCGACTACAACGGCCGGTACTGCATGTCGTCCGCGGCCGCGGCCGGCAACCGGGCGTTCGGCATCGACCGCGGCCTGCCGTTCCCGCTGGCGGACCTGGACCGAACCGGATCCGTGCTGCTCATGGGCGGCAACTTGGCCGAGACGATGCCACCGTTCATCTCGCATCTCGTGGCGATGCAGCGCAACGGTGGCACGCTCGTCGTCGCAGACCCGCGTCGCACGTCCACCGCCGAACTGGCCGACGTACATCTGCAGCCCTCTCCGGGCACCGATCTCGCGCTGGCGTTGGGCCTACTGCATCTGGTCGTTACCGCCGGATATCTCGACCGCGAGTACATCGCCGAGCGCACCATCGGGTTCGACGACGTCTGGCGGGTCGCAGCGCTTTGGTGGCCGGAACGGACCGAGCGGGTCACCGGCGTGGGGGTCCGCGCCCAACGAGAGACGGCACGTGTTCTGGGCGAGGCCGCTCGTCGTGGTGGCGCCGTCATCCTCACCGCACGCGGTGCCGAGCAGCACAGCAAGGGAACCGACACCGTCACCGCGCTGATCAACCTGGCGCTGTCGCTGGGGCTACCGGGCCGCGAGCGCAGCGGTTTCGGCTGCGTAACAGGGCAGGGCAATGGGCAGGGCGGTCGCGAACACGGCCAGAAGTCCGACCAACTGCCGGGATACCGTCGTATCGACGACCCGGCCGCTCGCAAGCATGTGGCATCGGTCTGGGGCGTCGATCCCGACGACTTGCCAGGGCCCGGCCCGTCCGCCTACGAACTCATCGACAGCCTCGGAACGGACGGCGGGCCGCGCGCACTCCTCGTACACGGCACCAACGTCGTGGTCTCCTCACCCAACGGACGGCTCGTCGCCGACCGGCTCGCCAGTCTCGACCTGCTGGTTGTATGCGATGTCGTGCTGTCCGAGACGGCAGCACTGGCGGACGTCGTCCTTCCGGTCGCGCAGTGGGCCGAAGAGGACGGCACCATGACCAACCTCGAAGGACGCGTCATCCGCCGTCGCCGCGCCATGGCGCCGCCGCCCGGTGTGCGTGCCGAACTCGAGGTCCTCGCCGACCTCGCCGCGCGACTCGGCGCCGGAGCGCACTTCGACGCCGATCCTGAGGTCGTCTTCGATGAGCTTCGGCTCGCCAGCAAGGGCGGTATCGCCGACTACTCGGGCATCTCGTGGCGGCGGATCGACGCCGAGGGCGGAGTGTTCTGGCCCTGCCCGTCGAACGGCCACCCGGGGACGCCGCGGCTGTTCGCCGATCGCTTCGCGACACCGGACGGACGGGCGCGCTTGTTCCCCGTCGATCACCGACCGGCGGCCGAGGACGTCGACCCCGACTACCCCGTCCACCTCACCACCGGCCGGATCCTCCAGCACTACCAGAGCGGTGCGCAGACCCGGCTGGTCGAGCGGCTGAACGCCAAGGCCGGCGCACCACTGATCGAGGTCCATCCCGACCTGGCAGATCGCTGCGGCCTTGCCGATGGCGACGATGCGCGGCTGGTCAGTAGGCGCGGCACGGCGGTAGGCACCGTACGGGTCACGACCAGTGCCCGTCCCGACACCGTCTTCATGCCGTTCCACTGGGGCGGCGAGCAGGCGGTGAACCAGGTGACGAACGCCGCGCTCGACCCGGTCTCGAAGATGCCGGAGTTCAAGGTGTGCGCGGTGCGACTCGAACCCGCCGGCAGGAAGGAGACGACATGAGCCGAGTGGTCGTGGTGGGGCACGGCATGGCAGGCGCCCGCTTCGTGCAAGAGTTGCGCGCTCGCGACCCGGAGCACGAGGTCACCGTCCTGAGCGCCGAGAGCGAGGTGGCGTACAACCGGATCCTGCTGTCCTCGGTGCTGGCCGGTGCGCTCACCCCGGCCGAGGTCGAGGTGGTGCCGTCGGCTTGGTACGCGGCCGAGGACGTCGACCTGCACACCGGCGTCGAGGTGACCCGGATCAACCGGGCGAACCGGTGGGCTCACACGAACAACGGCGACACCTTCGAGTACGACCACCTCGTACTGGCGACCGGAAGCCGGCCGTGGATCCCTCCCGTCGACGGGCTCCTGCTCGCCGACGGCGGGCTCGCCGACGGCGTGGCGGTGTTCCGCACCCTCGCCGACTGCCGAGCGATCACCCGGCGGCTGGAGTCCGCACGGCAGCCGGTGCGGCGGGCCGTCGTGCTCGGCGGCGGGCTGCTCGGGCTGGAGGCGGCCCGCGGCCTGGCCGGGCGCGGCGTCGACGTAACGGTGGTGCACCCGGTGGGTCGGCTCATGGAGCGCCAACTCGACGAGGCCGCAGGTCGCGTCCTGGCTCGCACCATAGCCGCCCTCGGTATGCGAGTGCTGCTGAACCGCCAGGCCGTGGCGTGGCACGGAAACGGTGAACCGGCCGAGCGAACGCTCGAACTCGACGACGGGACGTGCGTGCCGGCCGACCTGGTCATCGTCGCCTGCGGTGTGCGGGCGAACACCGACGTTGCCGTCTCGGCCGGACTCGAGGTGGAGCACGCGATCGTCGTCGACGACCGGCTCACGTCCGTCACCGACCCGCGAATCCATGCGATCGGTGAGTGTTCGCAGTACGACGATCAGGTGTACGGCCTGGTGGCGCCGGCATGGGAGCAGGCGGCGGTGCTGGCCGACATCCTGACCGGCGGCGACGCTCGGTACAGCGGGTCGCGGGTCGTGACCCGGCTCAAGGCGGCCGGCGTCGACCTGGCCACGCTGGGCGACGCGGACCTGAACGGCACGGCGGCCGCGGACGACACGTCCGAAGTGATCTCGTTCGCCGACCCGGCGCGCGGCACGTATCAGAAGATCGTGATCCAGGACGATCGCGTCACCGGCGCGATCATGCTTGGCGAGACGGACACCGCCGGCACGGTCATTCAGCTCTACGACCGGGACGCGGTGGTACCGCACGACCGGCGAGCGCTCATCTTTCCGGGTGTGCTGGACGCAGGCGTGGCGTCGAACGTCACCGACCTGCCGGACGACGCGGTCGTGTGCCGGTGCAACGGCGTGTCCTGCGGTGAGGTGCGGGCAGCCTGCGCCGACGGCGCGCGCACGGCCGGTGAGGTGGCCGTGGCGACCCGCGCGACAACAGGCTGCGGCAGCTGCGCCGGCGACGTCGACGCTCTGGTGCAACAGGCCGAGAGTTTGGAGGTCGCCCTATGACATGGGCCCACTCCCCCATGATCACCGGCACTTTCAGCACCATGAGTGTGAAAAGTGCCGGTGATCAGCGGGGGCGGCTGGTGGTGGTGGGCAACGGGCCGGTCGGGCAGCGACTCGTCGAGTCGGTGCGCAAGCTCGACAACGATCGTCGCTGGTCGATCACGGTGTTCGGCGAAGAGCCGCGCCCGGCCTACGACCGGGTCGCCCTCACGTCCTACCTGACCGGAGCCACCGCCGACGAGCTCAACCTCGTGCCGGACGGCTGCTACGACGAGCACTGCGTGCTGCACCTGGACGACCCGGTCATCGCCGTGGACCGGGACGGAAAGACCGTGACCTCTGCGGCCGGCCGGGTCGTCGGCTACGACGCGCTTGTGCTGGCCACCGGCTCCGATCCGTTCGTCCCGCCGATTCCCGGCGCGGATCTGCCCGGATGCTTCGTCTACCGCACCATCGAGGACCTGGACGCCATCCGGACTCAGGCGGCTCGGGTCGGCACCGGAGCGGTTGTCGGCGGTGGGCTGCTCGGCTTGGAGGCGGCGAACGCGCTTCGGTCGCTCGGCCTGGACACCCACGTCATCGAGTTCGCGCCGCGGCTGATGCCTGCCCAGCTCGATGCCGGTGGTGGTGAGGTGCTGCGCCGGCAGATCGAGGCGTTGGGCATCGGCGTTCACGTCGACACCGCAACCTCCCGCATCGACCTGTCACCGGACGGGGACGCGCTGCGGATGACGTTCGCCGACGACACGTCGATCGACGTCGGCCTCGTGGTGTTCTCCGCAGGCATCCGTCCACGCGATCAGTTGGCCCGCGACTGCGGCCTCGAGGTCGGCGACGGCGGCGGCGTCGTGGTCGACGAGGCGTGCCGCACCTCCGATCCGGACGTGTGGGCGATCGGCGAGTGTGCTCTCGCCGGTGGCACCATGTACGGATTGGTGGCGCCCGGCCACGACATGGCCGAGGTCGTCGCCGATCGGCTCACCGGCGGCAGCGCGTCGTTCACCGGGGCGGACACGGCCACCAAGCTCAAGCTGCTCGGAGTCGACGTCGCGAGCTTCGGCGACGCGCACGCGACCACCGGCGGTGCGCTCGACGTCGTCTACGCCGATCCGGTGGCCGGCGTCTACA
>DASUTB010000102.1:0-2058 GCA_036374835.1 Jiangellaceae bacterium | reverse complement strand
CAGGATCCGCTGATCCGACCCCAAATGCTCGTACGTCGTTACCAGGGCCTCGGCCAGCCGATCCTGCCGTACCCGAATGCTGTCTTGACCCGGATAGTTCAGACCGTCGGCGAACCACAGCTTGACGTCCCGCGACCCGGTGACCTTCGCGATCTCAACACACTCGAGGAGGTGGTCGACCGCCTTGCCGCGCACCGTCGGATCCGGGTGGCAGACGCTACCCAACTTGTATTCGTCGTCCTGGAACACGTTCGCGTTGATAGCGCCGATCCGGACGCCGACATCGGATGGCCGGTCAGCCGATGCACCACCGCCGCGTCGTCGATCTTCTCATACGGGTCCCGCGGGACACCGGGCTGGCCGAACACCTTGAAACGCGTCCCGGAGTTCGCATACGCCCACGACGCAGTCTCCACACCCAGGGATCGAATGCCAGCTATGACGTCACTGTGATTGGTCATGACTACGCAGCTTTCTTCGGTCGGTCGTCCTCGTTGATGATCTTCTCCAAGCGCACAAGTCACGTCTTAGGCCAACGCTCGTCCCGCCCGACGAGGTGCTCGGCCCAACCCGGCCTTGCCTTCGATGGGTTGAGCAAGTCCGGTCCGGCAGAATGAAACGTTTCATAATGCACAGTAGACACTCCCCGTTTGTCAGGTCAATACGTCGGGGACGGACGCCACCCCTGTCGTGCAAACGCTCTACGCAGCCTGCTCCAGGGTCAGCAGCTACGAGAGCAAAGTGGCAACATAAGGCCAATCACTGAACAGCCGTCATCGGGCGCTGGCATTGAGCGCGAACCCGCAGGTTGAGCGATCGGGATCGGCGCGGGGAGGCTAACCCTCGACCTCTTGCAGCCAGTCGGTCAGAAGGGTGTAGAAGTCGTCGGGGCGTTCCATGGACGGAAGGTGCGCGACGTCGGGCCAGGTCACACCCCGTACGTTCGGCGCCTCATCGAGAATGCGGTGCGCAGCGTCACCGATCGCGTCGAGATCGAGGCCGCCGGTAAGGACCAATGTCGGAACGCGCAGGTCGGCGAGCCGATCGACGGCGGGCGGGTCGAGCTCGGCTTCGTCGACGTCGTCCCAGTCGGCCGTCAGTTCGAAAGCACGCTGTTGCATCTGCCGAACCGCATCGCGGACCGTGCTGTCGACCGTGCGCTCGTCCCGGTGCGGACCGTCGACCCACCACCGCACGTTCACGTCGGCTGCTTGCTCGACATCGCCTTTGTCAAGGGCGGCTGCCTCGGCGGCGATGAACATCTCGAGTTCCGGCGTGACCTGGGCGATGAGAGACCCGCCGGGAGCGCTGAGCAGCAGCGACGTGACGCGGTCCGGATCGGTCAGCGCGAACTCGACCGCGACACCAGCACCGAACGACGCGCCGACCAGATGGCATGCGCCGAGGTCGAGTTCGCTGAGCAGCCCGCGCAGGTCATCGACCGGGGAGAGCTCGCCGTCCGGCCTTCCCACAGACTCGCCGAATCCACGCAGGTCGAGCCGGACGACGTCGCGCTGTGCGGTCAGCTTCGGCCAGAGGGGATCCCACATCCGCCGATCCGCGATACCGGCATGGAGTAGGACGACCGGCCGGCGGCCAGTCGGTCCGGTCCTGTCGTACGCGATGCCGCCAGATGTAAACGCGGTTGCGGTCACTGCGCTCCCCTCGTGCCTAACGTGTCGGCAAAGGCAAGCACGAGGGCAAGCGCCACCGCAACTGGTTTCTCCGGGTCGAATCAGGGCGGTACCTGATGTTTTCCGCCCCGTGCTCGGGGCACGCTATAGATAGGAGACCTGTGGAGGAACCCAATGAACAACATCTCTTCGAGCATGGCGAGGCGCGGCTTGTACCGGCCCCGGCAGGAACGAGTCATCGGTGGCGTATGCGCCGGCCTCGGCCGACGTTTCGGCATCGCACCGTGGCCGGCCCGACTTCTGTTCATCCTGATACTCATGATCATCCCCGGCAGCCAGATCCTGATCTACCCGATCCTGTGGATTCTCATGCCGTCGGAGGAGGACGCGGTCGCTGGAGATACGGACACCATCACCTGACACC
>DASUTB010000101.1:0-7717 GCA_036374835.1 Jiangellaceae bacterium | reverse complement strand
CGGCCGTTTGGGTGCTCGCCGGGATCACGGTGGCGCTGTTCGGGATACTGCCCCGCTTCGCCCTCGCCGGCTGGTCGGCGTTGGGCGTGGTCCTGGCCATCTGGCTGCTGGGCGTCAGCCTGGCGCTAGACCAGCAGGTGCTCAACGTCTCGCCATTCACGCACCTGCCCAAGCTCCCCGGTAGCGAGATGGTGACGCTGCCTTTGGTCTGGCAGCTTGCCATCACTGCGGCACTTGTCATCACTGGGCTGGCCGGGATCCACCGCCGCGACATCGCGCGCACCTGAATCCGATACCAACAGGCGCATAACCCGGGTGGCCGGCTGGGCCGAGCCGAGGCCTGGGAGGCGGCCGCTCTGGCGTGGAGACGCCGAGACAGACGAGGGCGCTGAGGCGCCAGCCGACGCCGACGTCACGTTCGTCGCGGCCGATGTGGAGTTCACCGACGGGCCGGAGCAGTTGTCCGCCGGAGAGCTGGCGAGTCGGGCCGGCTCGCCGGGCTCGCGATGGTGGCCGGACTTGGTTGGCCGGCGTCGCTTTGTTTCGGGATCGTCGTGCCCCAGTACCTTCGCGCGCCGCCGCGCTCGGGCTTCTCACGTCGTCTCCCGCGGACTGAAGGGACAGCGGCTGCCCGTCGCAGCGCCCTTGGCGTTAAAGGACTTTCGTCCCCGGCTGCACGGGTCATTTGATCCTCCCCACCCCACCTGGGGTCGGTACCGTGGTCTATGCATTGATGTTCAGTCGAGGAGGCGCGGTCATGGATCGCATGTTCCGAGGCTTAGGGGAATTGGTCGTTCGACACCCATGGCGTACGGCGATGGTCTGGCTCGTCTTGCTGGCGGTCGGAGCGGTGTTCGCGCCGCGTTTGCAGGAGGTGTTCGAGCGCGAGTTCGTCACTGGCAATACCGGCGAGGCGCAGCAGGCGGCGGATGTGATCGGTGAGGAGTTCTCGCAACGGTCGCCCTTCCAGCAGCAGCTGGTCTTCAGGAGTGACCGCTACACGGTGGACGACGCGGAGTTCGCCCGCGCGGCGGGTGATGTGATCGACCGTGTCCAGAGCAGTGAGTACGTCACGGATGTGACCAGCTGGTTCTCGAGCGGCGAGGACGGGTACACGACTCAAGACCGCACCACGACCTACGCGGTGCTGGATTTGCGCTCGAGCACCCACACCGACGGCATGACCGCAGCCGGTGAGATCATCAAGTTGGTCGACGCTATTGAGACGCCGCGGTGGTTGCAGACTTATCTCACCGGCACCGAAGCTGTCCATGCCGATCTCACGACTGGCAGCCAGGAGAGCCTGTCGCGGGCCGAATCCGTTGGTCTGCCCATCGCGCTATTGGTTCTGATCGGGGTGTTCGGCGCGCTCGTGGCTGCGTTGCTGCCGCTGACGCTCGGCGTAGTGAGCATTGTGATCGCGCTCGCGTTGGCGTTCTTTGTAGGGCAATGGATGAACCTGTCGTTGTTCTTGGAGACGTTCGCCACCATGCTCGGGTTGGGCATCGGCATTGATTATGCGCTGTTCATCCTGACCCGCTACCGAGGGGAGCGGCAGTCCGGCCGGGATGTCGCGACGTCTGTGGTGGAGACGGTCACCCATGCCGGCAAGGCGGTCGCCTTCTCGGGGCTGGCTGTCGTGATCGGGCTGTCGGCGTTAGTCGTGACGGGGGAGCCGACAGTGATCTCGATGGGTCTCGGCGGTGTGCTCGTGGTGGTGGTGGCCGTCTCGGCGGCTCTCACGTTGCTCCCGGCGATGATCGCGCTGCTGGGCGATCGTATCGAGTCGCCGCGCTCGCTGACCCGGATACTGCACCGCGAGCGCGGCGACGGTGGCTTGTGGGCTCGTTGGGCCCGCCACGTGATGCGCCGCCCCGCGCGCTACGCCGTCCTCGGTATGGTGGTGATCGGCGCGTTTGCGTGGCCGGTATTCAATCTGGAACTCGGGTCGCTCGGGGTGCGGCTGCTGGGTGACGACGCGCAGAGCCGCCAGGGCTACGAGGTCCTCGCCCACGGCTTCGGTGAAGGGACCACAACCCCGGTCGAGATCGTTGTGCGATCCCCGGCAGGCGTCGACGACCCTGAGACGATCGCCGCGCTCGACCAGCTGACCAGCGCGGTGACCGACGACCCCGGCTTCGCCGGTGCGCTGAGCATGACCTCGGTCGCCCCCGGCACGACCCTCGAGCAGTACCAGGGCGCCTACGCCGACGACTTCGCCGGCGTCCCCGACGAGCTCCGCGGTTCCCTGTCGAACCTGGTCAACCTGGACGGTGACGGCGACACCGCGCTCGTCCTCGGGTTCCTCGCCTCCGACCCCGGGTCCACCGAGGCCTGGGATACGGTCCGGTCGCTGCGGTCCGACATTCTGCCCACCGTCGACGGTCTGGCGGGCTCGGAAGTACTCGTCGGTGGCACCACCGCCATCGAAGCCGATGCCACCGATGCGCTGTATGCGCGGTTTCCCTACGTGGTCGCCATCATCCTGGGGGCGACGTTCCTGCTGCTGATGGTGCTGTTCCGGTCGCTCCTGATACCGCTCAAGGCTGTGATCATGAACCTGTTCTCGGTCTTCGCCTCGTACGGGTTGCTCGTGCTTGTCTTCCAGGAAGGCCTCGGTGAGAGGTTGTTCGACTTCACATCGATCTCCGCGGTGAACTGGATCACGCCCGTACTGCTGTTCGCGGTGTTGTTCGGGCTGAGCATGGACTACGAGGTGTTCCTGATGTCCCGGATTCGGGAGCTGCACGACCGCGGTTACTCGAACGAGGACAGCGTGGCCATCGGCCTAGCGCGTACCGGCCGCGTGATCACCGGTGCGGCCGCCATCATGGTCGTGGTCTTTAGCGCCTTCCTGCTCTCGTCCATCCTGAACATCAAGGAGCTCGGGTTCGCCCTCGCGACCGCCGTGCTCATCGACGCCACGATCATCCGAGTAGTGCTCGTCCCCGCCACCATGCGCCTGCTCGGCGACTGGAACTGGTGGCTGCCGCGACCACTGGCCAAGATCCTGCCAACCATCGAGCTCGAGCGAGAGATCCCCTCCGATATGGGCGGCCAGCTCACATTCGAGAACCGACGAAGTGACTGATCAGGGAGCCGGCAGCCGATCCACGACGGGCCGCCCGTCGTTGGGGAAGGAGGGAGTGCACGGATGACGATGGTGAGCAGCCTCCGCCGGACAGCACTGAGCGCGGATCGGACGTTACTGGTGCCGGTGCGGGTACACGCCGGTTACCACCCGCGGACTATCCAAGTCGGCCAGGACGTCCCGGTGGACTTGGTGTTTGACCGGCGCGAGACCGGCCACTGCACCTCGGAGGTGGTCTTCCCGGACCTGCAGGTTGCCACCGAGCTTCCCCCGTTCGAGCGCACCACGGTCCGGTTCGAACCCGACCGGCCAGGCACCTATAGGTTCATCTGCGGGATGAACGTGATCGAGGGCGCGCTGGTCGTCGTGTCCGGCATGGACGCAACGTCTCGCAGATCCGGTCTCATGTTGATCGAGAACCGCATCATCGGCGGACGCCGGTACGCGGTTCTATACGACACGAATGGACACATCGCGGCGATGGCGCGTGACTCGGACAGGGCATGGTTGCATGACGTAGCCAGGGCGTTCTAAGACTCGAGGCGTCCTGGGTGATCGCTACCACGACACTAAACTCAAGTGCGTGGACATTTAGCCGTGAATGCTTGATGGAGCCCGCGCTACCTCCCCGGCCCATGTCCGGCCTGCACGACGATTTGTGGGGGCAACTAGGCGTATAGAGGTGACTCCGCCGACGGCGAGGCCGACGCCGGCCAAGGCGGCGGCGCACAACCCGAGCACGACCGTACCTACGAGCGACGCCCGCGGCTGCCCAACTGGGTTCGTGACCTGTCACTCGCCACCGCCTTCGGTCAACCCATGGTCGGCACATGGGACGCAGGCGGCGTGATCGTAGCCCTGCTGGGAGCCGCCGGACCGCTCGTCGCCACATGGGGATTCCGCCGTCGAGACGTGCATCAATGAGGAAGCCGGGGCCCGAGTGTGCTCTCGGGCCGGACTGTCACGGCACACAGTGGCCACCGGCAGCGCATCGACGATGCGCTGCCGGTAGGCCGATGCTGCTCTCGTGTCAGTGTTCGGGTTTGAGGCTCCGGCTGTGATGGTCGTTGTTGTCCGCGTCGTGGGCGCCACAGCAGTCGTCGTGGTCGGCAGCCTCGTGATGGGTGGGCAGTTGGTGCCCGTGGCCGTGTGCATGCGCTTGCTCACTGCCGTGGTCGGGGCCACAGGTGCAGCCGTCGTGTCCGCAGCTCATCGGTTGTTCCTTTCGTGGTTCGGGTCAGGCCTGGTTGGCGCCGGCCAGCACATACTGGTCGGGGTCGGTGGTGAATGCACTGTGACAGCTGTTCGAACAGAACGCGTAGGTGTGTCCTTGGTGCTCGGTGGTTGCCGCAGCGGTGGCGATTTCGATAGTCATGCCGCAGACCGGGTCGGTGGCGGTCTGGGTCGGCCCGGCGGACTCGGGGATGTGGTCGCCGGGCGTTTCTACCCGGGGCTCGGCCGTGGGTGCGGTGGCGGCGGGCAGGGGCAGAGCGCGCCAGCGGCGGAGCCGGTTGGCGTTGCCGACGACGGACAGGCTGGAGGCGGCCATGGCAGCGGCGGCGATCATCGGTGAGAGCAGCCACCCGGTGATCGGGTAGAGCAGCCCGGCCGCGATTGGGATGCCGACCGAGTTGTAGACGAATGCCAGGACGAGGTTCTGGCGAATGTTGCGCATGGTGGCGCGGGACAGCCGGAGGGTGGTGACCAGCCCGCCGATGTTCTCGGAGATGAGCGTCACGTCGGCGGCCTCGATGGCCACGTCGGTGCCGGACCCGACCGCAATGCCGACGTCGGCCTGCGCGAGGGCGGGTGCGTCGTTGATGCCGTCGCCGACCATCCCGACCACGCGCCCATCGGCTTGCAGCCGGCGGACCTCGGCCGCCTTGTCCTGTGGGAGCACCTCGGCCAGCACCCGGTTGATACCGACCTGCCGGGCGATCGCCACCGCGGTTCGGCGGTTGTCGCCGGTGATCATCACCGGCTCAACTCCGAGCCGTCGGAGCGCTGCCACGGCCGCGGTCGCGTCGTCCTTGATCGTGTCGGCGACCGCGACCAGCCCGGCGGGGCGGCCGTCGACGGCGATGAACATCGGGGTCTTGCCGGCCTCCGCCAACTCGACCCCGTGCACATCGAGCTGCGAGGCGTCGGTGGCCGCGTCGGTGAGTAGCCCAAGGTTGCCGATCAGCACGTCGCGGCTGTCGACGGTGGCGCGGATACCCTTGCCGGTGACCGAGTCGAACTCGCCCGGTTCGAGCAGGTCGAGCCCTCGGGCCTGCGCTCCGCGGACGATCGCGGCGCCGAGCGGGTGCTCCGAGACGGTCTCGGCGGACGCGGCCAGCGTGAGAAGGTCGTCCTCACCGAACCCGTCGAGGACGACGACGTCGGTCAGCTCGGGAGTGCCCTTGGTGATGGTGCCGGTCTTGTCCAACACGAGGGTGTGCAGCTTCTGCGCGGTCTCCAGAGCTCCTGCCGAGCGGATCAGGATGCCCTGCTCGGCACCCTTCCCGGTGCCGACCATGATCGACAACGGGGTTGCCAGCCCGAGCGCGCATGGGCAGGCGATGATCAGCACCGACACGCCGGCGACCAGCGCCAGGGTCAGTGCGGGCTGCGGGCCGACGACGAACCAGGTCACGAACGTCGCGATGGCGATGAACACCACGGCGGGCACGAAGTAGCTGGACACGAGGTCGGCGAGCCGCTGGATCGGGGCTTTCGAAGCCTGGGCGTCCTGCACCAGCTTGACGATCTGCGAGAGCATCGTCTCACGGCCGACCGCGGTTGCCCGGAACCGGAACGCGCCGGTCTGGTTGACCGTGGCGCCGATCACCTGGTCGCCGACAGTTTTCTCCACCGGGATGGACTCGCCGGTGACCATCGACTCGTCGACCGTGGACTGGCCCATTACGATCTCGCCGTCGACAGGCACTTTCTCCCCGGGCCGCACCACGACGACATCACCGGGCGCGACGTCCTCGACAGGAATCGCGACCTCCGTGCCGTCGCGCACGATCCGGGCGGTCTTGGCCTGCAGCCCCAGCAGCTTGCGGATCGCCTCACCGGTGCCGGCCTTGGCCTTGGTCTCGAGCAGCCGCCCGAGCAGGATCAGGGTGATGATCACTCCGACTGCCTCGTAGTAGACCTCACGCACGTCGACGGGCACCAGGCCAGGCAGGAAGGTGACCACCAGGCTGTACCCGAACGCGGCGATCGTGCCCAGGGTGATCAGAGAGTTCATGTCCGCCGACCGGTGCTTGAGGGCCAGCCAGCCGGTGCGGTGGATCGGCCAGCCGGTGTAGAACATCACCGGTGCGATCAGCGCCAGCTGCAGCCACCGGTTCATCAGCAGCTCGGGCACCCACGTGGCACCGAACAGGTCCTCGGCCATCACCGCGGCCAGGACTGGCAGCGTGAGGATCGCGCCGACCAAAACCCGCCATGACAGGTCGCGGATCTCGGCCTTTCGGGCGGCCGCCTCGGCGTGCTCGTCGGCCCCGGCGTCGGTGGTTTCGACCCGCTCCCTGACCCGGTAGCCGGCCGCCTCGATCGCCTCGCCGATGCGGCGCCGGTCGACCTGGGAAGGGTCGAAAGTGACGGCCACCCGCTCGGTGGCCAGGCTCACCTCGTGGGAAACGATGCCGGGCAGCATCGCGATCGCGTTCTCAATGGTGACCACGCAGGAGGCGCAGGTCATCGAGTCCACCACCGTGAACTCGACCCGCTCCGAGCCGGACGTCTCCGGCGGCGCTGAGGGCTCATCGTGTGCGGGTAGATCGCCGGCCAACGCAGCACTGTCGTCGCCGGCCGGCTCGACCGCTAGCCGGCCCTTGATCATGTTCATCCCACATGCAAAGCCGAACTCACCGGTTTCGGTGGGCGTGAGCTCCACCGTGACCGGCTCGCCTTCAGGCAAACTGCGGGACAGCCGGAAGTCAGGGAACACAACCTTCGACGTGCACTCACCCGACTCCTGCCGCGTGAATGTCAGCCGGACCGGCGTGCCCTGCCGGACCGTGACAACGTCGGGCGAGTAGCCGCCCTTGACGGTGATCCCGATCTCCTGCACCCCATCATGCAGCCGCGCCCGGCTGGCCCTCCTCGACCCGTAGAAGAACCACACCAGCACACCGATCAGGCCCGCACCACCTGCCAGAACCAGAAGATCAACCCAGGTCATTCTGCTCACTCCTTGCTCCGACCCCACCCGGCCGACTCACTTCATCTGTTGTCAACACTCTACACCATCCCACCCCAGGTGGGGTGGACGCCACCGCTGGAGACGGCGGACAATGCGCGGACGCTCCGGCATGTTCACGCGGGCCATCTCGTCTCTGGAGCCTGGCCATGTGCCGCGGTGACGTAATTGGCCGTGCCACCGTGGGCGCGGGCGTGATCCTGGCCTTCGGCATCTGCCTATGGCAGGTCGATCGCACGCTTCGGCAGCTCGGACGCCGGCACGGCCCGGACTCGTTCGGATGAAACCGTTGGCGATACCGATCGACCCGGGGGGCTGAGCCGGAATCGGCCCATCGAGGCTGCCAGCATGGTCGCAGCCACCGTGCACAGGGTGGTAACTGCCCCACCCTAGGTGGGGTCGCGCTAGAATGGAGGAAACGACGAGAGAGG
>DASUTB010000100.1:0-3626 GCA_036374835.1 Jiangellaceae bacterium | reverse complement strand
CCGCCGGACGCGACCGCCGCTCACGACCGTCCGCCAACCCGTCGAGGAGCTGGCGGTTCGGGCGGCGACGCTGCTGCTAGAGGACATGGGCGGAGGCGCCGAGCCCGCCGGCAACGACACGCTGCCAACCGAACTGGTCGTACGGGAATCGTCTCCCTAGGCACCCGCTTCTGACACCTTCAGCCAAGTCGCCGAGTTGCCCACAATTTGGGTTCCGTGCCTCGGTGCCATGGCGTGTCCGCGCATCCTTGATCGCGCTGGTGTTCCGATTCATCGAAAGGTGACATCATGGCGGTCAGCGAGCGGGAGCGACACAGCAAGTCGCGGCGATGTGCCGGAGCCGCAAGGGACGCAAGACGCGCCGCTCAACCGGCGGCCGCGGCGACGGTATCCAGGTCAGAGTGCAGCTCTTCCCACACCGAGCGCGTCACGGTGCCTTCCCGATACCGGTCGTCGAGCTTTCGCCGCAGCTCCACCACGCCATCGCCGGCGAACCGCTCGTCCCAATACAGGTTCGTCGCCACCTGCTCCAGGTCGAGGTGGACGTCGGGCCGGATGTCGCCGCCGGCGAGCGAATCATCGAGGCTGGCGACGAACGCTTCGAGCGCGACGAAGGCGGGATCGGACGGCGTTCCTCTGGCGACCGGGCTGACCGCCTCGGGCGGCTCATCCTCGTATCCGGGAGTCTCCTCGTTGGCGTCTCCGTCTTGCCGGGGCTCGGAAATCGTCTCGCCATCGTCGCCGGCATTGACGGCATCCGCGTCGTGCGTGGCGACATCCGGATCGGACATCGCATCCAGTACCGCAGCCAACACGATTGCAGCCACGGCGCCCACGGCCACCAGGGCCACGGCAAGAAGGCGGCCATGCCGCCGGTGAGCGAACGCGGCGTCTAGCACCCGCTTGCACTCGGCAACACCAGGACGATCGGCCGGCGCGGCCGCGAGCATCCGGCTACACAGGTCGGCAACAGGCGCGGATACGCCGCCCGGCTTCGGCCCAGCGCCGTGCCGCGACACGGCGGCCAGCTCGTCCCACGTCGTCTCCGGGTAGGGACGACGTCCCGTCAGCATCTCGAACAGGAGCACACCGAGCGCATACACGTCGCTGGCCGATTCAGCCGGTGATCCGGCCGCACGTTCCGGTGCCACGTACGGCGGCGTCCCGGCGTACCTACCGACGGGATCCCGGCTACCGACCTCGGCTGCCAGCCCGAAGTCGAGCAAGACGGCACCTTGCTGGGTCAGCAGCACATTCTCTGCCGAAACGTCCTGATGCACCACGCCGGCACGGTGCGTCGCGGCGAGCACGTCGGCCACCCTGGATGCCACCGCCAGAGCATCCCGCCACGGCAGTGGCCCATGGACCAGCCGGGCACCGAGCGGCTCGCCTGCAAGTAGCGGCATGACGGCGAACGGCACGACCCGCCCGGCCGGCGTCACCGCATGCCCATAGTCGTACACCTCGACCACCGCCGGATGATCAATGCTTGCGGTGATCCGCGCCTCGGCCTGCAAACGCTCCGGCTCGAATCTGGCGTCCGGCGACACCGGAACCTTGACCGCGACGGCACGGTCGATGCGTTCGTCGTGCGCACGCCAGATGGCCGACGTACCGCCCACAGCGATCCGCGCGTCCAGCCGATACCGCCCAGCCAGCCGGTCGCCCATCGCGACCAGATCACCCATCCTGCAACTCTACGACTGCCGCATGCTGTATCAAGGGCCGCAGCCGACGGAACCGTCGTCGTCCTGAGTGCATTGGACGACATCCGCCCGCCACGCCCCGGTGAAATCCTGCGGCACGAAAGTGATCTCAACACCTTCTTCCGGGAGATTGACGTACTCGCCGCCTTGCCATCCGGTCTCGTACTGAGAGCTCATTCCGGTGTAGTCCCAGAATGTCGCGGATCCGACTTCTTCGCCATCGATGTAGATCTTCATCCGGCCGGGTGTCTGCGATCGGAGATCGATGCTGACGCCATCGCCGACGAACCGGGTGATGGTCACCGGCTCGTTCGGATCCTCCACCGACTCCACGACCTGACCGTTGCGCGGCCCGTCCCCCATGAGGTCGGCCAAATCGACAAGCTCAGCCGGACGTGACGGGAACTGATACTCCTCCCACGGCACCGACTCATAGACGCCGAGCACCACGCCGCCGTCCGGCAGGACTCCGGGCGTGAACTGGTGTGCCTCGTCGTATACGCCATCGACGGTTAACGTGAGCGTCACCGGTTCATCCGGTTCGATCAATGGCTCCTCATCGGGCGCAGCTCTTTCAAGCGTACCGGCGATCTGTCCGTCGTCAGCGCACTCGCCACCGAGCAGGAGTGGCTCAGCTCCAGCCTCGTCCTTGGTCACCGTGAATGACACCGAGCGGTCACATTCCACCAGGAGTACAACCGGCAGTGCACCCGGCGTCACTGTCACTGACGACGTCGTGCTCGGGCCCTCCACTCGGGCTTCGCCGGTCTTCACGCCGCCCTGGTAGTAGTCCGGCAGCACCAGGTCACTGGACGGATTGGCCGGCTCCGGATCGTCGGCTCGGAGGATCGCCGGATTTCCAACGCTGATCGCGATCACAACGGCTGCAGCGACGGCGACGCCGGCACTCGCCAGGCGGCGTGCGCGAATCTTTCGCGCCTTGCCGCGAACCCCGGCCAAGCGCATATCAACGGTAGGCGCGCCGCGATCGGCGTCCGCCGCCCGCTCCGCCAGCACAGTACGAAGATCATCAGCTTGCACGGCTACGCCTCCTTCTCAATCGGGCCGGCACTTGTGCGCAGAGCGTCGTCGACGCGCAGCTTGGCAAGTGCCTTGCTGGTCTGGCTCTTCACAGTGCCGGCCGAGCAGCCGAGGATGTCGGCCGTCTCCTGCACGGACAGATCTTCGTAGAACCGGAGCACCACGACGGCGCGCTGCTGTTTGGGCAGCCGGCCGAGCGAGTTCCACAGGTCGGCGCGCTCGTCGACCGCCTGCTCCGCGGTGGACTGCTCGTAGCGCTCCGGCATCTGCTCGGTCGGTGTCTCTCGATTCCACTTGCGGCGCCACCACGTGGCGTAAAGGTTGGAGAGAATCCGGCGTACGTAAGGTTCGGGATCGCCGTCCACCCTCGACCATGCCAGCCAGGCCCGAGCCAGGGCGGTCTGCAGCAGGTCCTCGGCA
Organism: Jiangellaceae bacterium; assembly: GCA_036374835.1. Lineage (GTDB taxonomy): Bacteria > Actinomycetota > Actinomycetes > Jiangellales > Jiangellaceae > DASUTB01. The sequence continues at coordinate 459 of DASUTB010000100.1, read as the reverse complement.
AGCGCGTGATCTTGCGTCAACAGGTAGGCGGTTCGCAATAGCTGAGCCGAGCGCGCCGTCACGAAGCTCGCGAAGCTCTGCTCGTCAGCCAACGCCTCTCCGATCATCGTGTCCTGTAATGAATACACCCTGAGGCACACCTTCGGTTGCCCGGAACCGCCATGAATGTTTCACGCGCGCCGTGTACATCACCGCAGGTGACGGCGGTGTTTCCGCACCGCGCACCAGCTAGCCCTCGATCATTTCGGCTAGGCGCAACACACTCAGTCGATAACGGGCCGGCCTGCGCCGTCCGTGCGCAGCGCACCACTGGTCAGTCGACGAACGGAGTGGTCATGCAAGCGACGAGACGATGGCGCCGTACCGGCGCACTCGCCGCAAGCGGAATCCTGGTGGCAGCGCTCGCGACGCTACCTGGAACCGCGCACGCGGCGGTGACCTGTGAGGTCGATTTCAGCG
>DASUTB010000099.1:0-29364 GCA_036374835.1 Jiangellaceae bacterium | reverse complement strand
GTCGGCTATGGCATGAGTGCCACCGAGATCGTCTTCTTGTTCGGGTTGGGCGTGCTGTATGCCATCGCCTACCGGCTCGTGAACAACATCCTCGTGCTATGGCCGCTGCTCACCCCGATCGGTGCGTTCTTCAACAACCTCGAAGCCGGCGACATCGAACTCCCGTGGGCCTCAATCGCCGGTTTCGTCGACGTCCTGGCGGTCATGGCGGTCATCATCTGGCTCGCTGCCCGCCATGAGCGCAAAGTTGCCCAACCAGACCACGATGCGACCAAAGGAGGCTGACATGTCCACCATCGACAACCGCGATGCCGATCTGCGACGCCGGGCGATCGAAAGGCTGAAGAAGCGCTCGGAGTTCTGGACTCACCTGACCGCCTATCTGCTGATCAACGCAGTGATTGTGGCCGTGTGGTTCGCCGTCGCCGACGGCGGCTTCTTCTGGCCGATCTTCCCCCTGGCCGGGTGGGGAATCGGGCTGTTCTTCCACGCCATGGACGTGTTCCGGCGCCCGTTAAGTGAAGAACGCATTCGCCGCGAGATGAACCGTCTGCCCTAAGCCGGTAGACCCGCGGCGCCCCGCCTCCTTGGCGAACCAGGCCACCGTGGCCGGCGACAGCCTCACATCGTGGTGCTGGGTCAGGTGCCAGCAGATTGTGTCCGGGCGGGCATCCAGACCGGCCTCGGACAACTCTTCCCGTAGCCTGATGATCAACTCTACAGTGGCCGCCGGGATCGCCGATGGCGAGGCCTTCGGCCGCCGGGACCGGGGCTCGAACGCGGCCTCACCCTCGGCCCGGTAGCGGGCCAGCAGCTCGTACCGCCAGGAGGCCGTACTCGGCGGCGACATCGGCAACAGCACGTTTGAATCAGAATGTCCAGCGCCCGCTCGCGCTCGGACCTGGCCAGTACCCCAGCGTGCCCGGACCGCGCCAGACCAGCAGCGCGTCGAAAGAGCACGTCGGCAGCGCGTCGGGAGCTAACCCACTTGATTGCGAGGTAGCCGGACCAGTGCGTTGTCCGCTGGGACGAAGGTCCCTGCACGGGAACCGGCGTGCCGCTATACGGTCGAATCAAGTCGAGGTGGTGGCCTGCGCATCGTGGTCCTCGACGTCGTCTCCGAAGCGGACATCGTCCGCCACCGGTGTCGACGGGACCGCGGCCCAGATCATCGTCCTGCGGTCGCGGCGCGCGCAGGCCTGGAGGGAGCCGTGTCATGTCGAATGCCGATCGCAACCGGCCGCGCTCGTCGACCCCGCCCGTATCGTCGGGCCCGCTCGGCCGCCTGCACCCCTCTGGAGGTCGCACGTGACCCCTCTCGATACCCGCACGACGATCGCCTCGCTCACCGGAGTGTCGCGGACGTTCGGCGAGGGACCGACGGCCGTCCACGCGCTCCGGGACGTGGACCTGGCACTGATCGCCGGTGAACTCGTCGTCATTCTCGGCCCGTCCGGCTCGGGCAAGACCACTCTGCTCAACCTGATCGGTGGCATCCAGTCACCATCCACCGGCGGCATCGTCGTGGACGGGACAGACCTGACCTCCCTCGACGCCACGGGCCTTACCGACTACCGCCGCGACACGGTTGGTTTCGTATTCCAGTTCTTCAACCTCGTCCCCACCCTGACCGCCCGGGAGAACGTGGCCTTGATCGCCGAGCTCACCGACGACGGCGAACCGGTCGAGCGCCGTACCACGCGGGTGCTTGACGAGGTCGGGCTCGCGGACCGCGCAGACAGCTTTCCTAGCCAGCTGTCCGGCGGAGAGCAGCAACGGGTCGCCATCGCCAGAGCTCTCGCCAAGCAACCACCGCTGCTGCTGTGCGACGAGCCGACCGGGGCGCTCGACATCGAGACCGGCCGCACCATTTTGGACCAGCTCCGCAGGCAGGCCCGCGAGCACAGGCGAACCGTGCTGATCGTGACCCACAATGCCGCGATCGGTGCGATGGCCGACCGTGTGCTGCGGCTGCGGGCCGGCCGGATCGTCGACGACCGCCGCAACGAGAGCCCGGCCCCGGTCGATCAGGTGGACTGGTGACGGCTGTGCGGAGCTCGGTCCTGCGCACGAAGCTGCGGCGTGACGTCGCGCGGCAGTGGCCGCAGTTCCTCGCCATCGTCGTGACGATCATGCTCGGCGTCGCGCTGTTCGCCGCCTCCTATGACGCATACCGCAACCTCCGGGCGTCCTACGACAACCTGCACGTCGAGCTGCGCACGGCCGACCTGTGGATCACCGGTGGTGACACGCAGGCCATCGCTACGGCGGCGAATGACACCGCGGGCGTCGACGCTGTCACCACCCGGTTGCAGGCCGATATCCCGCTGCGCGTCAACGGCCAGGACAAGCTACGTGGCCGGGTCGTGGGCGTCCCTGCGGACCGGCAGCCCGAGGTGAACCAGCTGCTGGTCCTCGAAGGGAGCCACCTGCGCGAAGGCCCGACGGCGCTGGTCGAGCAGCACATGGCCGACCACTTCGCGCTGAGCTCGGGCGACACTGTGGAGGCCTGGGACGGCACCCGATGGACGGACCTGACGGTGACCGGCGCGGCGGCTTCCACGGAGTACATCTGGCCTGCCCGCAGCCGCCAGGACTCGATCACCCTGCCGGACCAGTTCGGCGTGCTGTTCGTGCCAACCGAGGTCGCCGCGCAGCTCAGCGGGGGCGATCCCAACCAGGTGCTGGTGCGGTTCGCCGGATCGGCCGACCCGGCTTCGGTTGACGAGCTTAGCTCGCGCGCCCTGGACCTCGGCGCCACCGAGGTGCTCACCCGCGCGGAGCAGCCGTCCAACGCCCTGCTCCAGGAGGACATCGACGGGTTCAGCCAGATGTCCGTCGCCTTCCCGGTGCTGTTCCTCCTCGCGGCCGGCATGGCGACGTACGTGCTGGTGACCCGCCGGGTGCAGAGCGAGCGCACGTTGATCGGCATGATGCTCGCCAACGGCATGCCGCGGCGGAACGTGCTGCGCCACTACGTCGGGTACGGGCTGGCGGCGGGGACGATCGGTGCCCTCGTCGGCGTGGTGGCGGGTATCGCCGCCGCGCGGACCATGACCGACGCGTATCTCGGCTTCATCGACCTGCCGGATCAGGCCGCGGTCTTCGACATCAGATGGGTCACGGTGCTCGGCGGGCTCGCCTTCGGGGTCGTTGCGGGCGCCTTGTCGGTGGTCGCGCCGGCCGTGCTCGCCTCGCGGGTCGAGCCGGCCGATGCGATGCGCGGCGTAGTACGGACCAGCGGGGGGAGGTACAGCCTTGTCGAGCGCCTCATCCCGCCGCTTCGTCGGTTGCCGGCCCGCTGGCGGCTGGTGCTGCGCAATATCGGTCGCAACCGCCGACGCACCGGCTACACCATCGTCGGAGTCACGCTTTCGCTGCTTCTGGTCCTGTCGTCCTGGTCGATGCTCGACACCATGGATGCGCTGCTTCACCGGCAGTTCGACGAGGTGCAACGGCAAGACGCCCGGGTCGATCTCGCCGGACCGCAATCACCGCAGGTGCTCGACGAACTACGCGCCGTGGACGGTGTCGCCGAAGCGGAGCCGGTGCTATCGCTGCCGGTGTCGCTGCGATCGGCCGAGGGCAGCTACGCGTCCGTGCTGCAAGCCCTGCCGCGGGGAACCGACCTGCACGGGTTCATTCTTCCGGACGGAAGTGAGACCGCCCTTCCCGACGACGGCGTGTTCGTGGGCATCGGGGCACGTGACATCCTGGGCGCCGAGCCGGGCGACGCGCTGCAGGTTCGCGTCGCCGAGCAGGGGATCGCATTCGACGTCCAGGTGCCACTGGCGGCGTATGTGGACGAGCCGCTCGGCACCTATGCCTACATGTCGATGGAGCAGGCTGAGGAGTTGACCGGCCAGGCGCTGCCGGTCACGTCCGCGCTGCTGCGGTTCGAATCAGACGCGGACCGTGACGCAATCCAGCGGGCCATCACCGACCTCGAGGTGGTCGCAGCGTACGAGGACAGCCAGGCGCTAGCCCGGTTGTTCGACGAGCTCACCGGGCTGTTCTACGGATTCGTCGGCGGCATGCTGGTGCTCGGCGGGCTGATGGCCTTCGCAATCATGTTCACCACGATGTCGGTGAACATCATGGAGCGCAGCAGGGAGGTCGCAACGCTGCGCGCCAGCGGCGTCCGGCTGGGCCAACTCGCCCGCCTGATCTCCTCGGAGAACCTGCTCATGACGCTACTCGGAATCCTCCCGGGCATCGTGGCCGGCGTAATAGCCGGGGATGCGCTCATGCGGTCGTTCTCCAGCGACCTGTTCCAACTCGAGCTGGTCATCCAGCCGACCACAGTGCTGATCGCCGTGGCCGCGATCGTGGCCGTTGCCGCCATATCACAGTGGCCATCACTACGCGCCATGCGCCGACTGGACATCGCCGCCGTCGTGCGTGAGCGCGACACCTGAGCCGGCGAGCAGGCCGTGTCCAGGCCTGCTACGGTCGCCGCTCTAACGAGGCTGCCCCGACTGTGCCGAGGCAAACCGCGGGGGCCGGTTGATCCGCGCGGCGAGTTCGCGGCCACGCAGGCTCTTGTAGGCCTCAACGACTGCGAACTTGGTCAAGGTGATGGTCAGCAGGATCAGCCATGTCGTGACGCTCACCGGCTCGATGCCCAGCACGTCCCGCCAGCCCGGTATGAACATCGACGCGATGTGCACGGACTGTGCCACCACCACGGCGCCGACGAGCAGCCAGTTGTTGCTCAGCGGGATCCGGAAAGCCGACCGTGTCTCCGATCGGACGTTGAACGCATGCACGTTCTCGAACAGCACCATCAGCAGCAGCAGCAGGTTGCGGGCGGTGAACGTGTCGAGACCCATCACCTCGGTGAGGACGTAGAACAGGCCGAAGGCCACGAATCCCATGTACAGCCCGGAGAGGACCACCTCTTCGATCATGAGCCGGTTGAAGATCCGCTCGTTCGGCGCACGCGGGCGTCGATCGAGCACATCCGGCTCGCCCTTCTCGAAGGCGAGAGCCACGTCCTGGATGCCGTTGGTCACCAGGTTCAGCCACAGCAACTGCACCGGCGTGAGCGGCAGCGCCGTGTCGAATCCGACGGACAGCGTGAACAGGACAATCTCGGCCACTCCCGTGCTGATCAGCAGCCAGATCACCTTGCGCACGTTGTCGTAGGCGATCCGTCCCTCCTCGATGCCCTTCTCGATCGAGGCGAAGTTGTCGTCGGTGAGGATCAGGTCGGACGCATTGCGCGCCACCTCCGTGCCGCTCGCACCCATCGACACGCCGATGTGGGCGGCGCGCAAGGCGGGCGCGTCGTTGACGCCGTCGCCGGTCACGGCCACGAAGTGCCCACCCTCCTGCAGGGTGTCGACGATGGTGGTCTTCTGCCGCGGCTCCACGCGGGCGTACACGTGGCTCTGCCGGATCGACGCGGCGACGTCGCCGCCCTCGTCACGCTCCAAGGCCTCGATGTCCTTCCCGGTCACGACGTCGCGATCGTTCCGGGCGATGCCGAGCTCGCGGCCGATGGCGAGCGCGGTCGCCGGATGGTCACCGGTGACCATCCGGACGTCGATGCCGGCCCGGTGGCAGGCGTCCACCGCGTCCGGTACCTCCTGCCGCACTGGGTCGATCAGCCCCGCCAGGCCCAGGAACCGCAACCCGGTCAGCGCGTCGGCGTCGCCCTCACGAGCCGCATCCTCGTCCACCTCTCCGGAGGCAACCGCAATGACGCGATAGCCAGCCTCGGCGAGCCGCTTCTCCCGCTCGCTCACAGCCTCGGTGTCGACATCACACATCTCGACGACGGTCTCCGCGGCGCCCTTGACGTGCGCGACGACCCGGTCGTCGTGGCGGTTGAAGCTCACCGCGAACCGGCGCTCGGACTCGAATGGGATGCGGCCGATCTCCGGATACCGATCCAGCAACTCATCACGCGGCCAGCCGAGCTTGTGCGCGAGCACGAGAAAGGCGATATCGACCGTGTCGCCGCTGGTGTGCACCTCGCCGTCGGTCGCGAAGACCTCGGCTCCGTTGCACAGAGCGCCGGCGACGACGAACCGGCGCAGCCACTCCTCCTCGTGGGGGTCGACGTTCGTGTCGCCGCGCCTGGCCTCGGCATCCAGGTCGTGCCCGCCGCCGGTGACCTCGACGTCCTCGCCGTCCAGTGGCCGGATCCGGTTCACCGTCAGCTCGTTCTGGGTCAGCGTGCCGGTCTTGTCGCTGGCGATGAGCGTGCAGGCGCCGAGCCCTTCGACGGCGGGGAGTCTGCGGACGATCACGTTGCGCTCCGCCATCCGGCTCGACCCGATAGCGAGTGCCACCGTGATCGCCACCGGCAGGCCGGCGGGAATGGCCGACACCGCGAGCGCTACGGCTAGGAAGAAGATCTCGACCAGGCTTAAGCCGCGGAGCAACTCGATCAGGCCGAGAACGACCACCGCGGCCAGCACCGCCACCGCGATCACCCGGGTGAACCGGCGCATCCTGACCACGAGCGGCGGCACCTGCGACTCCGCGGTGAGGGCCTCGGCGATGTGGCCCACCTCGGTCAGCTCGCCGGTCCGCGACACCACCCCCACGCCGCGTCCACTCATGATCGTAGTGCCGGCGTGGAGCACAGTCCTTCGGTCGCCGAGCGGGGTGTCCGGATCCAGGTCGGCGTGCGTTGCCTTCTCGACGGGGACCGACTCGCCGGTGAGCAGCGACTCGTCGGCGCGCAGGTCCTGGGCCTTTAGCAGGCGGATGTCAGCGGGCACCGACATCCCCGACTGGACTGTGACGAGGTCACCCGGCACAAGCTCGCTGCTGTCGATCTCCTCGCGGCGTCCCGACCGGGTCACCGCGGCGGTGATTCGCATCACCTGCTGTAGCGCCGCCGCCGCGCTCTCGGCCTTCCGTTCCTGATAGGCGCCCAGCCCGGCGTTGAAGGCCAGGACGGCGAAGATGAACGCGGCGTCCTCGATGTTGCCGATGGCCAGTGATACGGTTCCGGCGATCAGCAGCACGTAGATGAGCGGATCCTTGAACTGGCGCAGAAGGACGCCGAAGAGTGACTCGCCCTTGCGCTCCGGCAGCCTGTTCTCGCCGAAGACCGCTCGCCGCCGCTGTACCTCGGCCTCATCCAGCCCGCGCTCGGCGTCCGTGCCGAGCGCCGCCAATGCCTCTTCCGGGGCCACGGCCCACCAGGGCCGCCGAGCTATGTCGTTCTTCGCGAGCATCGGAGCTTCGGCCATCGCCCACCTTCCGGTGACGTCGGCAGATGAGCACCACACTAACCGGCGCGGCGGCAGGAGACAGGTACACGCGAAATCCAAGAATGCGCGACGGTCTTGTAGGTAACAAGATCAGGTTCCGTTGGTGGCGTGGTGGTCGCCTTGGCGACGTACCAGCCGAAACAACGCTACTGGCCTTCCAGTGGATCAAGTCGGTGATCTACCTTGGGTTCAGCCTGCTGCTGGCCAGCTTCGCGCGACAGCGGATCCAGGGCGCTTCACGTGACGGGAACGCGGTGGTTTCGGATCCGTTGCGGGTAGCGGAACTACAGAACTCGGGTGTGGTGCACGGGTTGTGCCAGGAGCCGGTCCATGTCGTGGGGGCGGATGCATGGGACAGGAGCTCGTCTTCGTCGGGGCCGTGATCCTCGTTGCCATCGCGTCGAAGGGTGCGCTGACGCGCGTCGGTGTGCCGCCGCTCGTGGGGTACCTCGCCGTCGGTTTCGTGGCACGCCTCTTCTTCGATCAGACGCCGGTAGTTGGCCCAGGTGCGGTCGAGGCGCTGGAGGCGCTGGGCCTCGTCGGTGTCACCGTGCTGCTGTTCCGGGTCGGCCTGAAGAGCAATGTCGGTGCGTTGCTCGCGCAGCTGCGGCGGGCAACTCCCATCTGGCTTGCCAACATCGTCGTCAGCGCGTTCCTCGGCTACGCGGCCGCGGCGTGGATCCTCGGGTGGGACACCGTCACCAGCATCGTCGTCGCCATCGCACTGACGGCGACGAGTGTCGGCGTCGCCACAGCGGTCTGGACCCGGGCGGGAAGGCTCGAGACGCCGGAGGGCGAGCTGTTCATCGACGTCGCCGAGCTCGACGACATCACCGGTGTCGTCGCCGTTGCGGCTCTGCTCTCCGTGCTGGTCGACCTGCCGGAGGGCGAGCAGTGGCCGCTTGACGTCGTCGCCTCCTCGATCGGTGCCGTGATGCTGGTGTTGGCGGGCTTCGTCGCGGCGATGTATGCCTTTGCTCACTGGGCGGAGGGCCCCACAACGCGACTGTTCGAGCGGGTGGGAGAGCCGCGCCACCCGATGCTGCTCGTGGCGGCCACGGGCCTGGTGTTCGCGGGCGCCGCCGAGATGCTGGGGCTCTCCGTCGCCGTCGGAGCGTTCTTCGCCGGGCTTGCGTACAGCAGGGATCCCGTCGCCGTGCAGCACGAGCGTGACTTCGAAGTCCTCTACGACCTCTTCGTACCGTTCTTCTTCATTCAGGTGGGGCTCCAGGTGACGCCAGGGGCATTCGCAGACGCGATCGTCCCGGGACTCGTCTTGCTTGCTGCGGCGATCGTCGGGAAGGTGGCCGGCACCTTCGTGCCGGGCCTGTTCGTGACAAGCGGCGCCACCGCAGGGCTGCTCGCGGTGAGCATGATCCCGCGGGCCGAGATCGCCTTGCTAGTCTCGCAGCAGACCGAGGCGATGGGCTACATCCCGAACCAGACACTCTCCGCAGTCACCTTCGTGTCGGCGGTGACGTGCCTGGGCGCTCCCTGGTTACTCAACCGGCTACTGAGGAGGCGAGAGGCGTAGCGCGGCGTGGGCCACCGAGACGGGTATCCTCGCTCCGCGCGCGAGGAATCGCCGGGGCGTCAGCGGACTGGGCAGGCATTGGACACGGTGGCGACCAGCACCAGCCCTCCATCGGCCGCGGCGCTGAACGCGTCGGCCAGGCCGGCGAACACCACGTCGACCGGACCGCTGACCGAGCTGCTCATGGTGCCGGTTTCCACGGTGAGGCCACGGTCGGCGAGGGCGGACACGGCGGCGCTGATTGCCGGGCCGAGGTGCGCCACACCCAGCGGGTACAAGGAAAACTGGCAGGTAACCTGCATCGCTACGACCTCCGTTGAATGCTGAGGACCTGGAAGGCGCCTGCCCAAGGGATCAGGCGTTCAAGCACACCGAGGACGGGCCGTAGGCGCCCGAGGCCGGGGAACGCACCGGGGGCGAGCAGCGTCCCCGTCAGGTGAGCGGTGCCGTGGGGACGGGCCAGCTCGCGCAGCCGGCGGCGGTTGAGAAACCGCGCCGCAGACCATGGTGGCCGGCGCATGCCGAGCAGGTGGGCAACTCCCCAAGGGCTGTTGGGGTTGAGCGCGCCGACCACGACGTAGCCTCCGGGACGGGTCACCCTGGCCATCTCGGCCAGCACGGCCGGCGGGTCGGCGACGAACTCGAGCACGGCCAAGGCGATCGTGACGTCGACCGCTGCCGACCGCAGCGGGAGAGCGGCGGCGTCGCCGCGCACGAGAGGCGCACTGGTGCGCCGGGCCGCCACACCCAACATTCCTGAGTCGTTGTCGAGCCCGATCGCAGTGGCCCCGGCGGCGGTGACAGCGGAGAGCAACCGTCCGGTACCACAGCCCACGTCGAGCACCGTCCGCGCTGCGAGTGGCCCCGTCGCCGCGAGCACCGCGGCCGACTCGGTCGCGAACGCGTAGCGACCCCACGGGCGATCGAACCACGTGTCGTAATCCTCGGGCGACCATGCGGACGCCTCACTGTCTGTCACGTGCCCATTCTCTTGCCATCGCCCATGATGTCCTCGGCGAGGGTTGCCTGGAGTTCGTCGCGGCTGGTGTGGCCCAGTTTCTGGTAGATGTGGGCTGCGGTGGCGGTGCGTCGACGATACTCATGGCGCAGGCCTACCCGGCGTCCACGTTCGTCGGCTTCGATTCACGCGAGCCGTCGATCGCCATGGCGAACGAGGCCGCCGCCGAGGCGGGCGTGTCGCCACGTTGATGCCCGAACGAAGCTCGTCCTCCACCCCGTCGAGGGCTGGAAGCCATGACGGCCGCGGACGCCCTTTTCATCTCACCACGCACCGTCGCGACGCATCTCACCCGCAACGGTGCCGGTTCGAGGTCGCCACCGCGAAGGAGTACCCGGGGTCGGGCTACAGGCTGGTCACGGTCTTCGACGCCCTGCACGACATGGGCGACCCCGCCGGCGCCGCCGCGCACGTTCGCGAGACGCTGGACCCGGACGGCACCTGGATGATCGTCGAACCGTTCGCCCACGATCGCCTGGAGGACAACGTGAATCCGTTCGGCCGGGTGTTCTACTCGGCATCCACCCTGATGTGCCTGCCGGTGTCGCGCTCGCAGGAGGTCGATGCCGCGCTCGGAGCCCAGGCCGGCGAAGCGCGGCTCAGGGAGGTCGTCAGCACCGGAGGCTTCACCCGTATCCGTCGAGCAGCCGAGACACCGTTCAACATGGTGCTCGAGGCACGCCCATGACCGTCCGGAAGTCCAGTGATCAGCGCGCGTGGTGTGCGAACCGTGGAATGAACCGCGGAACCTGCCGCATGTACTGCTCGTACGGCTCCCCGAAGTGCATGCGCAGGTCGCGCTCCTGGAGCCGGACGGCGACGAGGATGTAACCGGTCGCGAGTACGTTGAACAACAGCCGTCCTGCACTCATCTGCGGCGCAGCCCAGAAGGCGATCAGAAACCCGACCATGATCGGATGGCGGACCACCCAGAACAGCCGCGACCGACGAAAGCGGGCACCGTCAGCACGGGTGCGGGCACGGGTCAACGCTTGGCGCACACCGAACATCTTGAAGTGGCCGGCGGCGAACGTGCTCCCTACGATTAACAGCACACCGAGGGCTTTGAGCGTCAACAGCAATGTGACCGCCCAGCCGGCGTCAACCGACCAGACCGTCGCCGGGAGCGGCCGCCACTGCCACAGCAGCAGCGCGACAACCACGCTTGCTGCGAGAACGTACGTGCTGCGTTCGATCGGCGGCGCAATGAGGCGCGTCAACCACCTCTTGAACCGAGGCCGCGCCATAACGCTGTGCTGGACTGCGAACAGACCCATCAACCCGGCGTTGACACCGATCGCCAGCCCGACCGGTCCGTCCGCACCATCGTCGATGCCCTTGGGCACACCAGCGTTGGCGAGGAAGCCGAGCGCATAGCCGAACACAGCGAGGAATGACAGGTAGGCGACGACTCCATATGGTCCCCTGACAGCTAGCGACACTGTGGTCGTCGCAGGTGCGGGCGGCGGCTGGGCCATCGTCGATCTCCTCACACGCTGTCGTCGCTAATGTTCTATGGCGGAAATGACGGCCGGACCATCGGGGAAATCACGTACGGGATACCTCAGCCCCAGGTCAGCCACACCACCGCGAGCAGCAGCAGGCTGTTGCCGACTTCGATGAGGCCGACGCGCGAGGGTGCCAGGCGGCGGCCAGACAGTAGCCAGGCACGCACCAGCAACCAGGCGAACAGCCCGGCTACGAGCGGGCCGAGCCAAAAAGCGAGCACCAGGGCGCCGACGTGGTAGCCGATCGACCAGCGCCGGTAGGCAGCGTTGTCACGCTCCCGGATCATCGTCTTGACGTACAAAGCAGTGCCGGCGAAGTAGGCGGCGCAGGCGACGAACGCACCAGTCACTTCACCGGGATTGGTGCCGGCGACGGTGGCGACCACGAACACCAGCAGGCAGCTCTGCACCACCGAGCTGAGATCGTTCAGCAAGGCGCGTTCGCGGCGCCGCCACGCGTACCAGGCGTTGACCGACAAGAGAACGGCGTAGGCGGGGGCGTACCAAAGTACCGCCGGACGGGCCAACACGACGACCGCGAGCAACGGCAGGGTCAATGTGGCGTACAGGACGATCTGGTCCCGCCAGCGGCGCGGCCGGCCGGTCTTGATCGCCTGGAAGAGGTAGTAGGACAGCAGGTAGCCGGCCAGCCAGGCACCGGCCAATGGCGCGGCCACCCAGCTCCATCCAGCAACAAGCACGCCGGCCAGGTAGGGCACGGCCAGCATCGCCCAGGCGCCGTGCTGCGGTGGGAGAAATCTGCGTCTCATCGGGTCACCTGGAACACGCCGCGGGCGCCGCGTTCCGCGTCGACCATGAGGTGGGACACGAAGGGGTAGTCGCCTGGCTCCGGGAAGGTGAGCTCGACGAACCCACCCTGGGCGGGTGCGAGTCCGAGCACCTGGCTGCCTCCGGCGGGATTGATCGCCGGTTCCAGAAGGTATGCGCCCTCCTGGTAGACCGTGTCGAACTGGCCGCCGACGACGTGGAACGCGGAGCCGCGGTTCGGTCCGGCCGCGAGCACCCAGATTCGGACTCGCTCGCCGAGCCGGGCGGTGAGCGGCTCGGCCGCGTACTGCGTGGCGTGGCCGTTGAACACCACGAGATCCGGGCTCTCGTCGGCGATCCGTCCGGTGTCGGCGATCCCGCCCTGCGGGCCGAGGTAGAGCTCGGACTGCACGAGCACGTACTCGCGATCGACGGGCGGCAGGTCGGGTGGGTCGATGATGACGGCGCCGAACATGCCGTTGGCGATGTGCAGCGACATCGGTGCCGTCGAGCAGTGGTACATCCAGATGCCGCTGCGGGTCGCGGTGAAGCGGTAGATCAGTGACTCGCCGGGTTGGATGGTCCGCATCGGTTCCTGAGGTGCCAGCGCGCCGGCGTGGAAGTCGATGGAATGCCCGATCGTGCCGTCGTTCACCAGCGTGATCTCGAACGTGTCGCCCACCTTGCCCCGCAGCGTCGGTCCGGGCGCGGTGCCGCCGAACGTCCAACGTGTCTGCCGGACGCCCGGAGCGACCTCGTGGTTGCTCTCGGAAACGGTCAGGGTCACCCGGTGGATGCGGGCGCCCTCGGCCGGTGCGAGCTCGGCGTCGTACGGGGTGAAGCCGGGCCCCGGCTCGGCCATCAGGTCGAGGTCGGCGGCGGCGCTGCCCTCGTCGCCGGCCGCGTCGCGGCCGGCGGCCGGGGCGTCGCCGGGTCCGCCGTGGTCGTGGCCTGCGTGCGGATCGTCACCCTCGCCCGCTCCGGTGGCCTTGATCGTCAGCACCATACCCAGCTGACGGTGGCCGGCCACCGAACACCAGCCGTCGAGATCGCGGCCGACGATGCCGACGTCCAGAGTTGCGGACTCGCCGGGAGCGAGCCGTCCCGTTCCATCACCGGTTTCGAGCACCAGGTCGTGCATGTCGGCGCCTTCGTTGGCCAGCTCGATCACGAGCCGGTTCCCGGCGGGCACCTCGACGGTGTCGGGGAAGAACCGCATGCCGCGGGCTTCGACCGTCACGGTCGTGGTTTCCCCGGATGCGGCGACGCCGCCATCGGCGGGCTCGGCGCCCGAGACACCCAGCGCGACGGGGTCGGCCGCGACGCCGGCGGCCACGGCAAGTACCACCGCGGCAAGGCCTGCGACGGCGCCTCCGGCGCGCCGGGCATCGGTGTATGGATCGGGTGGTTGCGTGCCGCCTGGCCGGGCGAGGGCAGGCGGGTCGGGCTGGTTGCGCAGCCGCGTGGCAGTGCGTGCCGCGCGGACCGCCAGCGGCAGGAACGATGCCAGCGCCACGAGCACGACGACGGAGGCAAGCACCCGGACCAGGCTGGGGACGGGGAGCACCGAGACGAGCAGACCCGTGTTGGCGGCGGTGACCCGAGCCGGCCAAGCCCGGTCGAACACCGTGTTGGCGGCGCGGACCACGTGCGGTCCGCCCCCGATGACGACAGGCAGTAGGTACGACAGCGCGCCGAGCAGCACCTGGGCGGCGAAGCCGGCGAGTAGCGGCGCCGTGAGCCATCCGGCCCGTTCGGCCGCTGCGACCCAGTCCGGCGCCGTTGTGACCCACGCAGTCAGCGCGACCAGTGAGCCGGCGAACCAGGCCAGCCCGGCCAGTACTGACCACGTCGCGAAGCTCGCCGGGGGTCGGCGGCGAAGCGGGTCCAGAAGCGTCCGGCCCGCGACGGCAAGCCCACCCAGGTAGACCAGTGCTCCGGCGGCGAGCAGCGGTCGCGAGCCGGCCAGCGACCCTCCGGCGGCGATACCCACCCCGGCCAGCAGCACGGGCAGACCATGACGCGCCGCCCGCTCGGCACTGTCGGCCACCCGCGTGCGCAGCATCGTCGGCCACAGCGTGATCAGGGTGCCGACCACCGTGAGTCCGATCCAACCGAGCAGATTCACCACCGAGTGCGCGACGACGACCCTGGCGTGCACGGCGTCGGCCAGCCCGCCGCGAGCCATCACGACGCCCAACGCGACCCCGGCCGGCAGGAGTACCCCCGAGGCCACGTAGTACCGGACGGTCACACCGAACCGGGACGGCAGCGCCCGCCGCATGCGCCGCAGCAGGGCGGCTGCGTGCCACCCCGCCGCGACTGCGACGACGATCCCGCCGCTCAGCACGACCGTCCAGTGCTGCGCCAGCATGCCTGCCACCACCGCCACGGCGCCGGCGTTGAACGTGATAAGCCGTGCCGCGTCGCCGCGCCGGCCCTGCTCGCCGGGGAGATGGAGCAGGGCGGCGGCGAAGTGGGAGCTCCATATCAGGATCGCGTTGCTGGCCGCCCCGAGGAGCAGGAGGTGTACGAGCAGCCAGCGCGAGGCCGGCACGAAGGGGTGGGCGACGGCAACGACCAGCACTGCGAGTAGCCAGGCCCCGACGATCGCGCCGGCCCGCAGGTGCCAGGTCGACCGCGACAGCGGCGTGCGTCCCGGGGCTTCGGTGTGCGCGGTCACCGCGCCGCCTCCACGTGCGGTTCGGACGTTGGAACGGGGACGTGCGGGCCCGGCCGGGCGGCCGTCGCCACCGACCACACCGATATCGCGACGAAGGCGAGCACGGCGACGATGTTCAACAGGCCACCCCATTGCCACGCCCAGTCGATACCTCTCGCGTCCCCGGCCGTCGTTCGCAGCAGCAGCGAGGCGTGCAGCAGCACGGCCGGCGCCACCATGGCCCGGTGATAGGGGAGCCGGCGACGCAGTACCGCGGGCAGAATGACCGGCGCGTGTGCCATGATCATCGAGATCACGAAACCGAGGAACACTGCGTGAACGGCCGCGTCGTAGGCGCCGCCGCGAAGCTCGGGTCCGGCGAGCAGCCAGACCGCGGCCGCCACCGCGAGCCACGCATAACCCGCGAGCAGGCAGCCGGCCGTGAACCGGGGCAGGCCAGTGCTGCCGATGGTGTGCCGCGCCACGTCGTAGCGCACCAACCAGCCGACGAGGGCCAGCAACGTTCCACCGAACAGGGCCGTACCAACGGCGGGCCACAGCAGCGACGCGACCGCGCCCGCGACCAGAGCGCTTGAGAGCAGCGTCGCGGCCGCTTCGGCTCGTGGATCGAGCGAGCCGATGCGCGAGAGTTCCATCCGCTCGCCTGCGATCGTCAGCACCAGGAAGCCGGCCAGCCACGGCAGCATCGACGAGACCGGCACAGCCGCTACCCATAGCAGCGCCGCGCCGGCCGCCAGCACCGCACCGCCGGCCTGCACGGTCACGGCGGCGGCCGGCTGCCTGCGCCACAGCCCCAGATACACCGCGCCGAGCGCAAGCGTGCCGGTTACGAGCAGCCAGCCGCCTGCGGCGAGTGGCAACGGGCTTAGCAGCAGCAAGCCCCCCGCGCCCATTCCGGCAGGTGCGAGATACCCCCAGGCACGGCGGAGAGCGACGGCGCGCTCCAGGGCGACGAGGGCGCCGGCGAAGCCGAGTACCAACAGCACTCCGTGCACGTCGGGGAGGCGCTGAACGTCGACCGGTGCGGGTAGGTCGAGCAAAAGGAGTGCGGCGTTGAGCCCGGCAAGCAGCGCAAGGCCGGGCAGCGCCAGCAGGGCGGCCCGGCCTGCCGGAAAGCGCACCTGGTCAGGCATCGTTCGTTCCGCCTTGGGTTGCCAGGTGGAGACGGCATGCGTCGGGCTCGGCGAACGGCAGCAGCTCGGTGCGCTCCGGCTCGCCGCCGAGCTCCGCTAGCGCACCGCGAACGATGCCGAGGTGAACCGAGCACACGACGCCCGGGTAGCGCCGCGCCGTGTCGAGCAACGGGCAGCGGCGCAGCCCGACGGTCGTGGCGCGCGAGTCGGCGTGTGGGTCGAAGCCGAGATCGCCGAGGATCTCGACGACGCGCCGCCTCGCCTGCGCCACCCCGGCCGGTTGCGGGCCGGAGGCGCCCGAAGCGATCGACCGACCCCACTCGATGCCCGCGGCCAACGCGTCCGCAGTGGGGTCGGCGCTGGTGCGAGCGATGTGAGCGGCAAGTGCCCCGGCCAGCCCGGCATACTCGCGCACCCGCGGGTCCGGCTCATGGCGGTCCTCGGCGGCGGCGTAGTACCAGGCCGGTCGGCCGCGGCCGGTCGCCGTGCCGCGTTCGCGGGTCGCCAGGCCCCGGTCGACCAGGGCGTCGAGATGCTCGCGAACGGTGTTCGGGTGCATGCCCACGTCCGCGGCCAGCACGGCGACGGTCACCGGCGCTGCACTGTTCTGCAGCCGCTCGAGCAGCGTGGCGCGCTGGTTCGACAGCGGCCTGCCGGTGAGGTCGCGCCGAACTGGAGACGGCCCGTTGTTTTTCACGGAGTGGATCGTATTAAATTGGAACCGACATCGCCAGTCCGGGCCCACCTAGGAGGACCACTGTGACCACGACAAGCCAGGCGACCAGCGTCGCGATCGCCACCAACCCGGAGGACGCCGAAGCGATCGCCGCCGTCGAGCGCCACCACGCCGAGCTGTCCGGACATCTGTCCGTCCTCGTCGAGGTCCTTCTCGAAGCCGCGTCCGGCCCGCACGAAGAGGCGGCGGACACCGTACGCGGGCGGCTGCTCGACTTCATATCCCGCGAGCTGCTGCCGCACGCGGCCGCCGAGGAAGTCTCGCTCTACCCGGCAGCGGCCGCCGACCCCGGTGCGCGACTGCTGATCGACGGCATGCTGGCCGAGCACCGAGCGCTGGAGCGGCTGGTCACCGAGATCACGAACGCGACCGAGCCGGTCCGTGCTGCGGCGGCCGCCCGCTCGTTGCAGGTTCTCTTCGAGGCTCACCTGAGCAAGGAGAACGATCTGGTCCTTCCCGTCATCGCGGCCGATTCCGGTACGTCACTCGCGTCGGTGCTGGCCGGGATGCACGAGATCCTCGGCCATGACGACGAGCCGTCCGGCGCTGACGGGTGCGGAGGGAACTGCGGATGCGGTGAAGCGGCGGAGGAGGCGTCCACGCCGGTGCTGGACGTCCGTGCCGTGCCGCACGCGATCCGGCACGCGACCGTGCTCGGAGCGATCGACGCGATACCCGTCGAGGGCTCGATCATCCTTGTCGCGCCGCACGATCCCATCCCACTGCTCGACCAGATCCAGAGCCGAACCAACGGCGCGTTCTCAGTCGACTACGAGCAGCGCGGGCCGGATGCTTGGCGGCTACGGCTGAACCGGCAGCGCTGACTGGCTCTATCGTGATCAAACGTGCGAGCACGGTGATGTGGTCGCACTGATCGGCATGTCAGTCGATGATCAGCACGACCATGCCGAAGTAGATCAAGATCGAGCACAGGTCCTGAACGACCGTGGCCAGCGGACCGCTGCCGAACGCGGGATCCTTGCCGATCTTGTTCAGCAGCCACGGCAACGCCATCGCCACCAGTGTGGCCATCGAACACGCGGCCAACAGCGCCAGCGCGGCGGTGCTGGCCACGTCGTAGCCCCACTGCCAGAGGGCGACGGGTAGGAAGATCGCAGCAATGGCCAGGCCGACCAGCAGACCGGTGATGATCTCCTGCCGCACGACATCGCGGATCCGGACACCGACCGATAGTCCTCGGATCAACAGCGTCTCGGTCTGGGTCCCTACTGCATCGGCCATGTAGACGATGCCCGGAATGAAGAACGCCAGCGTGACATTGGCTTGTAGCCGGTCCTCGAACGATCCGACGATGAATGCTGCGGCCAGCGCGCCGGCCAGGCCGACGACGAGCCACGGGAGCCGGTGCCACAACCTGGCGAGCACCGGCTCGCTGCTCGCTCGTCGCGCGGCCGCAGCGCCGTGCATGAACCCGCCGAGTCGGGCCATATCTTCCTCGTGTTCTGCGAGCAGCACCGCGAGCATGCGCTCGGGTGGGATGAAACCGATGAACCGGTGCCGGTCGTCAACCACGGCGAGGACGGGCTCGTTGCGCTGGACCGCGTGCCATGCGGCCACCTCCTGGTCGACGCCTGGACCGACGACCGCGGGTGCGGTGTCCATGACCTCCCGGACGTGAGCCTCCGCGCGAGCTGCCATGAGCTCGCCGAGCCGGACGATCCCCTCGAGGCGGCCATCGTCGGTCACGGCCACTGCAGAGAGCGTCTCGAACCGCCGGCCTTCCAATGATCTACGCACCGAGGACACCAGATCGTCAGCGGACGCGGTGGCGACCCGAGTGGCGACATGGTCACCCGCCGTTTCAAACGCCACTCGATCCGGCCGTGGAGTCTCAAGCATTTGTCACCGCCTCCTGGTCTCGGACACACCAGCTCTCACCCAATCTTGACCCAGCGTCCTCCCGCGCGCTCGGGCACGTGGGCAAAGCCGTTTGCCCCTGCCGGCATGGGTCGGATGCCTCTGTGCCCTGAACCGCACCGGAACACAGTGGAGCCATAGGTGTGTCCTCACCGCAGCTGCGAGACCGGCCGCTCCTCGGACGTGCGTGCCCGTGCCGGCCGGAAGATGAGAGGTGACGAGCCATGAAGATCGAGTACCTACACGCGTCCAAATATGGCAACGGCAAGAAGGTCGCCGAAGAGTTCGGGACCCAGATGGCAACCAGAGGCGTGGCCGTCGACGTGCACCACATCCGTGAGGCACGCCCCGACCGGCTCCCGGCAGCCGATCTGTACGTGTTCAGCTCGCCTGGGCGTTTCGGGAGGCCGATCGGCAGGATGCGCCGGTTCCTGAAGAAGGTGAACCTGCCCGCGGGCACCAGCTACGCACTTCTGACGACCGAGGCGGCGCCCCAGCCGGACAAAGAGACCGGACAGATGCCGACCGAGGAAGAGATCGCCAAGTGGGAACGAGTTCGCCCGATCATGAATGAGATCCTGCAACGGGCCGGTCTCGTCCAAGTCGCGGAGGACAAGGTCTACGTCACCGACCTCAAGGGCCCGCTGGAGGTCGGCTGGGAGCACAAGGTGCAGGCGTTCACGGAGCGGGTTCTGCTCGGAATCGAGCAAAGCCGAGACCACGCCTGATTCCGGTTCAGATGCAAGGCGGCCACGACCAGGTCCAGTTCGTGCGGCGAGTGCCGGCCCCGGCCGGCGATCAGGTGTCAGGCCGGCGTGAGCGGCGATTCGATCACCGCGAGCATGGCCTGCACCAGGGTAGCCTTGGCCGCTGTGTCGAGGGTCGTTTCGCCGGGATGGTCTCGGCGCCAGGCCTCGATTCCGGCCGGGAGACACCCGATCGCGCAGGCGGCGAGCAACCGGGCGGCGGCGGCCTGTTCCGGATCGTCCGGGAGGGGGCCGATCAGCGCCTCACCGACGCGCTGGGGCAGTGAGCTGTCGATGGCCAGTCTGTGCAGATGGACGCTCACGCCTGGATCGGAGAGCATTACGACGACTTGCGGGCCTACCTCGCCGACGACGTCGACCAGCGCGGTGACCAGGGCTCGCCGCTGCTTGGGCGTGGTCGCCTCGCCGGCCTCGGCCAGCACTCGGCTCACCCGGGTCATGGCCGGGGAGAGCAGCTCCGCCAACAGGGATTCCTTCGATGGGAAGTGGTAGTAGACGGCGGCCTTGGTGATCGCCATCCGCTGGGCGATGTCGCGGATCGAAGTGCCCGAATAGCCCTGCTCGTGGAACAACTCCAGCGCCACTTCGAGGATGCGCTGGCGGGTGTCGCCCTGCTGCGACGTCCGGACCATGGCCCTCCTCAACTTGACGATCGGTCAGGCATCATCTTAGCCTGGTCAAACTTACCGAACGTCAAGTAAGGAGCGCCATGAAGGCACTGGCCCGCTGGAGTGCCCGCCACCCTTTACTGGTGGTACTGATCTGGGTGTTGGCGATCGTCGGCGCCCAGGCCTCGTCAACGCTCGTCGGCAGCGACTTTCGCAACAGCTTCACGCTGCCGGGAACAGACAGCCAAGCTGCCGTCGACCTGCTCGAAGAGCGCTTCCCGGAGGTATCCGGCGACGTCGACACCATCGTCGTCAGCACCGAGGACGGGTCGGTGACCGATCCGACCGTGCAGGGTCGGGTGCAGGACGCCCTCGAAGATGTGGCCGCGATCGACTCGGTGACTGCCGTGCGCAGCCCGTACGCCCCGGCGGGAGCGGCCCAGGTCAGCGCCGACGAGACGGTGGCCTATGCCACCGTCCAGTACGACCGGGCCGCCATCGAGGTCCCCCGCGCGGACCTGGAAGCGGTCGTGGACCTAGTCGAGGAGATCGACGGCGACGGCCTGAACGCTGCGGTCGGCGGCCAGGGGGTGGCGACACTGTCGCATCCCGAAGTCGGTAAGGGCGAGTTGATCGGTGTCGGCTTCGCCGCGCTGATCCTTCTGCTGGCCTTCCGGTCGCCCATCGCGATGTTCATGCCGATTGCGTCCGCCGCCGCGGCGCTCGGAGTCTCGACCGGAGTGGTCCGGTTGGCGTCGAACTTCACCACGATCGCCGACGTGGCGCCCACCCTGGGTGTGCTCCTCGGGCTGGGAGTCGGGATCGACTACGCATTGTTCATCGTCAACCGGCATCGGGGAAATCTGCGGGCCGGGATCCCGGTGTACGAGTCCATTGCAGCGGCGCTGGCCACATCTGGACGAGCGGTCGTCTTCGCCGGTGTCGTCGTCGTGTTCGCCCTGCTGGGGATGTTTCTCACCGGGATCGAGTTCCTGTACGGCCTGGCCATCGGGGCCTCGGTATCGGTCGCCTTCACCGTGCTCGCGGCGATCACACTGATCCCGGCGCTGCTCGGCGCGGCCGGCAACCGGGTGCTGGGCCGCCGCCACCGTCGGGCACTCGCCGGCGGCGAGTACGTCTCCGAGCACACCGTCGGCGGGTTCCGCCGCTGGGCCGGATTTGTGCAGCGCCGCCCCGTCGTCCTGGTGGTGCTCGCGCTCGGCATGCTGATAGTCGTCGCCTCGCCGGTGGCGGACCTGCGCCTCGGAACCGCGGACCAGGGTAACGATCCCGCCGGTACGACCACCCGCGAGGCCTACGACACCCTGGCCGAGGGATTCGGACCGGGGATCAACGGGCCTCTCGTCGTCGCCGTCGACCTGGCGGACAACCCGCTCGACGGCCCGGACGGCTCGGCGTTGCAGCCGCTCGTCGATCGGATGGAGGCGGACCCGGGTGTAGCGTCGGTCTCCGGACCGATGCCCAACGCCGATGGGACGGCTGCCGTCCTTCGGGCCGTACCGACGACCAGTCCGCAGGACGAGGCAACCAGCGAACTGATCGACCGCCTCCGCACCGACGTGGTACCCGAGTTCGAGGCCGCTACCGGCGCTGCGATCTACGTCGGCGGCCCGACTGCGACCTTCGACGACTTCGCCGACGAGATCCAGTCGAAGATCCCGTTGTTCGTGTCGGTGGTGATCGGACTGTCCGTGCTGTTACTGATGCTCGCCTTCCGCAGCATGCTCGTACCGTTGGTCGGAGCGGCGATGAACCTGGTCTCGGTCGCCGCAGCGTTCGGCGTGGTCGTCGCGGTGTTCCAGTGGGGATGGTTGGGCGACCTGATCGGGCTGGGCAACGCCGGGCCGATCGAGCCGTTCCTGCCCGTCATCCTGTTCGCGCTGCTGTTCGGTCTGTCGATGGACTACCAGGTATTCCTGGTGAGCCGGATGCATGAGGAATGGCAGCGGACCGGCGACAACGCCACCGCCGTGCGCACCGGGCACGCCGATACCGGCAAGGTCATCGTGGCTGCCGCCTCGATCATGGTGTTCGTCTTCGGTTCGTTCGTCACCGGCGACTCTCGCACGATCAAGCTGTTGGGCCTGGGCATGGCAGCGGCTGTGTTGCTGGACGCATTCATCATCCGGATGCTTGTGGTTCCGGCGCTGATGCATCGGATCGGCCCGGCGATGTGGTGGCTACCGCGCTGGCTCGGCCAAGCACTCCCCAACGTGAGCGTAGAAGGGCGCGACGACCAACGAGCAGTCCAACAGCGACATACGGAGCCGGAGTACATCGGCTCACCCAGGATGTGACCTTCGGCCCCATCGGGCAGGATGGACGACCCCGGGAGGCGCGGCGCACTCACCGTAGCGTTATCAGCACACAGAGCAATCTGCCATGTTGGCGTTGCCGCCGGAGAGGAAGTGTTAGATGGCGGCCATTGTGCACCTCGCGACACCTGTTCTGGCGGGCCGCCCGGGCCACGGGGACGGCTGGGGACCGATGGACGGGATGATGGACGGCTGGGGCGGTGGCTGGGCATGGCTGTGGGGGCTGTTGCTGCTCGCCGGCATCATCACCTTGATCGTGGTGGCCATACTCGGCCTCACCCGCGGATTCGCGTCCCGAGACACTCTGGACAGTGGGCGCAGCCGGGCACGCGACCTTCTCGACGAGCGGTACGCCCGAGGCGAGCTGACGACCGAGGAGTACCACGAGCGGCTGACCGAGCTGAAGCGAGAATAGGCCGGAGCACGTCGTGACCGTCCAGCTGACCCGCCGGCGCGCTCTCCAGCTCGCGGCCTTGGGCGCGGCGTCGGCCGCGGCCGGTGGGGTCGGGCTCTGGCGTTCGGCTGCTCCGCGCGGCGAACTCGCCGTCACCGATGGCGGCGGCGACCTCAGAGTGCCGGAGATCCTCGCGAGCGAGGACGGCCTGCTCGAGGTGAACCTGGAGGCGGCGGCAGGAGTCCGGCTGGCCGGGCAGGACACCTCCGCGCTCGGCTACAACGGCACCAGCCCGGGGCCTACCTGGCGGCTAAGACCCGGTGATCTGCTCCGCGTCGCCCTGGCCAATCGGCTGGACGCGCCGACGAACCTGCACGTCCACGGTTTGCACGTCTCACCCGAAGGCAACAGCGACAATGTCTTCATCGAGGTGTTGCCGGGAGAAACATTCCACTATGAGTACCGGTTGCCGGACGACCACCCGACCGGCACCTTCTGGTACCACCCGCATCGGCATGGGCTGGTAGCCGACCAGGTCTTCGGCGGGCTGGCGGGCACCATCATCGTGGCGAGCGACGAGGCGGAGGCTGCGTTCGACGAGGACCGTGTCCTGGTGGTCACCGACATCACGCTCGATGCGGAGGGCCGCGTCGTCCGACCCTCGTTCCAGCAGCGGATGATGGGCAGGGAGGGCCGGCTTGTGCTGGTCAACGGGCAGTTCCAGCCGACCTTGACCGGTCGCCGCGGGGCCAGGGAGAGGTGGCGGGTGGTCAACGCGTGCACGTCGCGTTTCCTCCGGCTCCGACTCGAGGACGCCGAACTCACGGTCCTCGGTCTGGACGGCCACCGGGTTCGGCCGGCTCGGCAGGAGGATGTGCTGCTGGCGCCCGGGAACCGCGCCGACCTTGCCGTCGAAGCCGCAGCCGAGGGTCGCTACCGCCTGCTCGCCGAGCCGTACGACCGCGGTGGCATGGGGATGGGGCCGATGATGCGCGGCGAGCAGACGGCGAGCGAGCCGGTGCCGCTCGCGGTGCTCGACGTGTCCGCCGAGGCGGTCTCGGCCCCTCCATTGCGCTGGGAGGCGGCGCAGGTCGAGGACCTACGCGCCGTGGCCGTGGACGCGCGGCGCGAGTTGCGCTTCGAGGTCGGCATGGGCGGTGGTGGGATGCGGTTCCTCATCGATGGTCGTGAGTTCGACCCCGACCGGGTCGACACCGAAGTCCGGATGGGTGCCGTCGAGGAGTGGGTTCTGCGGAATCCGAGCCCCATGGACCACCCTTTCCACTTGCATGTCTGGCCGATCCAGGTGCTCGACAAGGGCACCGGGCCGGTGTCGGAGCCGCAGTGGCGGGACGTGATCAACATACCGGCCGGCCGGGCGGTGCGCGTCCGGGTCCGGTTCGCCGACTTCGGCGGTCGCACCGTGTACCACTGCCACATCCTTGACCACGAGGACCAGGGCATGATGGGGATCGTCGTCGCTTCCTGAGTTCACCGGTCACCTCGTCACCCGCTTGCGGTCACAGTGGGAAGCTGACCCTCGAACCGGGTTTCAGCTCGGCGACCTCTCCGCGGCAGGCGACCTCGATCGGCCGCTGCATTCCCGGACCCGCCTGGATCTCCCCGCCATCGCCGTGGATACGCAGTGTCAGGGGCTGGTCCCGGTAGCGGATCGAGAACTCCATCACCCCGAGCGGCTCGGGCCATTGCGGGTTGACCAGCAGCTGGTCCTGCCGGGCCTCGAGACCTGAGAAGCAGCGCTGGACCAGGTCGACGCTGCCGGCCATTGCGGCCAGGTGGATCGCCTCCGGTGTGGTTCCGCCCTGGATGTCGGTCACGTCGGCCTCGAGAGCCTGAGTCAGAAAGTCCAGAGCCCGCTCGCGCTCGGACCTGGCGAGTACCCAGGCGTGGACGACCGCCGACAGGGTGGACCCGTGCGAGGTCCGGTCGAGGTAGTAGTGGATCGTCCGGGGAAGCAGCTCGGGATCGAGATCGTAGCCGAGCTGACCGAACACCTCGCGCAACTCGTCGGCGGACAGCAGGTAGAACAACATCAGCACGTCGGCTTGTTTCGAGGCTTTGTACCGGTTCACCGTGTCGTTCTCGGCTTCGAGGATGCGGTCCAAGCGTTGGATGTTTCCGTACTTGGCTCGGTAGGCCGTCCAGTCCAGCTCCTGAAGGTCCTCGTAGCCTTCGAACTGGCTGATGACGCCGTCGTGGAACGGGACGAAGAGCTTGTGCGCGATGTCCTCCCACCGCTCGAGCTCCTCGGGACGCAGGTCCATCATCTCCAGGAACTCGTGGCGCTCTTGTCCGGGTAGCAGGTCGAGGACCTCCATGGCGCGACCGAGCACCCAGGAGGCCATCACGTTGGTGTAGGCGTTGTTGTCGATGCCGTCCTGGTCGCGACCCGGGTAGCCGGAGTGGAACTCGTCGGGTCCCATCACGCCGCGGATGACGTAACGGTCCCGAGCGCGGTCGTAGGTGGCGATGCTGCCCCAGAAGCGGGCAATCTCCAGGAGCATCTCCGCCCCATACTGGTTGAGGAACTCCCGGTCGCCGGTCACCTGATAGTACTGCCACACGTTGTAGGCGATGGCGATCCCCACGTGACGCTGCCGCCGGGTGGGGTCGGGGGTCCAGCGCCCGGAGACGGGGTTGAGGTGCAGCCGCTGGCTCTCCTCCTCCCCGTTGCTCCCGGACTGCCAGGGGTACATCGCACCGGCGTAGCCCGCCTCACGAGCCGCCGCTCGGGCTTCGGGCAGCCGGCGGTACCGGTACTGCAACAGCGAACGGCTCAGGAAGGGGAGCCGCAGGTTCAGGACGGGCAGGATGAACAGCTCGTCCCAGAGAATGTGCCCGCGGTAGGCCTCGCCGTGAAGCCCCCTGGCCGGCACCCCGACATCGAGGTCGGCGGAGTTCATGGAGACCGACTGGAGCAGGTGCAGCAGGTGCAGGCGCAGGATGCACAGCATCCGCCCCTCCGACTCCATGTCGATGTGGAAGCGTTCCCAGAGATGCCCCCAGGCCAAGACGTGCCGCTTCAGCAGGTCCTCGAACCGGCCCAGCCGCGGCAGCCATCGAATGGCCTCGGTCGCGGGCTCCACGATGGCGCGGTCCCTGCCGGTGAACACGGTGACGGTCTTCTCCAGCGTGACCGGCTCGGACCGGCGCACCTCAAGGGCAAGGTGGTGGCCGACCACGCCGCCCTCGTTCACGAGCCGGCGCTCGGCCTCGGCGTGCCCGCCGTCGCGCCAGATGACGGTGCGGGCGGCCATCGCCACCCGAATCCCCGACTGGTTCGTCACGATCTCCAGCAGCACGGAGTCGGGGGACGGGGCGGCGGTCTGGAGCAGGTCGAGGTGTTTGCCGGCAAGCTCGCGGTAGCGCTCCACCAGGGTGTTCTCCACGGTGCCGTCGAGCACGGAGCGGATCTCGAGCCGGCCCGACCAGTCCTCCGGCAGGTAGGTCACCTCGAGGGCGCAGGCGTGCTTGAAATCCATGCTCACCAGGCGGCGCTCGGTGATCGTGGTGGTGCGTCGGCCGTCGTCGCGGACCCGGAAACGCCGGGTGAACACGGCATGCCGGAGGTCGAGCTCCTGGCGGTACTCGAGGATCTCGGCCTCGTCGATGTCGAACCACGGCCCGCCGTCGATCCGGAATCGTGTCGTCAGCCAGTTCGGCAGGTTGACCAGGCTCTCGTTCTCGACCGTCCTATTGTCGATCCGGTCTTCCAACCGGTTGTAGACGCCGGCGGCATAGGTGCCCGGGTAGTGGATTCCGTCAGCGGAGGATTCCGCTGCCGCCCCGCGCGTGGCGAGGTACCCGTTGCCCATCGTGCACAGCGACTCCCGGCGGCCCTCGTCCTCAGGGTCGTAGCCGTCGTAGCGCATCAGCCACCGATCGGTCACGATTCGGTCCTCCTCTCCCAGCACCTGCCCTCACCACTATGCCGCCAGATCTCCATCAGTGGCCGCGGAAGGCCTCCTCGAGCCACCAGGATCCGCGGGGCGCGGCGACCTTGGCGTCTACGAGCAGGGCACGGTCTCGGGGGCCGTTCACCCAGCGGCGGACGGCGGCCATGTCGTCGGGCGTGCGGACGGTCGCCGCGTCCAGTCCGTAGCCGCGCCCGACGGCGGCGATGTCGGTCTCTGGAAAGGTGACCGTGTCCAGCGGCTGGCCGTCGGTGAAGTGGTGCACTTCGGCCCCGTACGCGTCGTCGTTGTAGACCACGATCAGCATCGGCAGGCCGAGCCGGCGGACGGTGTCCAGCTCTGCGGCCGCCATCAGCGCGCCGCCGTCGCCGAGCGCGGCAACGGGAAGCCGGTCCGGCTGAGCCAATGCCGCGCCGATCGCGGTGGCCAGCCCGAGCCCGATGGACTGAAATGCCTGGGTGAAGCAGAACCCGAACTCGTCCGGCACGGACAGGTACATGCTCGGGTAACCCATGAAGTTGCCGGAGTCCACGGCCACGATCCGCTCGTCCGGCAGGTGGTCGTCCAGCGCGATCGTCAGGGTGCGCGGGTCGATGGTCTCGGCAGTGCCCCAGTCCTCGTACGGGACCTCGCGCCACTGCACTTCAGTGGCGATCCGCTTACGCAGGTCCGCGCTGCGGTAGCCCCGCAGCTCGCCCTGCCCGTCCTCAAGTGCGGCGAGCGTTGCGGCCGCGGTCGAGGCGCTGTCACCGACCACGCCGAGGTCGACCGGCCGGTGCAGCCCTAGCGCGGCGGCCTCCACGTCAACCTGGGCCAGCCGTGCGTCCGGCCCGATCAGCCGGCCATGCCGTGTGGTCCACATATTCAGCGCGCAGCCGAAGCCGACGATCACGTCGGCACCGGTGATCAGCTCCGCCGCCAGCGGGGACGCGAACCCGCCAGATACGTCGAGCGACCACGGGCTGCCATGGAACAGTCCCTTGGCGACGGCCGACGTCGCAAGCAGCGCACCGCATGCCTCGGCCAACGCGAGCAGCTCGGCTCGGGCGTGCCGAGCGCCGCGTCCGGCGATGATGACCGGGCGCTGCGCGCCGGCGAGCAGGTTCGCGAGCGCGGCGACGTCGTCGGCCGCCGGTGCGGGCGGCTGAGGCGGCCGGCCGTCGTACATTCCCGCCTCGTCCGGTGCGGCCTGCCGTTGAACCTCGAGCGGCAGGTTCAGCACCACCGTTCGGCGTTCGTCCCTCGCCAGGTTGAACGCTCGGACCGCGTCAAAGACCGCCGTCTCGGCCGAGCCGATCCGGATTGCTGTCGCGCCGACTGCCTCGGCCATCCCCGACTGATCGATGGCGAAGTTCGACGTGGGGGCATTCGCCTCGGCGGCCAGGACGACAAGCGGGGTTCTGCTCTTTGCCGCTTCGGTGATCCCGGTCATCGCGTTGGTGAGCCCGCAACCCTGATGCACGGTGAGCACGGCGACCGTGCTATTCATCCGGGCGTACGCGTCGGCCATGGTCGCCGCGCCGCCCTCGTGGCGGGCCGCGACATACCGCGCGCCACCGGCGACCAAGGCGTTCGTGACGTCGAAGTTTCCGCTGCCGACCACGCCGAAGGCGTGCCGGACGCCGAGACCGGCGAGCGCGCGTCCGACCGCCTCGGAGACGTACATCAGCGTTCGACCAGCGCAAGCACCCGGGTGGGACTGCCCGATCCACCGATGATCGGCAGCGGTGCCGCGATCAGGACGGCGCCGGTCGGCGGCAGCGTCGCAAGGTTCTGAAGTTGGGTCAGGCCGTACTTGCCCGCCCCGAGCAGGAAGGCATGGCACGGGAACGGCGGCTCGAACGAGTGGGCCCCGCCGGCATCGGTCCCGACGGTCTCCACGCCCACGCCGATGACCGACGCTTCGTCGGCCAGCCAGCGGGCGCATGTCACGCTGATCCCGGGCGTGTGGGAGCCGGACTCGTCGGCATTCAGGAACTCGTCCTGGCTGTGGCTGCGGGCGTCCCAGCCGGTTCGCAGCAGCAGCCAGCCGCCGTCCGGAAGCGGTCCGTGCTCCGCCTCCCACGCACGCACGTGGTCCACCTCCAGTAGGAAGTCCGGATCGGCGGCGGCCTCGGACGTGAAGTCGAGGACGGCGGCCGGGGCCACCAACCGGCGAACCGGAACCTGGGACACGTCGTCCCGGTCGCGGCCGGTCACCCAGTGAATCGGCGCGTCGAAGTGGGTACCGGTGTGCTCACCGGTCGTGATGTTGTTCCAGTACCACGCCGGGCCGCGATCGTCGTACCGGCTGATCTCCCGCAGCTCGAACCGGTCGGTCTGGCTGAACGGCTCGGGCAGCACCAAGATCGGTGTCTTGTCGGTGAGAGGAGCGGTGAGGTCGACGACATCGACCCGGCCGGTCGACACGGCCTCCACCAGGTTGGCGAGCAACGACATGACGGTCTCCTTCCGCAGGGATGCCGTCAATGCTGGCCCGCCAGTGATCTGCGGGCAAGGGTTTAGTGGTGGAGACGTAGCACGGCTACCGCCGGTGACCGCCACCGTCTGATCACCTCTCGGCGGCGGAGGTTGTCGGTGGTGAGTGATAGATTCGAACGTATGAACGAACAGGTGGCGGCGCGGCGGCTGGCCGGTGTGGTGGACGAGTTGGCCGGGTTGGCATCGCAGCTGGGCGGTGATGGTGATCGGATTGATGTGATCGCCGTTCTGGAGCGGCTCAAGGCTGCTGCGGCGGCGGCGCAGTTGTCGGTGGTGGCTGATTTCGCGGTGTCGCAGGAGGCGGCGAACAGGGCGCTGGGTGTTGAGGCGCGGGCGGCGCGTCGGGGGGTGCC
>DASUTB010000098.1:0-14089 GCA_036374835.1 Jiangellaceae bacterium | reverse complement strand
GGGAACGCCGACTGAGTGCGCGATCTCTGCCCTGGGGCCAGTACGTCAATCCACCCCCGATGACCACGTGCCGCTTACCCGATCCAACAGATTCCGAGCGTCGGTCTCGCAGGCGTCCGAGCAGAAATCGAGGGAAGGACGCGTGGCCAGTCCAGTACCGTCACAGTCATGACCGCGGATGAGTTCGTGCCAGTCGGCTTCGATCCCCCGACCTCACTCACCACCGACCGGTTTCGCCTCGAACCACTGGGGCCACAGCACAATCAGGCCGATCATGCCGCCTGGATGTCGAGCATCGAGCACATACGCTCCACTCCCGGCTATCCCGACGGCACCTGGCCACCACGCAGCGGCATGACGCTCGAGGAGAACCTCGCCGACCTTCGCCGCCACGCCGACGACTTCACGCGAGGCGCCGGTTTCACCTTCACCGTCCTCGACCCAGCCGACAACGACGTCATCGGTTGCGTATACCTGTATCCCTCGGCCTCCGACGAGTGGGACGTCACGGTGCAGTCCTGGGTGCGGGCCGACAGATCAGACCTGGACGCACCACTCGCTGACGCCGTCGCACGCTGGCTCGCCACCGACTGGCCCTGGGAGCGAGTGGACCGCTGCGGTCGCTGAGTCGTGACGGCATGCTCATGCCGATGCGCGAGCGAACACCTACCCTCGGTGGGGTCTCGCCAGCCGTCCCGTCGGTGGGGCCTCGCCAGCCGTCGCGTTCGGTTGGTGAAGTCAACCGCGACGCGCGACGGGCTTCGATGTTCGGGCGGTTTGCCGGGGGCCGCGGAGACGTGTGACCGCGAGCAGGTGGGTGAACACAGCGTCGGCACCGCTTTCAGTATGAACGCGTGCGTTTCCATACCTGGGCGCTGTTCGACCCCATACGGCGTGTCCGGGCCAGCTACACCGTTCGGCGGACACTTCCTTGTCGGAGGTATGAGGTCGCTCGCTACGTAGCCAACGTTGCATCTGGCCGTTCAGCCTGTGCGGGCATTCATCTGTTTCGGCGGTGCTTGCGCCGCTAGGCGCCGGGGTGCATGGTTGGTGTACTGGCCTGACCTGCGGAAGGGGTGGGCGCCGTGGGGGGTGAGCTGCGCGTCCGGATCGCCGAGGAAGGCGCGGGCGTGGAACGCCTGGATGAGTTGGCTGGTTTCCTTCGCCAGGAGTTGCTGCAACTTGACGTGGAGGATGTGACCTCGTTGCGGGCCGGTGAGCCGCCACCGGGCGCGCGGGTGTTCGATGTGCTCGCGGTGGGCGAGATGCTGGTCAGGCTTGGTAGCACCGCCAAGGGGTTGCGGTCGGTGATCTTCACGATCCGCAGATGGCTGTCGCGCGGTTCTGGTGTTCGCCGCTCGGTGCGGCTGGAGATTGACGGCGACGTGCTTGAGTTGTCGGAGGCGACGGCGGCGGATCAGGAGCGGTTGATCGGGTTGTTCGTTGGCCGGCACTCGGCGGGAGATGGCGGCGCATGAACGGCGAGCGAAAAGCGTTGATCGTCGCCACCGGTGAGTACGACCACGCAGGGCTGCGCCGCCTGCTGGCCCCAGCGGTCGACGCAGCCAGGTTGGCCGAGGTGCTCGGCGATCCGCAGATCGGTGACTTCGTAGTGCAAGTGGTGCGCAACCGGACGGCGCACGAAATCCAGGCGGAGGTCGAGGATCTGTTCGCCTCAGGCAGCCCTGATGATGTCTTGTTAGTGCACTTTTCGTGCCACGGGTTGAAGAGCGACTCCGGAGAGCTGTTCTTCGCCGCCCGTAACACCCGCCCGGAGCGGCTCGGCTCCACGGCAATTCCGGCCGACTTCGTGCAGCGGTGCCTACGGTCCAGCCGGTCGCACAGCATCGTGCTGCTGCTGGACTGCTGCTACGGCGGCGCGTTCGGCCAAGGGGTGACAGTCCGCGCCTCCGGGGATGTCAACGTGCTGGACAGTTTCCCCGGCGGGACATTGGGCGGCGGCCGCGGCCGGGCGGTGATCACCGCGTCCAGCGCGATGGAGTACGCCTTTGAAGGTGACCGGCTCGCCGACGACCACACAGAACAGCCGTCCGTGTTCACTTCCGCGTTGGTGGACGGGCTCGCGACCGGGGAAGCGGACCGGGACGAGGACGGCTGGGTCTCCCTCAACGAACTCTACGACTACGTGTTCGACCGGGTCCGCGCCCAGAACCCGCACCAGACACCGAGCCGGGACATCGAAATGTCCGGGGAGCTGTACCTCGCCCGCAGCCGGCGCCGCCGCGTTCGCCCGGCACCGGTCCCGCCGGACCTGCAGGCCGCCATGACGGATCCGAACATGTTCACCCGCCTCGGCGCGGTCAGCGAACTGCGGTCGCGCCTTGCCAGCAACGACCTGCCCGTGGCCGCCGGCGCGTACGACGCGCTGGCCGACATTGCGCGCACCGACATTCAATACGTCGCCGACGCCGCAGCCGCCGGC
Source organism: Jiangellaceae bacterium (assembly GCA_036374835.1). GTDB lineage: Bacteria > Actinomycetota > Actinomycetes > Jiangellales > Jiangellaceae > DASUTB01. The sequence goes on along the minus strand of DASUTB010000098.1, from coordinate 11,646 downwards.
CTGCAGGACGTCGCGCTCCGGGTAGAGGAGCCGGAGTTGTACTTCGGCCAGGCGCGGCAGGGCTCGGACCCACTGCATCGGACACTTCGACTGCTGGGGCCTCCACTCGCCCGCACCTGCACCTTCCAGGCCTCGCACACCTGGCTGACGGTCGAGGAAACGCCAGGCGGCCTCGACGTTTCGGTGGACACCTCGGTCGCAGGCAGGCGACAGGGCAGTGTCACCATCACCGGACCCACCGGCGAAGTCACCATTCCGGTCGATTTGGAGATCACACCAAAACCCGCGGAACAGGACCCACGAAGCCCGGAACCAGTCGCCAGCCCCGAGTCGACGCCAGCCGAGACGGCGACTCGGTCAATGGCGGATGAGACGGCCACCGGGCCTGGCGCATCCAACACGGCCGGCGCCCAAGCCCCGGCGCCGGCCCGCGTTGAACGTCCACTGAGGGCAGCGGGCGTCCTGGCCATCGCGGCAGCGGTGCTGCTGCTCATCGGTATAGTGCCCGACTATCATCCGCCTGCCGAGAGCTTGATCAACGGGACGGGAGAGCTCAAGTCGCTCGTCGTCGTCGTGATCACTCTCGCGGTCATGGCTCTCATCGCTGGTGTTCTCACACTCGTGCCTCGGACCAGGCCGCTCAGCGCTGGGTTGTTGTTGGGCGTCGCGGCTGCCTCGACATGGTGGTTCGTGTTCCTGGTTACCGACTGGCTCTGGAACAACCGGCCGGGATGGTTCCTGGCCGGTTTCTGGGTCGAACTCGTCGCCACACTCGCTCTAACTGTCGCAGGTTTCCTCGTCGCACTTGCCGTTGCTCGCGCCCGGGACGTTCGCCTGCTGCACCAAATACCCAACGGCGCGTTGGCCTGGACCGTGTGCCTGCTGGGCCTTGTCGGCGCGATCTCGCTGGCCCTCCTCGTCGGCAATCTCCAAACTGTGCTGCCTACGTACTTGCGCTGGTTCCTGGCTCCGCCGGTCTGGGCGACGATCTTGGCGCTTGCCATTCCGGCGTGCGCAGCGACTGCAGTTCCGCGTCGGTTCGGAGCATCCCTGCTTGCCGGATGGATCAGCGGCGGCGCCGCCCTGTTCTTCTACTACCACGTGTTCAACGAACTAGCGCGCGTGGATGCGAGCACACCAATCAACGTCTTCGGTCTGACGCTGCTTGGACTCCTCATCGCAACCGTCCTGCTCGCACGTCCCGTCCGAGGCCTGTTGACGCGCAAGTGATGTCGACAACCTTTGGCTGTTATGAGCAGCAAGTGGTTCTGGCTTTAGGCGGCGGGCCAATGGCAACTGAGCGGCCCGGTGATTGAGTCCGCGTGGGCTCCCAATCTTTCTTCGCGGCGAGGCTTTACGGCGGTCCACGCTGTGACTTCTAGCTGGCTTGGAAGAGAGGGCGTGCAGTAATCCCACGGATAGGGACGTCGACGCCGCAGATCGACTCGACGAGCGGCGCGAGGATGATGGGCACTGGGCCCCAACTAGGGTTCGGTCACGAGACGGCGAGTACGTCCTTGATCTGATCAGCAAACCCGGCAGCGGCTGCAAACTCGCCCCGTCGCGCACCCTCCCAGTCATCTACATGGAGCCAGGAAACGTCCTCTGGTGTTCCCGGCCAGCGCGGGATCAGGTGCACATGTAGGTGCGGAACCCGGTGCCCGACGACGGCTACGTAGACCCGCTCAGCACCGAGCGCCTGCAACGCACGACTCAGACGCGAGATCCACTGGCCCACTTCCGCCGACTCCTCATCCGACAAGTCGGCGAATCCGGGGACGTGGCGCCGTGACGTGATCATCAGATAACCGAGGAAGACATCCTCGGCTGGGGGTGGCCACGGTGGAAGATGGAAGGCCACAACCGAGTCCGTTGAGACCAACAGATCCCCCGGCACTGGGACCTCAAGAGCCTGTTCCTGGCAGACCAAGCACTCCGCGGACACTGCTTCCCCCTTTCGCGGGTGAATGCTTGAGCATGCCAGCAACCGACCTTGGTGAACATCCTCATCTGGCGCAGATCGGGCAATGCACGTGGCCACGTACCGGTTTGTCGAGGCGAGCGTGCTCAGTGTCAGCGCGGGCGGGGTGTCGTTTGCTCGTGGGCGGCCTCCAGCATCGCCTTCCATGGTCCATACAGTTCTCGGAGGTCGGGCGGGCGGAGTAGGTCGGCAGCCACGAGCGCGAGCAGAGCGTCTTCGATGGCCAACCGCGCGTGTCGTGCGACGTCCTGCCATCGGCCCACGTCGGTGCGGTCGGCAGCGGTACCCGCCTGTACGAGTTCCTCGAGTCGGCCGGGTACGAAGGCGGCACCGATGTTGACCAGGGCGTGACGGTACTCCCACGCGCGCTGGACGACGATGTCGTTGGCTGCTTTCCATGCACCTGCGTGGAAGGTCTCGTCGATCGCGGCGCGGGCCTCGGCAAGGCGCAGCCGGTCCTCGTCGGTAAGCCGTCGGGACCGCTCGATGAACGTCTCCAAGGTCGCCGAAAGGGTTCGTGTGTCGCCCATCGCCGAATCCCACCTTCCGTGCCGGTACCGCTCGAGACTTGCAGACGTTGCCCGTGGTTGTCGCAGGATATTCCACCATTGACGGACGTGAAATTCGGTCGTAGCGTCAAACGAGTCAGGTGGGCTTGCACGTGACGGAAGGCGGCAGTAATGGATCGCCGTGCGTTCTTGAGGAAGACCGCCCTCGTGGCGGCTGGCACCGCTGGCTTGACGGCGGGGCCGTTCGGCGGGCTTGTGTGGCGGGCGGCGCTCGCGGAGCCAAAGTTCGCCCGCGAGAACGGGGGCTACGGGCCTCTGCAAGCGGACATACCCGACCTGCGGGATGGCGTCGTACGGCTCCACGTGCCCGAGGGCTTCCAGTACCGATCGTTCGGCCTGGCCGGCACGCCGCTGACCGAGGACGGTGCCGTCACCCAGGTGCGGCACGACGGCATGGCCGCCTTCTCGTGGCGCGGCGGTAAGGTCCGGCTGATCCGCAACCACGAGGCGTTCCAGCCGGGCAATGTGGGTGCTTTCGGTGACGTCAGCGAGGCATACGATCCGCAGGGCCCTGGCGGCACGACGACTCTGGAGATCACCCCGCGGGCCGAGGAGGTGCGAAGCTGGGTCAGCCTCAATGGCACCAGCTTCAACTGCGCCGGTGGCGCAACTCCGTGGGACAGCTGGATCACGTGTGAGGAGACTCCGAACGGCGTCGATCAGCAACGCAGCTTCTTCATCGGGCCCGGCGACCCGGACGACCTCAACTACGAGCAGAAGCACGGCTACCTGTACGAGGTTCCGGTCAGCCGCGGTCCCGGCGAGCTCGAGGTCGCCGAGCCGATCACCCAGGCGGGACGCTTCGCCCACGAGGCCGCCGCCGTCGACCCGTCGACCGGAATCGTCTACATGACCGAGGACGACTTCGCCTACCCGTCGGGCTTCTTCCGCTACCTCCCACCAAACAATCCGTTCCAGGACAAGCGGGTCGCGGACGGCGGACGGCTCCAGGTTCTCGGCGTGGTCCCCGGCGGCGCCACAGGTCCCGTCACGGCGGATCTGCACACCGATCAGACCCCCGGCACCACCTACCAGGTGGCCTGGATCGACATCGAGGACCCCGACCCCCAGTTCGAGCCGGGATTGAGCAACGACGAGGCGGCGCGGATCGTATTTCAGGAGGGTGAGAGCAAGGGAGCGGCCCGGTTCGGGCGCAACGAAGGCATGGCCTTCTGGGGCGGCAAGATGTTCTTCGTCTCCACTGAGGGCGGTGGTCCGTTCGAGTCTGACCCGCCGCCGAACTCCAGCGCCGGATTCGGAGACGGTTACGGCCAGGTCTGGATGTACGACACCCGGAACGAGACCCTCACGCTGTTGTTCGAGTCGCCAGGCCCGGACGTGCTGGACTTCCCCGACAACATCATCGTCTCGCCGCGACGCAAGAGCGTGCTGATCTGCGAGGACAGCGGGGTCGGCAACATGCTGCGGGCGCTCACCACGGACGGGCAGCTGTTCGACTTCGCGTTGAACGCGATCGGTGGCGGCACGGACGAGTTCGCGGGCGCCACGTTCGGGCCGGGTGGCCAGGTGCTCTACACCAATATGCAGTCGAACGGGCTGACGTACGCGATCTGGGGCCCCTGGAACCGCGGCCTGTTGTAGCCCGGTAAGCGTCCGCTCGTGCCGCGTTCCGAGCGGTGTTGTGATTGACGAGTTGGCAGTACGGTGGAGCATTGCCAGCTGAGGAGTGTCAGGCTTCCCCGTCCACCACAGAACCGTCTGGAGCTTGCCATGGCCGTCAGGATCGCATCTGTGACATTCGACTGCGCCGACGCTCTCAAGGTCGGCCGGTTCTGGTCCGCGGCACTCGGCCGACCGCTCGACCCCGTTGCGACCAGCGATTTCGCCACCATCGGCTTTGCCGGACGCCGGGACACGGTGGGATGGGCTCCGGTGGAGCCCGAGAAAGATCCGACCTGGATGTTCGTGAAAGTGCCCGAGCCCAAGACCGCTAAGAACCGGATCCACCTTGATGTGATGGCGACCGATCCACAAGCCGAGGTGGCCCGGCTCATGGAGCTAGGCGCCACTCGGGTCTCTGACATGGACGAGTACGGGTACACATGGACGGTCATGGCCGATCCCGAAGGCAACGAGTTCTGCGTCGCCAAGGCAAGCTGAAAGCTGGCCACCACAGTCCCCCCAGAGCCCTTGCCCCGCCAATACGTCCCGCGAACCCTACGCACCCCATCTGCCGCCGATGGTGACGGTCGGTCGCGCCGATCAGCGGACGCATCGCAGTGTGGACCTACGAGCCCGAGACCTGCGTGATCGTGACCTCCACGAGGTCCCAGTTTTCGCGGGCTGGCGCCGACCAGTGGGCAACCAGTGAGAGCAAAGTGAAAGATCACCAGCTATTTGACCACATCGGTGCAGGTCAGAAAGCGCGCCCCGAGGGATTCGAACCCCAACCTACTGATCCGCAGGGAGCATGGTTACGCCTCATCTGTCCTCTACTAGCATCTTTGCCAACACCGCCGCCCTCACGGGTCGTGTCACGCCCCACCAGTTGTTTCGCGTCATGATCCGTGTCATGGAAGCCACTCCAACTGTTGCGGCCAGATGTCCACGAGCCTTGCGGCCAAACGTCCACTAGGCTAGCGGCGAGGCGTCCATGGAACCTGCGGCCGGGCGAACCGCCTTCTTCGACGCCTACCTTGGCACCCTCATCGAACGTGACGTGATGTAGCTATCTGCTATCGAACGCCGCAGCCAGCTCCACCAGCTGCTCGCTCTGCTCGCCGGCCGCACCGGCAGCCTGCTGGTGCCCGGCACCGTCGCCAGCGAGACAGGCATTCCACGCAACACCCTCAACCGCTACCTCGAACTGCTTACCGCGGTATTCCTGATCAAACAGATTCCCGCCTGGTCGACAGGCCACACCCACCGCGCGATCGGCACCCCAAAGCTCACCTTCGTGGACAGCGGCCTGGCCTGCCAACTACTCGGCCAAGACGCACAACGACTCAGCAAACCCGGCAGTGCTGCCGGGCCCCTCATGGAGAACTTCGTCCTGATGGAACTGGCCCGCCAACTCACCTGGACCCAGGAACGAGTCCGGCTCCACCACTGCAGGACCAAAGACAAGGTCGAGGTCGACGGAATCCTCGAAGCCGCCGATGGCCGTGTCATCGGGATCGAGGTCAAAGCTGGGTCAACGATACGGAGCGAAGACCTCGCCGGCCTACGCCACCTCCAAGCCAGACTCGGCCCACAATTCATCGCCGGCTACGTCCTCTACACCGGCCAACAGACCCTGCCCTATGGTGATCGACTTCACGCCCTACCCATCGACGCCATCTGGAACCTCCAACCATAGACAACACTCTTATGACTATGGCCACGCGGTCACCACAGCTCGTGTGGCTGCTCGTCAGCGGACACATCGTGGCCGGTGAACCGGTCCGCCGTGCCATGGACCGCGTCACGGCTCGTGCGACAGCCGCCCGATGAGGCTGGCTGCATTGAACGCGGCGCCAAGCAAGCCCAAGAGCAGGTTCATGCTTGGTAGATGCTGACCTTCAGGTCCGCCCGCACAAAAACGGACAAAGACGGCACACCTCAGGGTTCGACTCTCCAGACCGTTGTCACTGGAGGGAGATTCCATGGCCGCCGACAGGGGAGGGTCAAAGCGAATCACGGACCTCAGCGTCGATGCGGTCGCCAAGGCCGACTGAAGGCTCATCATCAGTCGACGCACCTCACGCCGGTACATAAGTTGGTGACGTGAGAGTCCCGGTCGCCTGCGCAGTCGTTGCGCTGGGTCTGCTCGTTGCCGCATGCGACGCGAGTCTGGAGGAGCAATGCGCCGCGTCGCCGCCGCGGTACGAAGCACCCGAGCGCGACGATGACCACGTCGCCACGGAGGTGCGGTTCCAGAGTGGCTGCACCACCCTCGCCGGAACGCTCTACCAACCACTGGGGGAGGGACCGCATCCGACGATGGTGTTCCTCCACGGCAGCGGCGAGATGCCGCGCCTCGGCTTCGGCAGCCCCTGGATCACCACGCCCCTCGTCGAGGCCGGCATGGCGGTCATGAGCTACGACAAGCGCGGCGTGGGTGACTCGGGGGGCGAATGCTGCCCGGACGAAGACGATGACTTCGAGACGCTCACAGCGGACGGTCTCGCCGCTGTCGACGCACTCGCAGGACGTGACGACGTCGGTCCGATCGGTCTCCTCGGGGTAAGCCAGGGCGGGTGGGTGATCCCCAAGATGGTCGCCCGCTCACCCAAGGTCGCCTACACGGTGATCCTGTCCGGGTCGGCTGTGAGTGTAGGCGAGGAGATCACTTACAGCGATCTCACCGGCGAACCGTACCTCCTGCCCTCCGATATCGACATGGAGAACATCCTGCGCCAGGTGCGCGAGGAAGGACCTTCCGGCTTCGACCCCCGGCCACTCCTGCGCGCCTACCGAGTACCCGGCCTGTGGATCTACGGAGCGCGCGACGGTTCCCAACCAACCGCGCTCGATGTTGAAGTCCTCGAGCGCATCGAAGCCGAACAAGGTCGCGACTTCACCGTCGAGGTATTCCCCGACCTGGGCCACGACACAACCCACGATCACACCGTCATCGAAACCATGCTCGCCTGGCTGGACCAGACTTTGGCCTCCAGGTAGGTCCACGAAACCCCTACGGCAGGTGCCGATCGCGGACCTCGTCGTGGATGCGAGGGAGATCGGCGCCGTTTACCGGACATGCCGCTATCCGCGTGCGCCGACGCGTCGGTGTCACGCGGTATCAGAGGAGATCCCGGTCCGGGTCCATCCCCTCCAGCCCAAGGTCGAGGTCGACGGAATCCTCGAAGCCGCCGACGGCCGCATCATCGGCATCGAAGTCAAAGCCGGATCAACGATACGCAGCGAAAACCTCGCCGGCCTGCGCCACCTCGAAGCCAGGCTCGGCGAACGATTCATCGCCGGCTACGTCCTATATACCGGCCAACAAACCCTGCCCTACGGAGATCGACTCCACGCCCTACCCATCGACGCCATCTGGAACCTCGAACCATAGAACCCCGACGATCACCATCACACCGGCAAACTCGTGGCGGTGTGCCGCATATGAACTCCCCGCGACCCCGACGGCAACGCAAGCGACTTCGACGACACACCGCCCGAGCGGCCGCGCGCCCCAAAAACGCGACTCGGGGGGCTGCGGATATAGCTCGTCGACCACCGTGACCAGCTGTCGAATCAGCGGGTGGCGAGTGTGAACCGGCTGCAGCAGCTGCTGGCCGAGCTGGCCCCTGGCCAGGCGAAGAAGGACATCGCCGCTCTGCAGGCCAAGGCGATTTCTCGCCGGCGTGCGTCCTCGCGACGTTGTCGGGAAGACTCGCCGCCGCGTCGCCGCGGACGAGCTTGCCAACCTGATGACGATCGAGAAGAAGGTCAAGGCCCTCACCCCATCGAGATCAAGGCCATCGTCACCGAGCGCGGCTCCAACCTGATGGACCTCCCCGGTGTCGGCGCCGTCGTCGCCGCACGCATCCTGGCCGACGTCGGCGACGTCGCTCGTTTCGCCGACCGGAACCGGTTCGCGTCCTGGACCGGCACCGCCCCACTCGACGCGTCCTCGGGCGAGACCCGTCGTCAGGCTGCGGCGTCAACCCGTCGCGCCCACGCCAAGTACTCATCGATCGCGCTCATAAGGACATCGAGATTCGATATCCGTCTACTGGGATTCGCCGTGAAGCGCGATCACGGCTGTGCCGCCCGTGCAGCGGTGCTTCTTATCGTCCCTGCTGGGTACCGTGACAGTGTGTCGGGTGAGACGTGGGTATGGGTGGGTGTGGCCGTCGTGGTAGTCGGCGTCCTGACCCTGATCCCTGCCATCGGGTTCGCCAAGCGGTTGCTCGCGGTCCGCCGTGCGCTCGGCCAGCTTGGAGTCGACGGGAAGGTAGCCTTCTACGGAGCGCTGACCTACATGATCTTCCCCGTCGACCTGTTCCCCGACCCCATCTACCTCGACGACATTGGCGTGCTCGCCGCTGCCCTGTACTACCTGACCAGGTCATTACGGGAGCGGCGAGCACCGGATGCGCCACGACAACTTCGCGGTGACCGACCTATCAGGTAAGCGTCACGGTGATCAGGTCGGCCACCGGCGTGCGAGCCGACCGCCACCGGAGAACTCGTCCTCGACCCCAACCGCGACTACCAGCCCACCGGGCGACCGATCCAACCACTAAACACGAACGACCGAACCCACAAACGTGGGTTCGGTCGTCCGGTATGTCTTGAGAGGGCTCGGCGAAGTGATTCCTCCGGGGTCACATCAAGGTAGATGGACAGATCCCAATGCGGTGCCAGTTGCTGCTTCGCGGCACAGCAGAAGGTGACGGAGTGGGCGTCAGGCCTTCCCTACCCGCATGGAGTTGGCCGGTACGCGCAGTGGCGCGCGGTCTCCGCGGCTCCGCTGATTTAAGTTTCCGGATCCGTGCTTGCCGGCGCCGATGGTGGATGGAGGCCCAGGCGGCGTAGCTCGAGCGCGGCCAGGTCACGCAGGGCCGCCGGCTCGGCGCGCCGCCAGGCGGCCACAATGTCGCCGTCCAGCTTGGCCAGCTGCGACAGGCGGCGCCGGACGAGCGTCCGCATCGCGAGGAGCTCAACCCCTCCGCTGGTGGCCAGCACTGCCTGCGCCTCACGGGCGCGGCGGACCCAGAGCAGCCGAGGGAGAACCCACACCAGGGCCGCGGCAGCGAAGGCGGCGGCGAGGAATAGCAGCGCTACAATGATGGCGATCAGCCTGGCGGTGTCCTGCATTGACTGGCCGGCATCCGCCAGCCGATCCGCCGCGCCGGCCGCACCTTCGAGAGGGGAGGCGGCTGGGTCCCCGACAAGTGGCACATCCTGCAACCGGTCCGAGGCGTTGCGCAGGTTGCCGGCCATCCCGGTACCAGCGTCCTCGAGAGCCTCGCCCGGCCGGCCGAGCAGTTCAATGATGAAGTAGATGCCCCAAGCGATGATCAGTGCGCCAACGCACCACAAGATTCCCAACACGTCGGCGATGATCTGCCGGGAACGACGGATGATGTCGTCGGCGTAGATATGCACAAGATGATCATATGGGGGAAGAGACAGCTTGTGACCTTGATGAGCTGTCGGATTTGGCCTTCTGTCGAGAACGCAGTTTCGCCGCCGCAGTCTGATGCATGGCGACCGCATGCTCGGACCCGCCTAAGCTGGCTCAACGCAGAGTGCAGGATGCACCTGACCCATCGACCCCAACCGCGACTACCAGCCCAACCCTCATCGGCCGCGAGAAATTGTGACTCACCGGGGCAATCCATTGCCTCCATGCCCATCCACTCGGCCAGGACAGTGGCGCGCCGATCGCCGCCCGCCACGCGTTCAGCGCTGCTCAGGTTCGTCGGCGCCTGACCCGACCCAACGACGGGGTAGCCGACAACCCGGCCGCCCCGCCTTCGGTGTCGATCAGGCGATCGAATCCCTCGGAAATAGGAGCCTCGGCCGCCGCCAACCGGGCGAACCTCTCTCCACGAGATGTTCCTTGATGCGCAGGATGGAGCATCGCGTCGAGTCGTCATTTGGCGGTCTATGCGATCTAGCGAACCGCAAACTTGCTGGTCAGAGAAGCGCGCCCCGAGGTGTGTTCCGTCAGGACATGCCGGACACATCTGTCAAGACATCCCGGACACCTGATGGTCCACCAGCCGGCGCGGCTTACCAGTTTTGGACTTTACCGGCCGACACGCTCCGGACATGTCGAAGGCCCGGTTGGTTATCACCGCGATCGAGATCGAAGGACGTGGCGTTGCAGAGGTAGCACGCAGCTACGGGATCTCGCGTTCGGAGGTTCTACGAGCTGCTGGCCCGCTACCGGGCCGAGGGCGAGGCGGCGTTCGAACCCCGATCTAGACGACCCCACACCAGCCCGGCAGCGACACCTCAAAGCACAGTCGATCTGATCATCCAGATCCGCAAACAACTGAGCGAATCGGGCATGGACGCCGGCCCGGACACCATCGCCTGGCACCTCGAGCATCGCCACCAGACCACGGTATCGGTCAGCACGGTAGCCCGCACTCTCGTGCGCCAGGGCCTGATCCAACCCGAGCCGAACAAGCGCCCCAAGTCCTCCTACATCCGGTTCGAAGCCGCCATGCCGAACCAGACCTGGCAATCAGACTTCACCCACTACCGGCTGACCACCGGCGCCGACACCGAGATCATCACCTGGCTCGACGACCACTCCCGTTACGCACTCCACGTATCCGCCCACACCAGGATCACCGCATCGATCGTGCTCACCACGTTCCGTGAAACCACAGCTCAACACGGCCATCCCGGATCTGTGCTCACCGACAACGGCATGGTTTACACCGTGCGGTTCGCCAGCAAACCCGGCGGCCGCACCGCCCTAGAGTCCGAACTACAACGACTCAACATCATGCAGAAGAACTCCCGACCCAACCACCCAACCACCTGCGGAAAAGTCGAACGTTTCCAGCAGACGATGAAGAACTGGCTCACCGCCCAACCCCACCAACCAGCCAGCATCACCGAACTACAGACCCTGATCGACACCCTCGTCGAGATCTACAACACCACCCGCCCACACCGCTCGCTCACACACCGGGCAACCCCGGCCACCGCCTACCACACCCGCCCGAAAGCCGGCCCCAGCGCCGACCGCAGCACCGACACCCACCTGCGAGTCCTCAACGACAAAGTCGACCACGACGGCAAACTCAGCCTGCGACTCAACGGCACCATGCACCACATCGGCATCGGCGCCGAACACGCCCGAACCCAAGTCCTCAAACTCGTCGACGGATACCACATCCGCGTCATCAACGCCGCCACCGGCGAACTCCTACGCGAACTCACCATCGACCCCGCCCGGAACTACCAACCACTCGGCAGACCACCAGGACCAAAACCAAAACACAAAAACCCAGACCCCAATTCAGGGTCCGGACCGTCCGGGATGTCTTGAGAGATCACAAGGTGGGCCGCCGGGGACTCGAACCCCGAACCTATGGACTAAGGGTGCACCGATCTTGGTCTTATATGGCCCCTACCTGCGATTTTGCTGTCAGCGCGGGCAGCTCCAGCCGTGTCACGGAG
>DASUTB010000097.1:0-5741 GCA_036374835.1 Jiangellaceae bacterium | reverse complement strand
GGGCAACGAGATCGACATCGCCGTCGCGGTCGGACGTGAAGAGCTGGCCACTCAGTAGCCCAGCGACGCCTGTCGCACCTGAGTCCTCAATTACGCCTTCCTTCACGATGTCGTCCGCTAACTAGCAGGTTCCTTCACCCTTCGGGAAGGTCCCGTGGATAGCGCCGACACGATCATGCTGCTCCGAGGCCAAGATCGCGACCCGGCGTGTGGGACAGGCGTCCGTACGTTCCCAACTCCTCCGTGTTTGCGTCAATGGCGCGACGTGCCGACCACGCAGCCGCCACCTTGGCCGATGATCACCGAGCAGCTCTCGCGCATACACGTTGAAATCGCAGGCTTAACTCGACACTCATCCCGCCACGCTAGCCATTGAGACCGAAAAGCTTTTCACGCATACGGCGTAGCAACCGCCCAGTCGGGTTGCACCGACAGAGCGAGGAGCAACGAGCGGACAGGTTGGCCGACGACTCGAAGGATCCTCGGCTGCCGAGGTCACGCTGCGGGTTTGTCAAGCCCTTCCATCCGCTCTGCGATCCACACCTTGATCACCGCTTGGCGCGTCACACCCAGCCTCTTGGCCTCGCGGTCGAGTGACTCGACCATCCACGTGGGAAAATCAACATTGACCCGTCGTGCCTCCGTTCCGGGCCGTCGCGCTTTCGCCAGGTCAAGCTGCGCGCTGACGTCCTCTCCACGGTCAAATCTGTCGTCGAACTCTTCAGCTTTCATAGATCTCCACCTCCTCCGTTCGGGACCGACGTACCGAAATCAACCGAACCCGTCCCTCCCGATACGTGACGACTGCCGACCAGTGTTTGCCGGCTATCCGGCCGACGATCAGCCATCGTGGCTCATCCACCGTACGAACAGGTACCTCGACACGCAGGGCGTCATCCCGTAGCGCTTGGGCTGCGACGAAATCGATGCCATGCTTCTCAAGGTTCGCTGCACTCTTCGCAGGGTCGAACTCAAACTCCACGAACCTATCCTCCTGAGGATAGAAACTATACCGTATTGGCCCAATTTCAACGTACGGTTCTGACCTCGGCGACGCTATCGCCGCGTGGCCGCGGAACCACGCAACCGCGTCCACGCCGACCTATTCGCGCCCCACGACCAAGCACGAGCGCGTATCGAGTCAGCCCTCGCCGCCGGAGGACGAATCGTCTACGACCACGAAGCCCCGGAGTGGTGGACACTCGCCGACCCGGAAGGCAACGAGATAGAAGGCATCTCCGCCTAGTAGCTCAGCGCCTGTCCCCAGAGTCTTCTGCCGCTGATCGCCTCGCGGACCAGCTGCGCGGCCAACTCTGCCGGCTCTGTGGTCTGCCGCTGAAACCCTCCGCGAATACTGGCAACTGTGCGTGCACTGCGGGGTGGCCCTTCCACGAGCAAGGCTCATCACCCCGCAGGCCGGGAGGCCTCAAGGAGGCTTTGCGGGCCCCAAGCGCGCTCCGGCAGCCGTTGTGCCGGCATGACGGCGCCCTTGATCGGCTTTGGGTCGAACCAGGTGGACTTCGGGGGAAGCGCAGCGCCCGAGTCGGCGATCGCGAACACCTCATCGACCGCCAACGGACGGACAAGGAAGGCGATCTCATTGGTGTCACGGCAACGCTCGGCGACGGGACGAAGGTCTCCGAGATCGGGGAAGAAGTCGATCCGCATGTCGTTCCTGGGGTCGTCGATGCCGAGGACCGGACCGAGCACGAGCTCGTCGAGGAGCTGCGCGTCGGGGCACGACCGCCCGGCAGACGGCCGGATGTCGAGCCGATACCAGCGGCCGGCGAATCCCACGCCGAACTGCTTTTTCCGTCGAGCCCGCGCGTCCTCCGGCCCATCGACCGACGTGAGGGTACCGAGCGCCTCGAGGCGGCCTAGCAGCGCATCCGGCGTGCCCGCACCCGCCACATCGACGATCCGGTGGATCGCCCGGACCACGAGCTGGTCGGCGGGGAAGACCGCAGCAAGGAATGCACCCCACGGGTCATCGTCCGCGGTGGCTGCGTGTCTACCCGCGGCCCGCCGGGCGGCGGCGGCGATGCGATGGTGCCCGTCGACGATGTAGAGGGGGTCGAGGGCTGCGCTGCGGGTGGCGAGTTCTTCGAGCTTCGTGCCCTCCACGACCCAGAGCTCGTGGAGGGTCTCGCCCGCCGATTCCCATGACGCCGTGCGTCGCCCGCTCGAGAGTCCTTCGAGGAGGGCGCCTAGCTCAGGCTCGGGGCGGTGACCCAGCGCGACCGGTCCGACCAGCGCCTCCACATCGTCGAGTTCGGCAAGCAGCGCCTCCTCCTTCGCGTAGCGGGTGTGCTCATGGCCCCTGACGCGACGAGCCTCCCAGGCCGCGACCTTCACGTCCGCAAGCAGCCCGGTCTGCGTATGATCAGCGGTGGTGATGCGGTACACGGCGAGTACCGGGCCGTCGGTTGTGACACACGAAGTGGGCGCCGGCGGTACCTCGAGCGCATCGGGACGGCGCTGTTGGTTCTCCTCAGACCTGCGCCACACAGAAGCAGTAGGACGTCGCCAAGCACCTGCTTCGGGCCCGGACACCGCGGTGGCGAGGCAGAGCTGAACCGGGCGCAGCCAGCCGGTGTCATGCGCGCTCGCACCGGGAGGGCCGGTGCTGGCCACAGTCATCTGCGACCCAATCGGAACTCGGTCATGAACTCCGCCAGCGCCCGCGCGGCTGCCTCGGGCAACGCGTTGTACAGGCTGGCACGGCAGCCACCGACACTGCGGTGACCCTTGAGGTTGACCAGGCCGACCTCGGCGGCGCGCCGGAGAAAGTCTTCCTCGTGTGTGGAGCTCGGCAGCCGGAACACAACGTTCATGTGGGACCGGCTGGCCGGTTCCGCGGGACCGCTGTAGAAGCCGTCGCTGTCGTCGATCGCTTGATAGATCATCGAGGCCTTGCGCTTGGCGCGCTGCTCCATCGCCGCCAGTCCTCCCTGTCGTTTGATCCACGACAGCACCTTCCCGGTCATGTAGACCGTGAAGGTCGGCGGCGTGTTGTAGAGCGAGTCGGCCTTCGCGTGCGTGGCATAGCGGAGGTAGGTGCCGAAGGTGTTCGGCGCGTTATCGAGGATCGCCCGGCGGACGACTACGACTGCCATCCCCGCGGGCCCGAGGTTCTTCTGTGTCCCGCCGTAGACGATGTCGAAGCGTTCCCACGGCACCGGGCGGCTGAAGAAGTCGCTCGACATGTCCGCCGCCAGTGGCACACCAACGTCGGGGAAGCGGGCGAACCGGATGCCCTCGATCGTCTCGTTGGAGGTCACGTGCAGGTACGCCGTACCCGGTTCGACCGCGAGATCCTCCGCAGCCGGCATGCGCGTGTGACCGTCCGGCGCGCCATCCCACGCGACATACGCATCGCCGATCCGCTCGGCGTCTGCAAAGGCCTTGCGCGCCCACGAGCCGGACAGCACGTAGGCCGCGGGCCGCCCATCCCCCAGCAGATTCGCCGGCACCGCCGCGAACTGTAGCGTGGCGCCGCCCTGCACGAACAGCACGTCGAAGTTGTCCGGCACTTCGCCGACCTCCCGTACGAGCGCGAGCGCGTCGGCGTGGACCTGCTCGTAGTAGCCGCCCCGGTGGCTCATCTCGAGCAGTGACATCCCGCTGCCCGCATAGTCGACGAGTTCCTGCTGGGCATCCTCGAGCACCTCGAGCGGCAGGGTCGATGGTCCGGCACTGAAGTTGTGGACACGGCGTGGCACGGGCGATCATTCCTTCCCGGCGGTTGGCTGGGAGGGCCGCACGGCGACGTCTAACACCCGGTCGACCCGCGCGATTTGGGAGCGCAGATCGTCCGGTACCTGTCCGCTGACCTGAAGGCTCGCACATGCCGCGCGCGCACCGGCAAATACCCGGTTCTCCATCTGCTCGACCTTCAGGTTGGCTTTCCGGAGCAGCGCGAGGATCTCGGACAGCACCCCGACCTCATCCAGGTGCCGCACGGTGACCACGGCCTCACCGAGCGGGCGCGTCTCGAGGTTCACGCAGTTCAGCACCTCGCCCTTCGCGTACGCCGCGAGCATCCGCACCACCTCGGCCGCGATTGCGGCCTGCGCCTGCTCGGTCGAAGCGCCGATGTGGTGCGTGCCGTAGACGTTCGGGTGACGTGCAAGAGGCGAGTCGATGCGCCCCTCGCCCCCACCAGGCTCGTCATTGAAAACGTCGAGGCCGGCCCGCACCCCCTTTGTGTTCATCGCTTCTATGAGTGCATCGTCGTCGACGACTTCGGCACGCGAGGTGTTGATGATGATGGCACCCTGCGGCACCTGGGCGAGCAGTTGCCTGCCGACCAGTCCCCGCGTGTCATCCCCAGCGGGCACGTGGAAGGTCAGCACATCCGAGGTGGCGGCGAGGGTTTGCAGGTCGGGCACGAGCTCGATGCCGATCGCGGCTATACGCTCGAGCACGTCCGCAGTCCGCCCCGGCTTATCCACCGTGCGGACGCGCATGCCGAACGCCGCCGCCCGCTCGGCGAAGGCCAGCCCTATCTCGCCGAGCCCAACGACGCCGACCCGTCGACCGGCAAGGCCTCGCGCCTTCGAATAGCGGCGCTTGTTCCACACGCCGGTGCGCAGATCAGCGACCGCGTCCGCGATCGACCGGTCGAGCGCCACGAGGAGGCCGAACGCGAGTTCGGCGACCGCGATCGCATTCTTGCCGGGCACGTTGCAGACGTAGATCCCGCAGTCGGCAGCCGCCTGGAGATCGATGGTGTTAACCCCTGCACCCGCACGGATCACAAGGCCCAGACTGTCAGCGGCGGTCAACGTGTCCTCCGAGACACGGGTGCTGCGCACAACGAGGACGTCGTAGCCGCGAACCGCCTCCGGGAGCTCGTCGGCGGACAGGTCCGGCCGCAGGTCGTACTCGTGTCCCTGCGCCGCGACGGCCGGTAGCTGCTCCTCGTTGAACACGTCGGCGAACAGGATTCTCATGCTTCTTCCACGTTGAGTTTCGTATAACGCAACCTGATTCGTATAACGCAACGTTCCCTCATCATCTCGGGCGGAGGGGCCTGCGTCAAGAGACCCAAGAAAGACAGCAGGGTCACTCTCTATGCCCACTTCCAGTCCCGAGAGGAGCTGCTGACGGCGGTGCGGCATCGCCGACTACGGCGCAGCTCGCGGCTGTGCACGCTGGCCGCACAGTGTCATCAGCGCGCCGGGAATCGTGACGCCGCGCTGAGCCTCCTGTGGGACAACTTCGCCGACCGTCCCTCACTCGAGACGTACCAGATCCTGCACGAGGCCGCCGGTGACGCGATGACCAACTAGCGGCCCAAAGCCTTGGATCTGCTCCGGGCGCAGCCGGAGCGACCGCATGCCCGAGGCTCGGCACGTGGCCGCCGCCCAGCCAGGGCACACGACACTCGTCAAGGTGCTGCTGTGGGAGGGTGACGTCGACGCGGCATGGTCCGCGGCGAACGATTGCTGTTGCCACCGCGATCTCTGGATCGAGCGCGCTCGCTTTCAAGCATCGTCGCTGCGTGCAAAATGCGCCAGTACATCGCGCGGCCGACCCCAGACAACGGCATATGCCGTAAATGTCTGCCGTTCTGGCACGCCGCGCTCGGGTACGAACGCCTCGGCGACGACGACCTCGTGGATCCGATGCGACGGGACCCGGCGATCTGGTTCCAGCAGCAGGATCGGCCACGCCCGCTGCGCAACCGGATCCACCTCGATATCGCCGTTCCGCATGCGCTGGCCCTCGAACGGCTG
>DASUTB010000096.1:0-28025 GCA_036374835.1 Jiangellaceae bacterium | reverse complement strand
GAATGACCATGTTTGGCCGGGGTTTTCCAGCCAAACATGGCCCGCGGGCCATGTTTGGCTGGAAAACCCCGGCCAAACATGGTCATTCTTCCCAGAAGTTGAGGAGTGTGGTGGCGGTCGCCTCGGGCTGTTCGACGGCGGGAGAGTGTCCGGCGTCCTCGATGATGTGCACCGGAGCGTTGAGCCGGGCGGCCATCTCGCGCTGCGTGTCGAGCGGCCAGCCGTCGTCGTCCGCGCCGAACACGACCTGAACCGGTACCTCCGTTGCGCGTAGTTCACTGACAAGATCGGGTGCCGACGTCAGTAGCCGGGTCATCGCTTGTAGCGACACCGGATGGTTGGTGACGAAGCGCCGTGCGAGGAACGCCTCGATATCGTCCGGAACCGCCGGTGTACCGTTCGCCAGCTCATGGGCCCGCTTGGCCTTCCACGCCAGGGCAAGCCCCACGTTGCCGATCGCATCCGCCAGAGCGTCCAACAGCGGATGTACCTCCGCCGGCAGTGCGGCCGGGCCGGAGCACAGCAAGGTCACCGACGCGACGGCCGGCGGATCGGCGATTGCCGCGGTGCGCACGACGAGGCCTCCGAACGAGTGGCCGACGAGATGGGCGCGGCCGCCACAAGCAGCGATGAGTGCACGAAGGTCCGCGCCGAAGCCGTCGAGTGTGTACGCGCCCTCGTCGTCCTTGCCGGCGGTCTCGAACTGCCCACGTTGGTCGATCGAGACCGCCTGATAGCCGGCCCGCGCGATCGGCGCGAGGACCGCGGCGAAGTCCTCCTTGCTGCCGGTCCAGCCGGGCACGAGGATCACTGCCGGACGGTCGCCTGCCGGCGGATCGGCGACGAGCGCGGCGAAGTCACCACGAGACGTGACGATCCGGCCCGGACGGACACCTTTCGGCAGGTCAAGAGATCGAGGCGTGCTCATGCGCAGCTACGTTACCGGTGCGGCGAACCGTCACCGGGATCAGTCACACCGCTCGGGGGCCGCACCGACGTTGGAGACGTACTTCGCGGACACCCACCGCGCGAAGCCGAGCTTGTACCACGTCGAGTTGCCTTCGATGGTCTCGCCTTCCGCCTTGCATGTGATGCGCAGGGACGTGCCGTTGGTGAGTGTCGCCAGCGACTCCGAATCGGTCGACGGCTCGCTGCGGACGTTGAGACCGGACTGTGCAACCACCCGGCCCTCATACTCACCGTTGCCGAACGGCATACCGCGCTCGCGCGCCACGTCGGCCTGCCACTCCGCACACCCTGAACTCACGCCTGCCGTCACAACGACGGAGATCAGCACACCAACCGCCCGTACACGCGGATCCACAAGATCAGTATGCCCGCACATCGGCACGGCTAAACACTTCGCCCCGTAGTGGCTCGATTGCCGGCGACTACTTGCCGACCTGCTGGCCGGCACGGGTGCGCTTGCGGGTGCGCGTCCTGCGGCGTCGTGGTCCGTCCGTGTCCGACGAGCCGGACTGGCCCGTTGTCGAGCCGGCGCCGGAACTCGCGGCGTTTCGCGCACTACTGGATGCACGGCTGTCTCCGCCGCCGCGGCGCCGGTTGCGGGTTCGGCCGCCGGATCGGCCATCGGCCGAACCACCGCTGCGCGGGCGTTTCTTGCCGGTCTCGCCGATGTCCTCGACCTCTTCAGCGTCGAGCCCGGCGCGGGTGCGCTGATCCCGGGGGAGCCTGCCCTTGGTCCCCTTCGGGATACCCAGGTCGGTGAAGAAGTGCTCGGAGCTGGAGTAGGTCTCCACCGGCTCCGGGAACGGCAGGCCGAGTGTGTTGTTGATGACCTTCCAGCGTGCCAGGTCCTCCCAGTCGACGAGTGTGATCGCGACGCCGGAAGCGCCGGCCCGGCCGGTGCGTCCGATGCGGTGCAGGTAGTCGTCCGCGTCGTCCGGGCAGGACACGTTGACGACGTGGGTCACGCCCTCGACATCGAGGCCGCGCGCCGCGACGTCGGTGGCGACCAGCACGTCGATCTTGCGGTTGCGGAATGCTCGGAGCGCCCGCTCGCGGGCACCCTGACCAAGGTCGCCGTGCACTGCCGCGACCGCGAATCCGCGTTGCTCCAACTCGTCGGCGTAGCGCTGGGTCTGCCGCTTGGTCTTACAGAAGATGATCGCGAGGCCACGATTCTCGGCCCGGAGCAGCCGGCCGATCATCTCGTCCTTGTCCAGTGAGTGCGCACGGTAGACGAACTGGGCGGTCGCGGGCACGATCTGCGATTCGTCTGGCGCCTCGGCACGGATGTTCAGCGGATGCCGCAGGTACCGCCGGGCGAGGCTGACGATCGGCGCCGGCATGGTGGCCGAGAACAGCATGGTCTGGCGTAGCTCCGGCGTCCGGCCGATCAGCTTCTCGATGTCGGGCAAGAAGCCGAGATCGAGCATCTTGTCGGCCTCGTCGAGCACCAGGACCTTGATGTGGACAAGGTCGAGGTATCCCTGATCGGCAAGGTCAAGGAGCCGTCCAGGCGTGCCGACGACGACGTCGACGCCGCTGCCGAGCATGTTGATCTGCGGCTCGTACGCGCGTCCGCCGTAGACCGTGAGCAGGCGGACCTTGCGGATCGCCGCCGCCGCCTCGAGATCGTTGCTGACCTGGATCGCCAGCTCACGAGTTGGAACGATCACCAGGGCCTGTGGCTTGCCCGGCTCGACCGCCTCGTTGTAGTCGCGCTCATCCGGCGCCACGATGCGCTGCAGCATCGGCAAGCCGAACGCGAACGTCTTGCCGGTGCCGGTGCGGGCTTGGCCGATCAGATCGTTGCCGGTGAGCGCGACCGGCAACGCCAGCTCTTGAATCGGGAAAGGTGTTGTAATGCCGACCCTTTCGAGGGCTTCGGCGATCGGGGCCAGAACCCCGAGTTCTCGGAACGTTGTCAAAGGCTACTCGCCTCTTTGTGTTGTCGGGGCCTTGAGGCGTCGGTGCCAACGGCGAATCGGCCGCGCCGCGCGCGACGTTGTCACAACGCCGAACATCGCGGGGCCGAAGCAGGTTGCTTGTGCCGGCCTCAAGGGGCGCCCGTACGTCTCTCGGACGCCGCAATTACCGGAGCCAGCTTACCTTGCCGGAGCGCCAATCCATATTTCGAGCCGGCGCCGGCCTGTCGCGGCAACGTGCGGCCGGTGCCTGATACGCCGCCGCGGCGAGTCGCTAGTGTTCGGAGTCATGACCGAGCGTCCGTTGCCGAATCCCGACGAAGCCGCGTACCGGGAAGCTGTCGTCGACCTCCTTGCCGTGCTGGCACTTGCCGAACTGACCGCTTTCGAGCGGCTCGCCGAAGACGCCAAGCTCGCGCCGACGCTCGCGGACAAGGCCGAGGTCGCCAAGATGGCGGTCGCCGAGTTCCATCATTTCGAGCAGCTGCGCGAGCGGCTACGGGAGCTCGGTGTCGACACCGAAGCCGCGATGGGGCCGTTCCGTGACGCCCTGGCTAGATTCCACGACCGCACGGTGCCGAGCGACTGGTACGAGGGGCTCGTCAAGGCGTATGTCGGTGATGGAATCGGGATCGATTTCTACCGCGAGGTCTCGGCGTACCTGGACCCGGACACGAAGAATCTCGTGCTCGAGGTCCTCAGCGACACCGGGCACGCCGGGTTCGTAGTTGAACGGGTTCGTTCGGCGATCGAGAAGGACCCCGGCATCGCGGGCCGTCTGGCGCTGTGGGGACGCCGGCTCGTCGGCGAGGCACTCGCACAGGCCCAGGTCGTGGCGGCCGAGCGTGACTCGCTGGCCGCGCTGATCGCCGGAGGCGCCGACCGTCCCGGCATGGATCTTGCCGCACTGAGCCAGGTCTTCGCCAGGCTGACCGAGAACCACACCAAGCGAATGGAATCGCTCGGTCTCGCGCCGTAGGCGGGGTAACCGGCCCTTGCGCGGATTGTCCGTACCTTGCCGGGCCTACAGGAGACGTAAAGCTCGGAATTACCAGCTTTACGTGATCATTCTGAGTTAGAGTCCGAAGCCGACGCGGCGCTCCTCGCTCTCGCCGATGTCCACGTACGTCAGGTGCTCGACGACGACGACGACTTGCCGGCCCCGCTCGTCGGTCAGCTCAAGAACGCCGTTGTTGCTCTTGAGCGCCTTCATGACGGCGTCATGTACCTCGTCCGGCGTTTGCGAGCTCTCCAGAACGAGTTCGCGCGTTGCGTTCCGGACGCCGATCTTGACCTCCACGGATGTCCCCTTCGATACAAGTCGTTGTCGAGTTGCGACGCGAGGCCGCGTCACCGGAGCCCAGCGTAATCGAGACCGGTACGTGCCTGCGCCGCGCGTTCACTGCCCGCGTACGGCGGTCACTCGTCCCGCATCGGGAAGCCGCGGATGCCACGCCAGCCGAGTGTCGCGACGAGTTCGGCCGCGGTCGAGCGCGGAATCGATCCGTCAGTCGTCAACCAGTAGCGGGCGGTGACGTGGGCGATGCCCACCAGCCCGACGGCCAGCAGCGTCGATTCGTCGACCGGCAGCCCGGTGTCCTCAGTGATGATCTTCGCGATCTCCTGGGCGCACAGCATGGTGAACCGGTCGAGGCGCTCGCTGACCGCCGGCTCGTTCGTGATGTCGGACTCGAACAACAACCGGTGTGCGCTGCCGGGATCGTCGACGAAGTCGAAGTACGCTGCGACGGTCGCCGTCACCCGCTGCTTGTTGTCGGTGGTCGACCGCAGCGCCGCGTGCAGGCGCGTGAGGAGCTGCTCGCCGCTTTCGTCGAGTAGCGCGACGTACAGATCGAGCTTTCCCGGGAAGTGCTGGTACAGCACCGGCTTGCTGACACCGGCGCGTTCGGCGATGTCGTCCATCACCGTCGCGTGGTACCCCTTCTCCGAGAACACCGCCCTGGCGGCGAGAAGCAGCTGCTCGCGACGCTTCGAACGCGGTAGCCGCAGCCCCCGCGCCGACCCCTCCGGGATTGGTTTCATGCTGCTCCTTCACCGCGGTCGTCGTCTCGCGATCGTACCTCTGCGCCCGCCACCCGGACGAGAGCCGGTGCGACCCCGGCGGGTGCGAACTGCCTGGACGCCATGCGCGGCAGTGCGCGTCCGCGTGCGCGGCAGGTGTGGCGTGCTAGCGGTATTCGTCGTCGTCGAAGTCGACCGTGATGCGCTGTTCGGCGGCGTCGGCCGGGTCTGCGTCGAAGGGCGGTTCCTCCTCCGATGTCGTGTCATCCTCCTCGTCGAATGCTTCGCGCTGCTGTTCAGCGACGTCAGCCTCCGGCGCGTCTATCGGAGAAGTCGTCTTCGGGGGCTTTGCTGCGCCGCCCTTGACGGTCCGGTCAGTCACTCGCCACCTCCCTGCGCGGGTGTCGGTCAGTCCCTTAGAGCCTAGTCTGCCCGGAACGACATCGCCGACCCGGCGCGAATACGCTCGTGCAATGGATGTTGAACTCTGGCCCGGCGAGACGGTCGGGCTCGCGGGAACGGATGTCTACGTGCGGCACGCTGTGGCCGACGGTGCGCCGACGATGGTGTACGTGCACGGGCTCGGCGGGTCGTCACTGAACTGGGTGCCGCTGATGCACGAGATGGACGGCGAGCTCGACCAGTGGGCGCTCGATCTGCCCGGATTCGGGGAATCGCCGCCGGCCAAACAGTCGATCGGCGCCTATATCGACGTTCTGACGTCCTTTCTCGAAAGATTCGGCGAGCCGGTCCACGTCACCGCGAACTCGATGGGCGCTCTGGCGATGGTGACCGTTGCCGCCCGGCGTCCCGACCTTGTCCGCACGTTGACGCTCATCTCGCCGGCGATGCCGCAGGTCAGGGTGCCGCGCGGAGCGGCGGCAATGACAGCGCTCGCCGTGCCGGGCCTTGGGCCCCGACTGATGGGTCGGATCAACAGCGTGCCGCCTGAGGATCAAGTGCGCCGGCTGCTCCGCATGATGTACGGCGATCCGGACCGGCTGGACGCCGACGGCCTCAAGATGGCCGTCGCCGAGCGGGAGCGGCGGATGGAGCAGGCGTATGCGAATTCCGCGTTCGTGCAGGCCCTTCGCTCCCTGGTCGGACGCCACGCCCGGTTTCGCTGGTGGTCCGCCTGGGCGGACGCCGCGTCGATCTCGTGCCCGCTGCTGGTCATTCTCGGTGGCCGGGACGTTCTCGTGGGTGCCGCGACCGGACGGCGCTGGCGCCGCCTCGCGCCGGCGGCGCAGTTGGTCATGTTCCCTACGACAGGTCATGTCGCCATGCTCGAGCGCCCGGCCGAGGTCGCCGAGCTGATCCGCGAGCACGCGGTCGAACAGCAGTAGGCGCATCAACTGTCGTTCTCGGTCAACGGCCGGCCAACGCCGACCTCACTGTGAGACGGCTGTCTCGCCAATCGGACGGAGGCGGTGGGAATGCACAGCGTCGTGGCACCGTTGGGCCGATAGGAACCTGCGATGACGAGACAATCGCCCCACCGAACCCGACAGCGGTCGTTGTCGGTGGGACGGTGCGACGAGGAGAACCACCGTGTCGTTGCCACCCCTGGTCGAGCCGGCTGACGAACTGACAGTCGACGAGGTGCGCCGCTACTCGCGCCACCTGATCATCCCCGATGTGGGCATGGACGGGCAGAAGCGGCTCAAGAACGCGCGGGTGCTGGTGATCGGAGCCGGCGGCCTGGGTTCGCCGGCGCTGATGTATCTCGCGGCAGCCGGCGTCGGCACGCTCGGCATCATCGACTTCGACGTCGTGGACGAGTCGAACCTGCAGCGGCAGATCATTCACGGCCAGTCCGACGTCGATCGCCCGAAGGCCGAGTCCGCGAAGGAGAGCATCGCCGAGATCAACCCGTACGTCAACGTCGTCGTGCACAACGAGCGGCTCGACAACGACAACGTGCTCGACATCTTCGGCGAGTACGACCTCATCGTCGACGGGACGGACAACTTCGCGACCCGCTACATGGTCAACGACGCCGCCGTGCTGCTGGGCAAGCCCTACGTATGGGGTTCGATCTACCGCTTCGACGGGCAGGCCAGCGTCTTCTGGGCTGAGAACGGCCCGTGCTACCGCTGCCTCTATCCCGAGCCGCCGCCACCGGGCATGGTGCCGTCCTGTGCCGAAGGCGGTGTGCTGGGTGTGCTGTGCGCGTCCGTCGGCTCCGTCCAGGTGACCGAGGCGATCAAGCTGATCACCGGTACCGGCGAACCGCTGCTGGGACGGCTCATGGTGTACGACGCGCTGGAGATGTCGTACCGGTCGGTGCGCGTCCGCAAGGACCCCGAGTGCGCGATCTGCGGCAAGAACGCCACGATCACCGAGCTGATCGACTACGAGGCGTTCTGCGGCGCGATCAGCGAAGAGGCGGCGGACGCTGCTGTTGATTCCACGATCACGGTGACCGTGCTCGACGAGTGGCTGCGTGAGCGCGAGGCCGGGGAGCGGGACTTCCTCCTGGTGGACGTCCGGGAGCCGAACGAGTACGAGATCAACCGCATTCCGGGTGCCGTGCTCATCCCCAAGGGCGAGTTCTTGACCGGCGAGGCGCTGGAGAA
Source organism: Jiangellaceae bacterium (assembly GCA_036374835.1). GTDB lineage: Bacteria > Actinomycetota > Actinomycetes > Jiangellales > Jiangellaceae > DASUTB01. Next base: position 20,533 of record DASUTB010000096.1, on the reverse strand, counting down.
GCTGCCCTCGGACAAGCAGGTCGTGCTGCACTGCAAGTCCGGCGGCCGCTCGGCCGAGGCACTGGCCGTGGTCAAAGGTGCGGGCTACTCCGACGCGGTCCATGTGGGTGGCGGCGTGAGCGCGTGGGTGCGCCAGATCGACCCGTCTCAGCCGTCCTACTAGCTTCACCAGCCGTCACGTAGCTTCACCAGGTATGCATGCCTTGTGAAGCTACGTGACGCATGCCGAACGTGATCAATCAGAGGATGTTGCGGCGCTGCAACTGCGTCCACAGGATCCAGCCGGGCAGGATCGGCAGCCAGAACGAGACGATGCGGAACAGCAGTACCGACGGCACCGCGACGGCGGCGCTGACGCCGATCGTCGAGATACCGGCGGTCAGCGCAGCCTCGACGGCACCGAGGCCACCCGGTGTCGGAACGGCCATGCCCACCGCGTTACCGACCATCTGCACCACCGCGAGCGCGGCGAAACTCGGGTCGCCTCCGAGCGCCCTGACGCATGCGTAGAAGCACATCACGAGTGACAGCGTCTGCAGCAGGATGCCGCCGATGGCCTCGATGAGCTTTTTCGGTTGGCCGAGCACGTCGAGCAGTCGCGGCAGACCGCGCTGGGTGAACTCGTTCCAGATCGCCCGGGCGCGCTTGCGGATCGGTGGAATCAAGACGAGCACCACCGCGGCCGCGACGATCGCGCCACCGACGATCAATGCGGTGGACGACGGTGTGAGTCCGACCGTCGCCGAGCGGCCGCTGACCACACCGAGCACGGCGATCAGCGGCAGGGTGACACCGACCGCGCCGATCTGATTCGCCCCGATGCTCGCCGCCGCGAGCGGTCCGGGGATGCCGGCTTTGGTAAGTAGACGCAGGTTGATCGCCGAGATGCCGACGGTCGCCGGGCTGATCAATCGGACGAAACCCAGCGATACCTGTGAACCGAGCGCATGGCTGAATTTGACCCGTTCGGGAACGAACCCGAGCAGCGCATACGCCGCGCCGACATACTGCAGCGCCATCGCCGCGAATGCCACGCCGAGCCAGGCCCAGCTCGCGTCGGAGAGCACGGCAATGATCTCGCCGACGTCGGTGAGCTGGGTTCCGACGAGATACACGGCCGCGAGCGCGCCGAGTCCGGTGACAAGGGACAGGGGACGGATCCGCTCGACCCGGATGGTCTCGTCCGGCTCCCAGCCGACTGCGCCGACGATGCTGTCGCGCAGCGCGCCGAGCAGCTTGCGGTCCTCGCGCAGCCGGAGCCGTGTGGCCCGCGCGAGCGCTACCGGCTGGAGCAGCGGAAGCGCGGATGCCACCACCGTTGCGCCGAGTTCCTCGATGGCGGTCTCGGTCGCCCGCTCCGGGCCGACGACCAGCGCTACCGCGACGAGGGCCTGGGCCAGGTCGGTGCGCAGCGCGAGATCCGGCGCGGCGACCTCACCGCCGGATGGGCGCAGCAGCCACACCCGTCCGTCGTCGTCGACCAGGATGGTGCGGCCGGAGAGCCGGCGGTGCGCCACCTGGTTCCGGCGCAGCTGCCCGAGCTGTTTCCACAGGTCGCGGAGCGTCTCGTCGGTGACGTCGGCCGGCGAGAGCTTGGCGATCGGCCGTCCCGGGATATGGTCCTGAACGATCAGGGCGGCGTCCGTCCCGAGCCGCAGCACGTTATGCAGCCGGGGGGTGCGTCCGCCGGCTTGATTCACCGCGAGCGACAGCAGGGTCATCTGGTCGATCGCCCGGCGCATGGTGGAAGCCTGCCGCGGCAGCACCTCTTCGCGGGTGCGCAGCCGGTCGATCACGCGGCCGATCAAACCCGCGCCCTCATTGTCCCGATCGAGCACCATGACGCCGAGCGTGCCGTTGGTCGTCTCGACCACGTAGCGGCGGTGCTCGTCGACCGGATCCGAACGCACGCTCGTCACCCCATGGCCGTGCCGTTTGAGGATGCCGGCCACGTGCCTGCCGCCGGGAGCGACGGACGGTCGCCCGCTGACCATACGCACCGCGATGCCGACGGTCCGGCCGATCGTGACCGCAACGAGCGTCCCGGCGATGGTGGCCTCGCCCTCGAGCAGACCGACCGCGAACGCGCCGACGATGGCGAAGATCGCGACCAGGTTGATGCGCCGCATGTCCAGCCGCGATATGACGGTGACGATGGCGACCAGAAGCGCCGGATAGACCGGGACCGCCTGGGCCATCTCCGAGGCTATCGGGTCGAACGCCTGCTCCAGCGGCGCCGGTTCGAGCCGTCGGATCAAGGCACCGAGCCCAGCGGCCAGCACCGCCGCGATCGCGGCGGCCACGAGCATCTCGATCGTGGTGCGGACGCGCCCGCGGAGCATCAGGATCACCGCGAGTGTCGGCGGGATCGCGATGGCGGCCAGGTCGGACAGAAAGCGCAGCAGACCGATCAGCGCAGATGGGATGCGTTCACCGAGCTCGCGCAAGTCGCTGTGCAACCCCCAGAAGCTGGCGTCGGCAAGGCCGGAGAGGATGACGATCCCGACGCTGATGCCCAGCCACATCACCAGCCGAAGCCCGTCGATCGGCCGTCTGGTTCGTTTCGGCAATGGCGGTTCGTCGACCGGGATATCCGTGGCGGCTTCGCTCACGTCCGGTGCGGCAACGGCCCGTTCGGTCGCCTGGTCGGCACCCGAAGGCACCATCTTCCCGAGCCTTCGGGCAAGACCCGGGCGCCACAACGGGGGCGGCGTGCTGCGATCATCGCCGCCCTCGTCGGACGCACTCTCGTCTGTCGAGAGCGCGTGCTCGGCCGGAGCGTCGCCCGGCGCGGGTTCGGTCATCTATTCGATCGTTCCATGTCCGCATGCTCGACCTAGGAGTACCCGGCATATTTGCCGCACAGGCAGGATAGTCGCGTGGACGACGAATATGTCGAAGCCGTACTGAGTCTTGTGGAGCGCATCCCTTCCGGGCGGGTTATGGCATACGGAGCGATTGCCGAGATCATCGCGGATGAGCTCGCGCGCGGTGGCCCGCGCACGGTTGGAGCCGTCATGGCCGGCCACGGAGGCGGTGTGCCCTGGTGGAGGGTCGTGACGGCGGCCGGCTCCGTTCCACGCACGAACGCCGTCGCGGCGCGGCGCGAGCTGGCTGCCGAAGGCACACCCATGACCGCGGACGGCACGCGCGTCGACATGCGCCTCGCCGCCTGGACGCCGCCTCCAGAATGATCACGTAAACGTGGCACGCCTCGGCCGAACCACGCCTGTAGAACGAGTATCGGTGGGAGACGCCGCGCAAAGGTCGATCCGTGTGTGGCGACTGGCCGCCAATGTCAGTGGCGCGTGGTGAGATGTGGGTCATGGCTGACGTGGCTGACGTGGATCTGCGCCTGGTCCGTGCCGACCGACCGGCCGCACCTGCGCCGGAACTCGACGCCGACCAGCGCCGCGTTGTCGAGCACCGGGGTGGGCCGCTGCTCGTTCTCGCAGGCCCGGGAACCGGCAAGACGACCACACTGGTGGAAGCCGTTGTCGATCGCGTCGATCGCGACGGACTGGATCCCGAACGGGTGCTCGTCCTCACGTTCAGCCGGCGTGCCGCCGCCGAGTTGCGCGACCGCATCGCGGTCCGGCTCGGGCGGACGGTGCGCGAGCCGTTGGCCCGGACGTTCCATTCGTACGCGTTCGGCCTGTTGCGGCGGGAGGCGGTACGGGACGGCCTGCCCCAGCCGCGCCTGCTCAGCGGCGCGGAGCAAGATCTGCTGATCCGCGATCTACTGCGCGGTGAGCTCGAGGAACTCGGCGTCGACTACTGGCCCGAGTTCCTGCGTCCGGCATTGCCCACCCGCGGATTCGCTGAGGAACTGCGCGACCTCCTGATGCGGTCCATCGAGCGCGGCCTGTCGCCGGACGATCTCGCCGCGCTCGGACGGCGCGCCGGCCGGGACGACTGGGTCGCGGTGGCGCGATTCGCGTCCCAGTATGCCGGCGTCACAGCACTGCGCCAGCCACCGGCGTACGATCCGGCCGAACTCGTGCGCACCGCGGTGGACCTGCTGCGCAGCGATCCGACGTTGCTGGCGGCCGAGCGCTCGGACCGCGCGTTCGTCGTGGTCGACGAGTATCAAGACGCCGATCCCGCGCAGGAGGAACTGCTGGCGCTGCTGGCAGGCGGTGGGAGAGATCTCGTCGTCGTCGGGGATCCCGATCAGTCGATCTACGGCTTCCGTGGAGCCGACCCGGACGTTATCCGGCGATTCCCGGAGCGATTCCGCACCGCGGACGGGTCGCCGGCGCAGGTGCGGGCACTGCCGGTGTCCCGGCGCGGCGGGGCGGTGCTGCTCGACGCATCGCGCAGAGTAGCCGCGCGATTGGGCGGCGCGTCACCTCACCGGCAGTTGCGTGCCGCCACGTCGGGCTTGGAGGGGCCGGGCGACCGGTCCAGCGTGCACGTGCTCGCCAGCGCCAACCAGGAGGCGGCCTTCATCGCGCGCGAGCTCCGCTCGGCCCATCTCAACGACGGCGTGCCGTGGCAGCAGATGGCCGTACTGGTCCGATCGGCACACGCGCTGCCGACGCTGCGCCGTGGTCTGTCGTCGGCCGGTGTGCCGGTCAATATCCGGCGCGATGAGGTGCCGCTGGTCGATCAGCCTCCGGTACGGGCGCTGCTCGATGTGCTTGAACTGGCCACCGGCCGCCGGGAGCTGACCGCGGAGCTGGCCTTTTCGCTCGTCACCGGGCCGTTGGGCGGCGCCGATCCGCTGGCGTTGCGGCGGCTGCGCCAGGAACTGCGTCGTCAGGAGGTGGCCGGTGGTGGGGGAAGAGCGTCCGGGCAGCTGCTCGTCGAGGCTCTCAGCAACCCGGCCGAGCTGACCATGCTGGACGATCGTGCCGTCGCGCCGGCGCAGCGGGTCGGGGACCTGCTCGCCGCAGGGTCGGAGGCCGCCGGTGCGGCGGGTGCGACAGCTGAAGATGTGTTGTGGGCGGTCTGGTCCCGCACCGGCCTGGCCGAGCGGTGGTCGCGGGCCGCACTCGGGGCCGGCTCGGCCGGCGCGGCGGCCGATCGAGACCTCGACGCCGTTGTGGCGCTGTTCGACACCGTCGCCCGGTTCGTCGACCGGCTGCCGGGTGAAGGGCCGGCGGGCTTCGTGGAACACCTCCGCGGCCAGCAGATTCCGGCCGACTCGCTCAGCGCCGGCGCTCCGGAGGGCCCGGCGGTGGCGCTCCTGACCGCGCACGCGGCCAAGGGGCTGGAGTGGGACGTCGTTGCGGTGGCCGGTGTGCAGGAGGGCGTATGGCCGGACCTGCGGATGCGAGGGACGCTGCTCGGCACGGAGTCACTGGTCGATCTGGCCGCCGGACGCAACGACTCGCCCGTCGAGCGGCACACGGCACGGCTCGCTGAGGAGCGCCGGCTGTTCTATGTGGCGATCACGCGGGCGCGGCGCCGGCTGATCGTCACCGCGTCCGACGCCGAGGAGAGCGCGCCGTCCCGATTCCTCGACGAGCTGGATCCGCTGGATGCGGACGCGGCCCGCTCCCGAGCGAGCACCGGTGAGCGGCCGACCGAACGCGTCCCGAGAGGGCTCGATCTGCCGTCCCTGGTGGCCGAGCTGCGACGGGTTGTCTGCGATCCGTCCGCACCGGCGGCGCGGCGCGGTGGGGCGGCACGGCAACTCGCGCGGCTCGCCGCTGCCGGAGTGGGCTCTGCTGCGCCAGACCAGTGGTACGGGTTGCCCGAGCTGACGGACGATCAACCACTGCGCGGGCCGGATGACGAGGTCCGCGTGTCGCCGTCCAAAGTTGAGGAGTATCACCGGTGTGCGCTGCGCTGGATGCTCAAATCGTGCGGAGCCACGGACGGTGACCTCGCCCGGGCGGGGGTGGGCTCGCTGGTGCACGATCTTGCCGAGTACGCCGCGGTGAGCTCCGCTGGTGTGGACGAGTTGGTGGCCGAGCTCGACCGGCGCTGGCCGGCGTTGGACTTCGGCTCCGGATGGGTCAGCCGCCGCGAGTACGACCGGGTACGTGCGATGGTCGAGCGGCTCGCACGGTGGATCGAGGCGAACCCGCGCACGTTCCTTGCCGCCGAGGAGGACTTCGACGTCCGTATCGGGCGCGCGCGAGTCGTTGGACGGGTCGACCGGCTCGAGGCGGATCGGCAGGGTCGCCCGGTCGTCATCGACTTCAAGACCGGCACCAACAAGGTTCGCGAAGCGGACCTGCCGCAGCATCCGCAGCTCGGCACGTACCAGCTCGCCGTACAGCACGGAGCGTTCGACCGGCTCACCGGGGGAGTCCGGGACCCAGGTGGTGCGACGCTGGTGCAGCTTCAGGCCCATTCGCGCGGGAGTGCGCGCGACCAGTTACAGCTGCCGCTGGCCGACGCCGACGACCCCGGCTGGGCCGAATCACTGCTGTCCGAGACGGCGGACGGCATGGCCGGTGCGAGCTTCGCCGCCGAGGAGAATCCGTGGTGCGGATTCTGCCCGGCCAGAACGTCCTGCCCGGTGCACTCTGACGGCGCGCAAGTTAGTCCATGACGCCATGACCCGAGATACCGCGAACCCGGTCGCCGTGAACACCGACGTGATGAGCCACCGATTCGACCCGGCCGAACTGGCCGGGCGGCTCGGCCTTCCGCCGCCAACGCCGGAACAGGCCCGAGCGATCAGCGCACCCATGTCGCCGGGAGTGATCGTCGCCGGTGCCGGTTCGGGCAAGACCGAGACGATGGCCGCGCGCGTTGTCTGGCTGGTCGCGAACGGGCTGGTCCGTCCCGAGCAGGTGCTCGGCCTGACATTCACCCGTAAGGCGGCGCGCGAGCTGGCGGCACGGCTGCGCCGCCGACTCGCCCAGTTGCGGGCCCGCGGGCTGATGGTCGAAGGTGGCACGCAACCTGGCGTTCGAGGTACTGCTTCGCCTGCGGGGGAACTCGGCGATCCGACCGTTCTGACGTACGACGCGTTCGCCGGGCGGGTCGTCAGCGAACATGCCGTGCGCCTCGGCCGCGAGCCCGGTGCCCGGCTGATCACCGAGGCGGTCGCTTGGCAGTTCGCCACCCGGGTCGTCGAGAGCTATGACGGTCCGATGAATGCCGTCGGCTACGCACCGTCGACGGTTGCCGACAAGGTGCTGTCATTGCACGGCGAGCTGGCCGGGCACCTGGTCGAACCCGCCCGGCTGGGAGAGTTCGCCGCCGACCTGCGCGCACGCGTCGATGCGCTGCCACCGGTACCGAGGATGAAGGGCCGGTACTACGCCGACGTGGCCAAGGCGCTCGACGTGCAGGACGCGCGGGCCCAGCTCGTGCCGATCGTCGAGCGGTTCCGCGCGGTCAAGGCCGAGCACGAGGCGGTGGACTTCGCCGACCAGGCCGAGCTGGCCGCTACGCTCGCCGCATCGTTCCCGGAGGTCGGCGCCACCGAGCGGGATCGCTTCGCCGTCGTGCTGCTCGACGAATACCAGGACACCAGTCACGCTCAGCTGGTGCTGCTGCGCGAGTTGTTCGGTGCTGGTCACCCGGTGACGGCCGTCGGCGACCCGTGCCAGTCGATCTACGGCTGGCGCGGCGCGAGCTCTGAAACCCTTACCTCATTCGGCCGGGAGTTCCCGGCGAAGGACGGCGCATCCGCTCGGCTCGACTCGCTCACTACCAGCTTTCGCAACGGCGCGTCGATCCTGGCCGTGGCGAACCGGCTCGCCGAACCGTTGCGCGCCGAAGGGCTCGACGTGCCGGTGCTCACGTCGCACGGCTCCGAGGCCGGTGCCGTGGTGGCCTGCCTGCACAGCACGGTCGACGACGAGGCCGCAGACATCGCCCGGCGGGCGCGTGCCTGCTGGGACGAGGCCGGTGGCGACGACCGTCCGTCCATCGCGGTACTCGTGCGCAACCGGGCCCAGATCGCCCGGATTGACCGCGCACTGCGTGCGGCGGGCCTGCCGGTGGAGGTCGTGGGCGTTGGCGGCCTGCTGATGACTCCGGAGGTCGCGGACATCGTGGCGACGTTGCGTGTGCTGTCCGACCCGTCCCGCGGCGATGCGCTCATGCGGCTGTTGACCGGCGCGCGCTGGCGGATCGGCCCGCGCGACCTGGACGCGCTTGGGCGCGCTGCCCGGCGGCTCGCCGCCGGTCATGGTTCAGAAGGGGTTGTCGAGGCGGACGAGGTCGACGAGTCGAGCATCGTGGACGCCCTCGACGCCCTGTCTCGGGAGGATGCGTTCTCGCCGGAGGGATACCGGCGACTCGCGGCCCTTGCCGGCGAGTTACGTGGACTGCGCCGTCGCCTGGACCAGCCGCTCCCGGAGTTGGTGCACGACGTCGAGCGCACGCTGGGCCTCACGGTCGAGGTCACGGCCCGAGCCGACGAGACCGGACGGGCGAACCTGGACCGATTCCTCGAGGTCGCTGCGGAATTCGCCGGATCGGCCGAGGCGCCAACGCTGGCGGCGTTTCTCGCCTATCTCGACGCGGCGGAGACGGCTGAGCGGGGATTGCGTCCCGGCGAGGTGGAGGTCTCCGGCGACCGCGTGCAGGTGCTGACCGTGCACGGCGCGAAGGGTCTGGAGTGGGACGTCGTGTTCGTCGCCGGGCTCGTCGACACGGTCTTTCCGGCCGGGGGTGAGCGCGATCGCGCCTGGTTGGGCGACCCGGGTGAGTTGCCGCATCCGTTGCGCGGCGACGGCGGCGCATTACCTGCACTCGGGCTCGACGGTGCGGCGAATCAGCGTGATGTCCGGGACGCGGTCGCCGCTTTAGCCGAGCAGTGCGGTGCGGCCGGACGGATCGAAGAACGGCGGCTGGCTTATGTCGCGGTTACCCGTGCCAGACGGTTGCTGGTCTGCTCCGGCGCGTGGTGGGGCGACGGGCGATCGGCTCGCGAGCCGTCGGAGTTCCTCGCCGAGATCAGCATGGAGTGCGAACGTGGAGCCGGCCAGATCGGCGTGTGGGTCGACAAGCCGGGCGACACTAACCCGCTCGCGGAGACGGCCGTCACCTATACGTGGCCGTACGATCCGCTCGGATCGCGCCGGGCTGTGGTGGCCGAAGGCGCGCAGATGGTCCGGGCGGCGATGGACCGTACCGACGCCCACGATCTGCTGGACGAGGCGGCGATCACTGAGGCCGCCGAGGAGTGGGCCGAGGAGGTGGACGTGCTGATCGCCGAACGGGAACGGCGGCGGCCCGACAATACTCTCGATGTCGAGCTGCCTCGGCAGCTGTCGGTGTCGCAACTGGTGACGCTGCGCGGCGACGCCGGCGAACTGGCCCGCGCGATCCGCCGTCCCGTGCCGCGGCCGCCGGCTCCGCTGGCCCGGCGCGGCACCCTCTTTCATGCCTGGCTGGAGACGCGGTGGGGTGCCCCCCGGCTGGTCGACCCCGACGAGCTGCCGGGCTCGGCCGATGCCGGCGCCGCAGCGGATTCGCAACTGGCTGCGCTGCAGGACGCGTTCCTGCGCTCGGAATGGGCGCAGCACACGCCGGTTGAGGTCGAGGCGCCGTTCGAGCTGCTACTCGGCGGCGTGGTGGTGCGTGGCCGTGCGGATGCGGTGTTCGAGGCGCCGGATGGCCGGATCGACGTCATCGACTGGAAGACCGGGCAGGTCCCGCGGGAAGCCGAACTCGCCTCGGTGCACGCCGTCCAGCTCGCCGCGTACCGGCTGGCGTTCGCCAAGCTGCGCGGAGTCCCGCTCGAGCAGGTCGGCGCCGCCTTCCATTACGTGTCCGCTAACAAGACCATCCGCCCGGTCGACCTGCTCGACGAAGCCGGTCTTGAGCGGCTCCTCCCATGATCATGGAGTGGTGCGGCGGCGGCGGATGAGGCCTTCTTGGGCGACCGTCGCGGCCAGCGTGCCGTCCTGGGTGAAGACGCGGCCGATTGCGAGGCCGCGGGCGCCGAACGCGGACGGCGACATCTGGTCGTAGAGAAGCCACTCGTCAGCGCGGAACGGCCGGTGGAACCACATGGAGTGGTCCAGTGACGCCGGCTGCAGATCCGGCGAGCCGATGAAGACGTTGTGCGGGACCAGCGTCGCGCCGAGCAGGCTCAGATCGCTCGCGTAGGTGAGCACGCACTCGTGCAGGGTCCGGTTGTCCGGGAGGGTGCCGGCCGCCTTCATCCAGAGGCGGGCCAGCGCGGGATGATCTTTGTTCTCCCACGGACTTCCCGGTCTGGAGTCGCCGGCGTACCGAAGGTCGAGCGCCGCCCATTCCTGTTCCCAGCCGCTGCGCGGAGACCCCGAGACCATTTCGTACAACTCACCCATGGTCGGGCAGTCCTCCGGCGGCGGGGTGTCCGGCATCGCATCTTGATGATCGAAGCCGTCTTCGGTGACGTGGAACGACGCGGTGAGGAAGAAGATGGCGCGCCCGTGCTGGCGCGCGATGACACGGCGGGTCGCGAACGATCGTCCGTCCCGCACGTGCTCGACGTCGTAGATGATCGGCACCGAAACGTCGCCCGGCAGCAGGAAGTACGCGTGCAGCGAGTGCACATGGCGATCGGCGGCCACGGTCCGTCCGGCCGCGACGAGAGCCTGGCCGGCGACCTGACCGCCGAACACACGCTGCCGCCTGGTTGTCGGCTGGATGCCCCGGTACAGGTTCTCCTCAAGCTGTTCCAGGTCCAGCAGTGCGACGAGGTCTTCGAGTGTCTGCGGCACGCTGGCATGATTCCACGAATCGCCCTCGCCACTCCAGACGCTGCCACACCGGTCAGACCGACGTCACGGTGCGCAGGGCGAGATCGGCCATGTCACCGAAGGTCCGCTCGCGTTCCTCGGCCGTCGTGTGCTCTCCGGTGACGAGACTGTCGCTCACCGTGCAGATCGCCAGTGCCCGGGCGTCGAACTTGGCTGCGAGCGTGTAGAGGGCGGAGGCTTCCATCTCGACGGCGAGCACACCGTATTCGGCCAGCCGCGTCGTCAGCTCCGGGCGGTCGTTGTAGAACGAGTCCGCGGACAGGATGGGTCCGACGTGTACATGTGTGCCGGCCTGTTCGGCGAGGTCGACGGCCCGGCGCAGCAGCCCGAAGTCGGCGGCGGGCGCATAGTCGACGCCTTCGAACCGCAGCTGGTTCATCGACGAGTCGGTGCAGGCGGAGATCGCGATGACGATGTCGCGCATGTTGACGCTTCGGGTCAACGATCCGCACGAGCCGACGCGTACGACCGTCTTCGCCCCGTATTCGGAGAGCAGTTCGTAGAGGTAGATCGCGAGGGACGGTTGCCCCATGCCGGTTCCTTGCACCGAGACGCGCTGTCCGTTGTAGGTGCCCGTGAAGCCCAGCATGTTGCGGACTTTCGAGTAGCACGTCACGTCACTCAGGTAAGTGTTTGCGATCCACTCGGCGCGGAGCGGGTCGCCGGGAAGCAGGACGGTATCGGCGATGTCGCCCTTCTCGGCGGCGATGTGCGTGGTCACGCCCATGACCGTATCGGGCGTCGGCTCGCGCGGCACGGCGGACCCACCGGGGACGAGGGACGGTCCGCCGTCCTGCCAGAATCAGGAACCATGTCCCCCGCGTATGAGCTCTACGGCGAGCTGCCGCTGGCCCGATCCGCGCTCGACCGATCGGCGCACCGCCGTGGCGACGAGGCCTGGCTGAAGGCGGCGTGGCAGAACGGTGCGACGCGGGTGCTGGTGGTCGCCGACGGTCAGGCTCCGGTGGAGGATTCTGGACTCGCCTTCGTCGCTCCGGACGAGGCGCCGGACGGCGATCGGTATCTGCTGGGTGTGGACGACGACGGGGTCACGTACTTCGCCGTCCGGACGTCCGGTCCGCATCCCGACGAGCGGGCGGTCGGACTGCGGCAGGCCGGCTCAGAGCTGGACGACCGGGACGCGGGGCTGCTCGTGCATGCGATCGCGCTGGCGAACTGGCACGCAGCGCATGGTTTCTGCGCGCGATGCGGCGAGCCGACGGAGGTGGCCGAGGCGGGTCACGTCCGGCGATGTCCGGCTGACGGGTCGATACACTTCCCGCGCACGGACCCCGCGGTGATCATGCTCGTGACCGATCCGGACGACCGGGCGCTGCTGGGACGCGCGCCGAGCTGGCCGGAGGACCGGTATTCCACGCTGGCCGGCTTCGTCGAGCCGGGGGAGACTCCGGAGCAGGCCGTCGTCCGGGAAGTTGGCGAGGAGTCGGGCATCGTGGTGGAGTCCGTCACGTACGCAGGGAGCCAGCCATGGCCGTTCCCGTCCAGCCTGATGCTCGCGTACTACGGTTCCTCACCCGGCGGGCAGCCGCGTCCGGACGAGGACGAGATCGTCGACGTTCGCTGGTTCACGCGGGATGACCTCGCCGCGGCGACCCGTGCTGGGACGATCCGCGTCCCGCCGTCGATCTCGGTGTCACGGCGCCTCATCGAGGGGTGGTACGGGGGTCCGCTGCCTGGTCGGACAGGCTAAGTGGCCGATGCGGGGCGTGTACCGCCGATACGCGGTTTACAGACCATGCCAGGCACCGAATGAGGTGCCAAACATGGTCATTCGGTTAGTTTGGCTTTGACCTCGGACGGGCTGGGGTTGGTCAGGAAGGTGCCGTCGGGGAAGGCCAGGGTCGGAACGGTCGCGTTGCCGTCGTTGACGCTCATCACCAGCTTGGCCGCGGATTCGTCAGCCTCGATGTCGACCTCGTCGAACATGATGCCTTCGCGATTGAGCAATCCCTTGAGCCGCCTGCAGTAGCCGCACCAAGGTGTGCTGTACATCGTGAAGGTCATGAGGGTCCCCTTCATCGGTATAACTTTGCTTTGTCAACAACACGGCGAGCGCCTCCGGTGTTCCTGATGTCGGTGCCCACTGCCAAGATGTCGATGTGGCCGGTGACGAGATCCTAGACGCGCTCGATCCCGAGCAGCGGGCGGTGGCGACCGCGTTATCCGGTCCGGTGTGCGTGATCGCCGGGGCCGGAACGGGTAAGACGCGAGCGATCACGCACCGCATCGCGCACGGCGTCGTCACCGGGGCGTTCGAGGCCCGGCGGGTGCTCGCGGTCACGTTCACGACGCGCGCGGCCGGGGAGATGCGCGGCCGGCTCCGAGCCCTTGGAGCCGACGGCGTCCAGGCCCGGACCTTCCACTCCGCGGCGCTGCGGCAAGCCCGCTACTTCTGGCCACAGGTGACCGGCTCGCAGCTGCCCGAGATCGTGACCAGCAAGCTGCCGGCGGTGAGCGCGGCGGCGACGCGCTGCCGGGTCTCGACCGACCGCGCGGTTCTTCGTGACCTGGCCTCGGAGATCGAGTGGTCGAAGGTCAGCAACGTTCTGCCCGACCAGTACGTCGCAGCGGCGAAGCAGGCGCGGCGCGCGGTCGAAGGTGTCGATCCCGAGACCGTCGGGCAGGTGTACGCCGCCTACGAGGAGATCAAGACCGAGCGCTCGGTCATGGACATGGAAGACATCCTGCTGGCCGCGGTCGGGCTGCTCGACGCCAATCCAGGTGTGGCCGAGGCGGTGCGCACGCAGTACCGGCACCTGGTAGTGGACGAATTCCAGGACGTCTCACCGCTGCAGCACAAGCTGCTCGAGCTGTGGCTCGGCGACCGGAACGAGGTCTGCGTCGTCGGTGACCCGGCGCAGACGATCTATTCGTTCGCCGGCGCCCGCCCGGACTACCTGCTCGGGTTCCAGCGGCGCTTCCCGGACGCGACGGTCGTCCGGCTGATGCGCGACTACCGCTCGACGCCGCAGGTGGTCGGCGTGGCCAACACCGTCCTTGGTCACGGGACGGACGACGCCGCGCGCTCCGGCGTGACGCTCCAGGCGCAGCGCGCCGACGGGCCGGCACCGGTGTTCGCCGAACATCCCGACGAGGTCGCCGAGGCCGAATGGGTGGCCGGCGAGATCAAGAGCTTGATCGGCGAAGGTGTACCGGCGCGCGAGATCGCCGTCCTGTACCGGGTGAACGCGCAGTCCGAGGCCTACGAGCAGGCTCTTGCGGAGTCGGGCGTCCCGTACGTGGTACGCGGGGCCGAGCGGTTCTTCGACCGGCCCGAGGTCCGTCAGGCCGGCCGGCTGCTGCGTGCCGCGGTTCGATCGAGCGATGCCGAAACCGATGATGCGGGCGCTGTTGAAGCGGTGACGGCAGTGCTGTCCAGCGCGGGCTGGGCGGCGGAGCCGCCGACGCGCGGCGGCGCTGCGCGGGAGCGGTGGGAATCGCTCAAGGCACTCGTGGACATGACTGGGGAGATCGCGGCGGCCAAGCCGGGTGCCGGTCTGGCGGACGTGGTGGCCGAACTCGAGGCGCGGGCGGCCGTCCAGCACGCTCCGGTCGCTGACGGAGTGACGCTGGCCTCACTGCACGCGGCCAAGGGACTCGAGTGGGACGCGGTGTTCATCGTCGGCGCGCACGAGGGCACACTGCCGCTGTCCTACGCGGACACACCGACCGAGATCGCCGAGGAGCGGCGGCTGTTCTACGTCGGTGTGACGCGCGCCCGCGAACGCCTGGCGGTGACCTGGTCGGCGTCCCGCACACCCGGAGGCCGGGGCTCGCGCCAACCGAGCCGGTTCCTGGACGGTCTGGCCGCGACGCCGAGCCGTGTTGCGGGTCCGCCGCGGCGGTCGCGCGCGGCGTCTCCGCTGCGATGCCGGGCCTGCGGAACGGTGCTGACCGCCGCGGCGGATCGCAAGCTGGGTCGGTGTGCCGGCTGCCCCTCGTCGGTGGACGACGCGTTGTTCGAGCAGCTACGCGAATGGCGTCTGCGGTGCGCACAGCGGCAGAAAGTGCCGGCGTTCGTGGTGTTCACCGATGCGACGTTGACTGCGATCGCCGAGGCCCGGCCGGTCGACGAGACGGCGCTGGCGGCCGTCCCCGGCGTCGGGAAGGCGAAGTTGGAGCGCTACGGCGCCGAGGTTCTGGACCTGTGCCGGAGGCGCATCGCCGCGTTGTGACGGCGGTTTCTTGCCCCTTGTTCGAAACGGAGCGAAAAAATGTGTTGCTCCTTACGGGAAGGGCGGATATTGTTCAACCTGACACCGCGAGTGGCATAAGGCTGCACGCGATCCGAGCGGAAGGGAGGAGACCGATGATCATTAACAGTGCCACGACGTTGCGTCACAGCAACGCCGTCTGCGCGCCGGCCTCCTCCGCCATGTGGGCTCGGTATCACGAGTTCGAGGGGCGCCGGATTTCGCCCGTTTTCGCTCCGGCGACGGGTGAGGTGCGTCCGCAGACGGCTGCCCTGATCGATATGGGCGACGCCCCGTCGGGCAAGGCGATGGTTTGGGACCAGACCTGGAGACCACCGGATTGATCTTTAATTCAACCGGCGCACTCCAGGCCGCGGTTCCCGATCATCCGGGACCGCGGCCTTTTTGTGTGCAGCAGACGCCATGTGTGCGTCGCCGGTCCGCCGAGACAACCAAACGAGACGAACGAAGGGAGGTGACCACCGTGCTGCTAGCGAGCGTCCTCGACAACGCCGTCGGTGCTGGCGTCGAGATCCCCTGCAGTGACGAGCCGGAGCTGTGGTTCGCCGAGTCGCCGGCGGATGTCGAGTTCGCCAAGGCACTCTGCCAGCACTGCCCCGTACGGATCGAGTGTCTGAACGGAGCACTCGACCGGCGCGAGCCCTGGGGAGTCTGGGGCGGCGAGCTGTTCGAGGCCGGCGTCGTGGTTCCGCGCAAGCGGCCCCGCGGTCGGCCCCGCAAGACCCAGATAGCGGCTTAAGCCCTCGCCCCTGACGACACCGCCTCACCCGAGGCGGCCCACGAGAGGAGCAATGACGGTGGTCCCCACCATGACGACTGAACTCGGCGCCGGCATCGGCGTCCGCAACCCGAACCTTTTCGTGAACTGGAGCAACGAAGTGCATCTCATGAACGAAGCGCTGGCCCGGGCGCACTGTTTGGGCCCACAATCGGCCCAGAGCGGGCGAGAACACGAGTTCGCGCAGCAACTCGTGGTAGCGCGGGCGCAGCGGTCCGCCCGATGGGCCGAGCGTGTCGCGGCCTACGCGGCACGCCGCGCGGAAAGCAGGCGGGCACGTGCCAACCTGGTCGCCGCCCGCCTCAGCTAATCATCACCTGATCGCGGCTTGTCCACCTGATCGTCGTCGACTCGGCGATCAGGTGGGCAAGCCGCTGCTTTTTGCTCATGTTTCTCCCCTGATCGTTTACAGAACGGCGCAGCCTGAGCGATCAGGTGAGGAACATTGACGATTTCCGCTGGCTTCGGCCCCTGATCGAACTCGGAGCTGCGATCAGGTGCAGAAACGGCGATCAGGTGAACAAGGTGCGGTTTACCGAATCGTTGCATGGCGTTGACCGCGTTCCGCATGCTGAGACGTACGCTTGTTGCATGCCCGTATTACCGACCGTCGTGGTGTGCCAGGCGTGTGGCGCGACCGCCGGCGAACATCTCCCGATCGACTGGGTCACCAGCGTCGAACGTGGACGGGTGCAGTACTACTGCGCCGCCTGCGCCCGTGACAACCTCCGCAGCATCGAGGCGCGTCTCGACCCCGCCTGGTGGTAGCCGCAGCCTCGGCTAGAGAACTTTCGACAAGAACGCCTGGGTCCGCTCGTTCTGCGGATTCTCCAAAACGGAGCGGGGCTCGCCCTGCTCCACGATCATGCCTTCGTCCATGAAGATCAGGTCGTCACCGACTTCACGAGCGAAGCCCATCTCGTGTGTGACGACCATCATCGTCATGCCCTCCTTGGCGAGCCCGCGCATCACGTCGAGCACCTCACCGACGAGTTCCGGATCGAGAGCGGACGTCGGCTCGTCGAACAGCATCATGTCCGGGTTCATCGACAGCGCCCGCGCGATCGCCACCCGCTGCTGTTGCCCTCCGGACAGCTGCGCCGGGTAGGCGTCGACCTTGTCCGACAAGCCGACTCGGTCCAGTTGCTTGCGTGCGATCTTGTCTGCCTCGGCCTGGCTGCGCTTGAGCACCCGACGCTGGGCGATGGTGAGATTCTTCAGCACGCTGAGGTGCGGGAACAGGTTGAACTGCTGGAACACCATGCCGATCCGCGTCCGAACGGCGTCGATCTCAACGTTCGGGTCGGTGATGTCCACCCCTTCGACAAAGATCTGACCACCTGTCGGCTGTTCGAGCAGGTTCACACAGCGCAGCAGCGTTGACTTGCCAGAGCCGCTGGGGCCGACCACGCAGACGACCTGACCGGCGTGAACCGCCAGGTCGATGCCGCGCAGGACCTCCAGCTCGCCGAAGCTCTTGCGTAGCCCGACCGTCTTGATGGCCGGCTCGTCCGGGCGCAGTCCGCGCAGTGGGGTCATCTCGATCATCGCGCGCCAAGGCCTCCTTGCTTGCTCAACTGCCTCAGCTTGGCCAGTGCGCCTGGGCGCGCGGATGCGCCCGAACGCTGGCCGCGTCGCTCCATCCATGCCACCAGTTGGGTGAGCGGTATCGTAATGATCAAGTACATGATTGCCGTCACGATCAGCGGTGTGGCGTTCCCGAATTGCTGGATCTCATCGCGGGCGAACGCGGTGAGTTCCTGGTCCGCGGCGATGCCGCCAACCGCGAGGAAGATCAGCGCCGTGTCCTTGATGAGCAGGACGAACTCGTTGGTCAGTGGCGGGATCACCGTCCGGATCGCTTGGGGGAGCACGATCGAGATCATGGTGCGCGACGGCGACATGCCGAGCGAGCGAGCGGCTTCGGTCTGACCCTTCGGCACCGCCTGAATGCCGGCACGGAAGACTTCGGCGAAGTAGGCGGCGGCGACGATGATTAGACCGACCACTCCGGCGGCCGCGAAGCTGCTCATGCCTGCGAATCCCGGAATCCGCACATTCAGCGCGATTGGAAGCACGAGCGTCGTTGCGAAGATCGTCAGAAGTGCCGGTATGCCGCGGAACACCTCGATGTAGATCGTCGCCAGCCATCGGTACGGCGCCACGGGGGATAGCCGCATCAGCGCCAGGAACAGGCCGATCGTGAACCCGCCGACGAACGCGATCGCCGTGAACTTGATCGTGTTCGTCGCTGCGATCAGGACCACATCGGGGAACAGTTCCCGTGCGATGTCGGGTTGGAAGAACTGACGTTGGAGGTTGTCCCAGTCCGCGAAAATGGCTACGAAGACGACGATCGCGACCAGCAATACGTACATCGCGCCGCGTATCAGTCGTTGCCGCGTGCGTTTACGCACTACAGGCTCCTCGTCTGATAAATGACGGGGCGGCCCACGGGCGACCGCCCCGTCACCGTGTCGTGCCTGATCAGTTGGCGCTGAAGTACTCCGAGTGGATCTCGTCGTAAGTGCCGTCCTCACGCATCTCGCCGAGCAGCGTGTTGACCTGTTCGAGCAGCGCTTCCTTGCCCTCGGGCTTCATGCCGAAGCCGTACTCCTCGCCGGTTTCGTAGACCTCGGCGATCTCATAACCCTCAAGTTCGTCGGTGATCGTGAGGTTGGTGTCGAAGTCCTGCAGGATTCCTTGAATCGAGCCCGCCTCGATCGCCTGGCGCAGCGTCGGGTCGTCCGGCATGCCGACGATCTCGGTGTCCTCGGGTGCGTTCTCCTCGGCGTAATCCTCACCCGTCGTGGCGGCCTGGACACCGAGCGAAAGCCCACCGAAGTCCTCGAGCGAGGTGGCCTCACCGTCCGTCGGTACCAGAAGCGATTGACCGGTCTCGAAGTACGGGTCGCTGAACGCGATGTTCTCCGCCCGCTCCTCGGTGATGGTCATCGCCGATGCCGCAAGGTCACACTGATCGGCGGCCATCGCCGTCCCGCTCTCGATCGCATCGAACGACGTCACGATGACCTCGAGCTCCAGATCGAGCCGGTCGGCCATCTCCTGCATGAGGTCGATGTCGAAACCGGAGTAGCCGCTCGGTGCGTCCGGGTCCTCGAACTCGAACACGGCGTAGGGCAGGTCCGAGCACACCGTGAGCGTGCCCTCGGATATGAGGTTGAGGTCCTCGGCGGAAGCCTCGTCTCCGTTCTCGCCGCCAGTACTGTCGTCGTCGCCGTTGTCGTCGCCACATGCGGTCAGCGCGAAC
This sequence comes from Jiangellaceae bacterium, assembly GCA_036374835.1. Lineage (GTDB taxonomy): Bacteria > Actinomycetota > Actinomycetes > Jiangellales > Jiangellaceae > DASUTB01. The sequence continues at coordinate 1,582 of DASUTB010000096.1, read as the reverse complement.
GCCAGGCCGGCAGTGAGCACGGCGACGCGTGTCATCTTCGATCTCATGGTTATCTCCTCAAGTCTCTTCGGTCGCGAAGTGATGGCGATGCTAGTTCATATGACGACCGCCGTCCGTTTCGGGCCTACGTCGTTATCAAGGTGAGACGGCTAGCCGTCCTCGGCGAATCCGGGCAGCCACCGCTCCAGCTCGTCGCGGAACGGCGCCTCGCAGTCGAGCTGGGACAGCACCGCGATGCCGCCGAGCCAGACCCGGTGGATCAGCAGGTAGGACGGCGGCAGGTTGAGCTTGAGCCCGATGGTGTAGCCGGGCCGCCGCGGGTCGTTGATGCGGGTGAACTGCGCACGCATCCATTCACGGGTGAAGCGGAACCGCGCCGTCGCGGCGGGTTCGAGGAACGGCGCGAGATAGTCGTACAGCTCGTCCGGGTCGAGCGTGATGTGCGGTTTGACGAAGCCCTCCTCGCGCAAGCCTTCGAGCATCTCCTCGGCCTGCCCGGCGAGCGCCCGCCGCATGAGCTGGCCGACGGATGGCGGCAGCCCGTCCGGCAGCCGTGCCACGGCACCGTAGTCGACGACACCGAGCCGGCCGTCCGGTGTGATCCGGTAGTTCCCCGGGTGCGGGTCCGCGTGCAGCATGCCGGCCCGCGCCGGGCCGGAGAAGAGGAACCGGACGTAGAGCAGTCCGGTGCGGTCGCGTTCCTCCTGCGAGCCTTCCGCGATGATCGACGAGAGCGGCCGTCCATCGAGCCACTCGGAGACGAGCACCTGCTCGGTGCCTTGGACGAGCTTCGGGACGGCGAACTCCGGATCGCCGTCATAGGCCAGCGCGAAGCCGTCCTGAGCGTCGGCCTCCATCCGGTAGTCGAGTTCCTCGGTGATGCGGTCGGTGAGCTCGTCGGTCAGTGCGCGCATGTCCATGCCCGGAACCACCGAGCCCGCGATGCGGCCGAGCCTGCTGACTTGCGACAGGTCGGCGCGCAGCGCATCGCTGGCACCGGGATACTGGATCTTGACTGCCACCTCGCGGCCGTCGTGCCAGGTGGCGCGGTGTACCTGGCCGATGGAGGCGGCCGCGGCCGGATGGTCGTCGAACTCGACGAGCAGTTCGCGCCAGCCGGAGCCGAGCTGCTCCTCGAGCACCTTGTGCGCGACGGTCGCGGACATCGGTGGTGCCGCGTCCTGAAGCCTGGTCAAAGTGGCCCGGTACGGGCTGACGAGACTCTCCGGCATGGCAGCCTCGAACATCGACAGCGCCTGGCCGAACTTCATCGCGCCGCCTTTGAGCTCCCCGAGCACGCGGAAGATCTGCTCGGCGGTGCGCTGCTGAACCTCGCTGCTGACCGCCTCGGCAGGACGTCCGCCGAGCCGTTTGCCGAGCCCGATGGTCGCCCGCCCCGCGATGCCGAACGGCAAAGCGGCGAGCTTGGCCGTCCGGCTGGCCGCTTTGCGTGGCAGGTCACTCACGCGTCCAGTATCGCGTGCCGCCGCCACTTCTGCTCATTTGGGACGGCGAGCCGATCGCCCCGAGCAAAACGGAATGGTCATTCGGTCTTAGGTCAGGCCCTGCCGAGGATCCGGTT